>CAXSHL010000001.1:0-128777 GCA_964237315.1 uncultured Nocardioidaceae bacterium
GTCCGAGGCTCGGTCGCGGCGCGCAGCGCGGTCATCGCCGCCGCGTAGAGCGCCCGCTCGTCGTCCGCGGGCTCGACGACGACCGTCGAGACGTAGCGCGGCGGCAGCTTGGCCAGTTCCGGCAGCTGCTGGCGCAATGTCGCATCGTGCGTGCAAGTCACCTTCAGCTGGTCGCCGGGATGGATGGCGTCGCCGTTCTCGACCACGGCGCGCGCGGGCACCTGGCCGATGAGGCCCACCAGCACCGTGCCCAAGCCCATCAGCACCACCGTCCAGGTGAGCACGGCGATGCGACCGAAGCGGTCGCCGACGTAGCCGAACAGCACCCCGCCCAGGGGTCGGGCGACGAAGGCGAGCGCGTATACCGCGAACGTGTTCAGCAGCGCGGCCAGGTGGTTCGATCCAGGGAAGAAGTTGGCGGCGAGGGTGGGCGCGGTCAGTGCAAACAGCGAGAAGTCGAACTGCTCGCCGATGTTGCCGATGGCGCCGCCGGCCAGTTTCCGGGTCTTCGTCTGCATTGTTCTCCTTGGGAGGCACGGGCGGGTCCACCTGTGCAGTGTGTGGAGCCAGGTGTCAGCGACGTGGTCGTCAGGAACCCAGCACTTCCGCGATCATCTCGACGCCGCGGTCGAGCTGAGCCTCGTCGACGATAAGAGGCGGAGCGACCCGAAGGATTCGGTCGCCCGCTGCCCCCAGCAGCACTCCGCGCTTCAATGCTTCGCGCACCACCTCCATGGCGGTGCTGGGGTATGCGTCGTCCAGCTCGATGCCGACGAAGAGGCCTCGACCGCGAACATCCTTGATGGGCAGCTTGTCCGACCGGCCACGCAACGCAGTCATCAGCCCCTCGCCCAGCACGCCAGCGCGGTCCACCAGCCCATCGCGATCGATGACCTCGAACATGCGCGTTGACACCGCCATGGGAATACAGCTGCCACCGAGTGTCGACGCCTGCGCCACGCCGCCGTAGGACTCGAGCGTGAAGAGGTCCGCGATCCTCTCGTCCGCACACATGACCCCCACGGGAAGTCCGGCGCCCACGGCCTTGCCGAGAGTCATGATGTCGGGCCTGACGCTCGCGTGCTGATGCGCGAACCATCGGCCGGTGCGGCCGCAGCCCGTCCAGACCTCATCGAAGATGAGGAGAAGGTCGTGCTGGTCGCAGAGCCGCCGGAGCCCTGGCAGGTAATCGTCGTCAGGAACGTTGACGCCCCCTTCGCCTTGGATCGGCTCGACGATGATGGCGACCGTCTTGTCGTCGATCGCCGCTTCCATCGCACCCAGGTCGTTGTAGGGAACGTGAGAGAACCCATCGAGGAAGGGTTGGTAACCCTTGCGTGCCTTGTCACCGCTTGTGGCGTTCATCGCGGCGAAGCCTCGGCCGTGGAAGGCGTGATCGGTGGCCAAGATCTTGTAGCGATCGCCTCCCTCTCGCCGGCCGTAGAGCCGAGTCAGCTTGAACGCTGTCTCGTTGGCATCTGAACCGCTGTGGCCGAAGTAGCTACGACCGTCGAATCCGTGCCGTGCGATGGCTTCAGCGAGCAAGGTCGCTGGATCGGTGTCCAGGAAGTTGCCCACGTGCCAGAGCTTGGCGGCCTGCTCCGTGGCGGCGGCGATCAGCTCGGGATGGGCATGGCCGAGGATCGTGGCGCCATGCCCGGAGAAGAGGTCCAGGTAGCGCTTCCCGGTCGAGTCGATCAACTCGCAGCCATGGCCCTCGATGATCGTGATGTCGAACCGTGGGTAGTTGAGTGTCATGTGACGGTTGCGCCGGGCGATCGTCGGATCGGCCGGCGGGGCGCCCCCGTCCCCACTCGTCGTCGGGGAGGCGGGGGACACGGTATGGGTCATGCGATCTCCTCTAGCGGGACAGGTCTGACGCCCGCGCACGTCGCGGCAGACGCGGACCTTCGGCGTGAGTGACGATTGACACAGGCCGGTTCGGTCATACAATAAACAGGCAGTATCGAAAGAGTCAATAAGTCAGTTCGCTTCGAGTTGTGAAAAGGATGTGAATGCTCACCGTCAAGGCCTACGCCGCACCATCGCCCACGGATCCTCTCGTCAGGACGACGATCACACGTCGCGACGTCGGCCCACGTGATGTCCTCATCGACCTGAGGTACTCGGGGGTGTGTCACTCCGACATCCACACCGTTCGTGGGGACTGGGGACCGCAGACATACCCCCTGACTGTGGGGCACGAGATGGTCGGCACGGTTGCCGAGATCGGCTCAGACGTCACCAGGCACCAGGTGGGCGACCACGTCGGCGTCGGCACCATGGTCGACTCCTGTGGCGCATGCGAATACTGCCTTGGTGGGCAGGAGCAGTACTGCGCGGAGGGCAACGTCCAGGCATACGCAAGTCTCGACAGAGACGGGACCATTACGCAGGGCGGCTACTCGACCCACGTCGTCGTCGTCGAAGACTTCGTCCTGGCCATTCCCGACGGTATCCCCATCGAGACCGCGGCACCGCTGCTGTGCGCCGGGATAACCACCTACTCGCCGCTGCGCCACTGGGGTGCGGCGCCCGGTAAGCGGGTCGCTGTCGTCGGCATGGGCGGCCTCGGGCACATGGCCGTGAAGTTCGCCCACGCCATGGGCGCCGAGGTCACGGTGCTATCTCAGACGCTCACCAAGCATGACGACGGAATGCGGTTGGGCGCAGACCAGTACTACGCCACCAGGGACCCCGAGACATTCACGAAGCTGGGCAAGAGCTTCGACATCATCTTGAACACGGTGAGCGCGAAGCTCGACCTCAACACTTTTCTGGCCCTCCTCAGGGTTGACGGCACCATGGTCAACCTGGGAGCGCCGGCCGAGCCCCTGGCCCTTGAAGTCGTCAACCTGCTTGCCGGACGCCGGTCTCTCGCCGGTTCCGCAACTGGCGGCATAGGGGAGACCCAGGAGATGCTCGCATTCTGTGCGGAGCACGGTCTGGGGTCAGAGGTTGAGCTGATTGCCGCCGATCGGATCAACGAAGCTTACGACCGAGTCCTGACGTCGGACGTTCGCTATCGGTTCGTCATCGACATCGACACTCTCCGCTGACCGGAACGCGATCCTGTCAGCAGGGGATGGGGCGTCGCGCCAGGGCTCACACGTGAGAGTGAGGCCGCTGCCGATGATCCCTGGCCAAGGCCCCTATCAAGGATTGCCAGGCGTTGTGCGGGAGGTCTCGGCAGGTGCCGCCCAGGACGCGAGGAGCTGAAGGCCTTCTGCTGAGGGCGAGCCGGGTTCGGCGGTGTAGACCATCAGCACTAGTCCGGGCTCGGCGGTGATGGCGAGCTCCTCGTAGGCCAGCGTGAGGTCTCCGACGACAGGGTGGTGGAAGCGTTTGGTTCCGGCGCCATGGGTGCGGACGTTGTGGTCGGCCCACAGGCGGCGGAACACCTCGCTGCGGGTGGAGAGCTCTCCGACCAGGTCCTGGAGGCCGCGGTCGTGAGGGTCGCGGCCGGCCTCGGTGCGGATGATGGCCACACACATCTGCGCGAACAGGTCCCAGTCGGGGTAGAAGTCGTGGGACGCGGCATCCAGGAACTGGAACCTGGCGAGGTTCGGGGTGCGTCCTGCGTCTCCGATCACCGGTGCGTAGAACGCGCGGCCCAACGTGTTGGTGGCGAGCAGGTTCTGGTGGGGGTCACGAACGAACGCCACTGCGTCGGTGATCGCCTGGAGCGCCCACTGCAGGCTCGGCCGGGACGCGGACTTGCTCGGCGTACGGCGGCGGGAGCGGCCCGAGGTAGGGACGCCGTCAGCGGCGCGGGCCAGGTCGAACAAGTGCGCCCGTTCGGTGTCGTCGAGCTGAAGTGCCCCGGCGAGTGCGTCCAGGACACCGGCCGACGCGCCGGCGATCTGGCCGCGCTCGAGCTTGGCGTAGTACTCGACGCTGAGCCCGGCGATCGTTGCGACCTCACTGCGCCGCAGCCCGGGCACGCGGCGAGTGCCGAGAGCGGGGATGCCAGCGTCGTCCGGGGCGAGGCGAGCGCGGCGGGTGGTGAGGAACTCGCGCACTTCGAGACGGTTGTCCACGCCCCTCAGACTAGGCGGCTTCCATGCCCCAGCAACAGCCGTCAGGGGTGCCCTGTCAGTACACCCATTGATAGGGACTCCCACGTGCGCGGGGAGTCGGCTTCACTTGGGGACATGAGAGCAACGCTGATGTACAAAGCTGGAGACGTGCGGGTCGAGGACGTGCCGGACCCGAAGGTAGAGGAGCCGACCGACGCGTTGGTGCGGATCACTGCGTCCTGCATCTGCGGGAGCGACCTCCACCCGTACGCATCGATGTCGTCCGCTGACGGCCCGGTGCACGTGGGTCATGAGTTCATCGGGGTCGTCGAGGACACCGGCTCGGAGGTCACCACGGTCCGCAAGGGTGACCTCGTGGTCGCGCCGTTCGCTTACTCGTGCGGCACCTGTCAGTTCTGCCGGGCAGGGCTGCAGACCTCGTGCGTGCGAGGAGGCTTCTGGGACACCCTGCCTGACGAGGGCGGACAGGCCGAGGCCATTCGGGTCCCGTTGGCCGACGGCACGTTGGCGAAGCTCCCCGCCGCGCCGGACCCGTCGCTGATGCCCTCGCTGCTGACCCTCTCCGACGTCCTCGGCACCGGCTACCACGCCGCCATCAGAGGGGGCGTCGAGCCGGGCATGAGCGTGACCGTCATCGGAGACGGTGCCGTGGGTCTGCTGGCGGTGCTCTCCGCCAAGCGGCTGGGGGCCGAGCAGATCATTCTGATGGGTCGGCACACTGCCCGCACCGACCTCGGACGCGAGTTCGGGGCGACCGACGTGGTCGCCACCCGCGGAGCGGAAGGCGTGCAGGCCGTCCGTGACCTCACCGGGGGACATGGCACCCACGTGGTCCTGGAGGCCGTCGGTCACCTCCCGGCCTACGAGCAGGCGTTCGGCGTGGTCCGCCCAGGCGGCACCATCAGCCGGGTCGGTGTGCCCCAGTACGACCAGGCACCGGTCGGGTTCACCAGCCTGTTCGGCGGCAACATCACCCTCACCGGCGGCCCCGCACCCACCCGCGCGTACGTCGAGGAGCTGCTGCCCGACGTCCTTGACGGCTCGATCCAGCCCGGCAAGGTCTTCGACTCCACCATCGGCCTGGACGGCGTGCCCGAGGGCTACCAGGCCATGGCCGACCGTCGAGCGCTGAAGGTTCTGATCACCCCGTAGACCTGCAACGCCAGAAGCGGAACCCGGAGGAACACCCATGACCAGGAAGCGGCTCGCCATCGCGACGCTGATGTTCGCTTTCGCTGGTCCGGCGATGGCGGCCTGCGGTGACGACGACCCAGCTGGCACAACAGACACCGGCTCGGCGACTGGAGGGAACGCCAGCGAGTCGTCCGGCGCAAGCTCAACGAGCACACCTGAGTCTGTCAACACACAGCACCCCGCCCAGGAGGACGACGTGAGAATACAGGTCACCATCGACGACCAGGACTTCCAAGCCACCCTCGAGGACTCCCCGGCCAGTCGCGACCTCGTCGAGCTCCTCCCGACCACGCTGAGCATGCGCGACCACGGCTCGGTCGAGAAGACCGGTCGCCTTCCCTCACCCCTGTCATTGCAGGGCCAGCCAGAAGGCGCGGACCCCGACGTCGGAGACGTCGGCTACTACGCCCCCGGCAACGACCTCGTCCTCTACTACGGCGACCAGTCGTACTACGCCGGCATCGTGATCCTCGGCCGCCTGGACGAAGGCGCCGCCGAGCGCATCGCCGACATGGAGGGCACCGTCACCACAACCGTCAGCGCGCGCTAGCATCCGGAGCCGACCGCGTGGGGACAGCGGCTGACTGCGGTCCTCCGCGGGTAATACGTGGGCAAGAACCGCCGCATTGAGCGGGATGACTGGTAAACAGCAGGCAGCAGCCGGACTCTAAATCCGTCCCCCAATCACTTCTCCTTGCGAGGCTGCGTGTGATCTGAGGGGGTTCCTACCTGCGATCCACCGTGTGCTCCCGCGGGTTGATGTGGCGGGGTGTCGCTCGTCACGTCGTTGGGCGCGAACGGGTAACGGCCACTGTCATCGAGCCAAGTCGTTCCACGCTGCGTTCGCAACGGGGTGGTCCCGAGAACAAGGCCCTTGGACGGTGGTTCTTAGTGGGCGGAGAGCAGCACGGTGCGAGCGACACGAGTGGGGCAGGAGTCGCGGCCTCCCAGGTGGCACTGCGTGCGACCATGGGGCTCGTCGGGGTCGAGGTCACGTTCAGCAGGCAGTTGAAAAGGCGGAACGGACCACAGACACCCTCGCGAGCGTGTACCCCCGGCGTACCCCCGTGTCGAAAGGAGTGGATTCCAATGGTTGCATTCGTTGCTCGACAGGTGTGAAACATGTGTGCCAGCGCGCATTGGGGTCGTTCGCAATGAGAAGGTCAGGGGTTCGAATCCCCTCAGCTCCACCACTTGGACACCCCTTGACCTGCGGAATCGCTGATCCGAGGAAGTGTCCCCTCGCAACATGAGTGCCCCGGGCGTACCCCTGCAACGTCCGCGACGGGCAGGGGGAAGGTCACTCCGCGGCCGCAGCGCCGCATGTACATCGCGCGCGAGATGGGCACGCCCCTGGGGCTACAGAGGTGCAGGAGATGATCGAGAGATTCTCCAGGGCTCTAGGAAGGAGCGACATGTCAAACCCCGCTCAGCGGCGGTCCGAGCGCCGCGTCGTGGTGCTGGACACCGCACCTCAGCCGATCGGCCGCATCTTCACTGGCGAGGCGCTCGAACGTCTTCACCACGAGTTCGAGGTCCACGACGTGAAGGGTGACCCTGACGCGCTCGACGAGCTGCTGCCCGACACCTTCGCCATCGTCGGGCAGACGGACTTGCCCAAGGAACGGTTGCTCAGAGCCGACACGTTGCGCGTCATCATGAACGTCGAGGGGAACTTCTACCCGAACATCGACTATCCGACCGCATTCAAGCGCGGCGTCCGCGTTGTGGGCTGCGGACCCGCCTATGCGCAACCGGTGGCTGAGTACTCCCTCGGTCTGGCCCTCGACCTCGCGCGTGGCATCTCACGTGAGGATCGGGCCTTCCGTGAAGGCCGGGAGCGCTACCTCGGTGAGGGAAACGGTGACTCTGTGGTGTTGCGGCAAGCCGACGTAGGGCTGATCGGCTACGGCAACCTCGGACGCGCACTCCGTCCCCTGCTCGACGGGTTCGGACCACGAATCCGCGTGTTCGACCCGTGGCTCCCCGCTGCCACCCTGCGTCAGGCGGGCCTCGAACCGGCCGGACTCGAAGAAGTGCTGGCAACCAGCCAGTTCCTCTTCGTGCTGGCGGCCGTCACCGATGCCAACCAGAAGCTTCTCGACGACGAACGGCTGGGTCTGATCAGACACGGGGCCAGGGTGGTGCTCGTCAGCCGCGCAGCCATGGTCGACTACGACGCCCTGGTCGCCCGAGTGGCAGCGGGCCAGTTCCTTGCCGCCGTCGACGTGTGGCCGGAGGAGCCTCTGCCGGGTGACCACCCAGCACGCAGCACCGAGGGCTTCGTCCTCTCGGCCCACCGCGCGGGAGGGATCCCGTCGGCCTTCTTCGAGATCGGTGACATGGTCCTAGATGACCTGACGCTGCTGGCGAAGAACCTGCCCCCCGTGAGGATGCAGGCTGCTGCCCCCGAGCTTGTAGGCCGATACCGCAACAAGCCCGCCGAATGAGTGCGTCGATGCCGGTCTCCGGGAACCCCAGTGCCCGAAGCGTGGACGTGGGCGCTCTGCTGTTCGACAGCGACGGCGTCCTGGTCGACTCCGACGCGAGCGTGATCCACGCGTGGAGCACCTGGGCACGTGAACGCCGCCTCGACCCCCAGACGGTCCTTGACCAGGTCCACGGACGACGTGCCGAGGACACCGTCGCCTTGCTCGTCACAGGTGCAGAACGTGTCGAGGCGCTTGGCCGCATCAACGACCTCGAGCTGTCCGCTGCCGACGACGTACAGGCCCTCCCCGGTGCCCTGGCTCTGCTGCGCAGACTGGACGGAATGCCATGGGCGGTGGTCACCTCGGCTACTGCGGCTCTGGCTTCGGCAAGGCTGCAGGCAGCCGGCCTACCCGATCCGCCGGTGCTCATCACAGCCGACGATGTCCAGGCCGGAAAGCCCGCGCCCGACGGCTACCGGGCCGCAGCGGCGCGACTGGGTCTGCCGACGAGCGACTGTGTGGTGTTCGAGGACAGCGACGCGGGGGTGCTTGCGGCCCACGCAGCAGAGGTCGGAGTCGTCGTCGGCGTCAACCTGCGCAGTGCCTCGAGTCGCACCTGGGCTCGCGTTGCAGACCTTGCCTCCGTCTCCTGCCAAGCACGTGTCGATGGGCGCCTTCGACTGACCGTGCGTGCACCAACATGAGCCCGACGATGGCCGGCTCCGGCCCGATGACGGGGGCGACCGCATCGTCTCCGCCTGGCGAACCGCAGCGACTGCATGGGAAGGGAATCGAACCATGGCAAGGATCCTGATCACCGGCTCCACCGACGGCGTCGGCCGCAACACCGCCGAGGCGCTCCTCGACGAGGACCACCGGGTCGTCGTGCACGCCCGCACCCCGGCCCGGCTGGCCGCCGTCCAGCCCCTCCTCGACCGCGGGGCCGAGGCCGTCGTCGGCGACCTCGCCGACCTCGACCAGGTCCACCGCCTGGTCGAGCAGGCCGATGCGCTGGGCCCGTTCGACGCCGTCGTCCACAACGCGGGCATCACGCAGGGTCCGGTTCTGCCGGTCAACGTCACAGCGCCGTACCTGATGACCGCTCTCATCCCCGCGTCGCGGCACGTCTATCTCTCCAGCGGCATGCACCGCGGCGGCCAGCCCGACCTCGTCGGCGTCGACTGGACCGGCGATCGCCAGACGCGCTCGTACTCCGACGCCAAGCTGTTCGTCACCACACTCATGGCCGCCGTCGCCCGCCTCAGGCCGGACGTCCTGGCGCACGCGGTAGACCCCGGCTGGGTGCCCACCAAGATGGGCGGCACCGGCGCGAGTGACGACCTCGCCCTGGCCCACGTCACCCAGGCCTGGCTCGCAACCACCGACGACCCCGAGGCTCTCGTCAGTGGCCGCTACTGGCACCACCAGAGAATCGAGAAGCCCCACCGCGCCGTGCACGACACAAGCTCCAGAACCGGCTCCTGACATCCCTCGTCGAGCAGACCGGAGTTCAGCTCCCTGCGCCCACACCTGATCGGACCGCCCGGCCCTGATCGACGTCACCGCAACGCCGACAGGTCGAGGCGGGCCAGGCGCTCGGGGGCAGCGACGACGTCTATGCGCGTGATCAGTCGGTCGCTCATGGTGAACGCGAGGAGCGCGTACGGCGGCCCACCTCCGGGAAGCACGAGGATGCCCGGGGCGCCGTTGACGAGCACCGGTTGTCCGGAGTCCGCGAAGCGGCGGAAAGACATCGCCAGCCGCGCAGCAGGCTCGACGCCCGCAGTGCGCGGCGCGCCGATGTCGCTGTGGACCTCCACATCCGGGTGGAGCACGGCGACCAGTGCGTCGAAGTCGCCCGCTCGGGCTGCAGCTTGGAACGCTGCGAGAACCTCAACTTGTCGCGACCTGTCGGTTGCCGACTGGCTGGTTCCTTGCAGTCGGCGGCGGGCGCGGCTGGCGAGCATCTTCGCGGCGTCCTCGGACCGATCCAGCATCGGTCCGATCTCGGCGAAGGGCACCGCGAAGAGGTCATGGAGCACGAACGCCAGCCGCTCGGCCGGGGACAGCGTTTCGAGCACGACCATCAGCGCCAGTCCCACGGAGTCCGCCAGCAGCGCCTGCTGCTCGGGATCGATGGCTCCCGCGGGGCTGAGGACCGCTTCAGGCCAGGACAGGACTGCGTCCTCCAAACGGTCCTCGCGTCGGGTGTGCCGGGCCCGTAGCAGGTCCAGGGCCACCCGTGCCACCACGGTGGTCAGCCACGCACCGAGATTGCGCACCTCCTCGTGGTCGCTCCGGGCCAGGCGCAGCCAGGCGTCCTGAACCGCGTCGTCGGCATCGGCCAGCGAGCCGAGCATTCGGTAGGCGACCCCCCGCAAGCGCGGGCGTTCTCGCTCGAACGCCGCGGCCAGCTCCTCGCTCATCTGGTTACCTTCCCGGTCGGTCATCCGTCTTCCCCTTCGACGTGTCCAGCGAGGCAGAGGTAACGGAAGGACTCCATCATGAAGATCACCGTGTTCGGAGCAAGCGGCCGGATCGGCGGAGAGGTCGTCCGCCAAGGGGTGGCAGCCGGCTACGACGTCACAGCGGTCGTGCGTCGAGGTCGCGACGTGGAGGACCGGCCCGCCGCGGTGCGACTGGTCGAGACGGAGCGGTTGCACGACTCGCAGGTGTTGGCCGAGACGATGAGTGGACGCGACGCTGTGCTGTCCGCGCTCGGTCCGCGCCGGTTCGGTGACGCCGGCATCGTGGCTCCGCTGACTCGCGTGCTGCTGTGCTCGATGGAGCGCTCCGGCGTGCACCGGATCCTGGTCGTCAGTGCCGCACCGGTCGGCCCGCCACCCCCCGACGACACGCTCGTCTCGCGTAGATTGATGTATCCGCTGATCGGCAGAATCCTCCGCTCGCACTATCGCGACCTGCGCGAGATGGAAGGCGATCTGGCTCGGAGCGGACACGACTGGACGGCGGTGCGGCCGCCGCGGCTGGTCGACCGCGAGGTCATCGGAGGATACCGGAGCGCCATCGGTGCCAACCTCCCACGCGGCAGCAGGATCAGCCGTGCCGACGTCGCCAACGCGATGCTGGCCATGATTGACGACGAACGCACGTTCAAGGCCGCAGTCGGCATCGCCTGGTGAGAACCAACGCAGCGATGGCCACTGAGCTGTATGACGGTAGACGACCACTCACCGACAACGGAGGCTGCGATGCCCGTCACGGCACTGGACCAGATGCTCGCCCAGATGTCGCCAGATCTGGGGTCACCTACCTACGTGTTCGTGACCATCAACCGAACGCCGGAACGGCTGGTGCCGTTGATGGCGTTCCACGAGGACGAAGGGCTGACCTTGATCGTGACTGACGAGCAGGCGCGTCAGCACGGTTGGCCCGTTGATGTTCCGATGAAGCGCATCACACTGCGCCTGCACAGCTCACTGGACGGTGTCGGGCTCACCGGGGCGTTCAGCTCCGCTCTCGCAGCCGCCGGTGTCAGCTGCAACGTCGTGGCGGGCTACTACCACGATCACCTCTTCGTGCCCGAGGCCGACGCGTACAAGGCACTGGCCGCACTGCGTGAGCTGTCCGCGCAACACCGCGACCTCGCGGTCGACGAGGCTCCGTGACCTCGTCACGGCTCCGATCCAGCGCCACGATGTGGGCGAACTTCTCATCGGGACCTGGTCACGACGCCACCGGCTGCGGCTCGTTGACGCTTTGTACGTCCAGCTGGCCGTCATCCGTGATCTTCCCTTGGTCACCACCGACCGCCGTCTCCAAGGCGCGCCTGCCGTGGACGTCGTCGTCAGCTGAACCCCGGTTGGGACTTCGCCTCACACCTGTTGTTGCGCGCCCACCGCCTCGGCGATGCGATCGAGAGTGCTGGTCATGCTCGCGCGGAGCTCGGTCTGCCGGTCCTTGCGGCCGTACAGCACGCCGATGACGAACCAGCCGACCAAGGTGAGGGGCCGGACGACGGCATAGGACTCGGTGACCGTCGTCCCGGTGCCCTCGGGGGTGAGCACGTAGCGCCACTGCACCGTGCCGGCGAACGGTTCGGTGCGGGCGAAGACGAACTCCCGGCCGGGGTCAGCCACCGTGACGATGGGTTTGTTGCTCCAGTTGGGCTTTCCACGGCCGTCGTTGACCGCTTTGAACCGAGCACCCACCGCCGGTCCCGTCGCTCCGTCGACCCAGGTGCAGCTGACGATGTCGTCGGAGAGCCTCGGTGTGTTGCTGACGTTGGAGACGAGGTCATAGATCACCTGAGGTGGCGCCTCGACGTACCGGCTCACGCTGTCATGGCTGAACTGCTGTCTCATGATGGTTCCTTCCCTTCGCTGACTTCACTGGGCTGACTTCTCTGGGCTGACTTCTCCGGGCTGGTGGTGAGCAACGAACATCTCGAGCGCAGGCTCGGTGAGGCTGCTGAAGACGCCGTCGTCATAGGACGCGCCGGGCTGGTTCGCCATTTGCTGCGAGCAGATGCCAGAGAGCAGCACGGTCAGCATCCGCATGGCCTCGTCGGTGTCGGCCGAGCTCGCGAGGTCGCCATCGTGGACTGCGATCGTCAGATCCTGGCGCCACTGCTGCCACATCTGCTGGCTGGGCTCGAGGGACTCCGGGCTCGGCACGAAACCCGGGATGGGACGCCAGTACAGGAGCGGCGCCAGACCAGGCTCTCGCATCGACCATCGCACCATGGCGCGACTTGATGCCAGGGTGCGCTGCAGGCCCGGGCGGGCGTCCTTGGTGGCCGCCTGGATGTATGCCGTCACCTGCGCGTTGCCTCGTGCCACGAGGGCGTCGTAGATGGAATGCAGGGAGGGGAAGTACTTGTACAGCGATGGCGCCCGCATCCCGAGGCGCCGAGCGATCTCCGAGACGGTGACGGCGCCGGCTCCCTGCTCGGCCACGATGGCCTGCGCGTGGTCGAGCGCCTGGTCGATGGTCGCGTTGCGGCGGGCACTCACACGTGCGGCTTGGCTAATAGTCGAAGCCATGGCTACATGGTGTAGCAGAGATGGTTCGACGTCAAGGGTGGCGCAGCTCCCAGCGCTCGAAGAGCCGGTCCTGCTGCGCTGAGTGGCCACGACGTACGACGGGTCTGTCATCTGTCCGTTACGGTCGCGGCGTGGATCTTCAGCGGCGCATCGTCGAGCGTGAGGGTGAATTCCTGCTCTTCGCTCTGACACCTCCGCGTCGAGCGACTCCCCCGGAGAAGAGTCAGGAGATCGCTGACGTGACGGTCAAGCGACTTCAGGCGCTGGACCTGGACGGCTTGGTGCTCTACGACATCGACGACGAGAGCGACCGCAACACGGAGGAGCGACCCTTCCCGTTTCTGCCGACGATGGACCCGGCGGACTATCTGTCCCTTCATCTCGACGGCTGGAACCTCCCGGCGATCATCTACCGTGCGGTGGGGAGATACGCCGAGCCTCAGCTCCGAGCCTGGCTCGCTGCACAGGATCCCGACCGCAACCTCTCGGTCTTCGTCGGGGCATCGTCACGCGACAAGCCGGTCCTGACGTCGTTGACGCGCGCCCAAGCGCTGCGGTCCGAGGTGAAGCCTGACCTTCTGCTCGGCGGGGTCGCGATCCCGGAGCGCCATACGCGCAAGGGCGATGAGCATCTGCGACTGCTCGAGAAGCAGGCCGCCGGCTGCTCGTTCTTCATCACCCAGGTGGTCTATGACGTCAACGCGGCGAAGAACCTCGTCTCGGACTATCGCTACGAGTGCGCCGCCCGAGGCCAGGATCCGGTACCGATCGTGTTCACCTTCTCGGTGTGCGGGTCGATGAAGACGCTGGAGTTCCTCGGGTGGCTCGGCGTCGACGTGCCGCGCTGGATCCAGAACGAGCTGAGCCACGCCGGCGACACTCTCGATGTGTCGTTCGAACAAGCGCACGCGACGGCTCTGGACCTGATGGCCTACTGCCGACGTCTCGGTGTCCCGTTCGGCCTGAACGTCGAGAGCGTCTCGATGCGCCGCACTGAGATCGAGTCCTCCGTCAGGCTCGCGGCCCGCCTGCAGCGTGAGCTTCGCCGCTCGGGCTGACGCTCCGCACACCTGCGCTGAGAAGGCTAGGCGCGTCGCCAGATGACTACCGCGAGCCCGATCAGGAGCACCATCATCGCGATCTGGAGGAAGTCCATCGTGCGGCCGGGCAGTCCGGTGAACTGGACCAGCGTCAGCACGACGTAGACGATGACGGCGGGGATCGGGACCGCGCGGGCCCGGATGAGCGCGGCCGATGACACCAGGGCACCGATCGTGGTCAGCAGGAAGCCGACCATGTCCGGCCCGATCAGGTGGCCGGGATGGTCGTTGGCGTAGTCGACCAGGGACGTGCCTGCGCCAGGCGACAGCCCGTCCGCGGTGATGAACCACACGACGCTCGCGAAGGCCGTCCCGCCCATCGCGAACAGGATCCCGCCCGCGATGGTGAGGGTCGCGCCGATCAGCGCCGCGATCCGGCCCTTCGTGCGAGCCAGGTGCAGGACGCCGAGCCCGAGGGTGAGCCCGATGACGGCGAAGGCGAATGAGTCGAGGACCATGCTCGGCCACGCGGCCGCCCGGACGTCGAGAAGCCTCTCGTAGTCGAGCATCTTGTCAGCGCCGCTGTCGAGCCGGTCGCCCCACGGGGTGGTGGCGAGCAGGACGACGACCGTGGCGGACGAGGCCGCGAGGCCCGCGGCTGTGAGCCGGACTCGGCCGGAGCCGGTTTCGCTGGGTGCCACGACGCCGTCGAGCCGCGTGGGTGAGGTGGTGGACATGCGAACCTCCAGGAGGTCGGTCGAGGAAAGATGGCTCGACGCTAGGGACGGGACCGGCGTCGGCGGATCGTGGCACCCTCGGGGATCCGGCCCCGTGCTGGCACGGAGCCGCCCCACCCCGTTTGTCCCTACAGTGATCACATGTCATGGGCCCGCCGTGCCTCCGTCGCCTGCGGTGTGCTGGCCGGTCTCCACCTGCTCCTCGGGGTCTGCTTCCTGGTCGCCGCGCCCAACCGCACGTCCTGGCTCACCCTCGTTGTGGGGGTGGCGATCGTGCCGGCCACCACCGGGCTGTCGGTGCTGGTGGCCTGGCGTCGGGAGGGCGCGCAGGTCGGCGTGTTCCTCGGTCTGCTGTCGCTGGCGGCCGCCCATGTGGTCGGCAAGGAGATCTGGCTGCAGTGGCTCGCGAGCATCGACGACCCCGGCCGATGGTCGTGGGTCGTCGCCGGCACCGCCGAGGACGCATGGTGGATTCCCGCGACGTTCGGCCTCCTGCTTCTGCACTTCCCCGACGGCCTGGTGCCGTCCCGCCGCTGGCGGTGGGTGCCCCCGACGATCGTGGTCGCAACGGTCCTCACCCAGATCGACGGGGCGGTCGCGGACACGCCGTTCCGTGCGCCGCTGGCCGACCTGGACCACCCGTTCGACCCACCGCCGTCCTGGTGGGAGGTGATCGCCCTCGTTGCTTTCGTGGTGCTCCTCCTGCTCGTGGCGGCTTGTGCGGTCTCCCTCGGTCTGCGGTTCCGGCGTGCCGACCGCACCCGGCGCCAGCAGATCAAGTGGCTTGCCCTGGCCGGGATCGGCATGCCGCTCTACCCGCTGCTGTGCCTGCTCGAGATCGTGATCTGGGGCGAGCCGCAGTGGTTCAGCGCGGGCGTTGGGCTCGCCTCCCTGCTCGCGACGCCGGTGGCGGCAGCGATCGCAGTGCTCAGGCACGACCTGTACGACGTCGACAAGGCGCTCGGGCTCGCCGTCACGTGGGGGTTGGTCACCGCACTGCTGCTCGGCGTCTATGCGGCTGTCTCGTCGATGGCAGGCGTGTTGATCGGTCAAGGCTCAGAGGCCGGCGCCGCGCTCGGCACAGCGGCGGCGGCGCTGCTCCTCCT
The DNA here is from genome assembly GCA_964237315.1 of uncultured Nocardioidaceae bacterium. Classification (GTDB taxonomy): domain Bacteria; phylum Actinomycetota; class Actinomycetes; order Propionibacteriales; family Nocardioidaceae; genus Nocardioides_B. The sequence continues at coordinate 15,556 of CAXSHL010000001.1, forward strand.
GCCCGCCCTGCGCGTCGTACGGCGCGCGGTCGACGCCCGGCTCTACCCTCTCCGCCGCGCGGCCCTCGCCGCCGTCGACGGTCTGCACCGCGAGGTGAGCGTCGGCCAGACCCGGCCGGAGCAGCTGCAGGGCGTGCTTCGCGAGGCGCTTCGAGACCAGGGAGTGCGGGTGGGTTTTCGGATGCCGGGTTCGGCGGCGTACCTCGACGCCGACGGCGAGCCGGTTCCCGCCGACGGCGTCCCGGTGCGTCAGGACGCGGAGCAGACCGGGGTGCTGGTTCCCGGTGGCGGGCCGGCATCCGCCGAGCTGCTGCGCGAGGTCGCTGACCGCTGCAGCACGCTGGTGGAGGTGGTCCGGCTCCGCTCCGAGGTGGCGCTTGCCCTGCACGAGGCGAAGTCGAGCCGAGCCCGCCTGGTCGAGACCGGGTATGCGGAGCGTCGCCGCATGGAGCGCGACCTCCACGACGGAGCCCAGCAGCGGCTGGTCTCGCTCGGCATGCAGCTCAGGCTCGCGCAGCGTCACCTCGACGACGGCACCGTCGACGTCGACCAGCTGCTCGACGGCAGCGTCGCCGAGCTCGGAACCGCGGTTGCCGAGCTGCGCCAGATCGCCCATGGGCTGCGACCGAGCAGCTTGGACGACGGTCTCCCGGCTGCGCTGGCCAACCTGGTGCGGAGCCTGCCTCTCACCGTCGACATGGACGTCGACGGTCGCCCGCTGCCTGACACCGTCGCGACCACGGCGTACTTCGTCGCCAGCGAGGCGATCACCAACGCCGTCAAGCATGCCGAGGCATCCCGAATCGTGCTCCAGGTGGTCCGCCGGGCCGACCAGCTGCTGGTCCGGGTCACCGACGACGGCTGCGGCGGTGCTCGCCTGGGGCTGCGCTCAGGACTGGTCGACCGCGTCGCCGCGCTCGGCGGCTCGCTCCACGTCGTCAGTCCGGCAGGGCGCGGCACCGAGGTGGAGGCGACGCTGCCGTGCGCATCGTGATCGGGGAGGACTCCGCGCTCTTCCGGGAGGGACTGGCCAGGCTGCTGGAGGACGCCGGCCATGAGGTGGTCGGCCGGGCCGCAGACGCGATCTCGCTCGTCGAGGCGGTCGATCGGGAGCGGCCGGACCTCGCCATCATCGACGTCCGGATGCCTCCGGACGGCACCGACGACGGCGCCCGCGCCGCCAAGGAGCTGCGGGGCCGGCTGCCTGGGCTCGCCATCGTGCTCCTCTCGCAGCACGTGGAGACCCGGCATTCGGTCGAGCTGGTCACCGGTGGCCGGGTCGGCTACCTGCTCAAGGACCGCGTCTTCGAGGTCGACGACTTCATGGACTCGCTGCGCCGAGTGGCTGCCGGCGGCACGGCCCTGGACCCCGAGGTGGTCGCCACCCTGCTCGGGCCACGGCGGCAGGACGACCCACTGGCGCTGCTCACCCCTCGGGAGCGGGACGTGCTGGCGCTCATGGCGGAGGGCCGCAACAACCTCGGCATCGCCAGACGGCTGTGGCTGACGGACCGCACCATCGAGACCCACATCGCCAACATCATGGTCAAGCTCGGTCTTCACGAGACCGGGGAGGAGCACCGGCGCGTGCTGGCCGTGCTCACCTGGCTGGGCGTGCGCCAGCGCAGCTAGCCTCTGACGTCGAAAGATGTCGGTGGTCGATGTCGAAGAGGCCACCGGTTGTTCGACGTACGTGCGAGAAGCAACTGACCCCAACTGGTAGGAGTGATCGTGATGCCGCGTTTCATGGGTTTCGTGAGGATGGAGGAGGGCGTGGGTACGCCCCCGCAGGAGCTGTTCGACGCGATGGACGCCTACATCGGCGGCCAGGCCGCGAAGGGGGTGTTCCTCGACGGTGGTGGTCTGTACGGGACTGAGGACGCGGTGAACTTCGTGGTCCGCAAGGGCGAGGTCAGCCGGGTGGACGGGCCGTACGCCGAGGCCAAGGAGGTGGTCGGGGGCTGGGCCATCACGCAGTACGACACGATCGAGGAGGCGGTGGCCGACCAGGAGGAGTTCGCCCAGCTGCACGCGAAGTACTGGCCGGAGGTGACCGTGATCTCGACCCTGCGTCAGATCTCCACCGGGCCGGAGGCTCCCGGCGCCTGAGCGAGAGCGCGCTGCTGCGCCGTCGCGCCGAGCGGGGACGTCACCGTCTGCCCACCCGAGCCTTCACGGCCGGACGCCCACATGAGAAGCCTGCGTGGGGGGTATCGGCGGCCCATGGGCAGGTGTGCGACGTCATGAGGATCCAAGCGTCGGTCGTGGACGAGGTAGGTGCCCCGTTCCACCTCGAGACCGTTGAGCTGGACGAGCCCGGACCCGGAGAGGCACTGGTGCAGGTCGTCGCGACCGGCCTGTGCCACACCGATGCGATCACCCGCGACGGCGACCTGCCTCTGCCTCTGCCCGGTGTGCTCGGGCACGAGGGCGCCGGAGTCGTGACCGCGGTCGGCCACGGAGTCTTGTCGGTGGCTGCCGGCGACAGGGTGGTGATCGGCTGGCCGTTCTGCGGAACGTGTCGCAACTGCCTGCGGGGTGAGCCGCGTTATTGCGCACGGCTGGGCGAGGCACTGGTCTCCGGTGCCAGGTTCCAGGGGCCGCGCGCTGGGCAGCCGGCGCTGCGCCGAACCGACGGCTCCGCGCTGTCCAGCCACTTCTTCGGTCAGTCGTCGCTGGCCACCCACGCTGTCACCTGGGCCGACGCACTCGTCACGGTGCCGGAGTCCATGCCGCTGGAGATCATGGGTCCCCTCGCCTGCGGCATCTCCACCGGCGCAGGCGCCGTCCTCAACACAGCACGTCCCGGACCGGGCGACGCCCTCGTCGTCTACGGCGCCGGGGCCGTCGGCCTCGCCGCCGTGATGGCCGCCCGCAACACCCCCGCCACGACGATCGTCGCCGTCGACCGGCACAGCGCGCGTCTGGACCTGGCCCGGGAGCTGGGCGCGACCCACACCGTCAGCGCGTCGGAGAGCACCGTGGAGGAGGTGATGGAGGCGTGCGGCGGACCCGCGGACTACGCCCTCGAGTGCACCGGCGTGATCCCGGTGGTGCGACAGGCGATCGACTCGGTCGGCATGCTCGGCACCTGCCTGCTGATCGGAGGCGCCCCCGCCGGGGCGGAGTTCAGCGCGGACCACCTCACCACGCTGTGGGGAAAGCGGATCCAAGGCGTCCTCGGCGGCAGTGGCCGCAGCGAGACGCTCATCCCCACGCTGATGCACCTGCATGACCAAGGACGGTTCCCGTTCGACAGGCTCATCGAGTTCTTCGACCTGGACGACGTCGAGGGTGCCCTCCAGGCCTCCCACTCCGGGAAGGTCCTCAAGCCCGTCATCCGGATGCCCGACGCACCGACCCTGTGAACAGGAGAGACCATCCATGAGCATCTCGCGCGGCCTGCTGATCGGCGGCAAGGACGTCGCAGCCCTGTCCGGCAGGACCACCGACGACATCAACCCCTACACCGGTCAGCCGCACGCCACGGTCGCTGCGGCGGGACCCGAGGACGTCACAGCGGCGGTCGACGCCGCGGCTGCAGCGCTGGACGAGTGGATCGCGATGGCTCCCACAGCGCGCCGCAGGATCTTCCTCAGGGCCGCCGACCTCCTCGAGTCCCGCCTGGAGGAAGGCGTCGCGTTGATGGCCGGCGAGGTCGGCGGGGTGCGCGGCTGGGCCGAGTTCAACACGATGCTGGCCGCCAACATCCTGCGCGAGGCCGCCGGTGCGATCACCCAGTCGAAGGGTGAGGTGCTCGCCAGCGACACCCCCGGCGCGTACTCCTTGGCCATGCGCCAGCCGTTCGGGGTCGTGGCTGCCCTGTCCCCGTGGAACGCCCCGTTCATCCTCGGGATGCGAGCCCTCGCCATCCCCCTCGCCGTCGGCAACACGGTGGTGCTCAAACCCAGCGAGGACGCCCCGCTGTCCTGCGGGCTGTTCCTGGCCGACACCCTCACGGACGCCGGCCTGCCACCCGGTGTCCTCAACGTCGTCACCAACGCCCCCGAGGACGCCGCCGAGGTGGTGGGCAGCCTCATCGCGGACCGGCGGGTGCGCTGCGTGAACTTCACGGGATCGACCGAGGTCGGTCGCAAGATCGGCGTCCAGGCGGCCGAGCACCTCAAGCCGGCGGTCCTCGAGCTGGGAGGGAAGAACTCACTGGTGGTGCTCAAGGACGCCGACATCGAGTACGCCGTCAACGCGGCGACGTTCGGATCCTACATGAACGCCGGCCAGATCTGCATGTCCATCGACCGGGTCATCGTCGACGCCTCCATAGCCGAAGAGTTCACCGACCGGTTCGCCGCGAAGGTGGCGGACCTGCCCCATGGCGACCCGACCGACCCGCACACCGTCGTCGGACCAGCCGTGAACGAGCGCTCCGCACAGCGTCAGTACGCCCTGATCCAGGACGCCGTCGACAAGGGCGCCACCGTCCGCGCCGGCGGGCAGACCCTCGAGCACGCCGTCGTACCCGCGACCCTGCTGACGGACACCACACCGGAGATGACCCTCTACACCGACGAGATCTTCGGCGCCGTCACCACCGTGCTGCCGGCCGACGGCAACGCCCATGCGATCCGGCTCGCGAACGACACCCACTACGGCCTGACGGCCGGCGTGATCAGCGAGAACCTCCACGAGGGCATCGAGGTGGCCCGCCGCCTCCGCACCGGCATCGTCCACGTGAACGACCAGACGGTCGCCGACGAGCCACAGGCGCCGTTCGGCGGGATCCAGGACTCCGGATACGGCAAGTTCGGCGGCCAGGCCGGCATCGACTCGTTCACCGAGCTCCGGTGGGTCACGGTGCAGCAGCACGGCCACGCGCACTACCCGTTCTGACGTTCAGGCATAGCATGACGGCGTGAGCGAGCTCCTCGACGGCCCCGCAGACACCCGGATCATGGGCATCGTGCACAGTGCGCTGCGGCGCGACCTCGAACGCTCGCGCACGGTGCTCGCCGCGGGTGAGGTCCCGGACGCTCGCCGAGCGGTGCTCGCGGAGCACCTGGGCTGGATGATGGACTTCCTGCACAGCCATCACGAGGGTGAGGATCTCGGGCTCTACCCGCTGGTTCGCTCGAAGGACGCAACGCTCGGGCAGATCCTCGACTCCATGAACTCCGAGCACGAGGCGATCGTCCCAGCCATGGACGAGGTCAGGAAGGCTGCCGGATCGTGGGTGCGGGACCCTGCCGCCGCCTCGCGAGTCCTGGCCGCGATCGACGCACTCGACGCTGTTCTGAGTCCTCACCTCAAGCACGAGGAGGAGGAGATGATGCCGCTGGTAGCGCGGGCCGTCACCGAGCGCGAGTGGCGGGAATGGGACCAGGTCACCAACGTAGGCCCGAAGTCGAACAGGCAGCTTGCCTTCGAGGGCCACTGGTTGATCGACAACGCAGCCGCGGCCGACCGCGAGGCGGTGGTCCACCTCGTGCCGCCGGTGCCGCGCTTCTTCCTCGTCAACCTCATGGGTGGCCCCTACCGGAGGCGACGCGCTGCACTCTGGGACGGCACCTCCGCGGTCGACGTACCGGCGCTGACTCTTGCCGAGCTCGCCAAGCGCGTCTGATCCGCAGGGGATCCACCGGTTCCGTGCGCTGGAGGACGATAGGGTTCGGGTCCGCATCAGCACGTTCGCGCACGACCGGACCTGAAGCTCTCGGGAGGCGTTGCCGGCGATGTCCGAGGTCGAGCTCATCGGTCGACGCAACGAGCTCGACCGAATCGGTGCTGCTGTCGACGGCGTTCGTGCTCGGGGCACGGCTCTCCTGGTCAGAGGTGAACCGGGCATCGGCAAGTCGAGCCTGGTCGAGGCGGTCGTGCAACGGGCCCGCGACCAGGACGTGCGGGTGCTGGAGACGACCGGCGTCGAGTCCGAGGAGCAGCTGGCGTTCGCAGGACTCCAGCGCCTGCTGCACCCCGTCATGGCGGCCGGCCAGTCCCTGCCCCCGGTGCAGCGCACAGCGCTGGCCACCGCGTTCGGACTCGAGGAGGGACCGCCACCGCAGCCATTCCTGGTGGGTCTGGCTGCGCTCAACCTGCTGGGCGAGGTGGCCTCGACGCAGCCGGTGCTGCTCGCGGTCGACGACGTGCAGTGGCTGGACGGGCCCACGCAGGAGGTGTTGGCCTTCGTGGCCCGTCGCATCGCCGGGGATCCCGTGGTCGTGGTCGTGGCGATCAGGACCGGGCACCGAAGTCCGCTGTTGCTGTCGGGACTCGAAGCGCTGACTGTGCACGGGCTCGACGACGCGTCGGCCCGGCAGGTGTTGGCCGTCGTCGCCGGTGATCTCCGTGAAGCGGACCGGGACCGCATCCTGGAGCAGGCCCTGGGCAACCCTCTGGCTCTGGTGGAGCTGCCGGCAACGTGGCGTTCAGCCGGGCCCGCCATGGCGCATCTGGTTCCTCCATTGGTGCCGTTGAGCGGCCGGCTGGAGCGCGCGTTCGCCGCTCGGCTACCAGAGCTCCCGCCACTGACTCGAGACGCGTTGCTCGTCGCTGCGGTCGACGCGGAGGCGGAGCTGCCGGAGGTTCTGGCCGCCACCTCAGTGCTGTCCGGGAGAGAGGTCGAAGGCGCGGTCTTCGAGCCGGCCGTGCACGCGGGTCTGCTGACCTTCGACCACCTGCGCCTCCGGTTCCGTCACCCCCTGGTGAAATCCGGCATCCTGCAGGCCGAGTCCCTCACCCGGCGGCAAGCGGCGAGCGCTGCGCTCGCCGACGTCTTCCAGCACCAGCCGGTGCGCCGGACATGGCACCGAGCCCAGGCGACCATCGGACCGGACGACGAGGTGGCTGACGCACTGGCAGACACTCGGCACGAGAGCCTTCGCCGCGGATCGGTGACCTCCGCCATCAGGGCACTGGAGCGTGCGGCGCAGCTGACCACGGATTCCTCACGACGAGGACATCGGCTGCTGCTCGCCGCGGAGCTCGCCTTCGGCCTCGGCCAAGCCGACCTCGTGGACCGGCTGCTGCGAGCCGCGGCGAACCACGCGCTGGCCGATCTCGACCAGGCTCGGATGGAGTGGCTGCGCGAGCTGCCCGACGGGTCGGATCTCAAGAGCGCCCGGCGCATCACGGAGCTGACCGAGATCGCCGGCAGGGCCGCTGCGGCATCCGACGTGGACCTCGCGTTGAACCTGCTGGTCGCGGCGGCGGTTCGCTGCTTCTGGGGCTGGCCCGACTCAGCCGTCCGGGATCGTGTGGTCGCCATGACGGAGACCCTGCACTCAGCCGAGACCGATCCTCGCTACCTGGCCGCGCTGGGCGTCGCCCAGCCTCTGTTGCAGGGTCAGAAGGTGCACACGCTGCTCGCCCGGGCCGCCGCTGAGAAGACTGCCGATCCGCAAGGCCTGTTGTTGTGTGGGATGGCCGCCCACGCGGTCGGCGACCCGCCACAGGCCGCCGACTTCCTGATCGACGCCGAGTCGACCTGTCGCCGCGAAGGGCGGATGGGGTTGCTCACCCAGGTGCTGTCCCTGCGCAGCGCGGTCGGCCTGGACCTCGGCGACTGGAGGGGAGCGGCTGCCGCCGCCGAGGAGGCCGCTCGGTTGGCGGCGGAGAGTCGCCAGTCCAACTGGCGACACGGCACCCTGGCCGATCTCGCCCGCGTCCACGGGCTCAGGGGGGACGTCCCCCAAGCGCTGGACCTGGCCGCGGAGCTCGAGGTCATTGCCGGAGAGCGCGGCAACGCCAGCTACCTCGCCTGCGCGGTGCTGACCCGCGGCTTCGCGGCCCTGAACGCGGGCAACGCCGTCGAGGCGTTCGACGTGCTGCGACGGGTGTTCGTCGCTGGGGACCCCAGCTTCCATGAGCGCGAGCGACTGTCCGGTGTGATGTTCCTGGCCGAGGCCGGTGTTCGCGCCGGCCGACGGTCCGAGGCACGAGCGATCATCGAGGACCTGCAGCCCACGACGCTGCTGACGCCGTCAACGATCCTCCACTCCCACCTCCTGTACGCCCGCGCCGTGCTCGCCGACAGCGATGACGCGGAGCCCCTCTACCTCTCGGCGCTCGAGCATGACCTGGTCCGGTGGCCCCTGGTGAGGGCCAGGCTCGAGCTCGCCTACGGGTCGTGGCTACGTCGACGGCGAAGGCCGAGCGAGGCCAGGGCGCCCCTGCGATCGGCTCGAGAGACTCTGGAGTGGATCGGGGCCCGCACCTGGGTCGAGCAGGCCCGCTCGGAGCTTCGCGCAACGGGGGAGCGCACCGGCGTCGGGAGCGGGTGGACCTCGGGCCGCCCCGAGGACGCTCTGACGGCGCAGGAAGTCCAGATCGCTCGGCTGGCCGCCGAGGGACTGACCAACCGCGAGATCGCCGAACGGCTGTTCATGTCCCACCGGACCGTCGGTGCCCACCTGCGTCACATCTTCCCCAAGCTCGACATCTCGTCACGTGTCCAGCTGGCCGGCCTCTTCGCGTCGAGGAGCTGACCGCGCAAGGAGGGAGATCGCCGCTCACCCGGTGGGTCAGTTGACCGATGCTCGTAGAACGCCCTGTGTGCTTGGCTCTCGGCAAACGAACCCTTCGGAAGGAACAGTCATGAAACCGACCATCGTCCTGGTGCACGGTGCGTTCGCGGAGTCCTCCAGCTGGGACGCCGTCGTGGACACACTGCTGTCCAGCGGCTATGCCGCGGTAGCGGCAGCGAACCCACTGCGTGGCGTCGACATCGACGCTCGCGCGGTCAGCGACGTGATCCGCTCGATCCAGGGCCCCGTCCTCCTCGTCGGCCACTCGTACGGCGGCGCCGTGATCAGCAACGCAGACCGGAGCGCCGGCGACATCCGTGGACTGGTGTATGTCTGCGGCTTCGCACCCGACGCGGGTGAGAGCGCCGCGGACCTCTCGGCCAAGGCCCCTGGTAGCACGCTGGGAGAGACGCTGGTGACCGTGGAGCTCGCAGACGGGGGTCGCGACCTGTACATCTCCCAGGAGCGCTACCACCAGCAGTTCACCGCCGACTCACCGCCGGAGGTGGCCGCTCGGATGGCGGTCACCCAGCGACCCGTGACCGAAGCTGGCCTGACCGGTCCCGGTGGCCCCGACCCACTGTGGAAGGACGTTCCCAGCTGGTTCGTGTACGGCGAGCTGGACCACAACATCCCTGCCGGCGCGCACGCCTTCATGGCCGAGCGTGCCCAGGCGAAGAGAACCGTGGAGGTTCCCGGAGCGGCGCATGCACTGTCGGTGTCCCACCCCGATGAGGTGGCGCAGATGATCCTGGAGGCGGCCAGGGCCACCGAGCTCGTCGACGCCTGATCAGAACCCGTGGGTGCAGTGGCGAGGTCAGACATGCACCTCGCCACCGTCGGCGAAGAGCTCACTGGCGGTGACGAAGCTGGACTGGTCGGAGGCGAGGAACGTCACCGCGTTGGAGATCTCGTCGGTGCTGCCCAACCGACCGAGGGGCACCCCGGCGGCCAGCTGGGCGAGAAGCTGTGGAGCCTCGTCGGGCTGGGAGGCCAGCCCCCTGAGCCCGGGGGTGTCGGTGGGGCCGGGAACGATCGTGTTGACCCGGATGCCTCGCCCGCTCAGCTCTGCGGCCCACGTGCGGGTGAACGAGCTGAGCGCAGCCTTGCTGGCGGCGTACACGCCGAAGGCCGCGATGCCCTTCGAGGCGGAGGTCGAGCCGGTGAGGATGACGGACGCACCCGGGTTCAGCACAGCCAGTGCCTTCTGCACGGTGAAGACGGTGCCTCGGACGTTGATGTCGAAGGTCTCGTCGAACTGTGCCGGGGTCAGCTCGGCCAGGCCGGCGAAGGCGCCCCCGCCCGCGTTGGCGAAGAGCACGTCCAGCCCGTGCCCGTATGCCCGCACTGCGTCGAAGACGCGGTCCAGGTCGTCGAGGTCGGAGACATCTCCCTGGACGGCGGTGGCGTCAGCGCCCAGCTCGTGCGCGGCCTCGTCCAGCCCCGACTGCCGTCGACCGGTGATGAAGACGTGCGCGCCCTCCGCGACGAAGCGGTGCGCCGTGGCGAGGCCGATGCCGGAGGCTCCTCCGGTGATCAGAGCGGTCTTGCCCTCGAGCTGTGCCATGTCGTGCTCCTGTCCGAGTGTCGCCGGCTGCCCCAGCGGACCGCCGAGGACAGGAACAGTGCCTCAGCCGGGACGCGTCGGCATCCGTCAGGTGACCGCCGTGGGGCGCTCGGGGTGGTCGAGCAACCGGACGCCGGCGACATGTCACATGGGGCGGAGTGGTCAGTTGACCGATGTCGGGCCCCCGTCGCAAGTGCTTGCATACCGGCAGGTTCCACCCTGCACACCCGCTACCGAGGCACCAGCTGCTCGAAGGAGAGCCCATGAGCACCATCAACGTCGGCGTCGAGAACTCCACGGCGATCGAGCTGTACTACGAGGACCACGGCAGCGGTTCCACCGTCCTGCTCATCCATGGATGGCCGCTGGACAGCCGGTCGTGGGAGCCGCAGCTGCACCCGCTCCTGGCCGCCGGCCATCGGGTGGTCACCTACGACCGGCGAGGGTTCGGCCGGTCCAGCCGACCCACCACGGGCTACGACTTCAACACGCTGGCCGACGACCTGGACGTGCTGCTCACCGAGCTCGACCTGCACGACGTCACGCTCGTCGGGTTCTCGCTGGGCACCGGTGAGATGGCCCGCTACATCGGCACCCGAGGCACGGCGCGGCTGAAGAGCTGCGTCTTCATCGAGAGCCTCGCGCCGTCCTTCGTCAAGTCCGAGGACAACCCCAAGGGAGTGGACGAGGCGGGTGTGGCCGGGGTCCAGCAGGCGATCCTCGACGACCGGCCGGCCTGGCTGACCGGGCTGCTCGCCGACTTCTTGAACCTCGACGAGTACCGGGGCACGCGGGTCAGCGACGACACGGTGCGGAACCTGTGGAACGCCGGCGCCGAGGCGTCGCCGTACGCGACCTGGGCCTGCGTGCGCACCTGGCTCGACGACTATCGCGAGGACATCAAGAGGATCGACGTCCCTACCCTGATCCTGCACGGGACCGCCGACCGCATCCTGTCCATCGAGGGCCAGGGTCGGCGCCTGCACGCCGCGCTCCCCGAGAGCCAGCTGGTCGAGATAGACGGCGGCCCCCACGTCATGTGCGTCACCCACGCCCACGAGGTCAACGAGGCGCTGCTCGCGTTCCTGAAGCAGCCGGTCCGCGCCGGCGCGAACGCCTGACGGCAACGTCACTGATGGCCACCGCTGCAGAGCCGCCCGACGCGGGCGGTGACGACTACTTCGACTCGTTCGCCGAGCACGACCTGGTGACGGATCGAGGGAGTGTCTTCGCTCGCGTCGCAGGGACGGGTCCACCTCTGCTGCTCCTGCACGGCTACCCGCAGACCCACGTCATGTGGCGAGAGGCAGCACGGCTGCTGGCTGACCGATTCACCGTCGTCGTGGCGGACCTGCCCGGCTACGGTCGGTCGTTCCGGCCGACGCCCACGGCCGATCACGCGCCGCACTCGAAACGGGCTCTTGCCGAGGACCTCGTGCAGGCCATGGACCGGCTGGGTCATGAGCGCTTCTCGGTCGCCGGGCATGACCGCGGAGGGCGGGTGGCCTACCGGATGGCGCTCGACCACCCCGACCGGGTGGCCGCGGTCGCGGTCCTCGACGTGGTGCCGACCGGCGACGTGTGGAGCCGGGCCGACGCCGAGCTGGCGTTGCGCTACTGGCACTGGGCGTTCCTCGCCCAACCGGCACCGCTGCCCGAGCGGCTCATCGGGGCCGACCCGGACGCCTTCTTCGACTTCCACGTGCGGGTCCTGGGGCTCGGGCGGGCGAGCGGCCGCTACCCCGCCGGCCTGATGGCCGGCTATCGGGCGCTCCTCGACGACGCCAGCACGGTCGAAGCGATCTGCGAGGACTACCGGGCCGGTGCCACGGTGGACCGCGCACACGACGACGCCGACCTCGGGCATCGTCGGATCCAGTGTCCGGTGCTGGCTCTGTGGAGTGCGAATGGTGCCCTCCCGCGTCTGTACGGCGACGTGCTCGATGTCTGGCGGCCGTGGGCCGACGACGTGAACGGCTTCGGAGTCGACGCCAGCCACTTCCTCGTGGAGGACGAGCCGGAGCTGGTCGCCCAGGCCGTGGCCGAGCTCCTGGATCGAGCCCGCTCAGCACGGTCCGGATGACCGCCGAACCCCTTTCCCCTCACCTCCCGAAAGGCTTGCCATGTCAGCTTCCTCGGCCGCAGGGCCGGATCCGTCGGACGCGCTGTCCGCGACGCTGAAGCGCACCGAGATCCAGCATCGCTCCTCCTCCATCGACGGGCGCGAGATCGTCCAGGTGCGGACCGAGATCCCGGCAGGCGTCGCGTCCGGCTGGCACACGCACCCCGGGGAGGAGGTCGGCTACATCGTCGCCGGGACGGTGCAGATGGAGATCAGGGACCGACCCACCCTCACCCTGCACGCAGGTGAAGGCTTCCTGATCCCCCCGAACGTCCCTCACAACGCCCTCGACCTCGGCCCGGACACCGGAGTGATGCTGTCCACCTACATCGTCGAGATCGGTGAGCCGATCTCCAGCGTTGCGGCGCCGTGAGGGGACGCCGACCGTTCTCCTGCGGGCGAACCTGTTCGGCATCCCGTTCGGGCTCGCCGGGTTGGCGCAGTCCTGGTCCACCGCGCACGTCGTGGTCTCGGCACCGGCCTGGCCCAGCCAGCTCCTCTGGGTCGCCACTGCGCTGACCTACGTCGTGGTGCTCGTGGCCTATGCCAGGAACGTGGTGAGCACCGGCCGCGTCGGCACCGAGATGGGCGACCTGACGTTCGGCCCCTTCACAGCGCTGATCTTCATCCTGCCGATGCTGCTCGCCCTGGCTCTCGCCGGCTATGCGCCCAGGACCGGAACAGCGCTCTTCCTCGTCTGCCTGGTCGTGGTCGTCGTGTACGGCGGCTGGTTGAGCGGTCAGTGGATCATCGACGAGATGCCGCTCGACCGGTGGCACCCTGGCTACTTCCTGCCCACCGTCGCCGGTCCGCTGCTGGCCGCCGCAGGGTGTGCCCAGCGAGGTCTGGACGGGCTGGCCCGCCTGATGTTCGGCTACGGCGCGATCTGCTGGATCATGCTCGGGACCATCATCCTCGCCCGGCTCTTCATCTGCCCGGCTCTTCCCGGTCCGCTGGTTCCCACGCTGGCCATCGAGTTGGCGCCACCGGTTGTGGCGGGCAACGCGTGGTTCGTGATCAACGGTGACCGGGCCGACACGGTGGCGTACGTGTTGTCCGGATACGCGGTCCTGATGGTCCTGGTGCAGATCCGGTTGGTGCAGCTGTTCGCACGCGTGCCGATCATGTCCGGCGGATGGGCGTACTCGTTCTCCTACGTGGCGGCCGTGTCGGTGGGCATAAGGTGGCTCGCCGTCGAACACGTGGAGGCAGGGCAGGCGATCACCTACTGCCTGCTCGGGGTCTTCAGTCTGGCCATCGCTGCCTTGGCTCTCCGAACGATGGTGGGCGTCCGGCAAGGGACCTTCCCGCCGAGGCCGCCACTGCCGTCCATCGGCGAACCGAAGGAGGTCGGACTCTCGTCATGAGCGGCCGACGCGACTCTCCTGCTCGTCGTCGACACCGGCCAGCGCGGCGCGGAGCCCCGCTCGAGAGCCTAACGAGAGCTTGGCCAGGATGTGGCTGACGTGCGCGGACACGGTGCGGGGAGACATCCCCAGCCGGGTGGCGATCTTGATGTTCGAGAGACCCGACGCGGCCAGGGTCGCGACCTCGAGCTCTCGGGCCGTCAGGGTGGTCCCGGCCCGAGCGCCGTGGTCCCGCCGACCGCTGCTGGCAGCCAGCCCGCTCCGCGCCCTGGTCGCCCACGGCGTCGCCTGCAAGAGCTCGAACGCGTCGGCGGCCGACTGGAACTCCTGCCGGGCCTGGGAGTCGAGGCGGAGCCGGTGCAGGCACTCACCGTAGGCAAGCTGGACGCGTGCCAGCTCGAAGGGCCATCGGTCCACCTCCGGAAGAGCCAGGGCGCGCTCGAAGAGGGCGACCTCGTCGGTGGTGGCGACCATGGCCTCGCACCCGCTGACCATCAGCGCGTGCCGGCTGGAGAGTGCGCCGATGTCGAGTGCTCGCATCTCCGTTACGTGTGCGGCGGCCTGGGTGAGGCGTCCAGTGTGAACGGCGGCCTCCACCAGGTCCATCGTCAACCACAGTGCGTGCGACAGGGCGGGGGCCAGCACCCCGGGGGGACTGACAGCGCGCGCGTGCCGATAGGCGCTCTCGAAGTCGCTGCGACCGAGCGCGGACAACGCCGCGGTATGACGGGCGTAGGCCATCACCGTGCGCACGCCTCGGGGCTGAGCCCAGCGGAGCATCTCGTCGCTGAGGGCCGCGCTGACCTCGTCGTCACCTCGGGCGGCCGCAACGAGGGCGAGGCAGTAACGACCGGGCCACGCGAGGAGCTGGTAGCCCTGGCCCTCGCACAGCCCCAGCCCGTGGCGGGCGTAGCCGCAGGCGTCGTTCCACCGGCCGTCGAGGAAGGCGTCGAACGCGAGCAGCATCCACGCGTTGATGGCCGAGGTGACCGACCCTTGGGCGAGGCCCCGGGTCACCACGTTCCAGAGTGCTGGTCGACATCCCTCGAGCTCATCGACGTAGAACGCCGCCTTGCCGATGGCTACGACGTGGCCTACGTCGACCTCGTCGTCCAGCTCTGCTATCTCCGAGCGGAGCTCGTCGAGAACCCCTGCGCCGAGCCGTGCCGGAGACGCGAAGGTGTGAGCGCTCAGATGCAAGGCGGTCGGGACCACTCGCCTTCGCTGGAGCTGAGCGGTGAAGGCCTCCCACAGCTCCGGACGCCCCGCGAAGAAGCAGATGGCCAGCAGCGTCGAGAGGGCGTTGTCCCAGGACCTCGGCGGGAGGGCCTCCGCATCGGCGGAGCTCAGTGCCTCGTCGAGCAGGCGGTGGGCCGTATCGACGTCACCGTCACCGTTGAGCAGCAGGTATGCCGCGGCCACCGCGCTGTCGAGGGTCTCCACCGCGTCGCCCGGGCCGCTTCGGGCCTCGGCAAGGAGGCCGGCCACCCGATCCAGGTCACCGGTGACGTCGGCTCCGACGTACGCCGCCTGGGCCAGCCTGCGAACGCGGTGTCGCGGCTCTTCGCTGAGGTCCGCGGATCTCAGCAGGGCGGCGACGGCTCCGCTCGGATCCCCGTGCCGCAGCAGGTCATGGGCGCTGTGCTCCAAGAGCACGGCCGTCGTCTCGTCGAGCCCGACCATGCCATGTGCGAGGTGCTGAGCGCGTCGTGACACATGGTCGTGCTCGACGCGGCCCAACCTCAGATGAGCCTCGCGACGCTCAGCGGCCCCGGCCAGGTCCACCACGGTCGAGCGGACCAGTGGGTGGGTGAACTGGAGAGTGCCGACTCGCGAGTCCATGTCGACGAGTCCGTGCCTGACCGCCGACGACACGTCAGCCTGGGTCACACGCGGTCCGCCGGCGGCCAGGACGACCGACAGCTCTGTGCTGGTGTCCAGCGCGGCCAGCAGCAGGAACTCCCTGGTGCTGGCTGAGAGTCCCTCGATCTTGGGCGCGAACAGCCCTCGCAGGCTTGGGGGGAGCGTCTCGTCGCGGCTCGTCCATGACTCGCCGGAGGCGGCGTCGATCGGCAGCTGCAGAAGCGCGAGAGGGTTTCCTCGAGCATGCGCCAGCACCCGTTCGCGCTCGGTTGCGCTCATCTGGACGCCGCGGCTCTCCAGCAGCTTCACGGCGTCATCGCGACCCAGCGGTCGAAGGGGCTGCGCCGGCATCATCCCGTAGTCGAAGAACGACCCCTCGCCCTGCCTCAGGGCGCCCAGGAGACTGACGCGCAGGCCGGTGAGGCCGGCGGTCACGGTGGTCAGCACCGCCGCGCTTCCTCGGTCCAGCCACTGAAGGTCGTCGACGACGAGCAGGACGGGCGTGTCCGCAGCGATCCGCGTGAGGAGGGCGACCGTTGCGCTGGCCACAGCCGACCGCTGAGGGGGTGGCCCGTCGTCCCTGCCGAGGCAGGACCACAGCGCCGCGCGATGTCGGGGCTCCAGGTCAGAGATGAGAGCCAGATGGGGGCCGAGCATCTCGTGCAGAGCAGCGAGGCCCACGTGGGACTCGAACTCGACGGCCGTCGCGGCCAGGACCACGATCTGCTGCTCCTCAGCCAGGGTCATGGCGCCTCGCAGGAGGGAGGACTTGCCGACACCCGGCTCACCGGTCACCAGGAGCAGGTTGCTGTGGGTGCTCGCCCGTCGGACGAACGCCTCGAGTCGGGACACCTCCTCGGCGCGACCGAGCAGACCGAGGCGCACCTCGTCGCTGTGGAGCATGCCGTCAGTCCACCACGTCCGCAGACGCTTCTCCACGGGCCGGACCCGGTGATCGTGATCGATCGCGAAATGTTCACGCAATGTGCTTCGCGTCCCCGGCCTCGGGAGCTTACGGTGAGGCCCCAGGGACCCGCTGTCGACAGGTGAGCGACATGCACGACCACACAGGTCCGTCTCGGACGCTGGTCGGCCGGACCAGCGAGACCGAACGCGTTGCGGCATTCGTCAGCGGCATCCGGGGGAGTGGCGAGACCCTCGTCCTGGTGGGCGAGCGGGGCATGGGCAAGACCGCCTTCATCGAGGAGGCCCGTGCCCTGGCGAAAGGGGTCGGGATCCGGGTGATCTCCAGCTCCGGTGACCAGGCTCCCGGTGAGCGCGTCCTCGACGAGCACGCGGCCGATCCCGAGAACGCCTCGACCCAGGAGCACGGCCCAGGTCAGCGGACCGTGACGAACGGGAACCGGCTGCTCCGACGGCTCACGTCGGCGGCTGCGGACCGACCTCTCCTGGTGGTCGTCGACGACGCGGACCTGCGAGACCAGCAGAGCATCGCGGTGCTCGCCTTCGTGGGGCGCCGGCTCTCCACGACCCGCGTGGGGATGCTGCTCTCCACCCGGCCGGCGGCCGCCGGTGGGTTGGGCAGGCACGGCCTCTCGGAGCTGGAGCTGCCGCCTCTGTCGGCCGAGAGCTCCGCGGACCTGTTGCGCGCCCGCTCTCCCGACCTCGCCGGAAGCGTCTCGGAGCGGATCCTGGCCGACGCCCGGGGGTGTCCCCTCGCCATCCTCGAGCTGCCGACGGCGTTGTCGACCAGGCAGCGTCGTGGTCGTGATCCGCTGCCGACGACGCTTCCGTTGAGCGAGCGGCTGAGCGCCGCCTACGACGACGCTCTCGGTGGGCTGGGTGAGGCCACCATCGAGCTTCTCGTGATGGCCGCGGTGGCGCGTCCGGGCGACTTGGAGGCGCTGAGGGCCGCCCAGCCCGCTGCCTCCCGACTCGGGCTCGCGGGGCTGGACGGTGCCGGCGGTGAGACGGCCTTCAGGGACGCCGAGGAACGCGGGCTGCTCATGTTGAACCCCGAAGGTCAGCGGGTGCAGTTCCGCGACCCGCTCTCGCGCAGTGCCGTCATCCAACGGGTCGGTCGGGAGCGTGTGCAGCGCGCGCACTCCCGGTTGGCGGACGCCTTGGTGAGGGACCCGGACCGGCGGCTCTGGCACCTCGCGGCACGAGTGGACGCAACCGACCCAGCGCTGAGTCGCGAGCTCGAGCAGGTCGCGTATCGAGCCGTGGCTCGCGGTGATGTCGACGGAGCGGTCGCCGCGATGGTTCGCGCGGCCGAGCTGGCCGACGACCAGGTCCGGCGCAGCGCACGGTTGGCGGCTGCGGCTCAGCTGCAGGCAAGCGTGTCCGGCGACCTGAGTGCAGCGGCCGAGCTGATGGCGAATGCCGCCACCGTCGACGCCGCCTCGCAGTCCTCACTGGACGGGATCGTCGCAACCGCACAGCTGATGGTGGCGCAGGACGCGCATCTTGCAGACATCCGGCGGCTCCTCCTCGATGCTCTCGACGGCGACGTGCCTGCCGACGAGGACCCGGCCCTGACCGCGGCGTTGCAGCTGCTCTTCTACGTGTGCCTCATGGAGGGGCGTCCGGCATCATGGGCGGCGTACCGCCGGCTGGTCGAGAAGCGGCGCCCCTGGCGCGATCCCACGCTCGCGCTGCTCGACCGGGTCATCCCCGATCTCACGCTCGTCACCACGTCGGCCCTCGAGGAGCTCGACACGGCGATCCGCGGACTGACCAACGCCATCGATCCAGGCGTGGTCGTCAGAGTGGGCATCAGCGCGTTCCACGTCGACCGACTCGCTGAGTGCCGAGGCGCGCTCTCCCGGCTTGCCGACGATGCACGCAACACGCGGTCGGTGTCGCAGGGCGCCCAGGCCATGCTCAGGCTGAGCCTGGACGACTGTCTCACCGGGCAGCTGGCGCGTGCTGCCCAGCTTGCCGAGGAAGGGCTGCACATCTCGGTCACTCTCGGTCACCGGGAGCACACGTGGCCCTTCCAGCTCTGCCTGGCGTTGGTCGCGTCCATGCGGGGGGACCAGGACCAGGTCGAGGTGCTGACCGGGGCGATGCTCGACTGGGCCCTGGATCGCGGTGCACTGCTGGTCGAGCACCACTGTGCCCACGTGCGCGGCCTTGCTGCCCTGGGCGTCGGGGACTTCGAGGCCGCCTACCAGCACGCCGCCTCGATCAGCCCGGCGGGCACGCTGATCGGATCCACCCCTCTGGCGGTGTGGGCGTGCCTCGACCTGGTCGAGGCGGCGACCCACACGGGACGTACGGCGGAGGCGCAGGCTCACGCGAACGCACTGGTCGAGTCCGGCATCGCGCGACTGTCTCCTCGCCTGGCTCTTCGGACCGCTGCTGCCGTTGCCATCGCAGCGCCGGACGCGGAGGCCGCGGACCGCTTCGACGACGCGCTCTCTGTCCGCCTCGTCGACCGCTGGCCCTTCGAGGTGGCGCGCGTCGAGCTGGCCTACGGTGAGCGACTGCGTCGGATGCGTCAGTCCGCCGCCAGCCATGACCATCTGTGGTCTGCACACGAGACGTTCCGTCGGCTGGACACGAGACCGTGGGCGGCACGGGCGATCGAGCAGATGCGTGCTGCCGGCCACCCGGTGCCACAGCGCAACGACAGACGAGCTCCCACCCTGAGCAGTCGCGACCTCCGGATAGCCACGCTCGCCGCGGAGGGCCTCACCAACCGCGAGATCGGCGCGAAGCTCTTCTTGTCACCGCGCACCGTGGGTGCACGGCTCTACCACATCTTCCCCGAGCTGGGTGTCTCGTCACGAGCGGCGCTGCGCGACGCCCTGGACGCGCACCCTCCCGAGGTCTAGCTCTGGGTGTCGCTCTCCATCAGCTGCAGCACCAGCTCGGCCTCCACGGCGTAGCCGAGCACGTGCACCGCATCGTCGATCAGGTCGTCCCCGACACGACGCAGCACGTGGGTGAGGAACTCGACGCCGAGCCCGGCTCTCACGAAGGAGGGCGCGAGGTCCCATCCTCCGGTGACGTCGTAGGCCTCGAACCAGCGGACGAGCCTGTCGTGCTCTGCGGCCGCCTCCCTCGAAGGAAGCCCAGGATGTCCCGAGACGCGGGCGACAGCGTCCTCCTGCAGGCTCAGCAGGGAGACGAACTCGCTGCTCCGATGGTGTCGGACGGCCGACGCGACGAGGATCTCCCGGTTCCGCCGCAGACTCTGGCGCAGCATCGCCGTCGCCTCCGTCAAGGACACCTCATCCACCGATCCACTCTGGCCACTCGAGCGTTCCGCTTCATCGGTCAACCAACTGCCGTGAGCATTCATGGTCATCCGACCGATGACGGCGTCCTCGGGTGCGCGGCACGCTTCAGGGCAGCAGCCGATGGGGCTGCTCCAAGCCTTGATCAGGGGACAACATGGACGACGTCGAACCGACAGACGACGCAGCAGCCGCGCCTCGAGGAGCGGTCTCGCGACGGGCGGTGATGGCCTTCGGAGCGGGAGCCACCGTGGCCGGCGCCTCGGCCATGGTGCCAAGGGCGTCTGCGGCCGAGACCACGGAGCAGCACGGGACCCGTCACCTCGCCACCTGGATCAAGGTCGATGACGGAGTCAGGGTGTTCGTCCAGGACTCGAACGGAGGGCGCCGAGGAACCATCGTCTTCGTGCCGGGATGGCCGCTGTCCTCCCAGACCCTCGAGCAGCAGCTCCTGTTCTTCGCCGATCACGGCTACCGCGCCATCGGGCTCGACCTCCGCGGGTTCGGGAAGTCCGACGCGCCGTACGGGCCCTACGGCTACGACGTCTGGGCCAAGGACATCCTCAAGGTGCTCGAGGCCCTGTCCCTGCGGCACGTCACGCTCGTCGGGCACTCCATGGGAGCGGCTGTCGCACTGCGTCACGCCGCCCGCTACGGCAGCCGGGTAGGCAGGCTGGTCCTGGCCGAGCCGGCCGCCCCCCGGTTCGTCTACGGCCCGCACTCCGCCGACCTCGCCACCGCGTTGGCAGGTCTCATCGACGGATACGCCACCAACCGGGCCGCCGTGATCCGAGCGTTGACCGCCAACTTCTTCGCCACCCACACCGACATCGACCACGATCCCTACCTGCAGTGGTTCGAACGACAGTGCCTCGACGAGGCGTCCCTGCCCGCGAGCCGTGCCGGGCTCATCGCGCTGCGGGACACCGACCTGACCTCCGACCTGCCCCGCGTGTCCGTGCCCACCCTGGTCATCCACGCGATCAACGACAAGATCCTGCCCCTGGACCATGGACAGGCCGTGGCCCGCGGGATCCGCAACGCCCGATTCGTGACGTTCGAGCACGCCGGACACGCGGTCTACGTCGACGAGCCCGACACGTTCAACAGCACGCTTCTCTCGTTCGTGAGCTGACCCCCCACCCCCAGGAGGAACCCATGCCCTTCGTCACCAGTTCCGACTCCGCCCAGATCTTCTACAAGGACTGGGGCACCGGCCAGCCGGTCGTGTTCAGTCACGGCTGGCCGCTCACCTCCGACGTCTGGGACAACCAGCTGATGCTGGTCGCGGACAACGGCTTCCGCGGCATCGCCCACGACCGCCGCGGCGGCGGACGGTCCAGCCAGACCTGGGAGGGCAACCACCTCGACCAGTACGCCGACGACCTGGCCGCCCTCATCGAGGCCCTCGACCTGCACGACGCCATCCTGGTCGGCCACTCCACCGGCGGAGGGGAGGTGACCCGCTACCTCGGCCGGCACGGCACCTCACGGGTGGCCAAGGCGGTGCTGCTCAGCGCCATACCGCCGCTGATGCTGAAGACCGACACCAACCCCGAGGGCACCACCATGGACGTCTTCGACCAGATCCGGGACGGTGTCGCCGGCAACCGCTCGCAGTACTACCGCGACCTCGCCGAGCCGTTCTACGGCGCGAACCGCGACGGGTCCGACGTCGCCCAGGGCACCAAGGACGCGTTCTGGCTGATGTCGATGACTGTCGGCGTCAAAGGCGCCTACGACTGCATCAAGGCGTTCTCCGAGAGCGACACCACCGAGGACCTGAAGAAGATCGACGTACCCACCTTGGTGCTGCACGGCGACGACGACCAGATCGTGCCCATCCAGTCCGCGGGACTCAAGTCCGTCGAGCTCCTCCAGAACGGCACCCTCAAGGTCTATCCCGGCGCACCGCACGGTCTCACCGGCGCTCACGAACGCGAGTTCGACGACGACCTGCTGAAGTTCATCGCCGGCTGACCCGGCGGCACGTGCTGAGCCGCCGAGTCGGCGCAAGCTCAGCTCCTCAGCCAGGCGAGGACGGCGAGGACCCGGCGGTGCTCGTCCGGCGTCTGGTGGAGGTCGAGCTTCGTCATGATCCGGGCGATGTGGGTCTCGACCGTCTTGACGTCGATGACCAACCGCTCGGCGACGGCCCTGTTGGACAAGCCCTGCGCCATCAGCTCGAGAACTTCGCGCTCCCGGGCGGAGAGTCTGGTCAGCTGGTCCGCGAGCTCGTTGCGGCCGAGCAGGTGCCCCACCACGTCGGGGTCCAGGACGGTGCCGCCTGCGGCGACCGACCCGAGCGCGTCGAGCAGCACCCGGATGTCGGTGACCCGATCCTTGAGCAGGTAGCCGAACCCTCGCGCGTGCGCACGGGCCAGGTCGGTGACGTAGCGGCTCTCCAGGGACTGTGACAGCAGCAGGATCCCGAGTCCCGGCCGCCGCCGCCGCAGCTCCAGCGCGGCCTTGGCGCCTTCGTGGGTGTACGTCGGCGGCATCCTGATGTCGACGACGGCGACGTCCGGCGCGTGCTCGTCGACCATGGCCACCAGCTCCACGGCGTCCGCGGCCTTCGCGACGACGTCGACCCCGGCCTCGGTGAGCAGGTTCGCCAGGCCGTCCCGCAGCAGGCCGGAGTCGTCGGCGATCACGACCCGCACGGCAGCACCGCCTGGATCGTCGTCCCATCGGAGCCTGAGCTCAGGTCGAGCTCGCCGTGCGCCGTCTCCACCCGGTCACGAAGACCGCGGAGCCCCGATCCGTCGGGATTGGCGCCGCCTCGGCCGTCGTCGCTGACCCGCAGGAGGAGGTGGCCGTTGCGCCGCGCCACGTCCACCTGGATCGCACTGGCACCGGCGTGCTTCTGGGCGTTGACGACCGCCTCGCCGATCACGGACCACGCGGTGAACTCCAGGGCCCGGTCCAGCCGCCCGACCGGCGCGTTCACCCGGATCGGCACGGGGGAGAGCCGTGCGATGTCGTCGAGTGCCGCCGGCAGGCCGCCGTCCTCGAGCGCGGCCGGGTGCAACCCGTTGGCGAGCGCCCGGAGCTCCCGGACCGCGAGCTGCGCGGACACGGCGCCCGCGGACAGCGCGTGCCGCATCCGGTCCGGGTCCCCGTTGAGCCGTGCGGACTGCAGCTCCATGGCGAGCGCGATCAACCGCTGCTGTGCACCGTCGTGGAGGTTGCGCTCGATCCGGCGCCGCTCGGTGCGCTGCGCTGTGGCGAGTCGACGCCGGGACGCGTCGATCTCCTCGACCTGCTGCGCCAGCTCGGCGCGCAGCCGGGTGTTGTCCAGCTCGGCCGCGGCGAGCAGCCCAGCCCGGCGTACGGCGTCCGCGTCGGTGCGCTGGGGGTCGAAGCCGATCCGGGCCACCACCCGGCCGTGCCGCTCGACGTCGACATGGACCCCCGGCGTCGCGGTGCTGCCGTCGGCGCGCAGCCAGGCCCCGTCGCGGCAGGGGTAGGACGTCGTCAGGCCGGGGTCGGCCAGCGCGTCGCGCAGCACCGCCTCCGCGTCGATGTCGGCGCCCTCCGTGGCCAGCGCGTCGGTGACCACGCGCCGGGCGTCGTAGGCGCGCCTGTTGAACCGCCGGTCGACCTGGTTCTGCAGCGAGCGGCGCAGGGGGAACGCGAGACCCGCCGCGGCCACCGCCCCGACCGTCGCGGACAGCACCGGGGACACCGGGCCGGTCGGTACGGCCCGGGCGCCGGCCCACACGACGAACCCGTACGTCGTGACGACGACCGTGCTGAGCAGTCCCCAGGTCACGGTCGAGGCGACGATCCGCTCGACGTCGTACAGGCGGTAGCGGAGCACCGAGAGTCCGGCGGTGACCGGCACCACCGTGACGAAGCCGGCACTGGCCAGGGCGCCGACCGCGTCGTGGTCGGTGTAGGACAGGAGGAAGGCGAGCACCACGAGCACCGGCAGCGGGAGGGCCGCCAGCACCAGCCACAACAGCCTGCGCCGCTCGTCCCCACGTGACCGGCGGAACCGGACCACCACGGAGCCTGCGGCGACGACGAGTCCCAGACCGACCGCGAGGGCGCAGAGTGACGCGACGGGGTCTGCGATGCTGGCGAGAGCCGGGACGGCGAACGGGTTGCCGACCTCGTCGAACGGCGGGTCGAGCAGCCGGTCGCTGGGAATGCTGAGCAGCAACGCGACGACGCCGGCAGCGGTGGTGACCCAGCCCGCCGCCTTCCAGCGAGGGGACAGGAACCTGCCGTCGGGGGTCAGGTGGAGCACGAGTGCGACCAGCACGAACCACACCAGCCACGACCGGTCGGCGGCGAGCGCGAGGACCTCCCCTCCCGGCAGGGGCCGGTCCGGCGATCCCAGCAGCGCCCAGGTCGCGTAGCCGTCCACCGGGCACGCCACCGCTGCGGCGAGGGCGAGGAACAGCCACCCGACCGGGTGTCCCGGCTGGCTCACGGCCACGATCGCCCCGACCACGGCGGCCGCTGCGACCGTGACCGCGAACAACCAGGCGTATCCAGTGAGAAGCGTCAGCTCCTCGTGTCCTGCTGACCGTTCGAGGTCGTCGAACCACAGCCCTGCTCCGGCCTCGAGGACGGTCAGGACCAGCAGGGCGCCCACGAGCAGGCGGCTACCACGCGGGGTCATGTCCGTCATGGTGGCACCGAAACCGGCTCGTGGCGTCAGGGTCAGCCCTGACGCGGGTCCCTGACCACAGTGCAGGGTGGGCTCCGACGCGCGGAGGGCGCCGAAGCCGAGAGTCTCGAGGCATGACAACCACCACTGAAGCTCCCACTGCCACGACCGCTCCCGCGGTCCCGCACCGGCGCACCCTCGTGGTCCTGGCCGTCGTCTTCGTCGTCGCCCTCGTGGCGATCCTGATCACGGGGGCCGACAACGAGCCCGACTCGTCGCTCTCGACGATCAGGGCGTCCTACGACCACAGCCTCGGCCTCACGATGCTCACCAGCTATGCCGCGATGGCCGCATGCGCCGTCCTGGTCTTCCTCGGCGTCGGCCTCCGGACCGCGCTGCGGTCCCGGGGCGCCGTCTGGACCGCGGACGTCGCGTCGCTGGGGGTGGCCGTCATCGCCCTGACGCTCGCCTCCTGGGCGGTCACCGGCCTGGCGCTGTGGCACGCAGTCGACCAGGGCGAGGACCGGTCGGTGCGCACGCTCAACTTCATCGACACAGCCGGCTTCCTGCCACTGATGCTGGGCATGGCATGCGCCATGATCGGCGCGGGAGCGGCAGGGTTGACCACCCGCACCCTGCCCCGATGGCTGGCTGTCGCCTCGATCGGCCTGGGGTGCCTAGCCCCTCTGGGTCCCCTCGGGTTCTTCCCGGCGCTCCTCCTGCCGGTGTGGCTGGTCGCGGTCGCTGTCGGGGTCCGGTTGACACCGTGAGCGATGCCCTCGCGGTGACGGGGCAGCGTCAGCGAGCAGGGGCCGCGGCGGTTCCCGGCACGGCAGGACCCGGATCCGGGAGCGCGGAGGCGACGATGAAGTCCCGGATCTGCGGGTAGATCTCGCGCTTGAACGTCGAGCCGGAGAACACGCCGTAGTGCCCCACGCCGGCCTGCAGGAGGTGCCGGTGGCGCTCGGCCGGGATCCCGGTGCACAGCGCGTGCGCGGCCTCGGTCTGGCCCGGCGTGCAGATCTCGTCGTGCTCGCCCTCGATCGTGAACAGCGCCGAGGTGATCGCGCCCGGGTCGACCCGCCGACCCCTCCACGAGAGCCGACCCTGCGGCAGGAGGTTCTCCTTGAACACGCGCTCCACCGTCTCCAGGTAGAAGTCAGCCGGGAGATCGAGGACCGCGAAGTACTCCTGGTAGAAGGTCAGCGTCCTCTCCGCCGCCTCCACCTCTCCTCTGCGCAGGTCGCGGAACAGCCCGCGGAAGGCCTTCATGTGACGGCGCGGGTCCATGCTCATGAACGCGCTGATCTGGAGGAAGCCCGGGTACACGCGCCGGCCGGCTCCGGCGTAGCGGCGGGGGACCCGGTCGATCACGTTGCGCTCGAGCGACCGCATCGACTGCCGTCCGGCGTAGCGACCGACCCGGCTGGGGTTCACCCGGGTGTCGACCGGACCGGCGAGCAGCAGCAGGCTGCTGGGTGCCGCCGGGTCGCCGTCCTCCGACATCAGGGATGCAGCGGCCAGGCACGCGACCGCCGGCTGGCAGACCGCCATCAGGTGGGCGCCCGGGCCGATGGCCCGCAGGAACGAGACGACGTGCTCGACGTACTCGTCGAGGCCGAACCGGCCCGCCGACACCGGGATGTCGCGGGCGTTGTGCCAGTCGGCGACGTAGACGTCGTGATCGGCCAGCATCGTGGAGACGGTCGCTCGCACCAGCGTGGCGAAGTGGCCCGCCAGCGCCGGCACGATGAGGACCTTGGGCTGGGCCGCGGACGAGCCGTCGGCCTTGGCGAAGCGCACCAGGGAGCCGAACGGCGAGCTGGTCACCACCTCCTCGTGCACCTCGACGTCCACGCCCTGCGACATGACCGAGCTGACCCCGAAGTCTGGCCGGTCGTGGCTGAGGCGGAGCGCCTGGGCGACCTGGTGGGCCGCGAGGGCGGCGCGGACCGGGTAGGACCTGCCGAACGGGCCCGGAACGGAGCGAAGGGACCGGGCGGACGGCTCGAGGGCGCGTCCCCAGCCCTGGAGCATCGCGCGGCGGACCTCATATGCGTTGTACAGCATGCCGTTCTCCTCGGTCTGCGACCCAACGGCCGCACCAGCCGACGTGTTCCCCGTCACGTCCCAGTATGACCTACCCACCAGTAGGAAGCGTCAACGGGCCCCGGACGTGGCCAGCGTGCGTGGGCGCGGCGGATAGCTGCACAGTGACGCGGAGCCCGCCGGCGGTCCGGGGGCTGAGGGTGAGGGCGCCGTCGTGTGCTCGGGTGATGCTCTCGACGATGGCCAGGCCGAGGCCGACCCCTGCGTGGTCGGTGTGCAGGCGATCGGTGCCTCGCCGGAACCGCTCGGCAAGCGTGGAGACGAGCTGTGGGCTGAGCTTCTCGCCGGTGTTCTCCACGGTGAGCAGCACGCTCGTGGCGTCGGCGCTCGTGTTCACCCACACGGTGCCGCGCTCCGGGAGGTTGTGCACGATCGCGTTGTGCACGAGGTTCGTGGTCATCTGCAGCAGGAGCGCGTGCGAGCCGGTGGTGACGGCGATGTCGCCGGAGCACTCGACGGTGACCTCACGCTTCTGCGCAAGGGAAAGGAGCGTCTCGGTGGCTTCCTCCGCAGCCAGGGACAGGTCCACGCGCTCGGGGGTGAACGACCGTTGGTCGGCGCGGCTCAACACGAGCAGTGCCTCGGTCAGGTCGATCGCCCGGGTGTTGACGTGGTGCAGGCGGTCGAGGAGCTCGCCGGTGTCGCGCCGCGGATCGTGGCGGGCGACGTCGAGGAGCGTCTGCGTGATCGCCAGTGGGGTGCGCAGCTCGTGGGAGGCGTTCGCTGCGAACCTCTGCTGCTCGGCATCGTGTGCCTCCAGCCGGGCGAGCATGGCGTCGAACGCGTCGGCGAGGTCCCGGAACTCGTCTCCGCGCCCCGGCAGTGCGATGCGGTGGGACAGCGATCCACTTCCGGCCGTGCGGGTGGCCGCCGTGATGCGGTTCAGTGGCGCGAGCATCCTGCCGGCGAGGAACCACCCGCCCGCCACCCCGGACAGCAGGACGAACACCAGCATGAGGGCCGCCTTGGGAGCGAACGCACGCCAGAGGTCGGACCGGCTGGGGACGAAGAGACCGGGTCCGATCGCACCCCCGGACCCGCGACCGTCGGGCAGCGTGATCGCGTGGTCGGGCACGTAGCGCAGCAGGAACACCCACACGACCGCGAGCAGCAGCGCCCCCGCGACCACGAGGAACCCGGCGTAGCTGAGGGTGAGCCTGAGACGGACGCTCAACCCGCGTGGCCTATCCACGATGGGTGCCGGCGACGTCGGGGAGTGGTCCGCTGTCGATGCGGTAGCCGACGCCGGGCACGGTGGCGATGATCCAGGGTTCCCCCAGCCGTTTGCGCAGGGCGGAGACAGTGATGCGTACGGCGTTGGTGAACGGGTCGGCATGCTCGTCCCACGCTCGCTCCAGGAGCTCCTCGGCGCTGACGACCCCGCCTCGGGCGACGACAAGTACGTCGAGCACGGCGAACTGCTTCCTGGTCAACGCGACGTAGCGACCCTCGCGGTAGACCTCCCTGCGGAACGGATCCACCCGCAGCCCGGCGATCTCCTGCACCGGCGGCCGGTTGTGTGCGCGCCGACGGTCGAGGGCCCTGAGCCTGAGCACGAGCTCCCGGAGCGCGAAGGGCTTGGTGAGATAGTCGTCCGCGCCCAGCTCGAACCCGGTGGCCAGGTCGTCGAGCCGGTCAGCCGCGGTGAGCATCAGGATGGGCATGCCGTTGTCGGAGGCGATGATGTGCTGGGCGATCTCGTCGCCGGAGGGCCCGGGGACGTCGCGGTCCAGCACGGCGATGTCGTAGGCGTTGGTGCTCAGCAGCTCGAGTGCGGTGTCCCCGTCGGCGGCGATGTCGGCCGCGATCGCTTCCAGTCGCAGACCGGCGCGGATGGCCTCCGCCATGTAGGGCTCGTCCTCGAGGATCAGCACACGCATCCTTCGATGCTACGAGCCGGAGCATCTCGTGGGCGTATCGAAAACCGCGTACGCCCTGGCAACATCGCGCTGCCTTGACTCGAGGCATGTCCTCGAGATATTCGGCACCGACAGGACGCCAGTGGGCCCGATCGACCGTCCTGGCCTCCGTGGTCGCCCTCAGCGTGGCCCTCACGGGCGTGGTCGGCGAGAGCCTGCACCGGGACCGCCACGGTGCCGTCGGCACTGCTGACGGCGTCGTCCCCGAGGGCACGACGGTGCTCGACGACGGCTATCCGGCCCTGACGCGTCTCGACCCCGCTCTCCTCGCGGCTCTGCGCCGAGCGGCAAGGGATGCCGCCCGCGACGGGATCGTGGTCTACCTCAACAGCGGCTGGCGCTCCCGGGCGTACCAGCGGGAGCTTCTCGACCGCGCGGTCTCGACGTACGGCTCGCAGAAGCGGGCGGCCCGGTGGGTCGCCACCCCGGGGACTTCGGCCCACGTGTCGGGGGATGCGGTCGACCTCGGCCACGCCGATGCCACGAGATGGCTCTCCGAGCACGGCGCCGGGCTCGGACTCTGCCAGATCTACAGCAACGAGCCCTGGCACTACGAGCTGCGCCCGGATGCCGTCGACCACGGCTGTCCGCGGGAGTACGTCGACCCCACGCACGACCCTCGGATGAAGTGACCCGTGTCCTAGAGCAGGCCGCGTCCGCGGAGCAGCTGCCGGAGTCCGAACCCGTCCGCCGCTGTGACCGGGGCCGCGGGGGACGATGCGGCGTCGACGGCGGGGTTGCGCTTGGGCGCCGGGGACCCGTGGCTGGCCAGCTGCTCGCCGACGCTGAGCTGTCGGATCGCGACGGCCAGGACCCGGTCGGGTGCTGCGGCCGCTGCCTCGGCGTACACCGCCGGGTCGTGCTGGCCGTCGTCTCCGACGAGCAGCCAGCGCACCTCTGGAAGCTCCTGGAACAGCCGACGGAGCTGCTCACGCTTGTGCTGCTGACCGGATCGGAACCAGCCGGTCTGCGTGGGTCCCCAGTCGGTGAGCAGGAGCGGCCCGGTCGGGTAGCCGTGCCGGGCCAGGAAGCCGCTCAGGGCCGCGGCCGTGTTCCAGGCGCCCGTGGACAGGTAGACCACGAACAGGCCGGGATGGGCGTCGACCAGCCCGGCGTACAGGTCGGCCATCCCCGGAACCGGCCGGCGTGCCCGCTCCCTGACCAGGAACGCGTTGCGCAGCG
Organism: uncultured Nocardioidaceae bacterium; assembly: GCA_964237315.1. Taxonomy (GTDB): domain Bacteria; phylum Actinomycetota; class Actinomycetes; order Propionibacteriales; family Nocardioidaceae; genus Nocardioides_B. The sequence goes on from CAXSHL010000001.1 coordinate 44,991, forward strand.
CCACCAGTGGTCGGGGAAGCATCGTCACCATCACGGTGTCGTCGATGTCGCTGACCAGGCCGGTCTGCGGTCCCGGCGCGACGATCCGCAGCGGCGCGTCGACCGGGTCACCGCCCTCCGCACGCAGGGTCGCCGTCTGCCAGCCGGGTGGCAGGTCGGACTCCAGGCGTACGTCGAGGTAGCCGTCCCGGACGCTGGTGACGACGTGGGTCCGCTCGCCCAGCTGGACGGTGACGGGAACACCAGCCGCGGGTGCACACAGGAACCGTTGCCAGCCGCGGTCGTCGTCGTCCCCTTCGGGACGCCACCCGTGCGGTGCGACCAGCACGCGCGCGAGCACCCGGGCCCAGCCGTCGGCGCCGTACCCGGCATAGGGCACCACGCTGGGCGTCCAGCCCCGAGCTCGAAGCCGGCGACCGAGCGCTGCGTGCAGCCGCGCCTCGGCGCGGGCCGCGTGGTGGGGACGCGAGCTGTCCGGGAGTGCGTTCGCCATCCGGCCATCCTCGCGCAGCGCTCCGGTGCTCCGTCACGAGACGCCGTCGGTCTCGGTCAGCCTCCCCTCGACGAGGTGCAGCCAGCGGTCGCAGCGCCGCGCGAGATCGACGTCGTGGGTGGCGATCAGCACGGCTGCCCCCGTGTCGGCGGCTGCGAGCAGCGCATCCAGGGCGACCGCGCGGTTGACGGAGTCCTGCTCGGCGGTGGGCTCGTCGGCGAGCAGGACCGAGGGACGGGTGGCCAGAGCACGGGCCACGGCGACGCGTTGCTGCTGCCCGCCCGACAGCTCCTCGGTGAGGTGGTCGGATCGATCAGCGAGACCGACGGCCGCGAGGCTCTCCTCTGCTCGGCAGACCGCCTCGGTCCCGGGCACGCCCGCCGCGAGAAGGGCGAGCTCGATGTTCTCCGAGGCGGTGAGGAGCGCCACCAGGGCGTAGCCCTGGAACACCACGCCGACCCGCACCCTCAGGGTCGCCCCCAGGTCGACGAGGGGCTCGCCGTCGAGCACCACCGTCCCGGTGTCCGGCACCTCGAGACCGGCCAGCAGGCTCATCAGCGTGGTCTTGCCCGAGCCGGAGGGGCCGGTCAGGGCGACCCGCTCGCCGCCGCGCACCGTGACGTCGACGCCGCTCAGGATCACCCTGTCGCCACGGGTGAGACCGAGGTCTCGACCGACCAGCTCCACACCCAGGGCCGTGGCGCTCATCCGCCGGCCTCGAGGTGGCCGTCACGCAGGACGTAGCGGCTGTCCAGGGCCTCGCTGACCCGGAGGTCGTGGGTGACGACCACGAGGGCGGTGCCGCGGCTGTCCCGCGCGGCCAGCATCAGGGCGATCACCGTGTCCCCGGTGTGCCGGTCCAGCTGGCTGGTCGGCTCGTCGGCCAGCAGCACGGCCGGCCGGCCGGCCAGCGCGACGGCCAGCGCCAGCCGCTGCTGCTGGCCTCCGGAGAGGAGGCGAGCGGACCGCCCGGAGTGCTCGCTCAGGTCCACCGACTCCAGCAGCTCGTCGGCCTCGTCGCGTCGTGCTGCCCGCGGTCGGTGGCCGTGGCGTTGGGCGAACCGGACGTTCTGACGTGCGGTCGCGTAGGGCAGCAGGTTGCGGCCCGGGGTCTGCAGCACCATCCCGACCGACCGAGCGCGGAACCGCAGCAGAGCCCGTTCGGACAGCTCGTTCACCTCGCTGCCGGTGACCTGGATCCGCCCGGCCGTCGGACGGACCAGGCCGGACAGCAGCATCAGCAGGGTCGACTTGCCGGCCCCTGACGGCCCGACGAGCGCCACGGTCTCCCCGGGTCGCACCCGCAGGGACACCTCGGCCAGAGCAGTCACCTCGGTGCCCGCATCGTCCCGGTAGACGTGGGTGAGCGACTCGCAGAGCACGGCGGGCTCCGAGCTGTCGCTCCGGTCCCGGCCTCCGTGGTCGGGTCGGACGGCGCTCACGCGGGTGCCTCGCGCAGCTGGTCGTAGCGGGAGCTTCGCAGCAGGACCACCGAGCTCACGGCGATCACCAGGGCGAGAACCAGGGCGGCGCCGAGGACGGTGCCGAGCACCGGTGCGGTGTGGATGCCGCAGAGCTGAGGTGGGGCAGTGGGGACGTCCGCGAACTCCGGCACGGAGGGGAGCGCCAGGACGGCGCCGACCAGTCCGCCGAGCACCCCCACGCCGATGCCGAAGGCCACCAGCAGGCCCTGCTCGACGCAGAGCGACCGCAGCAGCACGGCGCGTCGAACGCCGAGCGCCGACATGGCCGCCAGCTCGTAGCCGCGGCGGCGGCCGGCCAGGTGGAGCGTGAGTGCCACTCCGCCCGCGGCCAGCAGTGCACCCAGAGCGGCGCCGGCCACGAACAGGAAGATGGCCAGGGCCGGCCCGCGACGTTCGTTGAGCGAGGTCAGCCTCGCCGAGGACTGTCGGCTCAGCACGGTCACGCCGGCCCGCTCGAGCCGGCGGGTCGTCCCGGCGTCCGCCGCAGACGAGAGCCACACCGTGTCGATCGCCTGGGTGGTCGCGCCCTCGGCGAAGCGCTGGGCGTAGTCGCGGTCCACGACCACCCCGCGTGAACCGGCGCCGGGCAGCGCCGGTCCGACCGAGACCGGCTCGAGCGGGATGTCCTCGAGGCCGACGCCCGCGACGGTCCGCTTGCCCGCGACCTCGCGGGTGACCAGGGCCGGCAGGCGTCGGGGCCGGTCGGCGACACGCCAGGTGGGCAGGTCGGTGCCCCCCGCGCGCAGCGGCAGGAGCAGCCCCGAGGCGTGGCGCTCGGGGGTGCCGGCCCCACCACCCTCCGCCCGCCAGCCGGAGGGCTCCGCGAGGTCCGCGGGGACCTCGCGCCACGAGGCCTTCGCGTGCACGTCGAGTCCGCGGACGCGCAGTGACCCGCTGAACGGGAAGAAGTCGGCGCCGGGTCGCTCCAGGTGCAGTCCCGCGAGCCAGCAGCCCTGCCGCTCGCAGGGGATCCTCGCCTGCAGCTCGTGGGTGCCCGCACGCAGCGACCCCAGGGAGACGGGGTCCCGGCCCGCCCCCGGCTGGGCGACGTCGGCGACGAGGACCGGCGGTCCGGCTCCGGACAGTCCGACCGCATCCAGGCGGACCCGCAGCCGGTCCCCGGACAGCGGCACCGGGGGAGCGGTCGACGTGGTGAGGCTGCCGGTCAGCGACGCCAACGAAGCCTGGCCGAAGTCGGCACGCCAGAACGCGACCCGCGCGAACCGTTCCGGTTGCACGGCGAGCATCGTGGTGGGGACCGCACCGCTGTAGTCGGTCACCGTGCTCACCGCCGCGGCAGCTCCACCCGAGGGGTCGATCTGGTCCACCACGTCACCGAGGTCCCGCCCGGCCAGCGGGAGCACGGTGAGCACCTGGGCAGCACCGATCTCGGTCCAGGCCCGGTCGTGCTGGTTGGTCCGCGACACCGACCAGGCATCGATCGCAAAGGTCATCAGTCCGAACGCCACGGCCAGCACGAGCGCCAGCCGCAGGGTGCTCGGACGCCGAGCGAGCTGGCGCACCGCGAGGAACGCTCCGACCGCACCGCGGCGGCGAGTCAGCCCGTACGCCGATCGGCACAGCACAAGCAGTCCCCGGGACCCCAGCAGAGCAGCCGCCAGCACCAACAGCCCCGGCGCGACCAGCGCCAGCACATCGGGGTCGTTCGTCGTCGTGCTCCCGACATCGCCCGCGCGTGCCAAGAGCACCAGACCCGCCACACAGGCGACGACGACGGCACCGTCCACCAGCCAGCTTCGGGGGGCGGCTCGCCGGGTGGCACGTCGCCACTGCTCCACGACCGGTCGACGCAACGTCCGCGACGCCGCCAGGGCAGCCGCCAGGGCAGCGCCCGCCCCAGCCCCGACCGCGGCCAGGCCGGCCGCTCGGGTCACGATCACGGGAGTGCCCGGCGCCAGCTGCAGATCGACGATCGCGGTGACCCAGCCCAACGCCAGCCCGAACCCGAGCGGGACCGCGAGTGCCACCAGCAGCACGATGTCCAGCAGTCCGAACGCCACGGTCGAGACCGTCGGGACGCCGCGCAGCTTGGCCAGTGCCACCTCCGGGCCGCGTGCCTCCGCCGCATTCGCCACCACCAGGAACAGGATCAGCCAGCTGAGCAGCAGCAGCTGCAGCTCGACCACCAGCACGGGGACCCGCAGAGTGTCCTTGATCCTCAGGGCCTGGGAGAGCACGGCTGAGATGGCGCTGTCGCTCACCTGCAGCCTGCCTCCTATCGCGATTCCCTCCTCGTTGGCATAGCTCGTCAGCTCGCGCTGCAGCGCAGGAACGTCGCCCAACCTGATCGCGGACACGTCGAGATACCTGTCCACCGCACCGGTCGCGAGCAGGTCGCCGGGCTGGGCCTCGACCACCGACCGGGGTGCGAAGACCGCGTCCAGGTTCTGACCGGGTTCCTTCCCCACGTCCGTGCGCGCGTAGGCGGCGAAGTAGCGACCCCCTCCCGACCAGTAGTCACCGCCCGGATCGAGCGCGACGTAGACACCGGACACCCGGGTGCGCCGCTCGTCCACCAGGAGTGGCCGGCCGACCCGCCACCCCTCTGCGACGGTCACGCTCGCACTGACCATCACCTCCCCCGCGCCACGCGAACAGCTGCCGCGCACCATCCTCACGTGCGCGCACATCCCCTGTCGGTATGCCAGGTTGACCGGGTCGGGTGTCGCGTTCGGGACACCCGCTGTGGCGGGCACCGACAGCGAGTCGACCGAGCGGACGAGCAGCCGCCGCAGCGTCGGCGCGCGCTCGAGCTTGCGTGTGCCGTTCTGCCGGGCCGCGACCAACGGCTCGGTCGCCAGCCCGGCCACCACGCGGTCATCGACTGCGCGGCCGATCGGCGCGGCCTCGTTCAGGTTGTCCCGCAGCACCGACTCGCCCGCGGCACGCAGGAACAGCGGTCCGGTCACCGCCCCGCCGACGACCAGCGCGGACACCACGAGCACCGCCAGCGACACCCACCGTCGGAACCACAGGCCCCGGAGCACGAGGAGCGCATCGCCCATGTGGTCACCGTAGGTCAGACCAGCTCCCCCCGCTTCCTGCTGAGGTAGGCGCGCTCGGCGGAGTTCAGGGTGGCCGAGATGGCGGCGCCGTACGCCTCCTTGGCCTCCGCGGTCCGACCGAGCCTGCGGAGCAGGTCGGCGCGCACGGCGTGCCAGGCGTGGTAGCCGGTGAGCGGCAACCGGTCGACCAGCGTGAGGGCGACCTCCGGGCCGTCCAGCTCGGCGATCGCGACCGCGCGGTTGAGCGCCACGATGGGCGACGGGTCCAGCCGGCTCAGCTGGTCGTACAGCGCCACGACCTGCGACCAGTCCGTGTCCGCAGCCGTGGGGGCGTCGGTGTGGACGGCGTTGATCGCGGCCAGGATCTGGTAGCGGCCGGGTCGGTTGGTGACGAGACACTCGCGGACCAGGTCGTGACCCTCGGCGATCAGCCCGCGGCTCCAGCCGGCCCGGTCCTGCTCTTCGAGCGGGACCAGCTGCCCCTGCCGCACCCGGGCCGCACGCCGGGCCTCGGTCAGCACCATCAGTCCGAGCAGGCCGGCCACCTCCGGCTCCTCGGGGAGGAGCTCGCGCAGGATGCGGGTCAGCCGGATGGCCTCGCCCGTGAGGTCCGCGCGAACGGGGTCGCCGTCGCCGGTGGCGAGGTAGCCCTCGTTGAAGACGAGGAACAGCACCGCCAGCACGCCGCCGAGCCGCTGGGGAAGGTCGGCGGCCGCGGGCACCCGGTAGGGCACGTTGGCCGCCGCGATCTTCTTCTTCGCACGAGTGATCCGCTGCCCCATCGTGGTCTCGGGCACGAGGAACGCCTGCGCGATCTCTGCGACCGTCAGCCCGCCCAGCAGCCGGAGCGTCAGCGCGATCCGCGCCTCCGGCGCGAGAGCGGGGTGGCAGCAGGTGAACACCAGCCGCAACCGGTCGTCCTCCACCGGTCCGGTGGGCTCGTGGGGTGTGTCGTCGTAGGTCATCAGTGCCGCCTGGTGCTTGGCGTCGCGGTGCTTCTCGCGGCGGATCCGGTCGATCGCACGGTTGCCTGCGGTGGTGGTGAGCCAGCCGCCGGGATTGGGAGGTGCGCCGGACTCCGGCCACTTCTCCAGCGCAGTCAGGAGCGCCTCGCCCGCAGCCTCCTCGGCGATGTCGATGTCACCGAAGCGGCGCACGAGGGAGGCGATCAGGCGGCCGTACTCCTCGCGGAAGACCTTCTCGACGGCCGCCGTCTCGCTCATCACGTGCCCCCTGCATCTCGTGCCCCAGCATCGACCAGCATCGACCAGCGCCGTTCGCGGTCGGCTCAGCCCATGCCCTCGAACGGACGCACCTCGACCTTCCCCCCGCACGCCTTGGACGCCTCGGCGGCGATTCGCAGAGCCACGTCGAGGTCGGGCGCGTCGATGATCCAGAAGCCCCCGATGGCCTCCTTGGTCTCCAGGTAGGGACCGTCGGTCATCACCGGCGTCTCCTCCCGGCCGTCGACGACGGTCGCGGTCGAGACGGCCTGCAGCCCACCGGCGAAGACCCAGTAGCCGTCCGCGCGGAGCGTCTCGTTGAAGGCCTCCGTCGCTGCGAAAGACCTCTCCATCTCCTCCTTGGAGCCGTAGTCGCCGAACTCGCTCCTCTCGGCCGGGCCGTGCACGCTCAACAGGTACTGGGTCATCGACTTCTCCTTCAGCTCCGGGCGGTCCCGACGACCGCTCCTGTCTCCACCACGAACGGCATCCCGTCGATACGACAACCTGCCACACGATCAAACAGATGAGATTCCGCGGCAGGCACTGTCGGACTCGGGTCCGGCCGTTCGTGGAGTAGGCATGAGCGGATCGCACCGGGCGGCCCGCCGAGGAGACGGAGCCACCATGTCCACCACCATGTCCACCACCACGTCCACCACCACGCAGGCCCCCACCCACACCAGCCACCCCAGCCACACCCGCACGACCGCCGGTGAGCACACGCCGGCAGCCGGGCGTCGGCCGGTGTGGAAGCACGGAGTCGCCGCGGCCGTCGCAGCCTCGGTCGCCACGACCGTCCTGGCAGCCATCGCCTCGGCGGCGGGCGTCTCGTTCGCCGACCGCACCGGCGCCGGCATCCCGATCGCCGGGTTCGCACAGCTGACGCTGGTCTTCTCGCTCATCGGCGTCGCCATGGCCGCCGTCATGGCGCGCAAGGTCCGTCGGCCCCGAGCCACGTTCACGCGGACGACGCTCGTGCTGACCGCACTGTCCTTCGTCCCGGACCTCACGTTCGGGTTTGACGCTGCTTCTACAGCCACCCTGATCACGTTGCACACCGTGGCCGCGGCGATCGTGGTGCCCACCCTGGTGGGGCGGCTGGCCCGCACTCGCTGACGAACCGCCTGCACTTCAAACCTATAGCGCACAGGGGGCCTTGCGGCAAGGCCCCCTCGATGCCCCACACTCCTCCGGTCGTGCTCACGACGGGACGAGGGAGGAGTGGTGCGGATGGTCGAGGTGATCGTCGTCGGTGCAGGTGCCACCGGGCTGATGCTGGCGGGTGAGCTCGCCCTGGGCGGTGTCGACGTGCAGATCGTGGAAAGGCGCTCCACGTCCGAGCTGGTGGGGATGCGAGCTCGCGGCTTCCACTCACGCACCATCGAGGTCCTCGACCAGCGAGGCATCGCCGACCGCTTCCTCGCCGAGGGGCAGACCTTCGCGACGGCATCCTTCGCGAACGCATCGGTGGACCTCAGCGATCTCCCGACCCGGCACCCGTACACGCTGGCGCTGGCGCAGAGCCGCATCGAGGGCATCCTGACCGGCTGGGTCGGTGAGCTCGGGGTGCAGATCCACCGGGGGCGGGAGCTCGTCGGGTTCACCCAGGACGCCGACGGGGTCGACGTACGGCTGGTCGACGGCATGCTGATGCGCTCGCACTACCTGGTGGGGGCCGACGGCGGGCGCAGCCCGATCCGGAAGGCAGCCGGCATCGAGTTCCCCGGGTGGGACGCCACCAGGAGCACCTTGATCGCGCAGGCAGAGGTTGCCGAGGAGACGCCGACGGGCATGCGGATCGACGAGACCGGGATCCACGGACTGACTCCCATGGACGATGGTCGCACCGTGCAGATGCTGGTCACGGAGCAGCAGGTCGGTCCCTCCACCGAACCCACGGTGGCCGACCTCAGCCGAGCACTGGTCGCGGTGTACGGCACCGACTTCGGGGTGCACAGCGCGACGTGGGTCTCGAGGTTCAGTGACGCGACCCGGCAGGCGGCTGCCTACCGCGCCGGGCGGGTGCTGCTCGCCGGCGATGCCGCGCACATCCACAGCCCCACTGGCGGGCAGGGGATCGGCCTGGGCGTCGAGGACGCGGTCAACCTGGGCTGGAAGCTCGCCCAGGTGGTCCAGGGCGTCGCGCCGGAGAGCCTCCTGGACACCTACCAGGCAGAGCGCCACCCGGCCACTGCCCGCGTGCTGAGATACACGATGGCGATGTCGGCGACCCAGCGGGCGGACGCTCGGGTCGGCGCGTTGGCCGACCTCCTGTCCGACCTGGTGCCCATCGACGCGGTCCGCACGAGGCTGGCCGGGCTGCACCTCGGCCTCGACGTCCACTACGAGGCCGAGGACGGTGGCCACCCGCTGGTCGGGCGACGGATGCCCGATCTCGAGCTGACGACTGCTCAGGGTCCCGAGCGGTTGTTCACGCTCCTGCACGACGCCCAGGCCGTGCTGGTCAACCTGGGTGAGCCTGGGAGTGTCGCGCCGGGAGCGTGGGGCGATCGCGTGCGGGTGGTCGACGCGTCGTACGACGGGGGATGGGAGCTGCCGGTGATCGGTGCTGTGGAGGCGCCTGCAGCGGTGCTGATCCGACCGGACGGCCACGTGGCCTGGGTGGGAGACGGGACGAGCAGGGGGCTCGAGCAGACGCTCACGCACTGGTTCGGGCCGGCCGGCCTCCTCAGTCGAGACAGAACTCGTTGCCCTCGACGTCCTGCATCACCAGGCACGACTCGTTGACGCCGTCGGCACGCAGGAGTCGCACACGAGCAGCGCCGAGCGGCAGCAGTCGTTCGCACTCGGCCTCGAGCGCGGCCAGGCGCTCCTCACCCACCATCCCCGTGCCGACCCGGACGTCGAGGTGCACGCGGTTCTTCACGACCTTGTCCTCGGGAACCCGCTGGAAGAACAGTCGCGGGCCGACACCCGTGGGATCGACGCACGCGAACGCCCTGCCCTGCTCCTCGGGCGGCAGCGCGCGGTCGAAGTCGTCCCAGGTGTCGAACCCCCGTGGCGGAGGGGGTACGACGTACCCCAGCACCTCGCACCAGAACCGAGCGACGCGCTCGGGCTCCGTGCAGTCGAAGGTGACCTGGAACTCTCGGACCGTCGCCATCGCCCCACCCTAGATGCGCTGACGCCGGACCACGCAACGGGTTTTCGCCCGAAGAACCCCTGGCCCTGGGCGCTACCGCGCGGCCCGGTGGTCGAGGCCGACGTCGACCCAGGAGGCCAGCTGCTCGTCGGTGCGAAGACCCTCGTGGGAGACGCGGATCCAGCCCGGTCCCATCGGACGGTCGGCCCCCATCACCGCCGGCTCGGCGCCCGGATGACTGAGGAGCTCAGCGTGGCGCGCCGGGTCGATGCGGACGAGCAGCCGGCCGTCGCGGCCGGCGGCGACGACCATGCTGTCGTCCACCATGAACGACAGTCCGCCGAACATGGACACCTCGCGCACCGGACGGTCCTGGGGCAGCATCGCTCGGACCCGCTCGGCCAGGGTTTCGCGCTCCGTGGTCATGGCTCGCTCCTCGAGATGCTCCACCTGCTGACTCCACCGACCGGAGGACGATATCGCCCGCGTGGTTGGGTTGCGGCATGCGCATCTTCTTCACAGGGGGCAGTGGCAAGGCCGGCAGGCACGTCGCGCCGTACCTCGCCGACCAGGGTCACCACGTCACCAACGCCGACCTCGTCCCCCTCGGCCACCCGTCGGTCGCCGACCTCCAGGTGGACCTGACGGACACGGGCGAGACCTACTCGGCACTGGCCGGGCTGGCCACGATGGACGAGCTGGAGCTCGAGCAGAAGCCCGCCTACGACGCCGTCGTGCACTTCGCCGCGCTGCCGCGGATCCTCCTCGCCTCCGACGCGAGGACCTACGCGACCAACGTGCTGAGCACCTACAACGTCCTCGAGGCCGCCACCCGGCTGGGGGTCCGCAAGATCGTGTTCGCCTCCTCCGAGACGACGTACGGCATCTGCTTCGCCCAGGGCGAGGTCAGGCCCGAGTACGTGCCGGTCGACGAGGACCACCCGACGGTCCCGGAGGACTCCTACGCGATGTCCAAGATCGCGGGGGAGGTGACGGCCCGGGCGTTCGCGGCCCGCACCGGCGCTGACGTGTACGGCCTGCGGATCAACAACGTGATCGAGCCGCACGAGTACGCCGAGCTGTTCCCGGCCTTCCTCGAGGATCCGTCGTTGCGTCGCCGCAACCTCTTCGCCTACATCGACACCCGCGACCTCGGCCAGCTGACGCAGCGCTGCCTGTCGACCGACGGGCTCGGCTACCAGGTGTTCAACGTCGCCAACGCAGACATGTCGGTCGGGGCGTCGACGCAGGAGATCCGGAACCGCTTCTACGACGGGGTGGAGGTGCGTCGGGAGATGGGCCGTGACGAGACGTTCTTCGCGATAGACAAGGCCCGCAATCTCCTGGGCTACGACCCCGAGCACTCCTGGCGCGACGTGCTGGGCCAGCAGACGTCCGACTAGGGGCCGGCGCTCAGGGGCCGCCCTTCCAGTGGTCGATGCGGTGGTGGTCGGGGGTGAAGCCGTTGGCGACTCCCCACAGCACCGCCTGGGTGCGGCTGGCCACGTCGATCTTGCGGTAGATGGTGCGGATGTAGGACTTGACGGTGTTGGGGCTCAGGTAGGTGTGTGCGGCCACCTCCGCGTTGCTCTTGCCCTGAGTGATCAGGGCGAGGATCTCGGCCTCCCGGTCGGTGAGTCCCTCACCTCGCCCCGGCCAGTCCAGACCGCTCGGACTCCCCTTGCGGCGAGGTGGGTCGCTGACCACCACCTCGCCCGCGTGCACCGCCTCGAGGGCGGCGACCAGGTCCCGCGCCGGCAGCGCCTTGGACAGGTATCCGGTGACCCCGAGCTCTCGGGCGTTGCGGATCAGCTCGTCGTGGAAGTTCCAGGTGTAGATCGCCACCCGCTGGGCGTGCGGGTTCGCGACCAGCACGTTGATCTGCTCGTGGTCGGACTCCGGCTGGGCGAAGGAGTCGTAGAGGACGACGTCGACCTCGTCGTGGACCGGGCGGCCGGTGTCCAGCTCGGCGATCACCACTCGGTCGCGGTAGGGGTCGAGCATGGTGGCCACTCCGACGACGACGACGTCGTAGTCGTCGACGAGGGCGACCCGCACGGGGCGGTCATCTCCTGCCATGCCCGAAGACTACCCCTAGGGGTGTAGTGGTCCCGCCTTTGGGGTGATGTCATCTGAGGGTGAGTGCATCCGCCTCATGGGCCGTCCCGGTCCGCACGCCGCCGTACGTCGACCGACGTACACCTCTCCCAAGGAGCACCTCATGCTGGGACTCATCATCAGCCTGCTGATCGTCGGACTCATCGCAGGAGCCGTGGCACGACTCGTCGTCCCCGGCAAGCAGGACATGTCCATCCTGGCCACCATCGTGGTCGGCATCGTCGGGTCGTTCGTGGGCGGCTTCCTCGGCTACCTGCTGTTCCACAAGGACGCCGGCAGCGGCTTCCTCCAGCCCGCGGGCATCATCGGCTCGGTGATCGGCGCGATCATCGTGCTGCTGGTCTACCTCCGCGCCGGGCGCAGCCACACCGCCCGCGCGTAGGGACTGCGAGTCGCGGAGGGTGCGGTGCTGATCTGTGCTGGCCACCGGGGAGTCAGCACAGATCACCGCCGACCAGCCCGACTCCCAGGAGAAGGAGGCCGCGGCCGTGGCCATCAGGCTCCCGATCGTGATCCTGGTCGCGGTCCTGCTGATGGTCGCAGTAGGCGTCTGGGCGTTCCACTGACACAGGCGTCAGCGACCTCGCACCGCTACCCGTGACCGTGTTCGGCTCAGCGCCGGCGGGTGCACCGCAGGCGCGGTCCGTCCTGGACGCACCACAGGGCGTTGCCCGGTCGGTAGACGGCGGCGCGGGCGACGTACCTGTAGTGGCTGTTCAGACCGTTGCCGGCCGGGGCCGGCCGGGTCGGGTCGGTCGGTGCCACCGAGAGGCTGCTGGGGGGCGTGCCACCGGAGGATGAGGTCACGGGCAGGGTCAGGGTCGCCGGTGCCTGCCGCTCCTCGACCCATCGCACCAGCGGAGTCATCATGTCGACCACCGTGGCCGGGTCACCGTCGGCGGGTTGTCCGCAGGGGCAGTGGTAGAGCCCCGGGATCATGTACAGCCGGGAGAACTCCTGGGTCCTGGCGTACCCGCCGGAGTGCTGCGCCACCGCACGGTAGTAGTCCAGGCTCTCGAAGGGTGGGATCCCCTGGTCGGCCCACCCGTGGTACATGATCAACCTGCCGCCGTGGGCAGCGAACCGCCGCAGGTCGGGGTCGGTCGCGTTGTAGATGTCGCCGACCGCCTGCAGGCGCCGCTCGGAGGCGGTCGTGAACCGGATGTCGCGCACGCCGAAGGTGACAGGAGGGTTGTGCCACAAGGCCGCGTTGCGCCAGTAGCTCACCCCGAGCTGGGTCGCGATCGTGTCCGTCGGCGCGTCGGCGTCGGCCTGTGGCTGGACAGCCCACTGCAGCCAGGCGAGCTCTGAGCCGTAGGGCATCCCTCCGTCGAACAGGTTGCGGCCCTGCCGGTCGGTCGGTCCGCGGTAGAAGGATCGGACGACCGCCACCTGTGCGGGCGTCAGACAGGTCGGCTGGTCCGTGCCGGACGGGCACCTGATCGACTGCGGGCGGAACGTGCACGCTCTCGGGTCGGTGATCACACCGCTGCCGTCGGCGCAGGCGCGCATGACCGCTGTGTGCAGGGCGGGCAGCTTCTCGGCCGCCAGGATCTGGTGCCCCGAGCGGCCGGTGTTCACGTGTGCCATCCACGGCTCGAACATGCCGGCGAGATCGGCCCAGTTCATGGCCGGAGCGCCGGCGATGATGCCGTCGAAGTCGGCCGGATAGCGCTGAGCGAGGTCGAGTCCCTCGTGCCCGCCGTCCGAGACGCCGTCGAAGTAGCGGTGATCCGCCGGGCGGCCGTAGAAGGCCTGGATCAGCCGCCGAGCCGTTCTCGCCATGTCGTGCTCGGACTCGTAGCCGAACACCACCCGCAAGCGGGGGTCCTCCCGCGCCCACAGCGAGTCGCTGTTGACGGCCGTCTCGTGCCCCTGGTCGTCTGCGGCGACGACGAGCTGGCCGGAGCTGAGGGGGCCGTACGGCGCCTGGTAGCCGCTGGTCCGGGACGGATCGCTCAGCGAGAGACCCACCGCGCCGCAGAACCCGCCGCACCCCTGCTGCAGGTAGTCACCGGTCCAGGTGGAGGTCGGGAGGAGGACCTCGAACTCGGTCTGCGGACTGAGGTAGCCGGTGACGGCGCAGTAGTCGTGTCCCGCGCGGCTCACCACGTCCGCAGCGGTCACTGACGTCTTCACGCTGGACAGGTCGAGGCCGGCCAGGCTCCCGCACGACGTGCGCGGCGCGACGACTGCGGTGGACGGTGCCCGATCAGCCGCTGCCTGTGCGCCTGCACCGGTCAGGGCCGCCACGGCGACCAGCACGACGAACCCAGCGATGACCGCGAGAGCACGACCACGCGTTCTCCACAAGCGCATGTGCCCCACCTCCTCATCCCCCGAAGGACCGGACCGGTGACGCCCAGGCACTCCGCGAGGGCTCAGGAAGTTTTACTCCTGGTCGTCGGAGAAGTCCACAGCGCCGGAGAACGACGACCTCAGGGCCCCGGCGGCCAGGCCGACGATCGCGCCCAGGAGCGCTGCCGGTATGCCGATCTCGAACATCGCCGCCCACGCGGTGGGTGCGTAGACCTGCAGTCCGATGACCAGTCCCGCGACGCACCCGAGAAGACCCAGCGACACCGCGCCCGCCGCAGCACCGAGCAGCGGCAGCGACAGGCGAGCGGTCCGTTCGGGACTTCTCACCGCACCATCATCTCTCCTCGCAGGCACGCGTGATGATCTGGGGCGTGCGTTACGCCTCAGATCACCACGCAGGCGCATAGTGTCGTGCGCACAGGAGGCCCACGCTCGGACCGTGCTTGCTCAACCGCCGTCCCGGATCGAGGTGAGTCGTGAGTCTCCGCGCGCATGCCAGGTGGCGGCTGCTGCTCCCACCCGTCGCTGCAGCCCTCGTGGCCATGCTGCTGCTGGCGCTCGTCGGGACGGTCGCCTACCAGCAGAACCGTCAATCCGTGCGCGCGCAGGCCGCGGCCCGCGTCCGTTCCAACCAGGAGGCAGCAGTCCACGCAGTGTCCCGGCAGAGCCAGGACTTCCTGCGGACGACTGAGGCCGGCGCGCGGGACCCCGACATCGTCGCCGCGCTCAGCGCGCCCGGTCCGGCGACCAGGTCCTCGGCCGAGGCGCCGCTGGCGGCCCTGGCGCTCGGCAAGGCTGCGCCCTCGGCCTTCCTGAGCGACGTTCGTGGCCGGTACGTCGTCGGTCACCCGTTCCTGACGGCGTACGTCGGAGTCGGGTTCGCCTACCGCGACTGGTTCCGTGGGGCCTCCTCCTCCGGCCATGCCTACGTGTCGTCGGGCTACCACTCGGTTGCGAGGGGGAGGCCGCGGGTCGTCGGCGTGGCGGCGCCGGTGTACGACGGGGACCGGCGGGTCGGATACCTCACGCTGCTGTGGCAGCTGGCATCGATCCGGTCGGTGGCCGAGGGGTCACGGCGCGACGACGGCATCTCCATCACCGTGACGGACCAGCGAGGTCGGCCTCTGACAGGGGAGCGCGCCGCCACCACCGACCGCAAGGTGGTCGCGGCGGGTGGCGTGCCACATCTGGGTTGGACGGTCACCGCCACGCTGCCGATGAGCACCGCCATGAAGGCCTCCCGAGCCTTCCGGAAGAGTCTGGTCCTCACCCTGGCCATCGCTCTGCTGACCTTGCTGGGCGCGCTCGCCTACGCAGTGCTGATCTCGGGTCGACGGGCTCAGGAACGGGCCCAGCTCACGGCCCAGGCCGAGCACCTCACTGCCCTGTTCGCAGCCTCCCCCGTCGGCATCATCGAAGGTCGACCCGACGGCACCATCCTCGCCGTCAACGACGAGCTGGCCCGGATGCTCGGCTACGCCGAGGAGGAGCTGTTGACCCTTAAGGCGGGAGATCTCGCGCACCCGTCCTCCGTGGCTGCTGTCGGCGCGTCGTTGAGCGCCGTCGTGGACGGGTCTGTCACGAGCTACACCGCTGAGCGGGTCTACCGAGCACGCTCAGGGGCTGCCGTGCCGGTCCTGGTGAGTCTGGTCGTGCTCCGCAACGCGATGGGAAAGCTGGACCGGATGGTTGCCTGCGTGATGGACCTGACCGGCATGCGTGCCGCGGAGGCCGCCTTGGAGACGAGTGAGGACCGGTTCAGGAAGGTCTTCGACGAGGGCCTGATCGGCAAGGCGCTGACCGCTGAGACCGGTGTCATCCTGCACGCCAACCGGGCGCTCGCCGAGATGCTGGGACGGGGGGTCGACGAGCTCCGAGGTCAGATGCTGACCAGCTGCTTCGAGGCCGTGGAGGACAAGGCCAGGATCTCCGACGTCCTGGCCTCGACGTCCGCTCAGCTGAACGCGGAGCTACCTCTGCATCGATCCTCGGGAGCCGAGTCGTGGGGCCGGGTGGCGGTGCGCTGGATGCAGGAGGAGGGCACCGACGGGGTTCTTCTGGCGCAGTTCGAGGACATCACCGCGCAACGGATCGCCGAGAGGCGGCTCATGGACCTCGCGCTGCACGACGACCTCACCGGGTTGCCCAACCGGCGCCTGCTGATGGAGCGGTGCGCGCAGGTGTTCGCCGTGGCCCGCTCCGGCCGGTCGGGCAGCTTCGTCACCGCGCTGTTCCTCGACCTCGACGGCTTCAAGGCGGTCAACGACCGGGTGGGCCACGATGCCGGGGACCAGCTGCTGAAGTCCGTGGCCACGGATCTGCTGGAGACCCTGCGGCCCGCGGACACGCTTGCCCGGGTCGGCGGGGACGAGTTCGTGGTCCTGCTCGACACCGACGACGGTCTGGACGCAGGTCGCCTGGTCGCCGACCGGCTGGCTCATCTGGTCCGACGCCGGATCCCGTGCGGGGCGGACGCGTCCCTGCCAGTCTCGGCCAGCATCGGGATCGCCCGCGTCGACCTGTCCGTCGAGCCCGACCTCGTGCCGGAGCAGCTGCTGCGGCGTGCCGACGCGGCGATGTACCGGGCGAAGCAACGCGGTCGCGACCGTCAGGAGGTCTTCGACAGCGAGCTGCTCGCGAGCACTGAAGCCCGCTACGAGCTCGAGCAGGCCGTCCGGGACGGGCTGCTCCACGACCGCATCCATCTCGTGTTCCAGGCGGTGGTGGACGTGGACTCTGGTGTCGTCCTCGGCGCGGAGGCTCTCATGCGACTGGTCGACGCCGCCGGCCGGTTGCTCCCCACGCTCCCCGCCGTCATGGCCGCCGAGCAGGCGGCGCTCGCACCCCAGCTCGGCGACCGCGTCCTCGACCTGGCGATGGAGGCTCTTCGCAGCTGGCCCTCCCACATGAGCCTGGCGGTGAACGTCAGCGCGCGTGAGCTCACCGGCGACGCCTTCCGTCAGCGGGTCGAGGATGCCCTGCGGCGCCACGAGGTGGACCCGGCCAGACTCATGCTCGAGGTGACCGAGTCCTCCATCATGAACGCCGGACGATCATCTCTCGGCGCGCTCCAGGCGTTGCGCGAACGCGGAGTCCGGGTCGCCATCGACGACTTCGGAACCGCCTACGCGACCCTGCAGAACCTCACCGTGCTGCCGGTCGACGTGATCAAGGTCGATGCCTCCTTCACGGCCGGACTCGGTCGGGACCGCACCGCAACCGCGGTCATCCGAGGGGTCATCACCATGGCGGACGCCATGGACGTCCCGTGCATCATCGAGGGGATCGAGACCCAGTCGCAGCACGATGCGCTCCTCGGCCTCGGCGTGCAGGGTCAGGGCTGGCTCTGGGGCAAGCCGCGCGGTCGCGAGGTCACGCCTTCGGCGTTCGACCACCGCACGACCCACACTCCACGGCTGGCGGTCCCCGCACCCCGTCTGGGCGGTTGACGCCCTCGGACGTCGTGGGGGATCTGGTGCGTTCGGCCCTCGAGACCCGACGCATGCGCCTACGCTTGGCGGAACGGAGGCCGGCGCTCGGACGTGGTCGCTCGACACCTTCGCGCCCCAGATCGAGGTGCGACGTGAGCCCGCTGGCCGGGTGGAGCCTGCTCCCCGAGACGGCACCGACGGTGCTCCCGGTCCGACGCGTGCGGGAACGGGCAGCGGCCGCGGCTCAGCACACCCACCTGACCGCCCTGTTCGCTGCGTCCCCCGTGGGGATCATCGAAGGCCTGCCCGACGGCACCATCCTCGCCGTCAACGAGGCGCTGGCGCGGATGCTCGACTACACGACGGACGAGCTGCTGGGGATGCGCGCCGAGAAGCTGTCGCACCCCTCCTCGGACACGTCGGTGGGGAACGCGCTCGAGGGTGTCCTGGACGGGTCCGTCGCCAGCTACACCGCCGAGCGCCTCTACCGCACCCGGTCGGGTGAGCCGGTGCCGGTGCTGGTCAGCGTGGTGGTGCTGCGCGATCGCGCGGGGGACATGGAACGGATGGTCGCCTTCGTCTCGGACCTGACCGGGCGGGCGACGGAGGCGGCCCTGCGGATGAGCGAGGACCGCTTCAAGAAGGCATTCGACCGAAGCCTCATCGGGAAGGCGCTGACTGCCGAGACCGGTGTGATGCTCCGTGCCAACCAGGCACTGGCGACCTGCCTCGGGGTCGAGGTCGCGGATCTCGAGGGCCGGCTGCTGAGCAGCTGCTTCGACGCGTCCGAGGACCGGAGCCGGATCACCGACGTGCTGTCCTCGAAGGTCGCGAGCCTGGAGGCCGAGGTGCCGCTCCGGGGATCGACGGGTGCCGAGCTGTGGGGCCGGGTGGCGGTGCACTGGGTGCAGGAGCAGAACGCGGACTGGGTGCTGCTGGCGCAGTTCGAGGACATCACCGCACGGCGGACCGCCGAGAGGCGCCTGCTGGACCTCGCCCTGCGCGACGACCTCACCGGCCTGCCCAACCGGCGCCTGCTGATGGAGCGGTGCGCGCAGGTGTTCGCCGTGGCCCGCTCCGGCCGGTCGGGCAGCTTCGTCACCGCGATGTTCCTCGACCTCGACGGCTTCAAGTCGGTCAACGACCGGGTGGGCCACGATGCCGGGGACCAGCTGCTGAAGGCCATCGGCACGGATCTGCTGGCGACCCTGCGGCCCGCGGACACGATCGCCAGAGTCGGAGGGGACGAGTTCGTCGTCCTGCTGCACACCGACGACGGGGCGGATGGCGGTCGCCTGATCGCCGACCGGCTGGCTCACCTGGTCCGACGCCAGGTCCCGCTCGGTGACGGTGCGTTCCTCACCGTGTCGGCCAGCATCGGGATCGCCCGCGTCGATCTGGCCGTCGAGCCCGATCTCCTGCCGGACGTGCTGCTGCGACGTGCCGACGCGGCGATGTACCAGGCGAAGCGGCGCGGCCGTGGACCTCAGGAGGTCCTGGCGGGGGTCCCAGCACCCCGCGTGGGCCGTTGACGCCCTGGAGGACCGGTGGGCCCGTCCCGCCCCGCCGCCCCGGCCGGTCGCGATCCCTCGGCCGGACTGCGACCTACTCGAAGTAGGCGCCGCCGGCCAGGTCCTCGGAGAGGGTAGGCCCGGTGGGAGTCCAGCCGAAGAGCTCCTGGGTCCGGGTGCTCGACGCGGACATGTCCATCCCGAAGAAGGCGCCGATCCAGCCGAAGTGCGCCGCGGCGTCCTCGCTCGGGATGGACAGGACGGGCAGGTCGAGCCCGCGGCCGATCGCCTCGGCGATTGCCCGTGTGGGCACGCCGCTCTCGCCGACCGCGTGCAGGCGGGCCCCAGCCGGCGCCTTGTCGAGCCCGAGCCGCACCAGGCGCGCCGCGTCCGAGCGATGCACCGCCGACCAACGGTTGCTGCCCTCACCGACGTAGGCCGCGACGCCCCTGTCGCGGGCGATGCCGACCAGCGTGGCGATGAACCCGTGGTCGCCGGCGCCGTGCACCGTCGGGGCGAACCGGAGGCTCACCGTCCGCACGCCCTTCTCGACGTACTCCAGTGCGAGGTTCTCACTGCCACCCCGGGGCGAGTCCGGGCCGTGGAAGGGCGAGAGGTCCTCCTCGGTCGCCTCGCGTCCCTGCACGAGGCCGGCGGCGCCGGAGGCGAGCAGGAAGGGGCGGTCGGAGCCAGCGAGGACATCCCCGATCGTCTGCACGGCGTTGCGCTCCGCCGCGTTGGAAACGGCCGGGTGCTCGAAGTCGTGCTTGTTGGCCAGGTGCAGGACCGCCTCGGCGTCCTCGGCTCCGGCACGGATGCCGTCCAGGTCGTCGAGGTCGCCTCGGCGCACGCGGACGCCCTTGGCCTCGAGCGATGCGGCCGACTCGTCCGAGCGTGCGAGTCCGACGACCTGGTGGCCGGCTCCGAGCAGCTCGTCGACGACCGCTGAGCCGATCCAGCCGGAGGCTCCGGTGATGAAAACCTGCATGGGTGGTGGTCTCCTTCGGTGCTCCGCCGATCGGCGGAGGTGGTGGGCGGGACATGATGTCAGTGACTGTTGTCAGCCTACACCGCGACGGCAGCCACTGTCATCACCTAGACTCGAGCCATGGTGCGATGGCAGCCGGGTGCGAGAGAGCGCCTCCAGGCGGCTGCCCTCGAGCTGTTCGTCAGCCAGGGCTTCGAGCAGACGACGGCAGCCGAGATCGCCCGGTCGGTGGGCCTGACGGAGCGCACCTTCTTCCGCTACTTCACCGACAAGCGCGAGGTGCTCTTCGACGGGCAGGACCTGCTGCAGCAGGCATTCCTCGACGGTCTCGCCCGCGTGCCGGTGGGCGCGCCCCTCCTCGCCAGGGTGGGCTCCGCGCTCGAGACGTCGGCAGGGTTCTTCCCGGACGAGCGCCGGGGCTACGCACGACTGCGGCAGCAGGTCATCGACGCGCACCCGGCCCTGCAGGAGCGCGAGCTGCTCAAGATGGCCTCGCTCGCCACGACGATCGCAGCCGCGCTGCGGGACGCAGGTGGTCCCGACCCCGCGGCCACGCTGGCGGCGGAGACGGGGGTGACGGTCTTCAAGGTGGCCTTCAGCCAGTGGATCGCGGACGGGGAGGAGCGGTCACTCGTCGAGATCGAGCGTCAGCTGATGCGGGAGATGTCGGCGCTGTCCTCGGGAGCCTTCGTCGAGACGAGGGACTAACCGCGGGCCGGACCGGGTTGCAGGTCGACGTCAGTCCATCCAGCAACCGCGAAGGGACATCCCGCATGGCAACCGTCGTCGTCTTCGGAGGCACCGGCTACACCGGACGCAACATCGTCAGTGAGGCCGCGTCGCGCGGTCACCAGGTCATCGCCGTGAGCCGCTCGCAACCTGCTGAGCCCGTCGCGGGCGTGCGCTACGAGACCGGCTCGGCCGAGGAGGTGGCCGAGCGGGTCGTGCCGGGCGCCGACGCGGTCGTCGCCACCCTGTCCCCCCGCGCCGACATGGCCGGCCGCCTCGTCGAGGTGTACGGCGAGCTGGCGCGGGTCTCCGCGGAGGCCGGTGCGCGGTACCTCCAGGTCGGCGGGTTCAGCTCGCTGCGCCCGGCGCCGGACGCGCCGCGCTTCGCCGAGGGCGAGGTTCCCGAGCAGTTCCGCGCAGAGGCACTGGAGGGCGAGGCCACCCGGGTGATGCTCGTCGAGGAGGCGCCGGCGGCCCTGGACTGGGTGTTCCTCAGCCCGGCCGGGACGTACGGCGCGTGGGCGCCCGGCGAGCGCACCGGCAGCTACCGGGTCGGAGGAGAGGTCGCACTGCTCGACGCCGAGGGTGGCTCGGACATCTCCGGTGGCGACTTCGCCCTCGCGGTCGTCGACGAGATCGAGACCCCGGCGCACCACCGCGAGCACATCGGCATCGCCCACTGACCTCGCCTACTGCCGCTGGGCGGGGATCGCGTAGTGCGCCTCCCACGGCCGGACCCGTTCGACCGCCGCAGCCGCCGCGAGGACGTCGGTGTCGGCACCCAGTCGGCCCACGACCTGCATCCCCACGGGCAGCCCGTCCGCCAGGCCTGCCGGCACCGAGGCCGCCGGGTGGCCGGTGAAGTTCAACGGGTAGGTCAGGCACCAGCCGATGCTGGGATCCACGGCGACGCCGTTCACCTCGGACGGGCCGAGGGTCTCCCCGCGCGTCTCGGAGTTGGGGACCGGCAGGCAGGCCAATGTCGGGGTGACGAGCAGGTCGTGGGTGGAGAACACCGACTGCACCATGTCGAAGACCTCCGACCGGGCCACCTGGTAGGCGGAGTACTCACGCATCGACGTCTCCTGCGCCTCGTCCATCCACCGCAGGAACGGTGCGGGCAGCTCACCCCGGTGCTCACCGAGCAGGTCGATCCCACCGGCGGCGAGGCCGTCCAGCGTGTCGATGTTCATGGGCGCGATGAGCCGGCACCACAGCTGCCCGAGCTCGAACTGGTCGCGCGGCAGGTGCAGGTCCACCGTCTCGACCGTGGCGCCGGCCTCCGCGAGGGCGGCGACCCCCTGGTCGACGACCTCGAGCACCCGCGGATCCACCGGGAAGCCACCGAAGTCCGGGCTGTAGGCGACCCGCATGCCCTGGACGTCGCGCCGCGTCGCCTCGGCGAAGTCTGGCACGTCGGACCGCACGAACGGGTCACGCGGGTCCGGACCGCACAGGGCCGTCAGGGCCAGTGCCGCGTCGGCGACGGTCCGGGTCAGCACGCCCTCGAAGACGAACGGGTTGGTGGCGCCGAAGGCATTGGGCCGCATCACCATCGGCACCCGTCCCCAGGACTGCTTGAAGCCGAGCACCCCGCACCACGACGCCGGGATGCGGACCGACCCTCCGCCGTCCGTGCCCTCAGCGAGCGGCAGCAGCCCGTCCGCGACGGCGGCGGCCCCTCCACCCGAGGAGCCGCCGCTGTTGCGGGACAGGTCGAAGGGGTTGTGGGTGGGCCCGAACAGCGGGTTGTCACACGTCCCGCGGAAGCCCATCACCGGGCTGTTGGTCTTGCCGATGATGATCGCCCCGGCGGCCTCCATGCGCTCGGCCCACATGCAGCTGATCGGCAGTGAGTGGTCGCGCAGCGCCGGGATGCCGCCGAAGGTCGCCGGCCATCCGGGCTTGAAGTCGAAGAGGTCCTTGATCGCGGTGGGGACCCCGTGCAGCGGACCCAGCTCGCCCCCGGACATCACGGCCTGCTCACGCGCCTCGTCGTAGGCAGTGAAGACCAGAGCGTTCAGGCTCGGGTTGCGCTGCTCGACCCGGGCGATGACCGATTCCAGGAGCTCGACCGGGGAGATCCGCTTCGTGCGGATGTCGGACGCGAGGTCGGATGCGGAGCGGTAGGCGAGCTCGTCCGTGTCGAGCATGGGCGTCCTCCTGGTGGTCGAGTGACGCGAGCATACGATCCGGGAGTGGACCGCAGCTCCCGGGTGTCGACGGCCGGTGTGCGGCGCCGCCGGGCGCTGACGGTGGGGCTGTGCACGGCCGTCGTCGCCGTCGCGTTCGAGGCGATCTCCGTGGCGACGGCGATGCCGGCGGCTGCGCGGGAGCTCGACGGGCTCGACCTCTACGCCTGGGCGTTCTCGGTGTTCCTCATCGGTCAGCTGTTCGCGACGGTCGCCGCCGGGCGGCTGTGCGACACGATGGGCGCCGCCCGCCCGATGACCGGTGGCATCGTCGTGTTCGCCGTGGGCCTCGTGGTGTCCGCCACCGCGGCCACCATGGAGCTGCTGATCGTGGGGCGCTTCCTGCAGGGACTGGGCAGCGGCGTCGTGGGGGTCGCGATGTACGTCGTCATCGCCCAGGTGTACGACGAGCGCCAGCGGCCCGCCATGTTCTCCTACATCTCGGCCGCCTGGGTGGTGCCCTCGTTCGTAGGCCCCGCCGTCGCCGCGTGGCTGACCCACCACCTGGACTGGCGTGCCGTCTTCTGGGCCGTGCTGCCGGTGCTCGCCGTCGGCGCCGCCATGATGCTCCCCCCGGTGCTCCGCGCTGCGAGGTCACCGGCGCCCCGGGACCCGTCGGCTGCTCCCGCGGCCGCGCTGTGGGCGGCGGGACTCGCGGCCGTGGGCGCGGCGGCCGTGCAGCTGGCAGGACAACGGCTGTCGCCGACAGGCGCGGTCATCGGTGTGATCGGAGTCGGACTGGTGGCGGTGAGCCTGCCGAACCTCATGCCGCCCGGCTTCTTCCGGTTCGGTCGCGGACTGCCCCCGGTGATCACGGTGCGCGCGCTGATCGCCGGGGCCTTCTTCGGTGCCGAGGCCTTCGTGCCGCTGATGCTGGTCGAGCAGCGGCACATCTCCCTCCTGCTGGCCGGCTCGACCCTCACCGCCGGGGCGCTCGGCTGGAGCGCCGGTGCCTGGCTGCAATCTCTGCGCGGACTTCCCCTGCGGCGGGACCAGGTCGTCGTCCTGGGTGCCGCCTGCGTGCTGCTCGGCGTGGCGCTGGTCGCGGCTGTGGCGTGGTGGCAGCTCTGGGTCGGCGTCGTCGCGGTGGCCTGGGTCTTCGCGGGGATCGGGATGGGGCTGGCGACCTCTGGGACGTCACTGGCGACGATGACCCTGTCCGGCAAGGGCGAGCAGGGTCGCAACGCCTCCTCGCTGCAGTTCGGCGAGGCCTTCGGCGCCGGCCTGTTCGTGGGCGTCGGAGGCACGATCTTCGCGGCGGTCCGACCGCACGGCGGCCTGACGACGACCTTCGGGAGTGTGCTCACCGCGATGGCGGTGGTCGGTGCGCTGGCTCTGCTCGTCTCGCTCCGCATCGGCCGGATCCGCACCCCGGTGCCGCCGGCGCCCTGAGCGCGCCGGGTCCCGGCACCGTCGAGGCGTGTCCGTCACTCCGGTCGCAGCATCGCGGACACCGCCAGCAGGTCCTCGGGGCCCTCGAGATCCGGCAGCGCGAGGAACACCGTGCTGACGCCGTGCTCGGCGAGGACCCGGTGCCGGTCGCGGTGCTGGCGCGGCGTCCCGGCGTGGTGTCGACGGGCGTACGCCGCCGCCGGGCTGCGGCCACGTAGGCGCTCGACCCGGGCCCAGACGTCGTCGCGGTCACGTCCCACGACGGGGAGGTCGAGGACCGTGACGGCCACCTCGTCGGGATCCCGTTCGGCCTCCACGCAGTGGCGTCGGAGCACCTCCCGCAGCCGGTCGAGGGTCTCGAGGTCGGACGGGACGTTGCAGCCGTCCCCGAGCCGGGCCGCGATCCGCAGCGTCCGGCGCTCGCCGCTGCCACCGACGATCACCGGCACGTCCCCGACCGGGCGCGGGTAGGCCGTCGTCTCGGGCAGGGCGACCCGCTGCCCGTCGTACGCCTTGGTGCCCTTGGCCCACAGGGCGCGCATCGTCTCGATCGCCGTCTCGAGCGCGTCGAGGCGCTCGGCCGGACCAGGGAACGGCAGGCCGAACGCGAGGTGCTCGCGCTCCCACCAGCCGGCTCCGACGCCGACGAACGCGCGCCCACCCGAGATGGCGTCGAGCGTGGCGACAGTCTTGGCGGTGATGCCGGCCGGTCGGAACGTCACCGGCGTGACCAGGGTGCCGAGCCGCAGCCGCGTGTCCAGGCCGGCCAGCATCCCGAGGGTCACCCAGGGCTCGGGGATCGGCTCCCACGCGGAGCCGACCTGGGGGATCTGGATCAGGTGGTCCATCAGCGCGATGCCGGCGAACCCGGCCTCGTCGGCAGCCAGCGCGACCTCCTTCAGCCACGCCGCCGGGTCCGCGCCCCACGGGAACCTGGACAGTTGCAGCACCACCTCGAGTCCGTCGTCCCTCGCGGAGCGCTCCTCCCGCACAGCCGGTCGGGGAGACGCGGCCGGCGGGGGCGCCTCGTCGTCGCCGACCCGCAGCACCCGGGTCCAGCCCTCCTCACCCAGCGCGGCGAGGACGGTCCGGAAGGTGCGCAGCTGGCCGACCATCACGCGTGCCGGCACCGGACGGTCGCGTGCGGCGTTGCGCCGCCGGCACAGCTCGTCGGAGGTCGTGAACGCGACCACGACGGCCGGCATCCGGTGCGCGAGCGCCAGGTCGAGGTAGCCGCGGCGCCGGGCCGTCTCGAGCCCCAGCGTGTCGACGACCGTGGTGAGACCGCGCCGCACCCGACCGGCCACGATCAGGTCGAGGAGCCGGAAGGCGTCGGAGGACGCGTCGAGGTCGTGCCGACCGCTGCCGACCAGCCCGCGCAGGTCGTCGGCAGAGACGATCTCCGCCTGTCGGTAGCGCGCCTGCGCCCACGCCGACTTGCCGGACCCGGACGGACCGACCAGCACCACGAGCGCCGGGTCGGGAAGCGGGGGTTCGGCGGACACGGAACCAGTCTGGCAGCGGGCGGCGTCGGAGGCTGGTGCACCGGACCTGGCCGGTCGGCGTCCGCACCTCCGTGTCAGGGTTGCCCGATGAGTGACTCGAGCACGCCGCCCCTCGTCGTCGTGGTCACCGGAGCGAACGGCTTCGTCGGCTCGCGCACCTGCGCGTCGCTCGTCGAGCGCGGCGCTCGGGTGCGGGCCGTCGTACGACGTCCTGGGACTGCGCCTGCTCTCGACGGGGTCGAGGAGCACGTCGGTGACTTCTTCGACCCGGACCTGGCGGCAGAGGTCGTCGAGGGGGCCGGCGCCGTCGTGACGACCGTCCACCCGATGGGCACCGAACGGTCGAACCAGCACCGGATCGGCGTCGAGGGCACCCCCGTCCTGGCCCGCGCGGCCCGGGACGCCGGCGTCGAGCGCCTGGTGCACATCTCCACCGCCGCCGTCTACGACCGCTCACCGGACGTCGGGGACGTGGACGAGGGGTCGCCGCTGGTCGGCGACGATGCCGACGACTACGCCGTGACCAAGCGCGACACCGACGCCGCCCTGGCCGCCGTGGACGGGCTCACTCTGGTGGTGCTCCGTCCGCCGGCCATCCTCGGAGCGGGGGAGAGCTCGGTCTGGAACTCCCGGCGACCGGCGGCGATGCGCGAGAGCGAGAAGGCCCGGCACGCCGTGCCGGACGCGAGCTTCTCCTGGGTCCACGTCGAGGACCTCGCCACCCTCGCCGCCGACGTTGCCTCGGGCCGGGTGGCCGTCTCGACGGACCCCGGGACCGGACCTCTGGCGGGGGAGTGCACCGTCGTGAACGTCGCCGCGGGCCCGGCCACCGCCCGCGACTACTACCAGACGGTCACGGCCGCGCTGGGCGTCGAGCCGGTGTGGGACGAGGGTCCCGCGTGGACCGGCCGACTCCTCACCCAGCGCGCTCACGGGTGGGGCTGGCGCCCGACCGTGGACCTGACCCATGCGCTGGCGGAGATCGACGAGGGTCTCCGGCGCTGAGCACCACTCCCGCGGGCCCTCACTCGGCGGACGAGCCGGCGGCCGCTGCGACGACTGCGTCGCCCACCGGCGTGCGCCGGTAGAGGACCGACCGACCCGACCGAGCACGGCTCACCAGGCCGGCGCGGTGCAGGGCGGCGAGGTGGTCGCCGACGCCTCCGAGGCTCTGCTGCAGGACGCCGACCAGCTGGGTGGTGCTGGTCGGATCCTCCAGGGCGAGCAGGACGGCGGCGCGGGAGGCACCGAGCAGCCGGGCGAGCCCGACCGCCGCCTCGCTGTCCTCCGGGCGCTGCCAGATGGCCGCGACTCCCCGTGCGGGATACACCAGCGCGGGGGGCCAGGGCGGGTCCAGGGTCACCGCGAGTCCGGGCCAGATGAACACCGACGGCACGAGGAGCAGCCCCTCGCCACCGAGCCGGGCCACCTGGTCGGGCCACCGCGCGGACTCGATGTGACCACCCCGCCACCTCAGGTCGGCGTGCAGGTCGCCCAGGGCCCCTGCCCAGCCGGCCGAGACCAGCCGGCCGGCTCGATGCACGACGTCGCGCTCGAGGATGGCTCGCAGGAGGGGCCACTCGGGGGCCAGCAGCGCGCGCCACGCGGCGTCCAGCACGTCCGCGAGATGCTCGGTGACCCGGTCGCCGGTGAGGACTGCCTGGATCCTCGGCGCGACGGGCGGCTGCTGCTGGAGCGCGGCCGCCACCTCGGCGTGCGCCTGGTGCAGCGGGGTGCGTCGTACGGCGTGCAGGAGGTCGTCGATGGTGGTGGCGATGCCCGACGGCGGCGGGGACAGGAAGTCGGCCCCGTAGCCGGGTGGCTGGAGGGCGAGCACCGCGTCCACGTCGACCCGGTCCCGCAGCGCCTGGTAGCGGCCGTAGCTGCGACCCAGCCACGGCTGCAGAGCCGGTGAAGTGCGGCGCGGGAACTCGGCCAGGACCCGAAGAGCGCTGACCAGCTCGAACAGCGGTGAGATCGCGAACCTGCTGTGCACGAGGTCCTCGCTGCCGACCTCGATCTGCAGCATCGCCCGCACCCTTCGTCGTCCGGCGAAACAGTACCGCCCGTCGAGGGGGTCCCGCAGGCTGGCGCACATGACCTCGCCTGCCGCGCACCCGCCGCTGACGACGTACCGGTCGGTGTTCGCGAACGGCCAGTTCCGGGTGCTGTACAGCACCAGCATGCTCTACGGGCTCGCCTTCACCTTCGAGATCCTCGCGCTGTCCGTGCTGGTGTTCACCCGGACCGGCTCGCCGCTGCTGGCCGCGCTGGCCTTCGGCATCGGGTTCCTGCCCCAGGTCGTCGGCGGCGCCCTGATCGTCTCGCTCGCGGACCGATGGGCGCCGCGCACCGCCATCACGACCGGTCTCCTGGTCCGCGCCGCACCCGGGCTCGCGATCGGGCTGCTGCCGCAGCTGCCGGTCGCGGCGATGCTGGCAGTGGTGGCAGCAGCGGCCGCCGTCGCACCGGTGTTCAGCGCCGCGTCCGCGGGTCTGCTGCCCGACCTGCTCGATGGCGACCGCTACGTCGTCGGCCGCTCGATCCTCGGACTGACCAGCTCGGCCACCCAGATCGTCGGCCTCGGGGTCGGCGGCGTGGTCCTGGCCGTCCTCGCTCCCCGCCAGCTGCTGCTGGTCGCCGGCGCGGCCCTGGTCGCGGCCGCCCTCGCGGCCCGGCTGGGACTTCACCGCCAGCCCGCCCGGGCCGCGGCTGCCGAGGCGTCGTGTGCCGGACTGCTGCAGCCCGGCGTGCTCCGGAG
Organism: uncultured Nocardioidaceae bacterium; assembly: GCA_964237315.1. Classification (GTDB taxonomy): domain Bacteria; phylum Actinomycetota; class Actinomycetes; order Propionibacteriales; family Nocardioidaceae; genus Nocardioides_B. Next base: position 73,269 of record CAXSHL010000001.1, read on the forward strand.
CTCGATCGCCGGCAACGCCGTTCTGCTCCGTGACGCCGAGGTCCGTGGACTGCTGCTCGCCCAGTGGCTGCCGGCCTGGTTCGTCACCGGCGCCGAGTCGCTGATCGTGCCCTACACCGCTGCCATCGGCCGGTCGGCGGGCGCCGCCGGCGTGCTCCTGGCCGCGCTGCCCGTCGGCATGCTGACCGGCGACCTGGTCGTCGGCAGGTGGCTGCGGGCCGTGACCCGCGAGCGGCTGGCGTTCCCGCTCGCCGCCGTGATGGGGCTGCCGCTGCTCGTGTTCGCCCTGCACCCGCCGCTGCCGGTCGCCGCCACGCTCCTGGGTCTGGCGGGGGCCGGGTTCGGCTACGAGCTCGGCATCCAGCAGGCGTTCCTCGACAGCCTGCCCACGGCACTGCGCGGACAGGGCTTCGGCCTGAACACGACAGGGCTGATGGGTGGTCAGGGGCTGAGCACACCGGTCGCCGGAGTGGTCGCTGCCGTCCTGGGCGTGGGACCCGCGATGGCGGTGGCCGGCGCCGCGACGATCGTGGCCGCGCTGGCTCTGCGCGCGCACCTCCTGCCCCGCCGAGCGTCTGCCGACGAGCCAGAACTCATCCGAGATCCGGACAGTAACTGACCGTTGCGACCTCTAGCGTGGTGGTCATGACAACGAGCTATGGCACCCCCTCAGCAACCGCTTCCCACTCCGGCACCGACGCTGCCACCGGCGAGCGTGCGGACATCATCGAGGTGCTTCGCAAGCACCGCGGACTCTTCCGGCGCACCGTCGCGGGACTGAGCGACGAGCAGGCCCGACTCGCGCCCACCGTCAGCGTCCTGAGCCTCGGCGGCCTGATCAAGCACGTCGCGGCCGTCGAGAAGGAATGGGCGCGGTTCGTGGTCGACGGCCCGCTCCCGGCCCCGGACGTGGACTGGGCCACCGTCGACTGGTCCGACCCGCCCGCCGAGCTGCAGCACTACGTCGACGGGTTCCGGATGCTGGAGGGCGAGACGCTGGCAGGGCTGCTCGAGGAGTACGACGAGGTAGCCGCCGCCACGGACGACCTGGTGCTCCGCCTCGACCTCGACGCGCGACAGCCGCTCCCGGAGGCCCCCTGGTTCGAGCCGGGAGCGGCCTGGAGCGCCCGCCGGGTCTTCTCCCACGTGCTGGCCGAGACCGCCCAGCACGCCGGTCACGCGGACATCCTGCGCGAGACGATCGACGGGCAGAAGTCCATGGGCTGAATGGTTCGACGATCGTTGACAAGCGAACGTATGTTCGATAACATGCAAGCATGGTTCCGCTTTCGTCGCAGACCGCCCGGTTGACTCAGCAGCAGTGGCTGGGCCGTCCGTGACTTACTCCGGACGCGCCTCGATCGATGGCTCGGTGCTGGCCGGCTGGGTCACGACACTGGCTGCGGTCGATCCGACAGATGATGTGGCGCGGGTGGACGTGCTGCGACTGCTGGAGCAGGTGAAGTGCGCTGCGGCGGGGGCGCAGGCCCGGATCACCGCTGCGTTCTCCGACTCCCAGCGCACCGAGCAGCAGGAGGCGGGTGTCCCGGCCCGCAGGCTCGGCGCCGGGGTCGCTGCGCAGGTGGCGCTGGCCCGCCGGGAGAGCCCGTTCCGGGGCCAGCAGCACCTGGGGCTGGCGTCGGCGTTGCGGGAGATGCCGCACACCGCGGCTGCCCTGTCCCGCGGGGAGGTCACCGAGTGGCGCGCCACCCTCGTGGTCCGGGAGACCGCCTGCCTGTCGCGGCCGGACCGCGCGATCGTGGACGCCGAGCTGGCGGGCCGCCCCGGTGGGCTCGGTGGCCTGGGCGACCGGGCGACCGAAGCCGAGACCAGGCGGATCGCCTACCGGCTGGACCCCTACGCCTTCACCCGCCGGGCCGCCAAGGCCGAGGCCGACCGGCGGGTGAGCATCCGTCCCGCCCCGGACACCATGACGTTCGTGACCGGCCTGCTGCCGATGACCCAGGGCGTCGCAGTGCACGCCGCCCTGACCCGGCACGCAGACACCCGCCGCAGCGACGGCGACCCCCGCAGCCGCGGCCAGATCATGGCCGACACCCTCGTCGAACGCGTCACCGGCCAGACCACCGCCACCGCGGTCCCCCTCGAGGTGAACGTGGTGATCACCGACCGAGCGCTCCTCGCCGCCGACGACACCCCCGCCGAGGTCGAGGGCTTCGGACCCGTCCCCGCACCACTGGCCCGGCAATGGCTCACCGGCACCGGCACCAGCGACACAGTGGACGGCACCAGCGACACAGCCACAGTCGACGGGACCAGCGACACAGTCACTGGCACCGGCGACACAGTCGAGCCGACCGGCGTCACGCCCGACTGGCGGTTCTCGAGGCATGTCCAGCCCACCCCGTCCGCCCGGTCCGCCGAGGCGACCGATGCCGAGGAAGCACACGTCTTCCTGCGCCGGCTGTTCACGGATCCGGCGGGCGAGAACCTGGTGGCCATGGACTCGTCGCGGCGGACCTTCGTCGGCGGGCTCCGCCGCTACATCAGCCACCGCGACCGGCGATGTCGGACCCCGTGGTGCGACGCCCCCATCCGACACATCGACCACCCGCTCCGGGTCGCCGACGGCGGCCGGACCAGCGCCACCAACAGCCAAGCCCTCTGCGAAGCCTGCAACCAGGCGAAGGAGGCGACCGGGTGGCACGCGCACCCCACCGGTGGCGACGACACCGTCGAGACCCGGACGCCCACGGGACACCGCTACTCGAGCCGGCCACCCATGCCCGTCGGTGGCCCTCGGAACCTCTCGAGGATGGACGCCTTCTTCGGCACGGTGCTGCTTCTCGCAGGCTGAGCCACCCGAGGGCTACGCCTGCCCGGCCGGCAACGAGGCCGTCCCCTGCACCCGGGCCAGCATGGCCGGGACCTGCTCGGCCGGCGCGGGTCGGGACAGCAGGTAGCCCTGGACGCAGTCACACCCCGCGGACCTGAGGTCGGCGAGCTGTTCGGCCGTCTCCACACCCTCGGCGATGGTCGACATCCCGAGGGAGTGCGCCAGGGTGATGACGGCCTCGATGATCAGCGCATCCTGGTTGCGCACGCACATCTCGGCGACGAAGCTCTGGTCGATGTTGATCGTGTCGATGGGCAGGTCGCTCAGGTGGGTGAGCGAGGAGTAGCCGGTGCCGAAGTCGTCGAGGGCCACGCGCACTCCCATCCGCCGCAGCTCGAGGAGGACGGCCCGCGACGCGTGGATGTCACCGATGATGGCGCTCTCGGTGATCTCGAGGATCAGCAGCCGCGCGGGCAGGTTCGTCTCGGCGAGGATCCCGGAGATGTCGGCCACGATCGTCGCGTCGGCGAACTGGTGCGGGGACAGGTTCACACTGATCGCCAGCTCGTCGTCGCAGAGGCCGGCGCGGCCCCACTCGACGCGCTGGCGACAGGCCTCACGCAGGACCCAGCGCCCGATCGTGCCCATCAGACCCACCTCCTCCGCCACCCGGACGAAGTCCGCCGGTGGGACGAGGGTGTCGGGTGCCGTCCGCCAGCGCAGCAACGACTCGACCGACTCGACGCGGCCCGAGGACAGCGAGCTGATCGGCTGGTAGTGCAGCTCGAACTGCCCCTTGTCGATCGCTCCGCGCAGGTTCGTCTCGAGCCGGAGCCGGGTGACGGCGTGCTCGTGCAGTGCGGCCGTGAACAGCACCCGACGGTTGCGGCCGTCGGCCTTGGCGCGGTACATCGCCGCGTCGGCGTCTCGCAGCAGGGCGACGGAGGACCGCTCGCCGTCCCGGGTCGTTGCGATGCCGATGCTCGCGCCGACGAAGGCCATCTGCTCGCCGAGCAGGAAGGGCTCGGCGAAGGAGAGGAGCAGGCGATCGGCGAGAGTCTGCACGGCGTCGACGCGGTGGCCCGTGACGACGACGGTGAACTCGTCGCCTCCGAGACGGGCGAGCAGGTCGCCGGGTCTGATGTCCTGGGCGAGTCGCTGACCCACGGCCTGGAGGAGCAGGTCTCCAGCGGCGTGACCCAGCGAGTCGTTGACGACCTTGAAGCCGTCGAGGTCGATGAACAGCACGGCGACGTCCTCGTGCTCCTCGATCAGCATCGCCATCTCGCGCTGGAGGCGGGCGCGGTTGGGCAGCCCGGTCAGCACGTCCAGGTAGGCCAGCCGCTCGAGCTCGTGCTGCAGCTGGACACGTTCGGTGACGTCGCGGTAGTTGAGGACGACCCCATGGACGGCGGGGTCGTCGAGGAGCGAGCAGATCGTGACCTCGTGCAGGCGGGAGGCATCGCCGGTGCGCAGATGGAGCTCGGTCCGGACCGGTACGCCGGGTCGGGCGGCGCTCTCGGCGAGCCGCGTCCTCGCCAGGGAGTGGTCCGCGTCGTCGACGAGGTCCAGGAACTCGGTCCCCACGAGGTCCTCGTTCCCACGGCCCGGCAGGCCCACCGAGCGGCCCACCGAGCGGCCCATCGAGCGGGGACTCTGGTAGCTGATCCGCAGCTGCTCGTCGAGGACCGTGATCACGTCGCTGGCGTTGTGCACGAGGGCTCGGAAGTGGTCGCTGCTGCGCCGGAGCCCGTCCTCTGCCTGGCGGCGCTCCTGGGACTCCTCCAGCAGCTCGTCGTACGCCTTCGCCAGTGCCTTGTTCGCGCGACGGCGCAGAGAGATGAGCAGGCCGGCGGTCAGGACCGTGGCGAACAGGCCCATCCCCACGAGCTCGATCTGGTACTGGCGCTGGACCGACGCCGCCCGCCTGCCCACCTTGAACAGCTCGAGCTCGGTCCCGTCGTACAGGTGCTTGGTGGCCAGCTCCAGCGCCTCAGCCTGGCCGCGGATCGACACGCCGGTGCGCTCCAGGGCGGCCATCGAGGGGTTCCGGCCGAGCTTGGACAGGGTCCGGTCCAGCTGCGCGAGCCGAACATCCACCTCGGCCATCGCGTCGGCCGTCGCGGACTCCCCGGCGAGCATCGCGTGGGTGACGTCGATCTGGCGGCGCAGCAGTGCGCGATGCAGGGTGACCGAGCCGAACTCACGACGGCTGGGGAACTGTGCCGCTGCCACCGCGATGAAGCTGGCCTCGCGGCCGGCGTTCGCGACCGTGGTCATCGTCGCACCCGCGGCACTGACCTGTGCGTTCGTCCGACTCAGCGACCGACTGACGGAGACGTTGACGAGGTTGGCCCCGACCACCAGGGCGACGAGCAGCACGCCACCCACCGCCTGCGCCCGCGTCAGCCTGGTACGACGGCTGGGGGCGGTGGCGGTGGCGGTCGCGGTCGCGGGGGTCGTCATCGGACGGAGATGTGGTCGATGCTCCACACCCACTGGTCCGTGTCCTGGCTGATCTTCGACGACGCCGGGAACACCATGCGCACCGGCCCGCCGGCAGCCAGCTCGATGGCCTTGCCGTCCAGCCTGGTGGCCAGCAGGACACCGGAGTCCCGGAGCTCCTTCGCGGTCAGGGTCGTCTCGTAGTCGTCGAGCGCGTGGATCGTGACCGACGTGCCCGTCGCGCCCACGGCCTCGAGCACGTCTGCGAAGCTGACACCGCTGAAGCTCTGCCTCTTCTTCACGAAGGGCTCGAAGACCGTCATGCTTCGGCTCGGCAGGGCGTTCAAGGACGCCAGGTCCGCGGAGACGGGTCGCCCGCTGTTGACGCGGCCGGTGAACGTGATGACGGGCTTGCCCGTCGCCGGCTTCAGAACGAGCCGGGCGTGGGGTGCAATGCTCGCCGGCGAGGAGACGGGGGATGCCTGCGTGTTCCCTCCGCATCCGACCGCCAGCATGCCCAGGCCCACAACCACGGAGACGAGCCGCAGTCGGATCACGGGAGTTCCTTCGATCGGGCCGAGGTCGTGATGCTCTGGAAAGCTCGTTCTCACCACGATAGCGACGGGACCGCCGCTGCGTCGCCGAAATGTCCATATGCTCGCGGCATGCGTCCGCACCGGCCCCTGGCCACCGCGTGGCCGATGGGCTCCGTCGGTCTGGTGGCAGTGCTCGCCCTCTACTTCGCCGTGCCGGTCCGGTCCAGCCAGTCGGCGCTCAGGATCGTCGTCGGCATGGGCGTGACGCTGGTGGCCATCGCCGTCGTCGGCGCGGTGCTGCTGCGCGAGGAGCGTCTCCGGCACGCCGGACGCTCCACGAGCCTCACCGCTCTGCGGCTGGTGCTGCTGCTCGAGGTCGTGATGGTGCTGTTCTCCTTGGCCTACTACCACCTGGCCGTCGACGTGCCGGGCGAGATGGTCGGCATCCACACACGTGTCGACGCCCTCTACTTCACCGTGACGATCATGACGACCGTGGGCCTGGGAGACATCCACCCGGTGGGTCAGGTCTCGCGGGCCCTGGTCGCAGCGCACATGGTCTTCGACGTCGCCTTCATCGCCGCCTTCGCCGGCCTGTTCAGGTCCTCACTGGCGGAGCGCTCCGGTGCCGACCGGAGCCGGGAACGATGACCGTGCCAGCGGACGGGGACGGGCGCACCGCACGCCGGCACCGCAACCGGCTCGCCGCGCTGGACGCAGCGTTCGAGCTGTTCTCCGAGGGCAACGCGCTGCCCAGCATCGAGGACGTGGCGGTTCGCGCCGGGCTCTCGTCACGCTCGATGTACCGCTACTTCACCGACGCGCACGAGCTCCACCTGCTCGCCCTGGCCCGGCGTGCCGAGGTGGCCGAGCCGTTGTACCGGCTGGACCAGCTGGGGGAGGGCCCGCTCGCCGAGCGCATCGACCGGGTGGTGGACCAGCGACTCCGGCTCTACGACGAGACCGCTCCGTCGATCAGGATGGCCTTCGCCATCGCCCCGTCCCTCCCGGCCATCCGCCAGCAGGTCGAGGCCCGCAAGAAGCAGCTCAGCGACCAGCTGCGGGAGCACTTCTCTCCCGAGCTGCACGTGCAGCCGAAGTCCGCCGGCGAGTCCGTGCTCGCCTGCGTGGACGTGCTGTGCCAGTTCGAGTCCCTGGAGCAGCTGCGAGTCGAGCGGGGCATGTCCCGGGACCGCACGCGCACGACGCTCGTCCTGGGGTTGCGGGTGCTGCTGTCGCCGCCGGGACCGGCCCAGTGACCGGCGCTCGAGCTGACTACCCGGTGGTCGGATAACTGACTCGTTCGGGCTATGGCACCCCGCGAAGGTTATGGCATCATCTGTGCCACAAGTCGGGGGATGACTCCAACCTGCCGTGAAGGAAGGAACAGATGTCCATCTTCCTGTATCGGCTGGGGGGCCTCATCGGCAGGCACCGGGGTCTGGTGCTCGCCGTCTGGCTGCTGCTCCTGGGCGTGCTGGGCGGCGGCGCCTCGAGCCTGGGCGACCGCTACGACGACTCCTTCTCGATCCCGGGGACCGACTCCCAGCAGGGGCAGGACCTCCTCGCGCAGCGGTTCGGCCAGACCGGCACGAGTGGCCAGATCCTGTTCACCGCCTCCCACGGCAAGATCACCGACTCGGCCAACGCCAAGGAGGTCGGGACGCTGGTCAAGGAGACCAACGCCCTGTCCGGCGTCTCCGTCAGCAACCCGCTCACCGCCACCCAGCCCACCCTCAACAAGGGATCCACGGCCACCCTCGCGCAGGTCCGGTTCTCGAAGAAGGTGCCGTCGGACCACACCCTCGAGGAGGTGCAGAGGACGGCAGCGGCACCGCCCTCCTCCGGGGTCGTGACGTCGGTCGGCGGTGACGCCTACAAGACCACGTCGGACCCGAGCAAGGTGCCCGAGCTCCTCGGGCTGCTCGTCTCGTTCCTGATCCTGGTGGTGACCTTCGGGTCGCTGCTGGCGGCCGGGATGCCGATCCTGACCTCACTGGTCGGCGTCGGCGTCACCCTGACGGCTGTGATCGTGACCTCGTCGGTGGTCACCGTCTCGAGCACCGCTCCGACGCTCGCGGAGATGCTCGGCCTGGCCGTCGGCATCGACTACGCGCTGTTCATCCTGTCGCGGCACCGCACCCAGCTGGCCGAGGGCCTGGACCCGGTCGAGTCCATGTGCCGGGCGCTGGCCACCGCCGGCAGCGCCGTCGTGTTCGCGGGCGCGACCGTCATCATCGCGCTGGCAGGGCTCTCGGTCGCGGGCATCCCGGTCCTCACCGTCATGGGCCTCGGCGCGGCGGCCGCCGTCGCCGTGGCCGTCTGCGTCGCGCTGACCCTCGTGCCGGCGCTCGCGCTGCTGCTCGGCGAGCGGATCCGGCCGAAGGCCCGACGAGAGCGGCGCCGCCGCAGGCCGGCGAGACAGCGCGTCGGCATCGCGGACAGGTGGGTCCGGTTCGTCACCCGCTGGCCGGCCCTCACCGTGGTCGCGGTCATCGCCATCCTGGGCAGCGCCGCCCTGCCGGCGATGCACCTGAAGCTCGCATTGCCCGACAACAGCACCGCGCCGACCTCGACGCCCCAGCGCCAGACCTACGACAAGATCACCAAGGCCTTCGGTGAGGGGTACAACGCGCCCCTGGCCGTCACCGCCGACGTGATCACCAGCTCCGACCCCAAGGGGACGGTCAGCAAGCTGGCCGACGCCATCAAGGCCGTCCCCGGCGTGGTCGCCGTCCCCCAGCAGACGCCCGACGCCGGCGGCGACACCGGCCTGATCCAGGTGATCCCCAAGGCGGGTCAGACCGCACCGTCCACCGCCGCCCTCGTGCACGAGCTGCGCACCCGCGCCCCCGCGCTGGAGAAGAAGTACGCCGTCAGCGACATGCTCGTGACCGGTTCGACAGCCGTCAACATCGACGCCTCGGACCGGCTCGGTGGCGCGCTGCTGCCCTTCGGCTGCATCGTGATCGGGCTCTCGCTCGTCCTGCTCGCCATCGTGTTCCGCTCGCTGACGGTGCCGTTGAAGGCCACCTTGGGCTACCTGCTCTCGGTCGGAGCGGCGCTGGGTGCCGTCGTCGCGGTCTTCGAGCTCGGGTGGGCGGACTCCCTGGTGCCCGGTCTCTCCGACGGCCCGATCGTGAGCTTCCTGCCGATCTTCGTGATGGGCGTGCTCTTCGGCCTGGCCATGGACTACGAGATGTTCCTCGTCTCGGCCATGCGTGAGCACTACGTCTCCTCCGGCGACGCGCACGAGTCCGTCCGCCAGGGCTTCAAGGCCTCCGCGCGGGTGGTCACGGCGGCCGCCCTGATCATGACCAGCGTCTTCGTGGCCTTCATCCCCGCAGGCGCCACCACGATCAAGCAGATCGCGTTCGGCCTCGCCGTCGGTGTGTTCGTCGACGCGTTCGTCGTACGCATGACGCTGGTGCCGGCCGTCCTCATGCTGCTCGGCGACGCAGCGTGGTGGCTGCCGTCCTGGCTGGCCACCCGGATGCCGGTCGTGGACGTGGAGGGAGCTGCGCTGCACCGCAAGATCGCCTTCACCGACTGGGAGGCGGCGCACGGCGAGACCACGCTGCTGGCCAGGGACCTGGTGGTCGCCGAGGGCACCACTCCCACCCACCTGGTCGCGACTCCGGGGCGGGTCACCCACGTCACGCTGCCGCACGACGTGGACGCCCGAGACGCGGGCCAGGTGCTCGCAGGACGCCGCCGGGCATTCGCCGGCGAGGTCGTCGTCGACGGACTGCTGCTGCCCGAGCAGGCCGAGACGGTGGTACGTCGTACGGCGCTGCTGGAGCTGGACCACGTGGACGCGGTGCGGATGCCGGCCGACAACCGGATCCGCGCCCGCGCACGGCTGACCAGCGTCACCGCCTCGCACCGCCAGGCGTTCGTCGCCTCGGCGACCGGGCTGGTCGACGAGCTGGCAGCCACCGTCGGCACCGACGATCCCAGGGTGGAGGCCGCCGTCGTGGACGCCGCGATGGCGCTGGCCGCGGGGGTGGACGTCTACGTCCTGTCCGGCGTCCAGCACCTCCCGGACGGCCCACGACTGGAGTCCGAGGCGCTGGCGACCGACCTGGCCCGCCGCGGCCAGACGGTCATCGTCGTCGAGCCACCGACCACGCCTCCGCAGCCGCCCGACCCGGTGGGCGCGGACGGCGCGCACGAGGCACTCGAGGTGTCCACGACGAGGAGGACCCGTGTCTGAGTCCCTGCCCGACCCCCAGCCCGACTCCCAGCCCGACCCCCGGTCAGACCAGGAGAGCCCCGAGGTGCCGGTCCGCCGTCGCCGGTGGAGGCGGACCGTTGCTCTCGGCGTCCTGCTGCCGCTCGTCGCGGCGTCGGTGCTGATCTGGTCCGCGACCGGGCGGGAGGACAAGCTGGACAAGGTGCCGGTGGCCATCGTGAACAACGACACGATCATCACCGGCTCGCAGCCGATGGCCGCCGGACGGTCGCTGAGCGCGGCCCTGACCCATCCGAAGTCACCGAAGAACAACCTGAAGTGGACGCTCAGCGACAAGTCGGACGCCGACGCCGGGCTCAAGGACGGCACGTACTACGCGGTGCTCACGATCCCGTCGAACTTCTCCTCCTCGATCCTGTCCTCGGGCACCGACAAGCCGCAGCAGGGCAAGCTGCAGCTGGTCAGCAACGGTGCAGCCAGCACCACCGTGCCCTACATCAGCCACCAGATCGCGTCCGCGGCCGGCACCTCGCTCGGTGACCAGACCACCCAGGGCTACCTGAAGAACGTGTACGGCGGCTTCAACACCCTCGCGAAGAACAGCTCGTCTGCCGCGTCCAGCGCGTCGCAGCTGGCCGGCGGGACCGACCAGCTGTCGTCCGGAGCGACCAAGCTCGACCAGGGTGCCGGCAGCCTGGCCGACAGCCTCGGCCAGGTGGCCACAGGAGCCGCGAGCCTCGCCTCCGGGACGCGGTCGGTCAGCAGCGGCGCCGGCAAGGTCGACTCCGGGGCGGCGAGCCTGGCGCAGGGCTCGACGAAGCTGCACGCGAGTGCGAAGAAGCTCTCCTCGGCGTCGCGGAAGGTGGCCGGCAAGAGCGACGGTCTGGCGAACGGCTCACGCACCGTCGCGCGCGGGACGAAGGCGGTCTCCGTCGGCGTTCGCGTGCTCTCCGGCGCCGACCGGCTGCTGGCGGCCGAGCTGTCCGGGCTGAGCGGCCGGTGCGCTGCCGAAGGCGGCTCGGTGGTCTTCTGCCAGCGGCTGGCACGCAGCCACGACCACGCGGTCCGCCTCGCGACGGCCGCCGGGCGGCTGCACGGCGTAGCCGGCAAGGTGGCACACGGCGCCGACGCGGTCGCCGCTGGCTCCCGTGCCCTGTCCGGAGGGACCTCGGCAGTGGCTCAGGGCAACAAGAAGCTGAGCGCCGCGAGCGGCACGCTGAGCGGCAGCGCCGGACAGCTCGCGTCCGGCGCCCACTCCGTCGCCCAGGGAGCGGCCGGCCTGGTGAGCGGGGCGGACCAGCTGGCCGGCGGGACCCAGTCGTCGTCCGCGGCCGGTGAGTCACTGGCCTCGGGCAGCAGCTCGCTGGCGTCCAGCGCGAGCAAGACCGACGACGGCGCCCAGTCGCTCAGCAGTGGCCTGACCAAGGCAGCCAAGAACAGCCCGACCTACTCCACCAGCCAGCAGAACGCCCTCGCTCCGGTGGTCAGCGAGCCGGTGCAGCTGACCAGCCAGGTGCAGCACACTGCTCACGGCAACGGCTGGCTGATCGCCGTCATCCTCGCGGTCATCCTGTGGCTCGCCACCCTGGTCGCAGCGCTCAGCCTCGACGTGGCCGGCGTGCTCCGCAACGCCCTGGCGCCGGTGTCGTCGCGCCGGATCGCGGTGTCCCAGGCGCTGCCGGTCGTCGGGTTCGCCGTGCTCCAGGCGGCGGCCGTGGTCGCCGCCCTGCTGGTGTTCCACCCGAGCACAGCCGCGACCGTGCCCCTGGCGCTGCTCACCCTGCTGGCCGCCCTCACGTTCTCGCTGCTCGCCCTGACCCTCCACGTCGGCCTCGGTCGCACCGGCGTGATGGTGTTCGTGCTGTTCCTGGTCCTCCAGCTCGCCGCCTCGGGCAACGTCGTCCCGCTGGAGACGGCCCCGGCGGTGCTGCAGACGCTGAACGGCGTCCTGCCGCTCACCGCGTTCGTCAACGGCGCCAGCCAGCTGGTGTCCGGAGGCCACGCGGTGTCCCTCGTCGACGTGGCGGTCGTCCTGGTGCTCTGGGCAGCGGCGTCCGCCTTCGCCCTGCTGAGTGCGGTGAAACGCCGCAGGCGCGGTGCCGTCCCTGCGCGGGGGCAGGTCCTGGAGCAGGCCTGACGTCAGCCGGTGGCAGCTCGGTCCACCGCCGCCAGCATCTCCCGGCGGATCACCCCGCTGCCGAGCCTGATCAGCACCCAGTAGGGCAGGAAGCGGGCCCGCGCCAGCCGGTCGGTGCCGCACCCCCGGGTGACCGTGGTCAACCGGACCCCGGCCCCCTCGGGCTGCACGCCGAAGTCGGTGAGGTACTTGACCCAGCCCGGCTCCGCGAACGCCGCGAACTCAGCCAGCGAGCCCACCGGACGGCGCGACGGCTGCAGCTGCCAGGGGCGGGCGATCGCCCCGCCGACGGCGTACCACGGCGGGTCGGTCTCGAGCATCTGCACCGGTCCGTCTCTGAGCAGGCTGCCGGTGGTGCCCGGTGTCTCGCCGCCCGGGTGACGGATCGCCACCAGGGACCGGGTGACCGGCAGCTGGTCGAGGGACAGCGCCTCCAGGGCCTGCCAGACAAGCGTCGCCGGGGCGTCGATGCGCCGGCTGTGCCGCTCGGAGAAGTGCGCGACGGGCAGGGCGGCCTCGAGCGGGGTCACGACAGCTCCGCGGACGCCGTGCCGCCCGCGCCGTGACGGACGGTGGTCGACAGCGCGGCACTGACCCGGCGTACGACGTCGGGCTGCGGGTCCGCCACCAGGTGGACCCACGCGAAGACCGTGCCGAGCAGCTGGGCGTGCACGTCACGCGGATCGGGCGCCTTCACCAGCTCGCCCCGCTCGACGGCTCGAAGCAGCAGGCGGGACACCAGCTGTCGTTCGGCCTCGATGAAGATGTCCTCGAACCGTGCCGCCAGTGTGGGGTCGGCCCGGAGGTCGGCGAGCAGACCGGGCACCGCCTCGCGCGCGCTCGCGGCTGACAGCAGCGCGACGACGTGGGTGGTCAGCGCGGTGAGATCTCCGTCCAGCGTGCCCGTGTCGGAGGGCGGCTCGACGACGCGGCCGTGCACCACGACCTCGAAAACCAGCTCCGCCTTCGACGCCCACCGGCGGTAGACCGTCGTCTTGGCGACCCCCGCCGTGACCGCGATCTGCTCGATCGACGTGCCGGCGTACCCACGCTCGGCCAGCAGCTGGTGCACCGCGTCCGCGATGCCGGCTTCGACGCCCGGTGACCGGGGCCTGCCTCGGGTGAGGGTCATGCGCCCAGAATAACGCTACGCACCGACTTGTAAAGCACCGGACGTCCGCTGGTGCCGGGGCACAGGGGTGGACACGTGTCCCTGGTCGGGCTCATGCTGGCGCATCTCGTGCCGACAGGAGGACCGCATGCGAGCCACGCACGTCTTCGCCAACCTGCGGGTGGCCGACCTCGAGGCGTCGAGGAGCTTCTACGCCGACTTCCTCGGGTTGAGCTCGGAGGAGTTCAACCTGGGCTGGGTGGCCCGCTACAGCTCTCCGGACAAGGGGGCCAGCGTCCAGCTGGTCACCCGTGACGCGACGGCGCCCGAGGACTCGGTCATCTCGGTCGCGACTGACGACGTGGATGCCGCCTACGCCGAGGCGCAGGCGCTCGGCCTCGAGATCGTGCACCCGCTGACCACCGAGCCGTGGGGAGTGCGCCGGTTCTTCGTGCGCGCGCCCGAGGGCACCGTGGTCAACGTGGTCGACCATCGGGACTGACGCGCCGGAGGGTGAGATGACCGGCCCGCCACGCACCGTGGTGCGCGCGGCCGCGGTGGCCGCCGTACTCCTGATGGGTGTGTCGTGCGCGCCCGGCAGGTCCTGTGAGAGAAGCCGGCCCACCGGACCGGGCTGCGCGGACCTCGAGGTCGACGGCACCTCCTACGACGAGTGGCGACCCTTCCACGGTCCGCGCGTCCTGCAGGAGGTCGGGGACGGCACCTACCCCGCCTGCAACTCCGCGGACGCCTGTGACAGCGAGGGTCTGGGCGACCACGGCGCGACGGACGTGTGGCGGCTCGAGGGTGTCGACCCCGCACGTGCCCTGGTCGGGCTGAGGGAGAACAGCCGAACCAGGGTGATCTTCGTGAGGGTCGGCCTCGACCCCGATGCGATCAGACCAACACGATCGGTCGGGACGTTCAGACCAGCTGGGTGAGCAGGTCGTGGGCGCCGTCCGGGCGGGCGGCCTCGAAGTAGGCGCGACGCTCGCCGGTGGGGAGCGTGACGACCGAGGCGTAGCGGAGCGCGCCGTCCGAGTGAGGTGACCCCATCGGGATGCTGCTGCGGGCCACGAGCGTCGCCGACGGTCCGTTCGTCGTGGCGACCCCGGTCTGCTCGCCCCAGTTGGCCTCCGCGGTGGGTCGTCCGTCGTAGAGCACCGTCAGGGGGGCGGAGTCGAGCACGGCGGTCACCCGCGCGCCGCGCGCGTCCCACTCACCCGCGCGGGGCAGCAGGACGGGGTCCCCGAGGGTGAAGGTGACACCGTCCTCGGAGTGGGCGACCCGGGTGGACATGCGGTCCTCCTGTCCCGGCTCGGTGAGGGGATGGCAGCAGACCCACATCCGCCACCCCTGCGCCAGCCGCTCGACCACCGGATCCTTGACGGCCAGCCTCGTCTCGTCACCGGGCAGGGACACGGTGTAGCGGCCCTGGGGCAGCTCGGCGGGAGTGGCCGCCTCCAGCACGCCGACCCACCAGTGCTTCGAGCCTGGTGTGGCGCAGCTGAGGAAGAGCCGCCAGGCACCGTCGGCCCGGACCAGAGCGGGTCGCTCGAGCGAGTCGGCTCCGAACTGCTCCCGGCGCACGGTCGCGACCGTCGTGAAGGAGACGCCGTCGAGCGACCTCGCCACCACCACCGCGACCCCGCGGCCGTTGGTGAGCGGGCGACGCACCCGGTAGGCGAGCCAGACGACTCCCTTGACCACGACCGCGCTCGGCGCACCCGCCCAGTTGCCGGGACCAGCGGCCGGCGCCGAGGCGACGACGTCCGCCCGCGCCGCGTCGAGGAGTACGGACGTGTGGAGGACTGTCATGCAGTAACTGTACTGGGTAACTGTACTTAGCAGCTCGTGTCTCAGCTGGTCCACGCCTGCCAGAGAGCGGCGTACTCACCGTCTCTGCTCACCAGCTCGTCGTGGCTGCCCAGCTCCACGATCCGACCGTCGATGACGACCGCGATCCGGTCGGCGTCGTGAGCCGTGTGCAGCCGGTGCGCGATGGCGATGACGGTGCGGCCCTCCAGCAGTGCGTGCACGGACCCCTCGAGAGTGCGCGCGGTCCGCGGGTCGATCAGCGACGTCGCCTCGTCGAGCACCAGGGTGTGCGGGTCCGCGATCACCAGCCGGGCCATCGCGACCTGCTGGGCCTGGGCCGGAGTGAGCGCCAGGTTGCCCGAGCCGACCCGGGTGTCCAGCTGCTCGGGCAGCCGGCGGACCCAGTCCGCCGAGCCGACCGCCTGCAGCGCCGTCCAGACCGCCTCGTCGTCCGCCGTACGACGGCCCAGCACGATGTTGTCGCGGACCGAGCCGACGAACACGTGGTGCTCCTGGGTCACCAGGGCGACCTCCGCGCGCAGGCGCTCCAGCGGGAGGGTGACCAGGTCGACGCCTCCGACCCGCACGGATCCGGTGCGCGGCCCGTTGATCCCGGCCAGCAACCGGCCCAGCGTGGACTTTCCCGAGCCGCTCGGGCCGACGACCGCGATCCGCTCGCCGACGCGCGGTGCGAGGTCGACGCCGTGCAGCACGTCGTGGCCGGGTCGGTAGGCGAAGCGGAGGTCCTGGCCGATCAGGTCCCGTCCCACCGGGACCGCGTCCCCCGGCTCTCGGTCCGCGGGCACTCCTGCGATGCCGAGCAGCCGCGCGGTCGACGCTGCGCCGACCTGCAGCCTGTCGATCTCGCCGACGAGCCGGTCGAGCGGGCCGGCCAGCGCTTCGACGTACAGCACCGCAGCCGTGATCTGGCCGAGGCTGACGTAGCCGTGCCAGTAGCCCCAGGAGCCGATCAGCACGGTGATCACCCGGGGTGCGTTGAACGCGGTGTCGATGGCGGCGAACAGCAGGTTGCGCAGCGTGACGCCGTAGCGCTCCGCCTGCGCCGACACCGCGATGTCGTCCTCGCCGGCACGCACGCGTCGCTCGGCGAGCCCGAGCGCCTCGACGGTGCGCGCGCCCTCGACGGTCTCGGTGAGCGTCGTGTTGATGCGGGAGTACGTCGCCCCTTCCGCGATGTAGCAGACCGACGCCCGGCGCAGGTAGCGCCGCACCTGCACCACCGATCCCGAGATCACCAGCAGCGCGGGGAGCGCCAGCAGGACCGAGTTGAGCAGCATCGCGCCCGCCGACAGCACGACGGTCAGCAGCGTGATCACGGCCGTCGGCACGCCCTGCTGCACGGCCCGGCTCATCGTGCCGACGTCCCGGGTGACCCGCGTGACGAGGTCGCCCGTGCTGGCGCCCTCCACCCGGCTCAGCGGCAGCCGCAAGATGGTCTCGACGACGTACTCCCGCATGGACGCCAGCAGGTCCTGGCCGAACAGCGTGGACGTGATCTGCCCCGCGAAGGTGAACAGCGCCTGCGCCGCGACGACCGCGAGGATGACCAGGGCCAGGGACCCGACGTGGGCGGCCGGGTCCGGAGCCGCGACGCGGTCGATGAGCTGCCCGAGCAGACGGGGTACGGCGAGCGCGGTGACCGCTGCAAGCGCGTTGAGGAGGACCAGCGTCGCGAACGAGCGACGCCGGATCCGGATCATCGCGACGATGAAGCGGATCACCGCGCGGTCGTCGGCCACCGGCCAGCCGCGGGCCGGGCTGCGGGAGTCCGCGTAGACCTGCTCGGCCCGCTGCCGGCGCAGCCGGTGCCGGGTGCGCATGGCCCGGGCCTGCTCGCGCAGAGGGGCGTGCCGCGGCGGCTCGGCGAGCTCGGGCGGCAGGACTGCAGCGTCCAGCGTGCGGTCCCGCCAGGTGGCGGCCGAGGTGGCGAGAAGGTCAGACACGGCTGGCCTCCTCCATGGTCCGCAGCACGACGTCGCGGTAGTCGGGCGCCTCCGCCAGCAGCTCCTCGTGGGTGCCCTGCGCGACCACCCGGCCGCCGGAGAGCAGCACGACCCGGTCGGCGTGGTGCAGCCAGAGCGGGGACACCGTCGTGACCACGGTCGTCCTCCCCCGCCGGTGTCGTGCGAGCCGCTCGGCGATCCGGGCCTCGGTGTGGGCGTCCACCGCGGACGTCGGCTCCACCAGGACCAGCACCCGTGGGTCGAGGGAGAGCACCCTGGCCAGCACGACCCGTTGACGCTGGCCGCCCGACAGGCCACGGCCACGCTCGTCCAGCTGACCCGCCCAGCCGCCGGGCACCGCGTCGTAGACGTCCTCGGCGGACGCGGTGCGCAGGGCCTCTTCGGCTTGCGCGCGGGTCAGCAGGCCGTGCGGGTCGACGGCGTCCTGGAGGGAGCCGGCGAACAGCTGGCTGTTGGCGTCGCTGACCACGACCGTGCGGCGCAGCTCCTCCAGAGGCACCCGACCGAGGTCCACCCCGCCGTAGGTGACCCCCCAGGCCCGGGTCGCGCGCTCGTCGTCCCGCTGTGCCAGCAGCCGACGTCGATCGCGACGCTCGGCCCGGCCGCGGCGACCCCGGAGAGGGCCTCCCGGCTCCAGCAGCGGGGGCGCGTCCTGCTCGGCGGTGAACCACCGCCCGAGCCGGTCGGCGAGTGCCGACGACGACTCGGGCACCGAGCTCACCACCACCGTCAGCTCTCCCGGACGTGCGACGAACCCGCTGGACTCGTCGACCAGGTCACCGGTGCCCGGAAGAGAGAGGGGGCTGGTGGGCGCGCGCCAGGGCGGGGTCAGCTCCAGCACCGCGACCGCCTTCTGCGCCGACACCAGGGCGCGCGTCAGCTTCTGCGCGAACTCGAAGAACGTCTGGATGGGGCCGACCATGAACAGCCCGTAGCCGAGGAAGCTGACCAGTTCACCGACGCTCAGCGACCCGCCGTCGACGGCCCGGGTGCCGACGTACATCAGCATCACCAGGAAGCAGCCCGACACCAGGACGCCGACCGCCTCGGTCCCGGCCTGCCAGACGCCGGCGGAGACCCCGGCCCGCCGGGCCAGCTGGGACTGTCGTGCGTAGCTGTGACCGAAGGTCTCCTCGCCACCGATCCCCCGCAGGATCCGCAGGCCCGCGACGATGTCGGTGGCCATCGACGTCAGGGTCGAGGTGCGCGTCCGCTCCGTCTCCTGTCGACGGTGCAGCGGGCGCAGCAGCGGCAGCGCCACGCCGATCAGCACCGGTGCCGCCGCCAGCACCATCAGCCCGAGCAGCGGGGACGTCAGCAGCACGATGGCGGCCACCGTCAGGTAGCCCACGAGCTGGGACAGGGCTCGTGCGGTGATCTCGGTGAGGGCGCCGAACTCGTCCGCGTCGCTGGCGGCCACGCTCAGCACCTCGCCGGTCGGCGTACGACGGGGGAGCAGATGGCCCAGGTGCACGGCCTTGCGGGTCACCAGCAGGGTGGTGCCGTAGAGACCGATCAGCCAGCTGCGCACCACCAGCGTGTGCATGACGATCCCGAAGACCGCACCCACGATCGTCACCGCGAGCAGCAGACCGGTCCACTGCAACGTCGCCGACACCGACTCGCCCAGGATGCCGCGGTCGACCGCGCGACCCACCAGCCACGGTCCGACCGTCATCGGCAGCTGCCACAGGACGCCGACGAGGGTCGCGGTGGCGATGACGGTCCTCTGCTGGCGCATCTGCCCGATCAGGAACCGCGACGGCGACCGGACGTCGGGCTCGGGGGTGGGTGTCTCGCCGGGGAACCTGGTGAACACACTGACCGGTGGGGGGAAGTCCTGCATCGCCTGGCCAGGCTAGAGGGCCGGTGGTGAGGAGTCGACCGGATTACGGCAGCTCACAGCAGGTCGGCGACAGCCCCACTTCCGCGTAGTCCGTGACGAGAAGCAGGAAGATCCGCCGTGGGACCTGTGTCTGGTCACGGACTTCCGCGGCGCAGTGCGGTTCCGCTCACCGGTCGAAGTGTGACGAGGCTCTGGCGCAGCTCTGGCGCAGCTCTGGCGCGCCAAGCCTCATCGGCGGACGGCTGGGCGGGGAGGACCAGGACGACCGCTTCATGGGTACGCCCGAGTTGCCGAGGGGCCAGATATCGTCCACAGGCGCATTGGTGGATGGCTTGTGCACAGATTCGAATCTGTGTACGGAAGAGGTCCGGCACTGCTTCTAGCCTTGGTGCATGTCGTCAACTACCGGTGCGGAGGCTCCCGGGCATGTGATCGCCCGGTTCTCGACGCGGCTGCACGAGGTGTTGGACGGGTTGGTCCAGGCGCCGGTGTGGTCGTTGACAGGGGCGGAGCAACGCAGGGTGCTGGTGGAGCTGTCGGCGGCGGAGGCGCGGATTGCGGCGTTGCGGTTGCGGGTGTTGGCGGCGGCGGACCGTGACGGTGTGGGGGTGGAGTCGGGGGCGTCCTCGACGGCAGCGTGGTGGGCGCATGTGACGCGGCGGGGTCGGGCTGCGGCGAGGGCGGATGTGGCGTTGGCGGTGGCGTTGGACGGAGGGTTCGCGGCTACTCGGGAGGCGTTGGCGGCGGGGCGGGTGAGTCTCGGGCAGGCGCGGGTGATCGTGGCCGCGGTCGGCGCGTTGCCGAGTGAGGTGGATGCCTGGGTGCGGGTGCGGGCGGAGGCGCATCTGGTCGAGCTGGCGGCCGTGCACGACGAGAAGGCACTCAAGGTGGTGGGGCGGCGGGTGCTGGAGGTCATCGATCCGGAGGCGGCCGATGTCGAGGACGGTCGCCGGTTGGCCCGGGAGGAGTCCGCGGCGGCCCGGGCGAGCTATCTGCAGCTGTTCGACAACGGGGACGGGACCCACACCGGCCGGTTCAAGATCGCCTCGCTGCATGCTGCGATGCTGCGCAGGATGCTGGAGGCGTTGATCGGCGGCCGCGCCCACCCGACCAGCCAGCCGACCAGCCAGCCGAGCAGCGAGCCGACCAGCCAGCCGAGCAGCACCCAGTCGAGCCGCCCCGAGAGACGCCCCGGCGTCGATGCTCCCCACGACGACGACGACGGTCGGTCTGGCGGCGACCATTCGCCGGACCCACGAGACGGTGCCGAGGACGGTGCCGTGGACGGTGCCGTGGACGGTGCCGTGGACGGTGCCGTGGACGGTGCCGAGGACGGTGCCGAGGACGGTGCTGGGCGGCGGGAGGTTGACATCTCGGCGCCTGTGCGGAGGGTGTCGCGGCCCGAGCAGCTGGGTGAGGCGTTCGGGCTGCTGCTCGAGCGGATCCCCGCGGAGCGGCTGCCGACGGCCGGTGGGGTCTCCGCGACGGTGGTGGTGCTGCTGGACTACGACACGCTGCTGACTGAGCTGGGGACGGCGCGGCTGGACACCGGGGAGCGTATCTCGGCGGCTGCGGCACGCCGGTTGGCGTGCGAGGCCGGGATCATCCCGGTCGTCTACCAGCGGGTCCTGGGCGGCCGGTCGGTGGTGCTGGACATGGGCCGGCGAACCCGGTTCCACACCGAGCACCAGCGGATCGCGATGGGCATTCAGGACGGTGGCTGCACCGCTATGGGTTGCGACCGGCCGGCCGGCTGGTGCGACGCGCATCATCCGGTGCCCTGGTCCCGCGGCGGCGGCACCAGTGTGCGCAACGGCCGGCTGCTGTGCCCCTTCCACCACCGCCGCGCCCACGACCCCGACTACCAGACCACCGACCTCCCCGACGGCCAGCTCGAGTATCACCGGCGGACGACCTGAGCCGCTGCACCAGACGCAGCCCTGGCGAGTTAGCCAGGCTGGGAGCTGGGCGATGTCGCAGTGGCTTCTCGGCCGCCCCGGCATCCTCGACGCGGCGAGTGACAGCGCGCGCTGACGTGCAGAGGCTACTTGGCGAGGAAGGAGACGAGGGCCGAGTTGAACTCGTCGGCGTGACTGAGGTTGATCCCGTGCGGGCCGCCCTCGATGACGACGAGCTCACTGTCGGGCACGGCCTCGTGGGTCAGCTTGCCCGAGCCCTCGAACGGCACGATCCCGTCGCTGTCGCCGTGGATGACGAGCGTGGGAACGTCAACGGCCTCCAGGTCCTTGCGGAAGTCGGTGGTCGCGAAGGCGTCCATGCAGCCGAGCGCGGCCTCCTGGTCGGACTGCTGGCAGAGGGCAACCGCCTCGGTGCGCTGCTCCTCGCTGACCTTGAGCTCGTCGCCGGCTGAGAAGAAGTGGCGCATGAAGTCCTCGAAGAACTCGTCGCGCTGCTCCTCCAGCCCCTGGCGCATCCCCTTGGCCGCGTCCTCGGTGAGCGGGCCGTCCGGGTTGTCCTCGGACTTCATCAGACACGGGGGTACGGCGGCCGCGAACACGACGCTGTGGATCCGCTCCTTGCCGTGCCGTGACAGGTAGCGCGCCACCTCGCCCCCACCCATGGAGAACCCGACCAGCGTCACGTCGCGCAGGTCGAGGTCGGACAGCACGTTGTCCAGGTCGTCGGACAGGGCGTCGTAGTCGTAGCTGTCACCGGGACCCGACTTGCCGAAGCCTCGGCGGTCGTAGGCCACGACGCGGTAGCCGGCCTCGCGCAGGGCGCTGTCCTGAGCGGACCAGGACGCATTCGACAGCGGCCAGCCGTGGATCAGCACGACCGGGCGGCCGTCGCCGTGGTCGTCGCGCACGAAGAGGTTGTGTGCGCCGACCGACGACCCGGATCCGGTCCCGGCGCCGTCCTCGGCGTCCGTGGTCTGGCTGTCTGTGGTCTGGCTGTCTGTGGTCTGGCTGTCTGTGGTCTCGTCCGACATGGGTCGTTGCTCCTTCGGCTTGGTGCTGCGATGAACGGTCCCCGGCGGGGTCGAGGGCTCAGGCGGTCAGCGGCGCGGTCAGCTCGATGTTGATGTCGTCCGGGTCCTGGAAGGACAGGATCGCGATCCCTGCGTCCCCCAGCTCCACGACGTCACCATGCGGGATCCCGGCGTCCGTCAGAGCCGAGGCCGCACTGTCCAGAGCCGAGCGGGACGCGACCGCGAAGCTGACGTGGTCGAGCCCCGTCCGCTCGGAGTCGAACCTGTTGTCTCCCACGGGCCGGAGCCCGAAGAGAGTGCCCTCGGGGGTCTGGTAGACAACCCCACCGAAGAACTGCTCGGCGGATTGCTTGACGCCCGGCTCGTCGACCGACCCGGACGCATCGACGGCCACCGGCCAACCGAAGACGTGGTCATAGAACGCCTTCGAGCGCTCGATGTCTGTGACGGTCAGTCGGACATGGGCATAGCCTGAGCTCTCCACAAGGGGCATGTCGGACCATTACCCCGTTCGCACATGCGGACACCCGAGCTGGACGGGAGTCTCAGCGGCGCGACCGGAGGAACGTCGTGACGACTGCGCAGAAGCGCTCGGGGCTCTCCCAGAACAGCAGGTGACCGGCGTCGGGGAACATCACCAGCCGGGACTGCGGGATCTGGGCCGTCAGCACGCCGGCGTTGCGAGGGTCGGCGA
This sequence comes from uncultured Nocardioidaceae bacterium, assembly GCA_964237315.1. GTDB lineage: Bacteria > Actinomycetota > Actinomycetes > Propionibacteriales > Nocardioidaceae > Nocardioides_B. The sequence continues at coordinate 95,783 of CAXSHL010000001.1, forward strand.
CGGTGTCCGCGGTGCCGTGCAGCACCAGCGTCGGTGCGCTGATCCGGTGCTGCCGCAGCCCGCCGACGTACGTCGCGCCGGCGAGCAGCTGCTGCCGGCCGGTGCGAGGAGCGTTCCGGCGGGCGTCGAGGTAGGCGCTCATCTGCTCCACCAGCTGCGGTCGTGACGCGATGCTGTCCCGGGACACCATGTTGCGCACCTGTCGGCGTACGGCGGTCCGGCGCGGCAGCACGGTGTTGAGGGCGAGCAGCCTGCCGCTGGGAGCGGGCAGCGGGAAGGTGAACGGCCAGCCCGGTGTCGTGCTCACCAGCACCAGCCGGTCGACCCGCTCGGGGTGGGTGATCGCCAGGTCCTGGGCGACCATCCCGCCCAGGCTGACCCCCATCACGTGCGCGGTCTCGATGTGCTCGGCGTCGAGCACGGCGACCACGTCCGCGGCCATGTCGGCCACGCCGTACCAGCCGCGGGCCTCGTCGCTGTCCCCGACCCCGCGGTTGTCCACCACGACCAGCCGGAAGCGTCTGCGCAGCCTGCCGAGCACCGGGGACCAGGCGTCCGCGTCGAATCCGACCCCCTGGACGAGCACCAGCCACGGCCGCCAGAACAGCAGACGACCGTGCAGGTGGTAGGCCAGCCGGACGCCGTCACCGGACGCGTACCGGGTGGTGGCCATGGCCTTCACCTTGCCACCTCGACGTGTCGCCGGGTTACGCCAACTGGGCGGGCGGGTTAACCCTGCCCGGTCCGGCTACTCCACGATCTCGCTGATCTGCAGGGTCGGCGTGATGTTGGTGTAGTTCGGGATGTCGGCCATGATCTCCTTCGAGTGCGGGCCGAATCCGGCGTCGTAGGCCTCCACCGAGTCGAACAGCAGGTGCCCGGCCGCGAGGAACGGCGGTGGCGAGTCCGAGGTCCCGCCGGCGACGCCATGGTCGATGTGGTAGCCCTTCAGCGGCTCGCCGACCACCCGCGCGACCATCGGCATGTGGCTCTCGCGGTAGTAGTCGTGGTCGAAGGTCTTGTCCTCACCGCTCGGGTAGAGCACGGTCACCTTGATCATCTGGGCTCCTCTGGTCTGCCTGGTCCAGATGCTGCCAGGCTGCGGTGCCGGCACTCGGGCTGCCGACCTGAGGACGAGGGTAGGCGCCGGGGTTCTCGACCTCAGCTCCGGTCGGCGAACGAGTGGTGCTCGTGCACGACGGTCCACCGGCCGTCGGCCTTGCGCAGCCCGACGGTCAGCCGGAGCAGGTTGTCGGGGTCCTCCCGCAGCTGCTCGGGGGTGCCGCACCTGAGCAGGGCGTGCGCGAACGCCACGTCCTCGCCGGCCTCCACCTCGAGGGCGACGATCTCGAAGGACGCTCCGCTCGCCTGCCACTCGAAGAACGGCGGCCAGGTGTCGCGGTAGGCCGCGATCCCCCGCACCCCCCGGGACGGCGGCGGCACGTCGAACATCACGATGTCCTCGCCGTGGTCGGCGAGGACCTGGTCCAGGTCGCCGACGTGCACGGCTGTGGCCCAGCGCTCGACCAGGCTCCGGATCTCTGTCTCGTCACTGCTCATGCCAGGACAGACCCGACGGCAGCGCCCAACTCATCGGCGGGCTGCCGCCGGCGGTGCTACGTGTCGGACTCGTAGTCCTTCGGCTCGGCGTCGATCATGTAGTTGGGGTCGCCGTTGATCCCCTCGACCATCCGCTGCAGCCAGCCGTCGTCGGCCGTCTCGATATCGCGCTCCGCGAGCTGCTCGCGCAGGTAGGCCACCAGATCGGTCTCCCCGCTGTCCTTGGCCACCGACGTGGCGTCCACAGCTGCTTGCAGGTCCGAGTCGTAGACGGGCGACATGGCAACCTCTCCTGGGGGCTCGACGCGGCCGGTGGCCGGGTGGGACGCACAGCCTAGCCAGCGCCCACCGACCACTAGATCCAGCGCTTGAACCAGATCCGGTCCAGCCAGTCGGGCGTGGTGATCAGCTGCCCGGTGTAGATCGGCCAGAAGTAGGCGAAGTTCAGCAGCACCAGGACCACGAACGCGCCGGCGGCCGCCGTACCCCACATGCGCCGCTCGTACGACGCGTGCGGACCGCCCATCATGGTGCCCAGGCACAGGACGATGGCGAGCACCGTGAACGGGATGATCGCGATGGCGTAGTAGGAGAAGATCGGCCGGTCGTCGTTGGGGATCCACGGCAGCCACGAGGCGACGACACCGACCACCGCGACGCCGAACCGCCAGTCCCGCTTGCCGATCCAGCCGTAGACGGCGTACAGCAGGGCGAGCACGCCGCCCCACCACAGGGCCGGGGTGCCGAGCAGCAATTCCTGGCGCAGGCAGGTGCTGTCCGCCGGGGCGTTGCACCCCTGCGTGCCGGGCCTGATCCCCAGGTCGGCCTGGATGCCCACCGGGCGGTTCAGGATCAGCCAGCCCTGGGGCTTGGACTGGTAGGCGTGGGTGGCGGAGTCCAGGAACTTCGTGTGGAACGTGTAGACGTCGTGGTGGTAGTGCAACAGCGACCGCAGCGACCGGACCGTCTCGGCGAGGAAGCCGTGGGTGTCCTGCTTGAGGTAGCTGCCCCAGTAGGGCCCGTACTGCGTGTCGGAGAGCGCCTTCTCGTAGGCCCCCGCGTGCAGCAGCCAGCCGGTCCAGGTCAGCAGGTAGACCACGAACGCCACCCCGACCAGGTAGCCCAACGCCGGCAGGGCGTCCACCACGAAGGACCGCAGCCGCGGGCTGCGGACCCCGATCGCGCGGCGGGCACCGGCGTCCCACATCCACACGAGCACCCCGAACGCCGCGAGCGGATAGATGGCGTTCCACTTGGTGCCGCAGGCCAGGCCGAAGCAGAGGCCGGCCGCCAGCCGCCACGGGCGCCAGCGCAGGCCGCGCACCGGTCCCCAGTCCGAGGGAGAGGGGTGATAGCCCTCGGGGACCAGCCGGGCCAGCCTCGCGCGGCCCCAGTCCCGGTCGGCGACCAGGCAGTGCACCGCGCAGACCAGGAAGAAGGCCAGGAAGATGTCCAGCAGAGCCAGCCGGGACAGCAGGAACTCCATGCCGTCGAAGCAGAGCAGCAGGCCGGCGACCGCCCCCAGCAGGGTGGACCTCGTGAGCCGACGGGCCAGCCGCACCAGCACGGTGATCAGCAGCGTGCCGACGACGGCGGACGCGACCCGCCAGCCCATCGGGTCCATGCCGAACAGCTCCTCGCCGAGCCCGATCAGCCACTTCCCGACCTCCGGGTGCACCACGAAGCTCGGCGTGTTCTGGAACAGGCCGTGCAGGTCACCGGCCAGGATCTTGTCGTTGGCGTCCGGCACGTAGTTCGTGACGTAGCCGTGGTGCCACAGCGACCACGCGTCCTTGGCGTAGTAGGTCTCGTCGAACAGGAACGCGTGCGGGGTGCCGAGGTCCCGCAGCCGCAGGAAGCCGGCCAGCAGCGTGACCGCGACCGTCGCCACCCAGCCCAGGAACCGGTCGTCGTCGCGAGGCGGCGCCGCGAGCCGCTGTCGGGCGCTCGGGACGCTCCGGCCGTCGGCCGTGGTCGAGAGTCCCGTGCCCGGGCGGGCCTCCTGGGCGGTGGTCACCCGGCAACTGTACGGATCGCCGACCGCGGGTCCGGGGAGGACTCCAACAGGTGCCTGAGATGATCGGCGACGTGGAGACGGCCGGCAGCACGGGAGCGCTGGTGCTCGCTGCGACCCCGATCGGACGCGTGCGCGACGCCTCACCGCGGCTGGCCGACGAGCTCGCCAACGCCGACGTGGTCGCCGCCGAGGACACCCGTCGGCTCCGTCGGCTGGCGGCGGAGCTGGGCGTGAGCATCGGTGGCCGGGTGGTGTCCTACTTCGAGGGCAACGAGTCGGCTCGCACCCCGGCCCTGGTCGAGGCCCTCGCGAACGGCGAGCGGGTGCTGGTGGTCACCGACGCCGGGATGCCGTCGGTCTCCGACCCCGGCTACCGGCTGGTCACCGCCGCGGTGGAGCAGGGGATCACGGTCACCACCGTCCCCGGGCCCTCGGCGGTGCTGGCCGCGCTGGCGGTCTCCGGTCTGCCCGTCGACCGGTTCTGCTTCGAGGGCTTCCTGCCCCGCAAGGCGGGAGAGCGCACACGCCGGCTCACCGAGCTCCGCGACGAGCAGCGGACCATGGTGTTCTTCGAGGCGCCGCACCGCACCGCGGTCACGCTGGCGGCGATGGCCGAGGCGTTCGGCGCGGACCGGCGCGGAGCGGTGTGCCGGGAGCTGACCAAGACCCACGAGGAGGTACGACGGGCAGGGCTGGCCGACCTGGCCCGCTGGGCGGGCGACGGGGTCCGCGGCGAGGTGACGCTGGTCGTCGAGGGCGCGGGTGAGCGGCGGGTCGACGCACCGGTCGACGCCGCGGGTCGAGAGGCGCTGGCGGCCGCGGTCGCCGAGGAGCAGGAGCTGGGCGGCTCGCGCAAGGAGGCGATCCTCGAGGTGGCGAGGCGCACGGGCGTGCACCGGCGCGTGGTCTTCGACGCGGTCGTGGAGTTCAAGGACCGGACCCGGGGAGGAGCGCGATGAGCGGCCCCCCAGCCGGTGAGCCGGCCGGACCCACCCGAGCCCGGGGCGACGGGAAGTCGGGGGGCTCCTCGGGACGCGACCGAAGCCGACCGCCGGCGCCCGAGCCGCTGCCGCACCCGGTGGTCGACAACCACTGCCACCTCGACATCGCGGACGGGCCGGACGGGTCCTGGCTGCCCGTGGACGAGGCCGTCGCCCGGGCAGCCGCGGTCGGGGTGACCCGCATCGTGCAGATCGGCTGCGACCTGCCGGGAGCCCGCTGGGCCGTCGCGGCCGCCGGCGCCCACGACGCCCTGGTCGCCGGGGTCGCGCTGCATCCCAACGAGGCGCCGCTGCTGGAGGCGGCCGGCCGGCTCGACGCGGCGATGGACGAGATCGAGGAGCTCGCCGGGTCCGGCGACCGGGTGCGCGCGGTGGGGGAGACCGGCCTGGACTACTTCCGCACCGGCGAGGACGGCCGAGCCGCCCAGCAGCTGTCGTTCCGCCGGCACATCGACCTGGCCAAGCGCCTGGACCGGACGCTGGTCATCCACGACCGGGACGCGCATGCGGACGTGCTGCGGATCCTCGACGAGGAGGGGGTCCCGGACCGGGTGGTCCTGCACTGCTTCTCCGGCGACGCCGACTTCGCGCGAGCCGCCCTGGACCGCGGCGCCTGGCTGTCCTTCGCCGGCACGGTGACCTTCAAGAACGCCGACCCCATCCGGGCGGCGCTGCGGGTGGCTCCGCTGGACCGGGTGCTCGTCGAGACCGACGCGCCGTACCTCACCCCGATGCCCTACCGCGGGCGGCCCAACGCGTCCTACCTGGTGCCGCTGACGATGCGCTCGATGGCAGCCACCCGCGGCGACGACCTGGAGGCGCTGTGCGCCGCCGTCGACGCCAACACCGAGGTCGCGTTCGGAGGCGGCTGGTAGCGCGTCCTGGACGCGCGCATGCCCCGATCGGACCGGCCCAACGCGGTCGACGGCGTGACATGCCCCACGGTGGACCGCCAGGAAGTAGGACATATCCGGGCGATACATTTGGCACCTCGGACGACCTTCTGGCATGGTCCTGTGCTTGTTGGCCGGGAGCGGGGAAGTTCTCGGGCAGCACCCATGGGGCCCTCGTGGACACCGCCGGCGACGAAGCCGGGTGGTCGATTCCGGAGGGCCGCGGCGCAGCTGTCGGGCCGGACCGGTCCCAGACGCCGGGTGCCTGCCCCCCGCGGCTCGGGAAGCACCACCCTTTGGAGCAGCGTGCGGACCACAGTCCTTCGAGCAACCAAGAGCAAGGCAGTCCTCGGCGGCCTCACCGGCGCCGTCGCGCTGGCCGTGGCGGCCACCGGCATCGGCTACGCCACCATGAGCAAGTCCGTCACCATGTCGGTGGACGGCAAGACCACGAAGGTGCGCACGTTCGGCGACTCGGTCGGCGACGTGCTGAAGTCCCAGGACATCTCCCTGACCAGCCACGACGTGGTCGCCCCGAGCGTGAGCTCCTCGGTCGAGGACGGCCAGACGATCGCGGTGCGCTACGGCCGGCCGCTCGACGTCGCCGTCGACGGCCGCGACAGCCGCTACTGGGTCACCGCGAGCGACGTCGACTCGGCCCTGGACCAGATCGGCCTGCGGGTCGGCGGCGCCGACCTGTCGGCCAGCCGCGGCGCCACGATCAGCCGCGGCGGCATGCGCCTGGCGGTCGTCACCCCCAAGACGCTCACCGTGAAGCTGGCGCAGGCAAAGAAGCGCAGGACCACCGTGACGGCGCTGCGGGTCGGCGGCGCGCTGCGGGCACTCGGCGTCCACGCCGACGGCAACGACAAGGTCAAGCCGGCTCTGGGCGCCTCGGTGCGCGACGGTGACAAGATCACCTTCACCCGCGTCTCCGTCGACCGGCGCCCGGTCACCGAGCCCGTCGCCTTCGGCACCGAGAAGAAGGCCGACTCCTCGATGTTCACCGACGAGACGAAGACCGTCCGCGCCGGGCGCGAGGGCACCCGCAAGGTCGTCTACCGGGTCACATCGGAGAACGGCAAGGTCACCAAGCGCACGGCGGTGCGCTCGTCCGTCGTACGCCGTCCGGTCGACGCGGTCGTCCGGGTCGGCACCAAGGAGCGCCCCGCGCCGACCCCGAGCTTCTCGAGCGGGAACAGCATCTGGGACCGGATCGCCGCGTGCGAGTCGGGCGGCAACTGGGCCACCAACACGGGCAACGGCTACTACGGCGGCCTGCAGTTCAACCTGGGCACCTGGCGGGCCTACGGCGGCACCGGTCGCCCCGACCAGCAGAGCCGCGAGGCCCAGATCGCCGTCGCCGAGCGGGTCGCTGCGGCGGCCGGTGGGTACGGCGCCTGGCCGGTGTGCGGCGGCTGAGCGCCTCCTGGTTGCGGCTGCCCGGCCGGTTCGTCGCGGTCGATAGAGTCGACAGGTGACGCACGAGCAGGCTGACTCCTCCGCCGGTCCGAGGTTCCTCGGACCGGCGGAGGTGCGTCTGCTCGCCGACCGGCTCGGGGTGCGCCCGACCAAGCAGCGCGGCCAGAACTTCGTGATCGACCCGAACACCGTCCGCCGGATCGTGCGGCACTCCGGTGTCTCGGCCTCCGACGTCGTGCTGGAGGTCGGGCCGGGCCTGGGGTCGCTGACCCTGGCGCTGCTCGCCACCGGCGCGCGGGTGGTGGCGGTGGAGATCGACCCGGTGCTCGCCGGGGCCCTGCCCGGGACGGTGGCGGCCTACGCCCCGGACCAGACCGACCGGTTCGAGGTGGTCGAGGCCGACGCGCTGGCTGTGCGGACCCTGCCCGGGCCGGCGCCCACGGCGCTGGTCGCGAACCTGCCCTACAACGTCTCCGTCCCGGTGCTCCTGCACCTGTTCGAGCTGCTGCCGTCGTTGCGGCACGGCCTGGTGATGGTCCAGGCGGAGGTCGCCGACCGGCTCGCCGCTCCACCGGGCTCGCGGACCTACGGCGTGCCGTCGGTCAAGGCGGCCTGGTTCGCGGACGTACGCCGGGCGGGGTCGGTGAGCCGCAGCGTGTTCTGGCCGGCGCCGAACGTGGACTCCGGGCTGGTCGCCTGGACGCACCGCGACCCGCCCACCGGGACCGCGACCCGTCAGGAGGTGTTCGCCGTGGTGGACGCCGCGTTCGCGCAGCGCCGCAAGACGCTGCGCTCCACCCTCAAGGCCATGGCCGGGTCGCCCGAGGCGGCCGAGGCGGCGCTCGCGCACGCCGGCGTGGACCCGATGGCGCGCGGCGAGTCGATCGGGGTCGCCGACTTCGCCCGCATCGCCGAGGGGCTCATCCTCGGCCTGGCCGCGCCCGGGGCGGGTCGGTGACCGGGCCCGCCGACAGCCGCGGCCCCGTCTCGGTGGTGGCTCCGGCGAAGGTGAACCTGTGCCTGGGAGTGGGCCCGGTCCGCGAGGACGGGTTCCACCCGCTGGCCACCGTCTACCAGGCGGTCGGGCTGTTCGACCGGGTCACGGTGCGGGACGCCGACGAGCTCACGCTGACGCTGCGTGCCGACGCCCGACTGTCGGTGGCCGAGGTGCCCGCGGACGGGTCGAACCTCGCCGTGCAGGCCGCGCTGCTGCTCGCCAAGCACCACGGGATCGAGCGCGGTGCCGACATCGTCATCGACAAGGGCATCCCGGTGGCCGGCGGGATGGCCGGCGGCAGCGCCGACGCCGCTGCGACCCTGCTCGCCTGCGACCGGCTCTGGGGGCTGGGCACGTCGCGCGCGGAGCTCCTCGAGCTGGCGGCCGAGCTGGGCAGCGACGTGCCGTTCGCCCTGGTCGGCGGGACCGCCGTCGGCTCGGGGCGCGGTGAGCTCGTGACTCCCCTGGAGACCCGCGGCGACTACTGGTGGGTCGTCCTGGAGTCGGCCGTGGGCCTGTCCACGCCGGCGGTCTACCGGGAGTTCGACGTGCTGCACTCCTCTCCCGGGAGGTCGGGGATCGAGACGCCCCGGATCCCCGAGGAGCTGACGGCGGCCCTGCGCGACCACGACGTCAGCGGGCTGGGGTCGGCCCTCGGCAACGACCTGGAGGCGGCGGCGCTGCGACTGCGGCCGGAGCTCCGCGACGCCCTCGAGGTAGGTCGCCGGCTCGAGGGCGTGCACGGCGCGCTCCTGTCCGGGTCCGGGCCGAGCTGCCTGTTCCTGTGCGCGACGCAGGTGGACGCCGTACGGGTGGGACGTCTGCTGTCCGCGGAGGGCCTGGGGACGGTGTCGGTGGCTCCCGGCCCGGTGGCGGGTGCGCACGTCGCGCCCCTCGAGGAGGCGTGATGGCCACCGCCAACCTGGTGAGCCTCGAGCGGGTGCACAAGGCATTCGGTGTGCGACCGCTGCTGGCCGACGTCAGCCTCGGCGTCGGCGCGGGCGAGCGGATCGGGGTGGTCGGGCGCAACGGCGACGGGAAGACGACGCTGCTGCGGATCATCGGCGGGCTCGAGGAGGTCGACGAAGGACGGGTGTCGCGCAACCGGGGGTTGCACCTGGGCTTCCTGACCCAGGGCGACGAGCTGGACGCCACCGCCACGGTCCGCGAGGTCGTGCTGCAGGGCCGCGCCGACCACGAGTGGGCCGCCGAGGGCTCGACCCGCGAGGTCGTCGAGGTGCTGCTGGCGGGCGTCTCCCTGGACCGGGGCGTCGACGGGCTCTCCGGCGGCGAGCGGCGACGCTGCTCGCTGGCCCGGCTGCTGCTGGGCGACCACGACCTGGTGGTGCTCGACGAGCCCACCAACCACCTCGACGTGGAGGCGGTGTCCTGGCTCGCGCGCTACCTGCGTCGGCGGACCTACGCGCTCGTCGTCGTCACCCACGACCGCTGGTTCCTCGACGAGGTCTGCACCGCGACCTGGGAGGTGCACGACGGCGTCGTCGACGTGTACGACGGCGGCTACGCGGCCTTCGTCCTCGCCAAGGCCGAGCGGCAGCGCCAGGCGGCCGCGTCGGAGTCCCGCCGGCAGAACCTGATGCGCAAGGAGCTGGCCTGGCTGCGCCGCGGTGCGCCCGCCCGCACGTCGAAGCCGAAGTTCCGGATGGACGCCGCGAGCGCCCTGATCGAGGACGAGCCGGAGCCTCGCGACCGGCTGGAGCTGCAGCGGTTCGCGACCCAGCGGCTCGGCAAGGACGTGCTGGACATGGAGGACGTCGACCTGACGCGGGGGTCACGGCGGTTGCTTGCGCACGCCACGTGGCGGCTCGGGCCCGGTGACCGGTTCGGGCTGGTCGGCGTCAACGGGGCCGGCAAGACCTCGGTGCTGCGGCTGGTGGCCGGGGAGATCGAGCCGGACCGCGGGCGGGTCCGTCGTGGCCGGACGGTGGCGCTCGAGCACCTCAGCCAGGTGCTCGACCACCTCGACCCCGCCGAGCGGGTGCTTGACTCGGTCGAGGGGATCAAGCGGGTCTCCCGCACGGCGTCGGGTGAGATCACGGCGTCCTCGATGCTGGAGCGGTTCGGGTTCACCGGCGACCGGCTGACCGCCCGGATCGGCGACCTCTCGGGTGGGGAGCGGCGACGGCTGCAGATGCTGCGGCTGCTGCTCACCGAGCCGAATGTGCTGCTGCTCGACGAGCCCACCAACGACCTGGACATCGAGACCCTCACGGTCCTCGAGGACTTCCTGGACGGCTGGCCGGGGACGCTGGTGGTCGTCTCCCACGACCGCTACTTCCTGGAGCGGGTCACCGACGCGACCTACGCCCTGCTCGGGGACGGCCAGGTGTCGCTGCTGCCCCGGGGCGTGGAGGAGTACCTCGAGCGTCGGGAGGCCGCCCTCCACCTCGCCCCCGCCGAGGCGTCCCGTTCTGCGACCCCCGGCTCGGCCGAGGCGTCCCGTTCTGCGGGCCCGGGTCCTGCCGAGGCGTCCCGTTCTGCGGCCTCGTCGGCGGAGGTCCGCGAGGCCCGCAAGGCGGTCACCCGCGTCGAGCGGCAGCTGACCAAGCTGATGGGTCGCGAGAAGGAGCTGCACGCCCTGCTCGCCGAGCACGCCGCGGACTACGAGCGGCTGGCCGAGCTGGACCGTGAGCTCCGCGACCTCGTTGCTCGCCGGGAGGCGCTCGAGGAGGAGTGGCTGGAGGCGGCCGCCGTCCTGGAGTGAGGCCGGCAGACGCTGCGACCTCACGTCGCGGCGTGCTTCCCATGGAGAACTGGCACTTCCCATGGGCCGTGACCCATGGGAAGCGCCAGACGTCCTGCATCCCCTGGTAATCAGCAGGGGTCCTCAGGGGACGGTCAGGTCAGCTTCTTGTCCGAGAGGAACTGCTTCGCGACGGTGGCCGGGTCCTTCTTGTCGACCTGGACCTGGGCGAGGTACATCGTCAGGTCCTCGGTGTCCAGGGCCGCGGACACGGCGTCGATGGTGCTCTCGACGTCGCCCTTGACCTTGGAGGTCTCGATGATCGGCGTGACGTTCTGGGCCGGGAACAGCGTCTTGGTGTCCTTGAGCACCACGAGCTTGTCGGTCACGATGCTCGAGTCGGTCGAGAAGATGTTCGCGACCTGGATGTCGTCCTTCTTCAACGCCGCCTTGGTCAGCGGGCCGCCCACGTCGAGGGGCTTGAACTGCTTGAACGTCAGGCCGTAGACCTTCTTGAGCCCGACCAGCCCCTGCTGGCGCTTGGCGAACTCGGGCCCGGCGCCGATCGTCAGCTTGCTCGCCACCGGCTTGAGGTCGTCGATGGTCGTCAGGCTGTACTTCTTGGCGGTCGCCGACGTGACGGTCAACGTGTCCTTGTCCTCGGCGGGTGAGGACTTGAGGATCTCGGTGCCCTTGGGCAGCACCTTCTTCAGCGCCGCGTTGACCTGGTCGGTGGTGTTCACGCCGGGCGGGATGGCGCCGCTCTTGGAGAGGCCGGCGAGCAGGGCCCCGTTGTACTCCGGGATCATGTTGATCGAGCCGTCCTCGAGCGCCTTGAGGTAGACCTCACGGGCGCCGATGTTGAACTTGCGGTTCACCTTGACGTCCTTGCCCTCGAGGGCCTGGGCGTAGATCTCCGCGAGCAGCTCGTTCTCGGGGAAGTTGGCGGAGCCGATGGTGATCGTCGAGGAGCTCCCCGAGCTGGTGGTGCTGGTCGGGTCCCCTCCGCACGAGCTGAGCGGCAGGGCCATCGCCGCGACCGCGGCGACCGCCACGAGCTTGGACTTCCTGGGCACGCGTCGAGACATCTGGATGGGACCTTTCGTTTGGCCGCTAGCGGGAGGTGCTGGCGGTGGGGGCTTGGGGGACGGATCGGGCACTGGCAGATCGGGTACGGCGGCGGACCCGACGGGCTCGGACGCCGGGGGAGACGATCGCGCGCTCGGCGGCGGCGCTGAGCAGGTCCAGGCCGATCGCGAGGAGGGCGACGAGCACGGCACCGGCGAACACCTGGGGGTAGTCGTTGGTGCTCAGCCCGTCGATGAGCAGCCGGCCGAGCCCGCCGAACCCGACGTACGCCGCCACCGTGGCCGTCGCGCACACCTGCAGCAGGGCGCTGCGCACGCCGCTGACGATCAGCGGCAGCGCCATCGGCACCTCGGCCTTGAAGAGCACCTGCATGGGCCGCATCCCCATGCCGACGGCGGCGTTCACCGCGGAGGGGTCGACCGAGCGGATGCCGGCGTAGGTCGCGGACAGCATGGGGGGCACGGCCAGCACGATGAGGGCGACGAAGACCGGGACCCGCCCGATCCCCACCAGCGTGACGATGAAGGTGAGCAGCCCCAGGGTGGGCAGGGCGCGCCCGGCGTTGCCGATGTTGATGGCCAGCAGCGCGCCCCGGTTGGTGTGCCCGATCAGCAGCCCGATCGGCAGGGCGATGGCGGCGCTGATCACCAGCGTGATCAGGGTGTACTCGATGTGCTCCAGCAGCCGGTGCGGGATCGAGGAGCTCATCGCCCACCGCCAGTTGACGCCGTCGAAGAGGTAGCCGAAGTAGTTGATCAGCGGCGTCACCGTGCCCTGCGAGAGGGCTGCGTGGGCGCTCATCAGCGGGCCCCCGCCACTCGGGTCCACGGCGTCAGCTGTCGCTGGACCAGCACGATGGCGGTGTCGCAGATGGCCGCGAGCAGCACCGACAGCACGATGCCGGTGATGATCGGCTCGACGAAGTCCAGCTGGAGGCCCCGCGTGAACAGGGCGCCGAGACCGCCGATGCCGATGAAGGCGCCCACGCTGACCAGGCTGATGTTGGACACGGTCGCCACCCGCAGCCCGGCCAGCATCACCGGCATCGCCATCGGCAGCTCGACGCCGATCAGCTGCCGCACCGGGCGGTAGCCGAGCGCGAAGGCCGCCTGGGTGGTCGGTCCCTGCACGGACGTCAGCGCGTCGGCGACCGTGCGGGCCATCAGCGCGAAGGTGTACAGCGACAGCGCGATCACGATGTTCAGCGGGTCCAGCGTCTGCAGGCCCAGCACGCCCGGCAGGATCACGAACAGGGCGAGCGAGGGGATCGAGTAGATGATCCCGCCGAGGTTCACGACCGGCTGGTAGAGCCGGGGGAAGCGCACCGCGAGGTAGCCGAAGGGCAGCGCGAGCACGGACCCGATCAGCACAGGCAGCAGGGACAGCCAGATGTGCTGGGTCAGCGCCTCCCAGATGGTCGAGCGGTTCTCGCTGACGTAGCTGATCATCGCTCGGCCTCGTCCGCCGCCTGCCGCAGGGCGGTCAGGTGTCGGGCGACCGCCTCGTGGGCGACGACCCCGTCGGCGACCCCGTCGGAGTCGACGCGCACCGCGGCACCGGCCGGGGAGGTGATGGCCAGGTCGGTGACCAGCCGCAGCGAGTCCTCGACGGTGAAGGTCGAGGGCAGCGCGCGCAGGTCGGCGGACCCGTTGACCGACCAGCCCTCCGGCTTGCCGGACCCGTCCAGCACCAGGCGTACGGCGTCCGCCCGGTCGACGTACCCCCGGACCGGCTCGACCTCGAGCTCCTCGGCGGTGATGAAGGACAGCGCCCGGAAGCCGCGGTCGCGTCCGACGAAGTCGGCGACGAACTCGTCCGCGGGGTTGTCCAGGACGTCCTGCGGGGACCCCAGCTGCGCGAGGCGGCCGCCCACCCGGAGGATCGCGATGTTGTCGCCCAGCTTGATCGCCTCGTCGATGTCGTGGGTCACGAACGCGATCGTCTTGCCCAGCTCGGACTGCAGGCGCAGGAACTCCTGCTGCAGGCTGTCGCGGACGATCGGGTCGACGGCGCTGAACGGCTCGTCCATCAGCATCACCGGCGGGTCCGCCGCCAGCGCACGCGCCACGCCCACCCGCTGCTGCTGCCCGCCGGAGAGCTGGGCGGGGTAGCGGTCCGCGAGGGACTCGTCCAGGCCGACCCGGGTGAGCAGCTCGGCGGCCGACTCGCGCGCCTGCTTCTTGTTCACCCCGTTGAGCAGAGGCACGGTGGCGATGTTGTCCACGATGGTGCGGTGCGGGAACAGACCGGCGTTCTGGATCACGTAGCCGATGCCCCGCCGCAGCATCGCCGCGTCCTGCTTGGTGACGTCCTCGCCGTCGATCGAGATGGTGCCCGAGGTGGGCTCGATCGTCCGGTTGATCATCCGCAGGCTGGTGGTCTTGCCGCACCCGGACGGCCCCACGAACACCGTGATCTGTCCGGTGGGCAGCTCCAGGGAGAGGTTGTCGACGGCGACGTTGCCGCCTGGGAAGGCCTTCGTCACTGTGTCGAAGGTGATCATCGGGTCTCCGACCTTGTCACGGACACGGCGGTCCAGGAACTGAAAAAGATAGTCGACCGGTAGTCAATCAGGGCATGGTGGGTGGCACGTGAGACGGCGAGTCGCGGATCTCGGCCACCAGCTCCTCGGCCCAGCCTCTGCCGGGACCCGTCTCCAGCACCCCCGTCACCGTGGCCACGTCCTGGCCGGGCGGCCGGTCCGCCACGCCGTCGGGGACGTCCACGAACGCCCTGCGCAACGCCATTGTCAACCTGTCCGAGCCGGTCGGCAACGTCTCGCCGAGCAGCCGGGCCTGGTGGACAGCGACCAGCTCGCACGCCGTCACGTCCCGCAGGACCGCCAGCGAGCCGTGGGCCGCCTGCAGGGCCTCCAGGGCGAAGCTCTGCACGTCCTCCTGGCCCAGCGACGTCTCGGTGGCCCCGAGCGACGCGGGCGCCGAGGTGCGCCGGGCCTCGTGGACCAGACCGACCGCTCGCTTGTGCAGCGCCACGAGGCCGGACTGCCGTCCGGGCTCCGCGGACAGCTGGGTCGACAGGCCGGTGACCCTCGGGTCCAGCAGCCGGTGCAGCCGTGCGCTGCCGGTCTCGGCCAGGTGCAGGACGGCCAGGCGTACGGCGTCGGCCGCCGCCGCCAGGTCGAAGCCGTCGAACCCCGCCGTGCCCAGGAACCGGCCGTCCACCAGCGCGGGCGAGGTGGTGACGCCGTCCAGGGCCCTCTGGACCGCCTCGTCCAGGTGCGAGACCGCGCGCAGCAGGGTGGCCACGGCGGGCCCCACGACGCGGAAGGACACCGGGGCCTGCAGCGACCTGGGTGCCGGCTCGGGGCCGACCAGGGAGCGCAGCACGCCGAGCACCCCGCCCAGCTCCGCGTCACCCCGGGCGAGCGCCGGGTGGTAGGGGTCGCGCGGGGCTCGCACCAGCGTGATCTCGGCGGCGGCGACGGTGAGCGACTGCGCCGCCAGCAGCCGGGATGCGGCTCCGAGCAGCACGGCCCGGCCGGTCGCCACCGGCACGCCCTGCAGGAACGCGACCCCCTCCTTGGCCGCGAACCGGTACGGCGCCAGGCCGGCGTCACCCAGCACCGCGAGGGCCGGGCCGACGTCACCGGAGCGGCTCAGGCCCTCGCCCCGGCCGGACAGGAAGGCGCCGAGGTGGGCGAGCGGGATGATCTCGCCGGCGGCCCCGTTGCCGGTCGCGGGGACCGCCGGGTGCAGGCCGGCGTCGAGGACCGCGGCGAGTGCCGCCACCAGCGCCGGTGAGGCACCGACCTCGGGCGCCAGCAGGGTGCGGAGCCTGGTGACGATCGCGGCCCGCGCGCTGTGGCGGTCCAGCCAGGGCGCCGTTCCGACCGATCGGGCGATCATCAGGTCGCCCTGGAAGGCGGGCTGCTCCGCTGCGCCCACGGCGAGATGGGCCTGCCCGCCGAGACCGGTGCTCACGCCGTAGACCGGACCGCCGGCGTCCAGGACCCGGACGGTGGCCGCCCGCGAGCCGGCGAGCCGCTCGAGCAGCGCGCTCGACAGCTCCAGACGGGCTCCGTCGGCCACCGCCAGCACGGCGGCCGGCGCCAGGTCGGCCGGGCCGTCCACCAGCAGGGGCGCCATGGTCAGCGGTACCGCAGCATGGTGCCGACATCCGCGGCCTCGGCCCGCTGCAGCACCAGGTGGGCCACCGCGACGTCCAGGATGGACAGGCCCCGGTGCCACAGCAGGATCCGCTCGTCGGCGCGCTCGCGGCCCGGCTTGGCACTCGTCACGACCTCCCCGAGCTCGGCGTGCAGCGACTCGCGGGTCAGCCGACCGGTGTCCACGTGCCGTCTCAGCGCCCCGAACCGGCCGGACTGCGCCTCCCGCCAGTCGTCGACGACCACCTTGTCCATCACGTCGAGGAGGTCGAGCTCGACGGCGCTGACCGTCCCGTAGGGCACCACGAACGCACCCGGCTTCACCGCTGCGGTGCGTAGCAGGGGCTCCGGCTCGGTCAGCCGGGTCGCCTCCACGAGGATGTCGGCGCCGTCGAAGGCCTCGGCCACCGTGTCCACGACCCGCACCGGGGTGCGGATCTCGGCCCTCAGCTGCTCGGCGAACGCCTCGCGCGACTCCTCCCGCTTGCTGGTCACCCTGATCTCGTCGAGCTCGAACAGCTCGTCGAGCATGGTGACGTTGCTGAACGCCGTACCCCGGGCACCGGCGTGGCCGAGCACCCGGGCGTCGGACCGGGCCAGGTGCTTGGCCCCGACGGCCGTCATCGCCCCGGTGCGGGCCTCGGTGACCAAGGTGGCGTCCATGATGGCCAGCGGCACGCCGGTGCGCGGGTCGTAGAGGGTGGCCAGCCCCAGCTCGCTGGGCAGCGCGTGCCGGTAGTTCGGCACGAAGTCGCCGACCACCTTGATGCCGCTCACGCCGTGCTCGCCCAGGCTCGAGACGTGCCCGCGCAGGACGTTGAAGTGGCCGGCACCGCCGTTGTCGGGCACCAGGTGCACCCGCGGCTCGAACACGGTCTCGCCGCGCGCGTGCGCAGCCATCACCGACTCGACGGCGCCGATGATCTCGAGGCGGGTGAGCCGCAGAGAGTCGACATCGGGGCCGGACAGGAACCGCAGCCAGATGTGCCTCATCGCGTCTCCTTCTCGAACGAGACGACCAGCGTGTGGAGCAGCCCGGCCAGGGTGCCCTGCTGGGCGGCGTCCAGGCCGGCGAGCAGCGCCTGCTCCCGGGTGAGCAGGCCCTCGAGCGCGCCGTCCACGGTGAGCCGGCCCGCCGCCGTCAGCCGCACCAGCACCCCCCGCCGGTCGTTCGGGTCGGGCATCCGCTCGACCAGCCCGCGCGTCACCAGCCGGTCGACGCGGTTGGTCATCGTCCCGCTGGTCACCAGCGTCTCCTTGAGCAGGCGCCCCGGCGAGAGCTGGTACGGCGGTCCCGACCGACGCAGGGCGGCGAGCACGTCGAACTCCCAGGACTCGATGCCGTGCTCGGTGAAGGCCTGCCGGCGAGCGCGGTCCAGGTGGTGCCCGAGCCGGGTCACCCGGCTGAGCACCTCCATCGGCCGCAGGTCGAGATCGGACCGCTCACGACGCCAGGCCTCGACCAGCCGGTCCACCTCGTCGCGCATGCAACCGATCGTAGCCGCCGAGATTCTTGACATCGAGACATTGCGCACGTCCACGCCGGCGGTCCCCGTCAGTCGGCTGTTGGGGCAGCGTCGGGCCCGTACAATCAGCACACGTGAGTGTCCCGCGCGCCCCCCGGCCAGCCCGGTGACCAGCCCCTCGACCAGCGGCGCGGCCGAGCCCTCGACGAGCGGCCCGACGGGTCGGCTCACGGGCCGGCTCACTGTCCGGGCGATCGGCAGGGTCGGCGGGGCCGTCCTCTCCGTGGCCGTCGCGGCAGCACTCTTCTCGCGCTACGGCATCGACGGCAAGCTGAACCGCGACGAGGGCATCTACGCCTACGCCGGCCAGCAGATGGCGCACGGTGTCCCGCCGTACGCCTCGATCTTCGACCCGAAGGCACCGCTGGCGTCGATGATCGCCGGCGCCGCAGCCTGGGTCGCCCGGCTCGCGCACAGCAACGACGTCTACGCGATGCGGGCCGCCTTCTTCGCCTGCTCGCTGCTCACCGTGCTCGCGCTCTACCTGCTCGCCGCCCGGCTGTTCACCTCGACGCTGGCCGGTCTCACAGCGGCGGTCGTGCTGGCGGCGAGCCGGCCCTTCGCGCTGGACGCCCTCTCCGGACCGGACGCGAAGACGCCCGGTGTGCTCTTCGCCGTCGTGTCGATGTGGCTGCTGTCGCGACGCAGCTGGTTCTGGGGCGCCTTCGCGGGCGCGCTGGCCACGCTCGTGTGGCAGCCCCTGCTGATCTACCCGTTCGTCGCCGTGCTGGTCGCTCTGGTCAGCGGCGGCCGGCACCGGTGGCGGGCCTGCGGGCTCGCCCTCGCCGGGGCCGTCGTCCCGGTGGCTCTGGTCACCGTCTACTTCGCTGCGACCGGCGCGCTCGCCGAGCTCGTCGAGTCGGCGGTGGTCTTCCCGCTGACCGGCATCGACCACGGCGCCGAGACGGTGCGCGGCCGGCTGGTGCACATCGCGGGCGTGGTGACGCGCCAGTACGGGCTCTCGGGGGTGCTGTGCTGGGTCGGTCTGGCGCTGCTCCTGCTGCTCGCCGGGTCCCGGCTGGTCCGGCGCCGCGACAGCCTGACCGCGGCCCTGACGTCGCCTCTGGTCTGCGTCGTCCTGCTCACCCTGGCCTGGAACGTCGCCTACGCCAGCACGGACTTCCAGAGCTATCCCGACCTCTACCCCTTCCTGCCCTACCCCGCGCTCGGCATCGGCGGCGCCGTGGCCGCCCTGGTCACGGCCGTGCGCCATCCGTCCGCGCGCCGGCGGTCGGCGCTGCCGGGCGTGGTCGGGGTGGCCGTGGTGGCCGCCCTCGCCGTCCTGGCCGGAGTGTCCTGGGTCGCCTACGACAACGACCCCGCCGACAACCGCGAGCTGCGGGCCCAGCTCTCCAGTGCCTGCGCGGTGCGGCGCGCCCAGGTGCCGGGGACGCCGGTCTGGTCGCTGGGGGACCCCGCGGTGCTGGTGCTCACCCACCGGCGCAACCCGGACCGGTTCGTCTACCTGTCCTCGGCGGTGGACAGGTGGAAGGTGTCCCACGAGGCGGGCGGGTTCGACGCCTGGACCCGGCAGATCCAGCGCGCCGACCCGTCGGTGCTGGTGCTCAAGGGCTGGTCCGGCCCGCTGCGGCGGGACATGGGCGACTGGCTGCGGCGCGACGGCTACCTGACGGGCTTCGTCGGCACCTGGCACGTCTTCCTGACCCCGGCAGCCCGGATGCGCGCCGCCCGGCAGAGGGTGCGGCTCACCCGCGACCCGACGGACTCGGCGACCGATCCGGGGGGTCGCGAGCTTCCCGGCCGGCACTGTGGGTAATGCTAGGAGGGCACCCCTCCCGGCGCCGCCCACCCACTCCCAGACACACCAGCGAGGAACCATGCCATCGCCCGCCACCTTCGCCCATGACGTGGTCGTCATCGGTGGGTGCGGTCACGTCGGTCTCCCGCTCGCCATCGCGCTCGCCGACCAGGGCGCCTCGGTCCTGGTCTACGACGTGAGCGAGCAGGCGGTCGCCCTGGTCAACGAGGCCGTCCTGCCCTTCGACGAGCCCGGCGCCGCGGACAAGCTCAAGGCGGCGGTCGCCTCCCAGTGCCTGCGGGCCACGACCGATCCGGCCGTGGTGGGCGAGGCCGAGAACGTGGTCATCGTCATCGGCACGCCGGTCGACGAGCACCTCAACCCCGACCCGGAGGCCATCCCCCGCGCCCTCGAGGTGTGCGCGGAGCACTTCCGTGACGGCCAGCTGCTGGTCCTGCGCAGCACGGTGTTCCCGGGCGTCACCCGCCTCGTCGAGCGGATGGTCACCGAGCGTGGGCTGGACGTCGACGTGTCGTTCTGCCCCGAGCGGATCGCGGAGGGCCGCGCCATGACCGAGCTCTACGCGCTCCCGCAGATCGTGTCCGGTCGCTCGCAGCGGGTCCGGGACCGCGCTGCCGCGCTGTTCGGGCGGCTGACCGAGCACACGGTGGAGATGGAGCCGGAGGAGGCGGAGCTCGCCAAGCTGTTCACCAACACCTGGCGCTACATCAAGTTCGCCGCGGTCAACCAGTTCTACATGATCGCGGACAGCAAGGGACTCGACTTCGAGAAGATCCGGGTCGGTCTGGCGGAGGACTACCCCCGCGCCGCCGACATGCCCGGAGCCGGCTTCGCCGCGGGACCGTGCCTGTTCAAGGACACCATGCAGCTCGCCGCGTTCAACGACAACAACTTCGCGCTGGGCCATGCCGCGATGCTCGTCAACGAGGGCCTCCCGCTGTACGTCGTGAGCCAGCTCGCCGCGCAGCACGATCTGGCGGAGCTGACCGTCGGGATCCTCGGCGCGTCGTTCAAGGCCGGCTCGGACGACATCCGCTCCAGCCTCGCCTACAAGCTCAAGCGCATCGTGTCGTTCAAGGCGCGCCGGGTGCTGATGACCGACCCCTACGTCACCGTGGACCCGAGCCTGGTCCCGCTGGAGCAGGTGCTCGCCGAGGCCGACGTGCTGATCGTGGCGACCCCCCACCCGGAGTATCGCGGCATCGTCACCGCCAAGCCGGTCGCGGACGTCTGGAACGTCCTGGGTCAGGACGCCTGAGTTGGCACGCGAGACAGGGGCCGGCCTCGAACGGCCGGCGCGACCGCGTGTCACGGTGGTCATCCCGGCGTACAACGAGGGCCGGCAGATCGTCCCGGCGCTGGACCGGCTGCTCGAGTCGGTGATGCTGCCGTGCGAGGTGTTGGTGGTGGTCGACTCCGCCGACGACACCACCGTGCCGGTCATCGAGACCTACTCCCCGCACGAGCAGCCCACCGTGCGGGTGCTCGTCAACGACTACGGCCGCGGGCCGGCGCACGCGATCCGCTACGGCATCCACCACGCCAGCGCACCGGTGGTGGTGGTGACGATGGCCGACGGCTGCGACGACCCCCGCCAGATCGACGAGCTCACCCGGCTGGTGGAGCGCGGGGTCGTGGTGGCCGCCGCGTCGCGCTACATGCCAGGCGGACAGCAGGTGGGGGGACCGCTGCTCAAGCGGGTGCTGTCCCGCAACGCCGGCCGCACGCTCTACTGGTTCGCCCGGGTCGGCACCCGCGACGCCACGAACTCGTTCAAGGCCTACAGCCGGGCCTTCGTCGAGGAGGTCGGCATCGACAGCCGCGACGGCTTCGAGATCGGCCTGGAGCTGACCGCGAAGGCGCGGCGCCGGCGGCTCCCCGTCGCCGAGATCCCGACCATCTGGCTCGACCGGCCGGCCGGTGACTCCAACTTCAAGCTGGGCAGGTGGCTGCCCAAGTATCTTCGGTGGTACCGCTTCGCCTACGGCCGCCGGCTGCCGGTCGCGAACGACGCCGATCCCCAGCCGACCCCTCAGAAAGGCAGTCAGTGAAGACTCTCATCAGCGGCTCGTCCGGCTTCATCGGCGGGTACGTCGTCGAGGAGCTGCTGCGTCGCGGCCACGACGTCGTCGGCGTCGACAACTTCTCCAAGTACGGCCGGGTCGCGAAGTCCTACGACGACCACCCCCACTACCAGCTGGTCGAGGGGGACGCCCGCGACACCGCTCTGATGACCGAGCTGCTCAGCGACTGCGACCACTTCATCGCCGGGGCGGCGCTGATCGGCGGCATCTCCTACTTCCACACCTACGCCTACGACCTGCTGGCCAACAACGAGCGGATCATCGCGGCCTCCTGCGACGCGGCGATCAAGGCCCATCAGAGCGGGCGCCTGCAGAAGGTCACCTACCTGAGCTCCTCGATGGTCTTCGAGTCCACGGACCGGTGGCCCTCGGTCGAGGGGGACGAGCGCCGGGTGCCACCTCCGCTGTCGTCGTACGGCTTCCAGAAGCTGGCGGTCGAGTACTTCGCGCACGCCGCCTGGGACCAGTACCAGCTGCCCTACACCATCGTCCGGCCGTTCAACTGCGTCGGCATCGGTGAGAGCCGGGCGCTGGGCGACGTCGAGATCGACTCCGGCAACGTCAAGCTGGCGATGAGCCACGTCGTGCCCGACCTGGTGCAGAAGGTCCTCAAGGGCCAGGACCCGCTGCACATCCTCGGAGCGGGCGACCAGGTCCGGCACTACACCTACGGCGGCGACCTGGCGCGCGGCATCGTGGAGTGCGTGGAGCGCGACGAGGCCCGCAACGAGGACTTCAACATCTCGACCGCGGAGTCGACCACCGTGCTGGAGCTGGCGGAGCTGATCTGGACCAAGGTCAAGGGACCCGACGTGCCGTTCAGCTATGTCAGCGACCCGGGCTTCGAGCACGACGTCGCCAAGCGGATCCCCAGCGTCGACAAGGCCAGGCAGGTCCTGGGAGTCGAGGCGACCACCTCGCTCTCGGAGATGCTCGACGAGGTCATCCCGTGGATCGACCAGGCGGTCAAGGAAGGCTCCATCTAGGGTCTGGCGTCATGACCCACGCCCAGCCGCATGCCCAGCCGCACGCCTGGGACCCGGACCGCTACCTGGTGTACGCCGACGAGCGCGGGCGCCCCTTCGTGGACCTGCTGCACCGCGTCGGCGCGGACGCGCCCCGGCTCGTCGTGGACCTCGGCTGCGGGCCCGGCACCCTCACCGCCCTGCTCCCGGCGCGCTGGCCGGGAGCCGAGGTGGTCGGTGTGGACTCCTCGGCGGAGATGGTCGAGCGCGCCCGATCCGGAGGTCTCGAGGGCGTCCGGTTCGAGGCGGGCGACGTGCGCACCTGGCGGCCCGACCCGGCGGCTCTGCCGGAGGTGGTCATCGCCAACGCGGTCTACCAGTGGGTGCCCGACCACCTCGACCTGCTCCCGGACCTGGTGGGCCACGTCGCGCCCGGCGGCTGGTTCGCCTTCCAGGTTCCCGGCAACCACGGCGAGCCCAGCCACGTGCTCCTCCACGAGCTGGCCGGCGGCCCGCGGTTCGCCGCACACACCGAGGGGGTCGCCCGGCCGCACTCCCACGACCCCGAGGTGTACGCCGACGTGCTGCGCGACCTGGGCCTCGAGGTCGACGCCTGGGAGACGACGTACCTCCACCTGCTCACCGGCGAAGATCCCGTGTTCACCTGGATCAGCGGCACCGGCGCGCGCCCCACGCTGGCGTCGCTGCCCGAGGACCTGCGCGAGGAGTTCGTGGGCGAGTACAAGGCCCTGCTGCGCGAGGCCTACCCGCCCGGCCGACACGGGACGGTCCTGCCGTTCCGGCGGGTGTTCGTGGTCGCCCGTCTCCCCGGTGGTCATGTCGCAGGCGGTCGGGGATGAGGCTGCACCACGTGCAGGTGTCCTGCCCGCCCGGCGGCGAGGACGCAGCGCGGAGGTTCTACGGCGCGGCCCTCGGCATTCCCGAGGTCGACAAGCCGCCGGTGCTCGCGGCCCGCGGTGGCTGCTGGTTCCGGGGCGACGGGGTGGAGGTGCACGTCGGCGTCGAGCAGGACTTCCGGCCGGCGGGCAAGGCGCACCCGGCGTTCGTCGTACCGCTCGGGGAGCTGGACGCAGTCGCCGCCCGGCTCGAGGAGTCCGGCTTCGAGACCCGGTGGGACGACGACTTCCCGGGCTACCGGCGGTTCTACACCCGCGACGGCAGCGGCAACCGGGTCGAGCTGCTGGAGCCCGTCGGGCCGGACCGCACCACGTGACCGTCGCACTGCCGGCGGCACCGGCCGTGGCGTACGTTGGAGCCGATCAGGGTAGTGGTCCGAGACGGACACCGGCAGGGAGAAGACATGAGTGAGCCACTGAGCCAGACCCAGCTGCTGCTGGAGCTGGAGCCCGTCGTCGAGGCGAACCTCAACCGCCACCTCACGATGGCTAAGGAGTGGTTCCCCCACGAGTACGTCCCCTGGACCGACGGGCGCAACTTCGACGGGCCGCTGAACGGTGACCCGTGGACGGTCGAGGACTCGCCGATGTCGGACGTGGCGCGGTCCTCCCTGATCGTCAACCTGCTGACCGAGGACAACCTCCCGAGCTACCACTACGAGGTGGCCACGCTGTTCGGCCGCGAGGGGGCCTGGGGTGACTGGGTGCACCGGTGGACGGCCGAGGAGGGTCGGCACGCCATCGTGATCCGCGACTACCTGTCCACGTCGCGCGCGGTCGACCCCACGCAGCTCGAGCGGCTGCGGATGGAGCACATGGGCACCGGCTACGCCGCCCAGCACGACGACATGGTCCGTTCGCTCGCCTACGTCTCCTTCCAGGAGCTGGCCACCCGCGTGTCCCACCGCAACACCGGCAAGCTCACCGGCGACGAGGTGGCCGACCGGATGCTGGCCCGGGTCGCCGCGGACGAGAACCTGCACATGGTCTTCTACCGCAACCTGCTCGGCGCCGCCCTCGAGCTGGACCCGAACCAGGTGATGCGGGCGATCACCGACGTGGTCACCACCTTCCAGATGCCCGGCACGGACATCGCCGGCTTCCAGCGCAAGGCCGTGGAGATGGCGATCGCGGGCGTCTACGACCTCCGCCAGCACCGCGACGACGTGGTCGCGCCGGTGCTGCGGTTCTGGAACGTCTTCGAGATCGAGGGCCTGGACGCCGAGGGGGAGAAGGCCCGCACCGAGCTGGCGAACTTCATGGACGAGCTGGAGAAGCAGGCGCTCCGCTTCGAGGACAAGCGCGACGCCCTCAAGGCCCGGATGCTGGCCCGCGAGTCCAAGTAGCTTCCGTGTCAGAGCCGGTGCGGGTGGTCAGGTCGGGCGACCTCGAGGCGGCGGACCCGACCCCGGGCATGCAGCGCTCCCGGGCCTTCGAGGTGCCGTCCCTGTGGGCCGGCCGCGTGGAGACCCAGCCGGGCGCGGTCTCCGGGTGGCACCACCACGACGTCAACGAGACCAGCCTGTACGTCGTCTCCGGGGTGATGCGGCTCGAGTTCGAGGGCCACGACGGCTACCTGGACGCCGGGCCGGGTGACTTCGTGCACGTCCCGGCGTACACCGTGCACCGCGAGAGCAACCCGACCGACGAGGTCTCGGTCGCCGTCATCGCCCGGGCCGGCGGCGGCCTCCCGACCGTCAACGTCGACGCCCCCCGCTAGCAGCCGCCGGCCGAGGCGTCCAGTTCTGCGATCGAGACCCTGCCGAGACGTCCAGTTCTGCGATCGAGACCCTGCCGAGGCGTCCAGTTCTGCGATTGCAACCCTGCCGAGACGTCCAGTTCTGCGATCGAGACCCTCCGATTGCGGTACGGCGGCTCAACCCGATGCCAAAGTTCCACTGTCGAAGCGCCATGTGCCTGTCGGTCGTCGCAACTTTCGGGCATCGCAGGGCGGGACGCCTCGGCGGGTGCGGCATCACAGAACGGGACGCCTCGGCGGGTGCGGGATCGCAGAACGGGACGCCTCGGCACCTTGGGGCGAGCAGGCGAGCGAGTGCCGGGTCGACGGCGGGGTTCGTCAGCGTGCGTCGACGGGCACAAGTCGGGCGGCGATGCGCTCCTGGACCGGCCAGCGGACGTCGTACACCCAGCCGAGCCTCTCCAGGGCCCAGATCACCCGGGCCGAGGTGTCCACCTGGCCGCGCAGCACGCCGTGCCGCGCGCAGGTCGGGTCCGCGTGGTGCAGGTTGTGCCAGGACTCGCCCATCGAGGGGATGGCCAGCCACCAGACGTTGGCGGACTTGTCCCGTGAGACGAACGGGCGCTCGCCGATCGTGTGGCAGATGGAGTTGATCGACCAGGTCACGTGGTGCAGCAGGCTGACCCGCACCAGGGAGGCCCAGAAGAACGCCGTCACCGCACCCTGCCAGGACCAGGTCAGGAGACCGCCGGCGACCACCGGGGCCGCCAGCGACACGAGGACCCACAGCGGGAACAGCCGGGAGATCCGGACCAGGTCCCGGTCCTTCATCAGGTCGGGGGCGTACTTGCGCTGCGGGGTCTGCTCGGGGTCGAAGAGCCACATCATGTGCGCGTGGAAGAAGCCCTTGGTCAGTGCTCGCAGCGAGGTGCCGTAGCGCCACGGCGAGTGCGGGTCGCCGTCCCGGTCGGAGAACTTGTGGTGCTTGCGGTGGTCGGCCACCCACCGGACGACCGGTCCCTGGATCGCCATCGAGCCGGCGATCGCCAGGATGATCTTGACCGGCCGGTTCGGCTTGAAGGACTTGTGGGTGAACAGCCGGTGGAAGCCGACCGTGATGCCGTGGCCGGTGAACCAGTACATCACCACGGTGATCAGCACGTCGCTCCAGCCGAGCCAGCCGCCCCAGGCCACCGGGACCGCTGCGGCCACCGCCAGGAAGGGGACGATGATGAACAGTGCCAGGGCCACCTGCTCCTTGCGGGACTGCACGTCGCCGCCCAGGGTGGCCCGGTCGGCGGAGGTTCCTGCCGGGGCCGATGCCGAAGCTGTCATGGGGTTCCTCACCTGCTCGGTCCGCGCGTCCTGCACCTCGACGGCACTGGCGTCCCGTGGCCCTACCCGCGCTCCGACGCCTCACACCTGCGGAGCGCGTGCCATGCGTAGGCTGGTGCCCCACCGATCCCCGGTTGGTCTGTCGGCAGGGCCCGCCGCACTTTGAATGCGGATAGAGCGACGTAGGTTCGACTCCTACCCGGGGAGCCAGTCGCCGAGACCGAGCCAGGAGACAGCGTGAGCGAACCCGACCAGGCTCAGCGCCCCGCCCCCGCGGCGGTCGTCGTGCTCGCCGCCGGCAGCGGCACCCGGATGCGCTCGAAGCTGATGAAGGTGCTGCACCCGGTGTGCGGGCGCAGCATGATCGGCCACGTGCTGACGGCCGCCCTGCACGTGCAGCCCGAGCACCTGGTCGCGGTCGTCGGCAACGGCCGTGAGCAGGTCGGTCCGCACATCCTCGAGCAGGTGCCCGGTGCGCTGCTCGCGGTGCAGGAGACCCAGGAGGGCACCGGGCACGCCGTCGCCGTCGCGCTGGACACGCTTCGCGAGGCCACCGGTACGACGGCCGGGGTCGTCGTCGTGATGGCCGGCGACACCCCCCTGCTCGAGGGCGACACCCTCGAGGCGCTGCTGGCCGAGCACCTGTCGCAGGCAGCGACCGACCGGGTGGCCACCGTGCTCACCGCCGAGGTCGAGAACCCGTTCGGCTACGGGCGCGTGCTCCGGGCCGCCGACGGGTCGGTGAGCGCCATCGTCGAGGAGCGGGACGCCACCCCCGAGCAGGCCTCGGTGCAGGAGATCAGCAGTGGCATCTTCGCCTTCGACGG
This sequence comes from uncultured Nocardioidaceae bacterium, assembly GCA_964237315.1. Lineage (GTDB taxonomy): Bacteria > Actinomycetota > Actinomycetes > Propionibacteriales > Nocardioidaceae > Nocardioides_B. The sequence goes on from CAXSHL010000001.1 coordinate 122,725, forward strand.
GGCCTTCCTGGACGACGCCCTGAGCCGGGTCACCAACGACAACGCCAAGGCGGAGTACTACCTCACCGACGTGGTCGCCGTCGCCCGACAGGACGGGCACTCCGTCGGGGCGCACCGGATCGCCGACGTGATGCAGACCGAGGGCGCGAACGACAGGGTGCAGCTCGCCGGCCTCGCCGCAGAGCTGAACCGCCGGATCCTGCACCGCTGGATGCTCGCCGGCGTCACGGTGGCAGATCCCACGAGCACCTGGGTCGACGCCGACGTGGTCCTCGAGCGCGACGTGACCCTGCTGCCGGGCGTGCAGCTGCTCGGCGCCACGGTGGTGGCGGAGGACGCGGTCATCGGACCGGACTGCACGCTGAGGGACGTCGAGGTGGGTGCCGGAGCATCCGTGGTCCGCAGCCACGCGGAGCTCGCCGTGATCGGTGCCGGAGCCTCGGTGGGGCCGTTCTCCTACCTGAGGCCCGGGACCGAGCTCGGCGCCCGCGGCAAGATCGGCGGGTTCGTCGAGACCAAGAACGCCCACATCGGCGAGGGCGCCAAGGTGCCGCACCTGTCCTACGTCGGCGATGCGGAGATCGGCGAGGGCACCAACATCGGCGCCGGCACGGTGTTCGCCAACTACGACGGCGTCCGCAAGCACCACACCAGGATCGGGAGGCTGGTGCGCACCGCCTCGAACAACACCTTCGTGGCGCCGATCGAGATCGGTGACGGCGCGGCGACAGCGGCCGGGACCGTCGTACGGCGCAACGTGCCGCCGGGCGCACTCGCCGTCTCGAGCGGGCCGCAACGTGAGATCGAGGGCTGGACCGAACGCAGGCGCGCCGGCACCCCGATGGCGCGGGCCGCCGAGGAGGCTCGCGCAGCCGCGGCGTCTCACCCGGACGAGCCGCCGTTGGCACCCGAGGCCCCCCCTGGGCCACACTCGACCACGTGAGCGGACTGAAGCGGACCACCGAGAAGAACCTGATGGTGTTCTCCGGACGGGCGCACCCCGAGCTCGCCGAGCAGGTCGCCGAGCTCCTGGGGGCCGGGCTGGTGCCGACCTCGGCCTACGAGTTCGCGAACAGCGAGATCTACGTGCGCTTCCAGGAGTCGGTCCGGGGCAGTGACGCGTTCGTCATCCAGAGCCACACCGCGCCGGTCAACGAGTGGATCATGGAGCACCTGATCATGGTCGACGCGCTCAAGCGGGCCTCGGCGAAGCGGATCACGGTGGTGATGCCGTTCTACGGCTACGCCCGCCAGGACAAGAAGCACCGAGGCCGGGAGCCGATCTCGGCGCGGCTGATGGCCGACCTGTTCAAGACCGCAGGTGCCGACCGGCTGATCGCGGTCGACCTGCACACCGCCCAGATCCAGGGCTTCTTCGACGGTCCCGTCGACCACCTGATGGCGCTGCCGATCCTCTCCGAGCACGTGCGCCAGCGCTACGGTCACGAGAAGCTCACGATCGTCTCGCCCGACGCGGGGCGCATCAAGGTGGCCGAGCAGTGGTCGGCCCGGCTCGACGGCGCACCCCTGGCCTTCATCCACAAGACCCGTGCCGTGGACCGGCCCAACGAGTCGGTGGCCAACCGGGTCGTCGGCGAGGTCAAGGGCCGGATCTGCGTGCTCGTCGACGACATGATCGACACCGGAGGCACGATCGTGAAGGCGACCGACGCGCTGATGGGCGAGGGGGCGGCCGGTGTGGTCATCGCTGCCACCCACGCGATCCTGTCCGACCCGGCCGTCGACCGGCTCAAGAACAGCCCGGCCCTCGAGGTCGTGGTCACCAACACCCTGCCGATCCCCGCGGACCGGCAGTTCGACAAGCTGACAGTCCTCTCGATCGCGCCGTTGATCAGCCGAGCCATCCGCGAGGTGTTCGAGGACGGCTCGGTGACCAGCCTCTTCGACGGCGAGGCCCAATAGGTCGGACTGATTCGCCTCGGCAGCGCCCGATCGCTAGACTCGTGCAGTTGCCTCGGCGAGGGAGAGTCCAGCTCCGTGATCGGCGCGGTGGCGCGGCGCGGTCCTCTCTCGGACCGCCGGCCGGCGCCCTCGTCGTACGGCGCCCGCTCCTCCTCGACGCAGCAGCCACCTGACGCCCACACGTCGACGCACCACCCCCGACGCCACACCCTGATGTCGAGACCAAGATCGCAGCAACGAGGAGAACGACCGTGTCCGAAGGCAACATCGAGGCAGAGCCCCGCACCGAGTTCGGCAAGGGCGCGGCGCGCCGGATCCGCCGTGCGGCCAAGGTGCCGGCCGTCCTGTACGGCCATGGAGGCGAGCCGGTGCACATCTCGCTGCCCGGCCACGAGACCATGCTGGCGCTCAAGCACGGCGGGGTGAACGCGCTGCTGCGGATCACCGTCAACGGCAAGGAGCAGATGGCGCTGCCCAAGCAGATCCAGCGCGACGCCATCAAGGGCTTCCTCGAGCACCTCGACCTGATCCTCGTCCGCGTGGGCGAGAAGGTCACGGTCGACATCCCGGTGCACGTGACCGGCGAGGCGGATCCCGACGCGCTGGTGGTCACCGAGACCAGCACGATCTCCGTCGAGGCGGAGGCCACCCACATCCCGGAGTACGTCGAGGTCTCGATCGAGGGGCTCAAGGTCGGTGACCAGATCTTCGCCAAGGACCTCCAGGTGCCGAGCGGCTCCACGGTGCTCCTCGACGACGACGCGCTGATCGTCAACGTCACCCACGCGCCCACCGCGGACGAGGTCGACGCCGAGCTGGCCGAGGCCGAGGCGGACGCCGGCATCGAGCGCGACGAGTCCGAGGAGTCGCTCGCCGAGGCGGCTGCCGAGAGCGCCGAGGGCGAGGCGTCGAGCGACGACGGGGAGAGCTCCGAGAGCCAGTGACCGAGGCGCCCGGGTCGCCGTGGCTGGTCATCGGTCTCGGCAACCCCGGCCCGTCGTACGCCGGGAACCGGCACAACGTCGGGCACCTGGTCGTCGCGGAGCTCGCCGACCGGCTGGGCAGCTCGTTCCGCGCGCACAAGTCCGGTCGCGCGGAGGTCGTCGAGGGCCGGATCGGCGGTGTCGGCGGCCCCCGGGTGGTGCTGGCCAGGCTCCGGGTGTACATGAACGAGTCGGGCGGTCCGGGCGCGGCGCTCGCGCAGTTCTACAAGACCCCGCCCGGCCGCGTGGTGGCCGTCCACGACGAGCTGGACATCCCCTTCGACACGCTGCGCGTCAAGCTGGGTGGCGGCGACAACGGCCACAACGGTCTGCGGTCACTGCGGTCGGCCCTGGGCACCGGCGACTTCTTCCGCGTGCGGGTGGGGATCGGCCGTCCGCCCGGTCGTCAGTCGCCGGCGGACTTCGTGCTCTCGGACTACTCGAGCGTCGAGCGCAAGATCCTGCCGTTCCAGGTGGACCGCGCCGCGGACGCCGTGGAGAGCCTGGTGCAGGACGGGCTCGAGCGCACGCAGAGCACCTACAACTCCTGAGCTGACCCCGAACGGGCTACTCGGGGAGTAGTCCGAATAGGCGTGGTTGGTAAAAATCTACGTCTATGCGGTTTTTTTCCGGCATGGACCGGTTCCTGCCTTGCGTCCCGCCGGGTCGCCGCGAGATGATGCCTGAGGACTTTCGGGGGCGGAAGTCACGATCTTTCAAGGGCACACCAGTTCCAGGGCAACCGGCCGATCAGCTCTCCAGCATCGAAGCGGTTGCTGTTCGACCTGACCGGGTCGGTTGTGGGGTGGAGCGCCTTCTCATCAGGGATGGCACCGGGGGGTTCCATGTCAGTCACGTCATTGGACGCGTCCAGAGGGGCGTCGGGCTCGAGCGCGGCCTCGACGCTGCATGCGGATCTGCGCGCGGACCTGCACATGGTCGCGCCCGCGGGCGTGCGCAGAGCCGGACGCGGGCTGTCGCCCGCTGCGCCGGTCGCCCTGGGGGTGCTGGCCGCACTGGCGGTCTCGCTGCTCGCCGACCGGGTCGTCGTGGCCGGGGTCTGCGCGGTCGCCTGGGGAGTGCTGACCGGCGTCCAGACAGCGCTGCACCCTCGGCACTCGGCGGTCTCGCGCCATGTCCGCGCCGACCTCAGGGCCGGCGCGGTGCTGGTGCTCGTCCTCTCGCTCGCCGGGGTCACGGAGCTGGTGGCGGTGCACGACGCGCGCTGGGGCATCGCCGCCGTGGCTGCCGCGCTCGGCGCCACCGTGGCGGCCAGGCTTCTGCAGGTGCGGCCGGCCGAGGAGCGGCGAGCCGTCCTGGTGGGGACCCAGGACGACGTCGACGCCTATCTCGCAGCGGCCCGCGGCACCGGGGTCCTCGTCGCCGGCTGCCACGTCCTCGACGTCGAGACCGGTCGTGGCGCCCACCAGCACGGCGGGTCGAGCCAGGCCGCCCTCGAGACGGTCGGCGCCCACGTGGACGCGGTGGGCGCGGACATCGTGCTCGTGCTGCCTGGTCGGGAGACCGACGCGGCCCTCGTCCGCAGGCTGACGCTGGCCCTGGAGCACAACCCGGTGACGGTGGCGGTCGTGACACCGGTGTCGTCGGTCGCGCCGCACCGGCTGCGCACCACCGAGCTGGGACCGCACACCGTGCTGGAGGTGGGGGCTGTCGGCGCCTCGCGGCTGGAGGTGCGGGCCAAGGGCGTCATCGACCGGCTGGGTGCCCTGGCGCTCCTGGTGGTGGTCGCGCCCCTGCTGCTGGTCATGGTGCTCGCCGTGCGTCTGGACAGCACCGGGCCCGGCCTGTTCATGCAAACCCGGGTCGGCAAGGACGGCCAGCGCTTCCGGATGTTCAAGATGCGCACGATGTTCGCCGACGCGGAGTCGATGAAGCAGGCGCTGCTGGACGACAACGAGTCCGACGGCGTGCTGTTCAAGATCCGCCGCGACCCACGGGTCACCCGGGTCGGCTACCTGCTTCGCCGCTCCTCGCTCGACGAGCTGCCTCAGCTGCTCAACGTGCTGCGTGGTGACATGTCACTGGTCGGTCCCCGGCCGGCGCTGCCGTCGGAGGTCGCGTCGTACGACGAGCACGCGCGGCGGCGCCTCGTGGTCAAGCCCGGGATCACCGGACTCTGGCAGGTCAGCGGTCGCTCGGACCTGCAGTGGGACGAGTCGCTGCGCCTGGACCTCTACTACGCCGACAACTGGCGGCTCGTCGACGACCTCGCCATCGCGGCGCGGACCGTGACGGCCGTGACCCTGGCACGCGGGGCCTACTGAGCCGCGACGGGCGTGACCGGCGCAGCCGGGACGGCGGCGCGTGAGAGGGTTGACGCGTGCCTTCGACGCCTGACGTTCCTGCGCCGCCGGTCGCCGCGGCCACCGACGACCACGCCTTCGCCGCCTGGTCCGCGACCGTCGCGGGGGAGCTGCTGACCCGGGTCCGGACCCAGGGCCTGACCGGCCGCGAGCTCAAGGACGCCGGCGACGCCGCCGCGCACGAGCTGCTGATGGCTCTGTGCGCGCAGCACCGGCCCGACGACTCGGTGATGTCGGAGGAGAGCACGGCGAGCATCGACGACGAGGCCCGGCTGACGGCCAGGCGGGTGTGGATCATCGACCCGCTCGACGGCACCCGCGAGTTCTCCGAGCCGCCTCGCGACGACTGGGCCGTGCACGTGGCCCTGTGGGAGGACGGCGAGCTGGTCGCCGGCGCGGTCGCGCAGCCGGGGCTGGACACCACCTTCGACACGGGCCACCCTCCGCTCGTCCCGCCGCGGAGCTCCGAGCGTCCGCGCGTCGCGGTGAGCCGGACCCGTCCGCCGGACTTCGTCGAGGGCCTGGCCGGCAGCATCGGCGCCGACCTGGTGCCGATGGGGTCGGCCGGCGCCAAGGTGATCTCCGTGGTGCGGGACGTCACCGACGCCTACGTGCACGCCGGTGGGCAGTACGAGTGGGACTCCGCGGCGCCGGTGGCCGTGGCCCGGGCCGCGGGGCTGCACACGTCCCGCATCGACGGGTCGCCGCTGGTCTACAACCAGCGGGACGTCCTGCTGCCCGACCTGGTGGTGTGCCGCCCGGAGCTCGCGGACCCGATCCTGGACTACCTCGGGCGCGCGGGCCGGTAGCGGACGGGTGAGCG
>CAXSHL010000001.1:128787-131697 GCA_964237315.1 uncultured Nocardioidaceae bacterium
GCCTCCGTGACCGCGGTCCTCTGGGACGCCGACGGGGTCCTGCAACGGGTGCCCGACGGCGTCGAGGAGTCGATGCGACCTGCACTGCGAGGGCGCGTCGAGGACGTCGAGGGCTTCTTGACCGACGCCTACTGGGCCGAGCGGCCCGCCCTCGCCGGTGACGTCAGCTGGCTCGACGTCCTGCCCGGGCTGCTGGACCGCTGGGGGATCGGGGAGGCCTTCGACGACGTGCTGGGGATCTGGCTGAGCATCGAGCCGGTCACCGCGACCCACGAGCTGCTGCGGGCGCTGCGGGAGGCCGGGCTGCGGTGCTACCTGGCGACCAACCAGGCCGAGCACCGCGGGGTGCACATGCGTGACGTGCTCGGCTACGCAGGGCTCTTCGACGGCGCCTTCTACTCCTACGAGATGAGGGTGGCCAAGCCGGACCCGGCGTACTTCGACTTCATCGTCGACGCGCTGGCGGTTGCTCCGGACCGGCTGCTCTTCCTCGACGACCGGCTGGACAACGTCGAGGCCGCCCGCTCGGTGGGGATGCGGGCCGAGGTCTGGTCCTACCACGAGGACCTGGCGGTGCTGCACGACCACCTGGCCCGGCACGGCGTCGAGGTCCCTCAGCTCTCCGGCGGCACCTCGGGAGTCTCCTGACCGGCGTGCTCGTCGCGCTCCGCCCACTCGAGCAACGGCCGGATGTCGAAGACGGCCTCGTCGATGCCGGCGTGCAGGTCGCCCAGCTCGGCGTACCGCTGCGGGACGGTGGCGATGGTCCAGTCCCGCGGTTGCACGTCGTCGACCTCCTCCCAGGTGATCGGGGTCGAGACGGTGCCCTCGGGGTTGCCGCGCACGGAGTACGCCGCCGCGATCGTGTGGTCGCGGGCGTTCTGGTTGTAGTCCACGAAGACCTGCCTCGGGTCGCGGTCCTTGCGCCACCAGGTCGTGGTCACCTCGTCGGTGCGGCGCTCGACCTCCCGCGCGAAGGCGAGTGCTGCCCGGCGTACGTCGCCGAAGCCGTGCTCGGGCCTGATCCGGACGTAGACGTGCAGGCCGGAGCCGCCCGAGGTCTTGGGGAAGCCGGTCGCACCGAGCTCGTCGAGGACCTCGTGGGCGACGTGCGCGACCCGGCGGACGGTGTCGAAGTCGCACTCGGTGCCCGGGTCGAGGTCGATGCGCCACTCGTCGGGCACCTCGGTGTCGGCGCGGCGACTGTTCCAGGGGTGGAACTCGACGGTGGACATCTGCACGGCCCACACCACCTGGGCGATCTCGGTGACGCACAGCTCGTCGGCGGTGCGGTTCCAGCGGGGGAAGTGCAGCCGGACGGTGTCCATCCACGGAGGTGCGCCCGCAGGCAGCCGCTTCTGGTGCACCTTCTCGCCCGACACCCCCGTCGGGAAGCGGTGCAGCATGCAGGGCCTCTCCCGCAGGGCGTTGACGATGCCGTCGCCGACCGACAAGTAGTAGTCGACGAGGTCCCTCTTGGTCTCGCCGCGGGCCGGGAAGTAGACCCGGTCGGGGTTGCTGACCCGCACCACCCGGTCGTCGATCTCCAGCTCGACCGACGGGGTCTTGGCTGCCATAGCAGGAGAACCTAGTCGACGGACCCGACTGTCGGCGACGCCTCGTAGACTGGTGCCATACCCCCTGGACACGCCCCGCACCGGGCTCGACAGGGGGTGATCGTGCTGTCCGTGCGGGCTCGAGCCCGCTCGTCGCGACCACCAGACCAGGAGATGTGCCCGTGGGTGTCAGCGGCCTCGCCGACCTCGTCCTCACCGACCCGACGCTGGCTGCGGCGGTCCAGGACGCCCGCGACGGCGCGGTGCCGGCCCTGGACTTGACCGCGCCGACCGCCCTGCGGCCCTTCGTGGTCAAGGCCCTGCTCGAGGCGGACCGCACCGTCCTCGCCGTCGCGGCCACCGCGCGGGAGGCCGAGGACCTGGTGACGGCGCTCGAGGGCCTGATGGACCCGGCGCTGGTGGCGTACTACCCGGCCTGGGAGACATTGCCGCACGAACGGCTCTCGCCCCGCAGCGACACGGTCGGGCGGCGGCTGGCGGTCCTGCGGCGCCTGCGGCACCCCGGCACCGACCCCTCCAACGGGCCGGTGCGGGTGGTGGTCGCTCCGGTGCGCTCCGTGCTGCAGCCGCAGGTCCGCGGTCTCGCCGACCTGGTGCCGGTCGAGCTGTCGGTGGGGGACCAGGCCGACCTCGAGGACGTCGTACGACGGCTGGCGGGCGCGGCGTACACCCGTGTCGACCTGGTCGAGAAGCGCGGCGAGTTCGCGGTCCGCGGCGGCATCGTCGACGTCTTCCCGCCGACCGAGGAGCACCCGCTGCGGGTCGAGTTCTGGGGCGACGAGGTCGAGGAGATCAGGTCGTTCGCGGTCGCCGACCAGCGCACCCTCGCGGCCGCGACGCGGCTGTGGGCGCCGCCGTGCCGGGAGCTGCTGCTGACCGACGAGGTGCGGATGCGGGCCAAGGCCCTGGGCGAGGAGCACCCGGAGCTGGCGGAGATCTTCGAGAAGCTGGCCGACGGGCACGCGGTCGAGGGCATGGAGTCCCTGGCGCCGGTGCTCACCGACGAGATGGAGCTGCTCGTCGACCTGCTCCCGGACCGGACGCACGTGCTGGTGCTGGACCCCGAGCGGGCGCGCAGCCGGGCGCACGACCTGGTGGCCACCAGCGAGGAGTTCCTCGAGGCGTCCTGGGCCGCCGCAGCGGGGGGCGGGCAGGCCCCCATCGACCTCGGTGCCGCCTCCTACCGGTCGCTGGCCGACGTCCGCGCGATCAGCCTGGCCCAGGGCAAGGCCTGGTGGAGCGTGTCGCCGTTCGGGCTCGACCCGCAGGCCGGTGACGTGGTCCGGACGCCGTTGCGGGACTCGCTGGGGGAGATCGTCTCCTCGGGCGTCGA
>CAXSHL010000001.1:131712-171579 GCA_964237315.1 uncultured Nocardioidaceae bacterium
GTGCCGTGGAGTCGCGCGCGCTCGCCGTACGCCCGGTCGAGGAGTATCGCGGCGACCTGGAGCGCGCCGTCGCGGACATCGCAGCCTGGGTCCGCAACGGCAGCAAGGTGGTGCTGCTGCACGAGGGGCACGGCCCGGCGCAGCGGATGGTCGAGGTGCTCAAGGAGCACGACGTCCCGGTCCGGTGGGCCGAGTCGCTGGACCGCGGCGACGACGTGCCGACCGACGTCGCCGTGGTCACCACCGCCACCCTCGAGCACGGTTTCGTCAGCGAGCAGCTGTGCCTGGCGGTCCTGACCGGCGACGACCTGACCGGGCAGCGCTCGTCCACCAAGGACATGCGCTCGATGCCGACGCGACGCAAGCGGCAGATCGACCCGCTGGAGCTCAAGCCGGGCGACTACGTCGTGCACGAGCAGCACGGCGTAGGCCGCTACATCGAGATGAAGCAGCGGGAGGTGCAGGGCGCGACCCGCGAGTACCTCGTCCTCGAGTACGGCTCCTCCAAGCGCAACCAGCCCGCCGACCGGCTCTACGTCCCGACCGACGCCCTGGACCAGGTCACCCGCTACGTCGGCGGCGAGCAGCCCTCGCTGGACCGCCTCGGCGGCTCCGACTGGGCCAAGCGCAAGGGCCGGGCCCGCAAGGCCGTCCGCCAGATCGCCGCCGAGCTGATCAAGCTGTACGCCGCCCGGCAGGCCACCCGCGGCCACGCGTTCGGCCCGGACACCCCGTGGCAGCGCGAGCTCGAGGACGCGTTCCCGCACCAGGAGACCCCGGACCAGCTCTCGACCGTCGACGAGGTCAAGCACGACATGGAGCTGCAGATGCCGATGGACCGGCTGGTGTGCGGCGACGTCGGCTACGGCAAGACCGAGATCGCCGTGCGGGCGGCGTTCAAGGCGGTGCAGGACGGCAAGCAGGTCGCCGTGCTCGTGCCGACGACGCTGCTCGTCCAGCAGCACTTCTCCACCTTCAGCGAGCGGATGGCCGGCTTCCCGGTCATCCTCAAGGGCCTGTCCCGGTTCCAGACCGACCGCGAGGCGGCCGAGGTCATCGCGGGACTGGCCGACGGCACCGTGGACATCGTGATCGGCACCCACCGGCTGCTCAACCCCGACATCTCGGTGAAGAACCTGGGGCTGATCATCGTCGACGAGGAGCAGCGCTTCGGCGTCGAGCACAAGGAGCAGATGAAGCGGCTGCGCACCAGCGTCGACGTGCTGTCGATGTCGGCGACGCCGATCCCGCGCACGCTGGAGATGGCGATCACCGGCATCCGGGAGATGTCTACGATCACCACCCCACCCGAGGAGCGGCACCCGGTGCTGACCTACGTCGGCGCCTACGAGGACCGGCAGGTGGTCGCAGCGCTGCGCCGGGAGCTGCTGCGTGAGGGCCAGGTGTTCTTCATCCACAACCGGGTGCAGTCCATCGACAAGGCGGCCGCCCGGATCCGGGCGCTGGTGCCCGAGGCGCGCGTCGCGGTCGCGCACGGTCAGATGGGGGAGCACCAGCTCGAGCAGGTGATGCTCGCCTTCTGGGAGAAGCGGTTCGACGTCCTGGTGTGCACCACGATCGTGGAGTCGGGGCTCGACGTGTCGAACGCCAACACGATGGTGATCGAGCGCGCCGACACGCTGGGACTCTCCCAGCTGCACCAGCTCCGCGGCCGGGTCGGGCGCGGGCGGGAGCGCGCCTACGCCTACTTCCTCTACCCGCCGGACAAGCCGATGACCGAGACGGCGCACGAGCGGCTGGCCACGCTCGCCCAGCACTCCGACCTCGGCGGTGGGATGGCGATCGCCATGAAGGACCTCGAGATCCGGGGCGCCGGCAACCTCCTCGGTGGTGAGCAGTCGGGGCACATCGCGGACGTCGGCTTCGACCTCTACGTCCGGCTGGTCGGGGAGGCGGTCGCCGAGTTCCGCGGCGACTCGGCCGGCTCCCAGCCCGAGGCGGAGATGAAGATCGAGCTGCCGATCGACGCGCACCTGCCGCACGACTATGTGCAGAGCGAGCGACTGCGGCTGGAGATGTACAAGCGGCTCGCCGAGGTCCGCGCCGAGGACGACGTGGAGCTGATCCGCGACGAGCTCGTGGACCGCTACGGCCAACCGCCGGACCCGGTGCTCCGGCTGCTCGAGGTGGCGCGGTTCCGGGCCCGGGCGCGGCAGGCCGGCCTCACCGACGTCACCGCGCAGGGCAAGTTCGTCCGGTTCGCCCCGGTCGAGCTCCCCGAGTCCGCAACTCTGCGCCTGAACCGCCTGCACCCCAAGAGCATCGTGAAGCCTGGTCTGCGTACGATGCTGGTGCCTCGTCCGTCGACGGCCGTCATCGGTGGCCACCCGATCCGCGACGAGGAGCTGTTGACCTGGGCGCGCGAGGTCATCGACACGGTCGTGGACCGGGCGCCGACGCCCGTGGCGAGCGGGTCGCGTGGATAGGTCCGGTGGTGCCGTCGAAGCAAGGAGAGTCGTGGTGAGCTGTTCCCCCCGGTGGGTGGGTCGTCGGGTGGCGGCACTGGTCGTCGCACCCGTGCTGGCCCTGTCCGCCTGCAGCTCGCACCCGGGGGCCGCCGCCGTGGTCGGGTCGGACTCGATCAGCGAGAGCCGGGTCGACGACGTGGCCCTGGCGCTGTGCTCTGCGCAGACCACCTCGCAGACCAGCACTGCGCAGGACCTCGCCGGCCGCGCCGCCCGGCAGGGCGCGCTGGCGGTGCTCATCAACGGGACGCTCTCGAGGCAGTACGGCGACGCCAACGGCCTCGAGCCCGCCCAGTCGCAGGTGTCCGCGGCGGTGGACGCCAACCAGGCCACGATCGACAAGCTGCCGGCGTCGCGCCGCACCGCGTTCAGCGACACGCTGCGCGAGTACGCCGAGGGCCAGCTCGTGGTCTCCGCCGCCGGGTCCCAGGAGCTCCGCAAGCGGGGAGCGAAGACCGTGACCCAGGAGCAGGCGCTCGCTGCCGGCACCAGGCTCCGTGACGCCTGGGTGAAGAAGCACGTCAAGGTGAAGGTCGACCCCCGGTTCGGTCACTTCACCGAGGCCGGCTCCCTGGCCTTCACGAGCGGCTCCCTGTCCTCGCCCGTGTCGCAGCAGGCGACGGCCGGCGCCAAGCAGCAGCCGGGCAGCACCTGGGTCGGCACCCTGCCCGCCACCCAGAAGTGCAGCTGACCCTCCTGGTCACCAGTCCCCGCGTCGCGCCGGGACTGATGTCCTGGGCCGCGTGGTCGGCCGTCGCCTCCGCCACCCGTCGGCTCGCCTCGTCGACCGACGAGCCCCTGGCCCGGGCGGTCCTCGAAGCCGGGCACCGGGTCGAGACGCTCGCCGACCCGACGCCCGGTGACCTGCTCGACGCGGCCCGGTCCGGGGACGTGGTGTGGCTCGCGGACGCCGGCGAGGCCGAGCGCCTGCCTGCGCTGCTCCGGGCGGCTCTCCCTCCCGAGGGGGTCGACGGCGCCGGAGTCGGTCCTGCGGGTGTCGAGGTGCGGGTGCTGCACGCGTCGTACGACGTCCCGGGTGCTCGACTGCTCGACCTCGTGACCGTGATGGACCGGCTGCGGACCGACTGCCCGTGGGACCGGGAGCAGACCCATCGGTCACTGGCGCGATACCTGCTCGAGGAGACCTACGAGACTCTCGAGGCCATCGAGTCCGGCGACCACGGACATCTGCGCGAGGAGCTCGGGGACCTGCTGCTGCAGGTCTACTTCCACGCCCGGATCGCCGCCGAGGCCGGCGAGGACGGGTTCACGATCGACGACGTCGCCGACGGGATCGTGGACAAGCTGGTGCACCGGCACCCGCACGTGTTCGCGGGCCTCGAGGTCGCGGACGTCGGCGAGGTCGAGCAGAACTGGGAGACCCTGAAGGCGGCCGAGAAGCAGCGCGGCTCGGTCCTGGACGGAATCCCCACGGCGCTGCCCGCCCTCGCGCTGGCCGACAAGGTCCTCGGCCGAGCCCTGCGGGCCGGGGTCACGCCCACCTCGCTCGGCTCCACAGCCGGCCCAGGGGGGATGCCGGACGTTATGCCGGGCGGGACGCCGGGCGGGACGCCGGACGGGACGCCGGACGGGACGCTGGGCCGGCAGCTTCTGGCGCTCGTGGTGCAGGCCCGCGCCGCCGGCCTGGACCCCGAGCAGGCCCTGCGCGCGACCGTGGCCGAGCTGATGGCGCTGGTCCGCGCCACCGAGCCTGGCTGACCGCGGTTTCCCAGGGGCCCGACGCCCTACGCCGGGTAGTCCGTGACGAGACGCAGGTCAAAGCGTGGCGATTCCATGCATTCCGTCACGGACTATCGGCAGGGGGTGGCGCGAGGGGTTGTAGGGCCTCCCAGCCCAGGGCCACCCCGCCGCGGCGCTGGGCCAGCCCGGCCATCCGGGACCGTTCCTGGGAGCAGTGCAGTGCGTCGAGGACCTGCACCCGCTCCAGCACCAACACCCGGGCGTCCGGCACCTCACCGGTCCGCTCCGTGGCTGCCCGCGCCGCCGCGGCCGGCTCGACCCGCTCACCGGCCCGCTCACCGGCCCGCTCGGTGACCGTCGGCACCGCAGCGCTCGGCTCGACCCCCTCACCGGTCGACTCGAACGGCGCCGACCCGGGAGCCCCGAGCGGCTCGAAGGCGGCCGGTCGGTAGCCGTCCTGCGCAGCCACCGCGACCGCGTCGTCGACCTGGCCGGCAGGGAGCAGCAGGAGGTGACGCAGCACCACCTGCGCCGTCGGCGTCCAGCGGGGAACGCTCGATGCGGCCCGCTCGAGAGCTGCCGAGGAGGCCTCCGCGTCGTCGAAGCCGGCCGCGACCACCACCAGGTCCACCCGGTCCGGGTCGAGGTCGTCGGCCGGAGCCTTCCGTCGCCACGGCAGCCGCCACCACTTCGATCCCTGCGCAGCCATGCCCCGACTCTGCCAGGGCCACCGCGCCGGCCCCAGCCGGCCGGAGACCCAGCCGGCCGAAGACCCCGCCGGCCGAAGACCCCACCCGACCGGAAACCCAGCCGGCCGGAGACCCACGCGACCGACGCCCAAGGACGACCGACCGGGACCGCAGGGCGAGCCGTCCGGTCAACGGCCCGGACACGCCGTTAGGGTGGGTTCGTCCATCTCACCGACCTGCAGGAGAGCACCGTGGCGTCCATCGAGGCTGTCGGCGCGCGCGAGATTCTCGACTCGCGCGGAAACCCCACCGTCGAGGTCGAGGTCGCCCTCGACGACGGCACCATCGGCCGGGCGGCCGTCCCGTCCGGGGCGTCCACGGGCGCGTTCGAGGCGGTGGAGCTGCGCGACGGCGGTGACCGCTACGGCGGCAAGGGTGTCGCCAAGGCCGTGGCCGCCGTGCTCGACGTGATCGCGCCGGAGCTCGTCGGCTTCGAGGCCTCCGAGCAGCGGCTCGTCGACCAGCGGCTCCTGGACCTGGACGGGACGCCCAACAAGGCCAAGCTGGGTGCCAACGCCATCCTCGGGGTGTCGCTGGCCGTCGCCCGCGCCGCGGCCGACGCCGCGGACCTGCCGCTGTTCCGCTACGTCGGCGGTCCGAACGCACACCTGCTGCCGGTGCCGATGATGAACATCCTCAACGGCGGGTCGCACGCCGACACCGGGGTCGACGTACAGGAGTTCATGATCGCGCCCATCGGCGCGGCCACCTTCCGCGACGCCCTGGAGCAGGGCGTGGCGGTCTACCACTCCTTGAAGTCGGTGCTCAAGCAGCGCGGTCTCGCCACCGGGCTGGGCGACGAGGGCGGGTTCGCGCCCGACCTGCCCAGCAACCGCGAGGCCCTGGACCTGATCACGGTCGCCGTCGAGAAGGCCGGCCTGAGCGTCGGCGAGGACATCGCGTTCGCCATGGACGTGGCTGCCTCGGAGTTCTTCACCGACGGCTCCTACCGGTTCGAGGGGACCTCGAAGACCGCTGAGCAGATGCAGGCCTACTACGCGGACCTCGTCGCGTCGTACCCGATCGTCTCGATCGAGGACCCGCTCGACGAGGACGACTGGGCCGGCTGGGCGGCGATGACCGCCGACCTCGGCACCAGGATCCAGATCGTCGGCGACGACCTCTTCGTCACCAACGTGGAGCGGCTCGGGCGCGGCATCGCCGAGCAGTCGGCCAACGCACTGCTGGTGAAGGTCAACCAGATCGGCTCGCTGACCGAGACGCTGGACTCCGTGGACCTCGCGCACCGCAACGGCTTCCGCTGCATGATGAGCCACCGCTCGGGGGAGACCGAGGACACCACGATCGCCGACCTCGCCGTGGCCACCAACTGCGGACAGATCAAGACCGGTGCGCCGGCCCGCTCCGAGCGGGTCGCGAAGTACAACCAGCTGCTGCGCATCGAGGAGGAGCTCGATGACGCCGCCCGCTATGCCGGGCGCGGCGCGTTCCCGCGCTTCGGAGCCGGCAAGGTGAGCTGAACCGCAACGATGCCGAACAGCACGTCGGGGCGGGGGCCCGACCCCCGCAGGCGCACCTCGGGGGCTGGCTCCCGGGGCGCCGCCCGGCGCACACCCGGTGCCTCCTCGTCCTCACGTGGAGCAGCCCGGCCGGTGGCCGGTCCTCGACGAGGGACAGCTCGGCAGCGGAGCCAGGCTCCGGCGGAGGCGCCCGCCAAGCCGAGGTTCACGGGTCGGGCCGCGGTGCTGGTCCTGGTGCTCGCGCTGCTGATGGTGTCCTATGCCTCGAGCATGCGCGCGTTCCTCCAGCAGCGGCATCACCTCGCCGCCCTGAGCGCCAGCATCTCCACCTCCAAGGCCGACGTCGACCGGCTGACCCAGGAGCAGAAGCGCTGGCACGACCCGGCGTTCGTCCGCACCGTCGCGCACCAGCGGTTCGGTTGGGTGATGCCGGGCGAGATCGGCTTCCAGGTGCTCGACGCGAAGGGTCGTCCCCTGGGCCACAGCGACTCACTGTCGGCGCCCGACTCGGTGTCTGCGAACAGCCGGCCGCTGTGGTGGCAGTCGGCCTGGGGGAGCGTGGTGAGTGCCGGCAGGCCCGAGGTGGACAAGAGCTCGGTGCCGCCGCCGGCCAAGCGGATCCTGCCTCCGGGCCAGCGCGCCGGCTCGTCCGGCGGAGCCGCGCGTTGACGGAAGGGTCGCGCTCCGTGCCCGGAGGCGAGCTGCTCGAGGACGACCTCGCCGTCGTCGCGGTGCAGCTGGGGCGCGTCCCTCGGGCGGTGCACGGCCTCGGCCACCGGTGTCCGTGCGGCAACCCCGACGTGGTGGTGACACAGCCGCGCCTCGAGGACGGTACGCCGTTCCCGACCACGTACTACCTCACCTGTCCGCGGGCGTCCTCGCGGATCGGCACCCTCGAGGCGTCCGGCCTGATGCGGGACATGTCGGACCGGCTCGATGCCGACCCCGACCTCGCGGCAGCGTTCCGCGCGGCGCACGAGAGCTACCTCGCGTTCCGGGAGTCGATCGGCGCGGTTCCAGAGATCAGCGGTGTCTCTGCCGGTGGGATGCCGACGCGGGTGAAGTGCCTGCACGTGCTCGCCGCGCAGTCCCTCGCCCAGGGTCGCGGCGTCAACCCGCTCGGTGACGAGGTCCTCGACCTCCTCGGCGACTTCTGGGCGCCGGGCCCGTGCGCCACCGCGCCGGGAGACGACCCGGCGGACTCCGACCCCGGGCAGGACCGCACGTGACCCGGGTGGCCTCGATCGACTGCGGCACGAACACCATCAAGCTGCTGGTCGCGGACATCGACAGGGCTGCGGGCACCCAGGACAGCCTGGTGCGTGAGCTGCGGATCGTCCGGCTCGGGCAGGGCGTCGACCGCACCGGCCGGCTGGCCGAGGAGGCGCTGACACGGGTCTTCGCCGCCATCGACGACTACGCCGCCATCATCGCCGCCCACGACGTCGAGGCGCTCCGCTTCGTGGCGACCTCCGCGAGCCGGGACGCCGACAACGCCGACGTGTTCGCCGAGGGCGTCCGATCACGGCTCGGGGTGCCGCTCGAGGTGGTCTCCGGGGACGAGGAGGCGCGGCTGTCCTACGACGGCGCGACCCGGTCGCTGCCCGTCGCGCCGGCTCCGGTGGCGGTGCTGGACATCGGCGGTGGCTCCACGGAGCTGATCGTCGGCTCGGGCCCGGGGCGGATGACGGCGGGCCGGTCGCTCGACGTGGGGTCGGTGCGGCTCACCGAGCGGTTCATGGTCTCCGACCCACCGGCGCCCCACGAGGTCGAGGCCGCCACCCGGACGGTGGACGAGGCCCTCGACACCCTCCCGGCGTACGGCGTCCACATCGCCGACGCGCCCACGCTGGTGGGTGTCGCGGGCACGGTCACCACGCTGGCCACCCTGCTGCTGGGGCTGAGGTCCTGGGACCGGGACCGGGTGCACCATGCGAGCTTCCCCCTGGCCGACGTGCAGGAGCTCGTGGCGCGGGTGCTGTCGATGACGGTGGCGCAGCGTCGGGAGCTCGGGGTGCCGGAGGGTCGGGCGGACGTCATCGGCGCCGGCGCGGTGATCCTCGACCGGGTGCTGCTGCGCTCCGGCGCTGCGCTGCTCACGGTGTCCGACTCCGACATCCTGGACGGCATCGCCTGGTCCATCGCCTGAGCCATCGCCCGAGCCGGGCGGGGGAGTCGTCCTCGGCTCAGCTGTTCGGGACGAACATCGCCCGGGTCTTCCAGGTGCCGTCGATGCTGAGCAGCTTCGGCTTCCCGACCACCTGGCCGCCGGCGAACCCGACCGAGCTCAGCGTCCCCGTGGCCGAGGAGCCGTAGATGACCCGGCCGCCTGCGAGGGTCGTGCCCGCTGCCGTCGCGAAGCTCACCCCGTTGGTGACCGCGGTGAACGTCAGCGCGCCCACCACCTGGCTCTCCGGAGTGAAGTAGCGGTAGTAGAGGTTGCTGTCACCGAGGACCGTGTAGTAGATCCGGTGGGTCCCGGGGTCGTAGAACATACCGGTCAGGTCGGCGATCGCGAACGGGATCCGGGTGCCGATGGCGGCGGGTTGAGCGTCCGTGTCGTCGTTGAGGTCGACCGGTGTCGCGGCGCCGACGCTGCCCGTGGTCTTGTCGAACGATCGGGAGTAGAGACCGCCGTCGGCCAGTCCGTAGTAGAGCGTGCCGTTGAGCAGGAAGGACCCTCGGAGCGTCGACCAGTCCAGGTCGGCGTTGGCCGGGCCGGGGGCGGCCGACGGGGCTCCCGAGGCGTTGACCGGCCTCCTCAGCAGAACACCGCCCGTCGTGCTCTGGGCCATGAACAGGTCGCTGGGGAGCGTCGCTGCCGCGACGGTCGGGATCACCTTGCCCTTGCTGAGGGGCAGGAACGCGAGGCGGCCACGGTCCTGGAAGTTGAACAGGGTCGTGTCGCTGCCCACCCAGAGGCCCTGGGTGGTGGCGAACATGGCCTGGGCGCCGACCCCGCGCTCGCGGCCGGGGTTCCAGGACAGCGGCAGGCCGTTGACCGGGTCGAGGGCGGCGATCCCCTTGCGGGACACCGCGCCGGGACCGGCGTTGTCGGCCTGGTAGGGGTTGTTCTCCCAGCGCATGTGCCCCCCGACGTAGACGACACCGCCGGTGATCGCGACACCGTAGGTCGTGTCGCCGCCGGTGTAGTCGACCCAGCTGGGGTCGTTGCCGGTGCTGGCCAGCTCCCATCGGGACGTGGAGTCGCACAGGGTGCCGCTGGCCGCACCGTCGCCGAAGGCGCCGGTGGTGGAGAGGACGAAATAGGTTCCGTCCGGGGAGATGTCGATGTCGCGGGTGAAGCTGTCGTAGCCGTCGGAGCAGTGGTTGTTCTGTGAGTCCAACCGATTGGTCGCCCAGGTGCTGACCGCTGCGGCACCACTGGCTGGGGTGTCAAGCATCACCAACTGGGAGCGAGCGAGGCCGCCCACGGTGGAGAAGTTCCCGATCGCGACGAGCCGGGACCCGTCCGGCGTGACGTCGAAGCGCTTGACGTTCGTCGAACCCGCGGTCGTGGTGGAGTAGACACCGGTGAACGGCACGTCCACGGCGTTGAGCACGGTGCCGGTGCTGGGGTCGAGCGCGGCGAGTGCGCCGCGGTCGAAGAGGACGGCCCGAGATGCCACGGTCGTGAACGCGCCCCCGATGTAGACGCGGCCGGGCCGGACGACCACCTCGTTCACCTCGGCGCTCGGCAGTGCCTTGAACGTCCGGTCCAGGGTGCCGTCGGCGGTCAGCTTCACGATCCGCTGGTAGGCGGTGTCGCCGCCCACCGAGCCGAACCTGCCCCCGACGTAGACGCTGGTCCCGTCGGAGTCCAGGGAGTTCGCGGTGCCCCCGGTCCCGAGGTCCGGGTCGAAGCCCGCGTCGATGACGCCGGTGGTCGCGTCGAACGCGAAGATGCCGTTGCGGACCACGTCGTCGCTGGTGTCCCCGAAGGTGGCTGCGGGGCTCACCTTGGTGAACGTCCCGGCCGCGACGATGCGGTTGCCGACCTGGGTGATCGCGTTGACCGACCCGTCCATCACGTGCGGCGTGTTGGCAGCCGGTACCGACTTCACGAGCTGGTCACCGTGGTTGGCGTTCACCGCGGTGGCCGGCAGAGCGACCTCGCCCAGCAGCACGAGCGCGGACACCGCCACGACCGCCACGACCGCGATGGCGCGACGACCTGCGAGCATCTGGATCCCCCCGTCCGGTTGCGCACCGGGAGACGTCGCGAAGTGCTCCGTGGCAGCCGGCTCCGACAGAGCGATGCGCCGGTAGTGCCAAGGTACGCGCGCTGATCGGCGGCGCGAGGCGGAACCAGTCGCGTCGGCCCAACCTTTACCGTGGCGGCGCGGGTCCGCTGTGTGACCATGTTCCGGTGCGCCATCCACACCCGCTGACCGGCAGCCCGTTCGGCTCGCCGGTCACCCCGGGGTCGGGCTGGCCGGGCGACCCGGCCACCCCCGCCACCTCGGTGGCCCTGACCCCCTCCGACGTGCAGGTGGCCGCCGCGTCCAGCGACCTCGACGAGCTGACCGCCCGCGTGTCGGTGTGTCGGGCCTGTCCTCGGCTGGTCGCCTGGCGTGAAGGCGTCGCGACGAGCAAGCGCGCGTCGTACGCCGAGGAGCCCTACTGGGGGCGGCCCATCGCCGGCTGGGGCTCTGCGACACCGGCCGTGCTCGTCCTGGGGCTCGCGCCGGCGGCGAACGGCGGCAACCGGACCGGACGGATCTTCACCGGTGACCGCTCCGGCGACTGGCTGTTCGCGTCCCTGCACCGGGTCGGGCTCGCCGGCCGAGCGACCTCGGTGCATGCCGGTGACGGCCAGCGACTGCTCGGCACCCGGATGGTCGCCGCCGTGCGCTGCGCGCCTCCGGACAACCGGCCCACGGTCACCGAGCGCGACACCTGCGCCCCGTGGCTGGTGCGCGAGGTCGCTCTCGTGCAGCACTCGCTCGAGGCGGTCGTCTGCCTCGGCGGCTATGCATGGGACGCGGCGCTGCGGACCTTCCGCACGCTCGGGTACGACGTCCCGCGACCCAAGCCGCGGTTCGCCCACGCCGCGGAGACGGTCGTGACGGCCGCCGACGGCAGGGAGGTGGTGCTGCTCGCCAGCTTCCACCCCTCGCAGCAGAACACCTTCACCGGCAGGCTGACCGAGCCGATGCTGGACGCGGTGCTGGGCCGCGCGGCCGACCTCGCGGGGGTCCGGCCCGTGGAAGGATGACGCCCGGACGATCCCAGGACACGGCCAGAAAACGGCCAGGACGCCCCGGGAC
Organism: uncultured Nocardioidaceae bacterium; assembly: GCA_964237315.1. Lineage (GTDB taxonomy): Bacteria > Actinomycetota > Actinomycetes > Propionibacteriales > Nocardioidaceae > Nocardioides_B. The sequence goes on from CAXSHL010000001.1 coordinate 143,400, forward strand.
ACCTGGAGCCCCCGTATCCCAACGGCAGAGGAAGAGGTCTTAAAAACCTCCCAGTGTGGGTTCGAGTCCCACCGGGGGCACGCTCAGACGTCCGCCGGCCGGGGCGGTGCCGACCGTGCGACGCGCACGGAGATGACGGCCGCCACCACGCACAGCACCGCCGCGCTGAACCAGGCCACGGTGTAGGTCCCGGTGCGGTCGCGGGCGAAGCCGGCCGCGACCGACGCGATGGCGGCGCCGATCTGGTGCGAGGCGAAGACCCACCCGAACACCACCGTCCCGGACTCCCCGAACGCCTGGCGGCACAGGGCGACGGTCGGTGGCACGGTGGCGACCCAGTCCAGCCCGTAGATCACCACGAACGCCACCATGCTGGGGTGCACCGCGTCGGAGAGCAGCGCGGGCAGGAGTGCGAGCCCGACACCGCGGAAGAAGTAGTAGCCGCCGAGCAGCAGCCGCGGGTCGTAGCGGTCGGTGAGCCACCCCGAGCCGATGGTGCCGACGATGTCGAAGACGCCGACCACGGCCAGCAGGCCTGCCGCGGTCGTCTCACCCATGCCGTGGTCGTGGGCGGCCGGGACGAAGTGCGTGCCGATCAGGCCGTTGGTCGTCGCCCCGCAGATCGCGAACCCGGCCACCAGGGCCCAGAAGGTGCGGGTCCGGGCGGCGTCCCGCAGGGCCGTGACCGCCTGCCGCGCTGCCCCGGGCCGAGCCGTCAGTGGCACCTGGTCGTGCTCGACGATGGTCCCGCTGTCGTCCGGCGGCTGCTCGGCGCCGTACGCCAGCACGCCCCGGTCGGCCGGGTGGTCGCGCAGCACCAGCAGCACCAGGGGTACGACGGACAGGGCGGCCGCCGCGATGACCAGCGACGCGATGCGCCACCCGGCGTGGGAGGACACGACCGCGACGACCGGGAGGAACACCAGCTGGCCCGTCGCGCTGCCGGCGGTGAGGATCCCGGTCACCAGCCCGCGCTGGGTGACGAACCAGCGCTGGGCGACGGTGGCGGCGAAGACCAGCGCCATCGAGCCGGTGCCGAGCCCGATCAGCAGTCCCCAGGTGAGCACCAGCTGCCAGCTCGACTGCACGAAGACGGTGAGCCCGGAACCGGCAGCGATCAGCAGCAGGGCGCAGGTGGTGACCGCCCGGATCCCGAAGCGCTCCATCAGGGCGGCCGCGAACGGCGCCGTCAGCCCGAACAGCACCAGGTTCACCCCGACCGCCAGGGACAGCGTCCCGCGGCTCCAGCCGAACTCGTCCTGCAGCGGCACCATCAGCACGCCCGGGGCGGCCCGGAAACCGGCCGCTCCCAGCAGCGCGACGAAGGCCACCGCGGCCACCGTCCAGGCCGGGTGCAACCGGCGACGGGGCGGCGCGGTCGTGGTCATCTTCGAAGGCTTCCGGTGGAGGGGGAGGGAGGTGACGAGGTCGTCGTGAGGACTGGCAGCCGCGACGCTAGCAACGTAGGCTTGCTTCAAGCAAGCCAGATCCGGTCACCCGACGTCGAGATGAGGACAACATGCCGCTGCGGTCCGACTGGTCGGCCGCCAGCTGTCCGATCGCACGGTCGCTGGACGTGGTGGGCGACCCCTGGGTGCTCCTGGTGCTCCGGGAGTCGTTTCGGGGGGTCACCCGGTTCGAGCAGTTCCGCTCCGCGCTGGGGATCGCGGACAACGTGCTGAGCCGCCGGCTGCGGCAGATGGTGGAGGCCGGCCTGCTCCGGCGCTCGCCGTACCACGCGGGCAACCGGGTGCAGCACGAGTACGTGCTCACCGACGCCGGCAGCGACCTGCTGCCCGTGCTGCACGCGCTGGGCCGGTGGGGCGAGGAGCATCGCCCCCATCCGGGCCGATCGGCTCGGCTTCCGCCTGTTCCTCCGCCGATTCGGTGAAGATACTTGCGTCTTACACCTGAATTCCCGCTGAGAGAGCGGTCGGAGGGCACCGGCACGGGAACATCTCTCGATCGGCCCCCGTTCTAGAAGGTGGCAGACCCGTACCATGGAGGTGCGGTTCCACCCGGGCTCCCAGAGGGGACCCGCAGGCCTCGAGGAGAGACCCAGCCATGCAGAGCAGCAACCCCGTCTTCCGCAGGTCGGAAGGCTTCAACGGCCGGTCGCGGACGTCCCCGACGAGCGGGATGAGCTATCCGGCGTACGGCGGCCAGTCCGCCGGCACCACCTACGACCCCTACGGCTCCGACGTCCACGGGCAGGGCACCCGGGGCGGCGGCCGCACCCAGACCGACAACGGCCCGATGACCATCGACTCGGTGGTCCAGAAGACCGCGATGACCCTCGGACTGACTGTCCTGGTCGCCGCGGCGACGTGGATCCTCACGCCGCAGCCCGGCATCGGCGTCGACGCCTCGTCGCTCTACCTGCTCTCGATGATCGGTGCCCTCGGCGGCTTCGCGCTGGCGATGGTCAACTCGTTCAAGAGGGTGATCAGCCCGGCCCTGGTGCTGGCCTACGCCGGCGTCGAGGGACTGTTCATCGGAGCGTTCAGCAAGGTCGTCACCGCGCAGTTCGCCAACGGCGACTCGAGCCTGGTGATCGGGGCGGTCGCCGGCACGATGGCAGCGGTGGCGGGCACCCTGGCGGCGTACAAGTTCTTCAACATCCGGGTCACCCCGACCTTCCGCAAGTGGGTCGTCGCCGCGATGCTGGGCTTCGTCGCCGTCTCGCTGCTCGACCTGGTGCTCAGCTTCTTCCACGCCTCGTTCGGCTTCAACGGCTTCGGTGGCCTGGGCTTCGTGTCCAGCCTGATCGGGCTGGGACTCGGCGTGCTGATGCTGATCCTCGACTTCGACTTCGTGGAGCGCGGCATCGAGGCCGGCCTTCCCGAGCGGGAGTCGTGGCGAGCCGCCTTCGGGCTGACCGTGACCATCATCTGGATCTACATCGAGATGCTGCGGCTGCTCGCGATCCTGCGTGGCGACTGACCAGCTCTCGAGCCAGCAGCGCCCTCGGACCGACCGGTCCGGGGGCGCTGTCGTCTGCTGCCACAGCGATGGAGACCCGTCGGACCGTCTTCGGCGAACGCCGTTCCTGCCATGGGTGGTTGTGGAAGGATCCCGGGCACGCGCACGAAACGCGAGCGCCAACCTGAGGCCGCGATGCGCATCCCGTTCAGCTCCGACCTCTGGCCCGCGGGGCTGACGGCCGGTCGTGCCGGACCGCGCACCTACCTGGTCATCAGTCGGCAGGGGAGCGCGCGGGCGCTCGTGCCGGTCGACGTCCCCGGCGTGGCACAGCGCGCGCTGCGCGACGCGAGCGCCCCCGAGTCGTGGTCGCGTCACGTCCTGCGCACCGTCGTCGGACTCGGCGCGAGGACCGTGCTGGAGACCGGTCTGGGCGTCCTGGACCGCTCGATGCTCAGCAGCCACGACGAGCAGCTGGAGCTGCGGCTGGCGGAGCTGGCGGGTCTCGACGTCGGGTACCTCGCCGTACGCCTGGGTCCGCCGCGAGCGAACCAGAAGCCGGTGGCCACCGTCTACGACCCGCAGGGACGGCCGCACGCCGTCGCCAAGTTCGGAGGCGACGGCCTGACCCGGGCACTCGTGGCGAACGAGGCGGGTGCTCTGCGGGCTCTGGCCGGTCGTCGATCGGCCACGCTCGACATCCCGGTGCTCAGGCACGAGGGCAGCTGGGGGACGCTCGGTCTGGTCGTCCAGTCGATGGTCTCCTTCCCGGGCAGGCATCGACTCCCGTCGGACGAGCGACGCATCCTCGCGGAGCACGCGGTCGTGGCGACCGGCAGCGCGACGACGGGCCCGCTCCGCACCACCCTCTACGCCACGGGCCTCGCCGAGCGGCTGCTCACCCTCCCCACCGACGACACGTCGGAGGCGGTCGCCGCGTGCGGGCAGCGGCTGCTGGCGGTGCTCGCCGACTGCACCCTGCTCAGCGGTGGCTGGCACGGCGACTGGTCCCCGCAGAACATCTGCGCCACCACCAGCGGCACCGGCGCGTGGGACTGGGAGCGGTGGGACCCCGACCGGCCTGCGGGGTTCGACGCCCTGCACTTCCGCACCCAGCTCCTCCTGGCCGACGGGCGACGCCCCGACGAAGCGGGGAGGCGGCTGCTCGACGAGGCGCCGCTCCTGCTGGCGCCCCACCAGCCCGGCATCGCAGCCGGGGTGGCGAGGTCCCTGGCGGGCCTGTACCTCGCGGAGATCGGGCACCGATACCTCGTCGACGGCCAGCGGGACACCCCCTCCGCCGCCGGGCGGATGGACGCGTGGCTGGTCCCCGCCCTGGTCTCGACGGCACGGGAGCGGCCGGTCCGGGAGGAGCACCCATGACCGGAGGACCGTTCGCCCGGGCGCGGGTGGACGCTCTGGAGAGCCTGCGACCACAGCTGCTCGGAGCCGCCGACCTGGTGGGCCAGGGCACACGCCGGCGCAGAGCGCTTCCCGGTCTCCTCATCATGGGCGGCCAGCGGTGCGGCACCACCTCGATGTACAAGGCGCTGGTGCAGCAGCCCTCGATCTTCCGACCCGTGTGGCGCAAGGGTGTGCACTACTTCGACGTCTCCTTCGAGCACGACCTCGACTGGTATCGCGGACACTTCCCGTTGCAGGCTCAGCTGGACCGGAGCAGCCGCCGCCACGAGACCCGCGCCCTGTGCTTCGAGTCCAGCCCCTACTACCTCTTCCACCCACTCGCCGCCGACCGCATCGCCGAGTCACTGCCGGGTGTCCAGGTCCTCGTGCTGGTGCGGGACCCCGTCGAACGGGCCTACTCGGCCCACGCGCACGAGCTGGCCCGCGGCTTCGAGGACCTGGCGTTCGAGGAGGCGCTCGCGGCGGAGCCCGGCCGGCTCGACGGCGAGGAGGAGCGGTTGCGGGCCGACCCCGGCTATCAGAGCATCGCCCACCGCCACCAGGCCTACCGTCAGCGCGGGGAGTACGCACCGCAGCTGGCCCGGCTGGGCACGCTGTTCGGGCGGGAGCGCGTCAAGGTCGTGGACAGCCACCGCTTCTTCGAGACGCCCCAGGTGGTCTACGCCGACATCCTCGACTGGCTGGGTGTCGAGGCCAGCCGGCCGGCGGTCTTCGACCGCTACAACGGACGCCCCCGGCTCAGCATGCCGGACCACCTCCGGCGTGAGCTCACGGCGCACTTCGCGTCGTACGACGAGCAGCTCACGCCGTGGCTCGGGCACCAGCCGAGCTGGCGAGGATGACCATGCCACCCACCGGGCCACCCACCGGGCCACCCACAGTGCGGGTCCTCTTCCTCGGCGGGCTGGGCCGCAGCGGGACGACGCTGCTGGAGCGCCTCGTGGACCAGCACCCCGCGGTCGCGGCGCTGGGGGAGGTCGTGCACCTGTGGCAGCGCTCTATCAAGGACAACGAGCTCTGCGGGTGTGGGGAGAGGTTCCACGACTGCCCGTTCTGGAGCCAGGTGGGAGCCGCTGCGTTCGGCGGCTGGGACCACCTGGACGCCGACCGGGTCCTGATGCTGCGCGACCGCGTCGACCGCTCCCGACGGGTCCCCCAGGTGGCCTCCGGTCTCGCCTCCGCCGCCTGGAGGCAGGACCTCCGGGAGTACGTCGGCTACTACGAACGTCTCTACGCGGCAGCCGCTTCGGTCTCGGGGTGCGAGGTCGTGCTGGACTCGAGCAAGCAGGCCTCACTGCCGTACTGCCTGGCCACCTCGGAGCGGATCGACCTCAGGGTCGTGCACTGCGTGCGGGACAGCAGGGCGGTCGCGTACTCCTGGGGTCAGCAGGTCGATCGCCCGGAAAGCACCATGAAGAGCACGGGGAGCAGCACGGAGAGCAGCACGGCGAGCAGCACGGGCGAAGGTCAGCAGATGCACCGCTTCTCCCCGGGCGTCGCCGGGTTCTACTGGCTGCTGCACAACGCGGAGATCGACTGGTACGCGAGGCGTCCTGGCAGCACGCTGAGACTGCGCTACGAGGACTGGGTGAAGGACCCGCGGGGGGCGCTCGAGGACGTCCGCCGCTTCGCCGGTCTGGTCCGCTCCAGTGAGATCGCCGGCAGCGGGCTCGAGTTCGACCTCGGTCTGTCGCACACGTGCAGCGGGAACCCCATGAGGTTTCGGCGCGGACCGATCCAGCTGCGCAGCGACGACCGGTGGCGACGGCAGATGAGCCGTCGTGACGTGGCCACGGTGTCGGCGGTCACCTGGCCGCTGCTCCGCAGGTACGGCTACACCGTCGGGCAGTCACCGTGATGCCCGAACCGATGCCCGAACCGAGACCCGAACCGATGCCCGAACCGATGCCCGAACCGATGCCCAAGGTGAGCGTGGTCATCGCCTCACGTGACCGGCCGACGATGGTGCGAGAGGCCGTCGAGTCGATCATCGGGCAGACCTACGACGGTGACATCGACATCATCGTCGTGGCCGACCAGTCCGAGCCGGACGAGGACCTGGTCCGCTGCCAGGCCCACCGAGCGGTGCGCGTCATCCGCAACTCCCGACGCATCGGTCTCGCGGGCGCCCGGAACACCGGCATCGAGGCAGCGAACGGTGAGTTCGTCGCGTTCTGCGACGACGACGACTACTGGCTCCCGGGGAAGCTGGCCGCTCAGGTCGCACTGCTGGTGCAGGTGCCGGAGGCGACCCTGTGCACGTGCGGGATCGAGGTGCACCACGACCAGCGCACCTACCCGCGTGTCCTGCGCCAGGACCGCGTGAGCTTCGAGGAGCTGTTGGCGGACCGTCATACCCAGCTGCATCCGTCCACGTTCGTCATGCGTCGGCGTGCGCTCCTGGAGCACGTCGGCCTCGTCGACGAGGACGTGCCGGGTGCCTTCGGCGAGGACTACGACTACCTGCTGCGGGTGGCCAGGCACCACCCCGTCGTCAACGTGCAGGAGCCGTTGACGGTGGTGCGCTGGGGGAAGCAGTCGTTCTTCTTCCAGAGGTGGGAGACCATGGCGGCCGGACTCACCTGGCTGCTGGCCCGGCACCCGGAGTTCGAGGGCTCGGCCGTCGGGTCCGCTCGGATCGAGGGTCAGATCGGTTTCGCGCACGCCGCCATGGGGCATCGCAGAGCGGCGTTCGGGTGGGCGGCGCGGGCGGCGCGCCGCAACCCCTTCGAGCCGCGGGTGCTCCTCACGCTGGCGGTGGCCGCCGGGGCCGTCAGCCCCGACTTCGTCGTGGAACAGCTGCACAGACGGGGTCGTGGCATCTGAGCCGTCTTGCTGACGCGCCTCCGGCGGCCACCCTAAACTGACGGCTGGCCTCCTCTGGAAGGAACCGGTTGGACAAGGCGAGCGCTCCTGGCACGCGGACCAGCCGGCGGTTCAGCGCCCTCGTGATCCTCGCGGGCCTCCTTCTCGGCGCCGCCGTCGGGCTCGCGCTCGGCGTCCGGACGGCCGGGACCTACACCGCGCGGGCGACGGTGCTCGTCTCGCCGCTGGACGGCAACCCGTACTCGCCGAACGGCAACGGCGAAGATCTCGTCAACCTGGAGACCGAGGCCCAGCTGGCTGCCTCGCTCGCCGTCGCCGACCTGGTCGCCAAGGACGTGGGTGCCCCGAGTGCCGGCCGGCTGCTCGACGACCTCAAGGTCGAGGTCCCCTCCAACACCCAGATCGTCGAGATCACCTACCGGGCCGGCCAGGCGAGCGTCGCCGAACGACGAGCAGAGAGCTTCGCGACGGCCTACCTGGCCGTCCGGGTCAACCGGGCCGACAGCCTGGTGGCCGGCCGCGCAGCGACCATCCAGAGGCAGGTCGACACGCAGACCAGGCAGCTCGCGACCCTGGTGCGGAGGAAGAACGCCGCGACCGCCCAGGTGCAGCGGCTGAGCCTGCAGGAGCAGATCGACGGCGTGACCAAGCAGATCGCCAAGCTCAGGACGGCCCTCATCGGTGTGCGGACCCTCAACGCCGATCCCGGACAGGTCATCAGCCCTGCGCGCGTGGTCAGTCGCGACCCGCAGCTCACCCGGTGGCTGTTCGCCGGCGCGGGCTCGCTGGCAGGGCTGGCGGCCGCGGCGCTGGTCATCGTGACCCGGACCCGGGCGACCGGCTACTCCGGACCCCTGCCTGAGCCGGTCCCCGTGCCCGTCAGGACCCAGCCGGTGGAGCGGCCCACCGTCCAGCAGCCCCAGAATGTCTAGGTCGTCCTCTCCGCCACAGCCATGACCGACGCGACCGCCGCGACGCGCGACGAGACGCGGCGTCACCTCACCCACGTGGCGCGAGGCGGAGCCCTGGGTCTCGTGGGGGCCGCCGTCTCGGCCGTCAGCGGCTTCGCTCTGGTCCTGGTGGTGACCAACCGGTTCTCGGCCGCGACAGCGGGTCTCTTCTTCACCGTCACCTCGATGTTCCTGGTGCTGGCAGCCCTGGCGACGCTCGGCTGCGAGACAGGGCTGGGCCGGTTCGTCCTGCGCTACGTCGCACACGGCCGGCTGGGCGACATACCACCGACCCTGCGGGTGGCGACCCGACCGGCCCTCGGCTTCTCGGTGGTGCTCGCAGTCGTCCTGGTGGTCCTCGCGGCCCCGGTGAGCAGGCTGGTCGGGGTGCCGGGCGACGATGGTGTGCTCAGTGTGCGGGTGCTCGCGGCGCTGCTGCCGTTCGCGACCTGGAACACGCTCACGCTGGCCGGCAGCCGGGCGTTCGGCAAGATGGGCCCCACGGTGCTGGTGGAGCAGATCGCGCGCCCCCTCGTGCAGCCGCTGCTCGCCTGGGGGGTCTCCCTGCTAGGCGTGGGGCTCCTCGCCCTCACCGTCGCCTGGTCGGTGCCCTACGTGCTCGCCGCCGGCGCCTCCGCTGTGCTGTTCCGCACCTTCCTGCGCGCCCGGGGCACCCTCACGCACACCCAGCCGACCAGGAGTGCCCGGGCGCTGCGACGCGAGTTCTGGTCCTTCACCTGGCCGCGGGCGATCACCCGGATCGCGCAGATGGCCATCCAGCGCCTGGACATCGTCATCGTCGCCGCCCTGCGGTCGCCCGCTGAGGCGGCCGTCTACACGGCGGCCACCCGCTTCGTGGCGCTCGGGCAGTTCGGCACCCAGGCCATCCAGCAGGTGCTGCAGCCCACCTTCACCGCCCTGCTGGCCGACGACGAGGACACCAGCCTCCGCGGTGTCTACCAGGTGGCCACCGCGTGGAGCATGGCGATCGCGTGGCCGATGTACCTCGTCGTCGGCTGCGCACCGATGGCCTACCTCAGCCTCTTCGGAGCGCGCTACCAGATCGGCGGGGTGGCGACCGTGGTGCTGATGTCCCTGGCCATGCTGTTCGCCGTCGCCACGGGGGCTGCGGACACGCTCCTGCTGATGTCGGGCCGCAGCACGCTCAGCCTGGTCAACGCCGTGGCGGCGCTGGCGCTGGACGTCGGGCTCTGCGTGTGGCTGATCCCCACGCTCGGCATCACGGGCGCCGCCGTCGCCTGGGCAGTCGCCAGCTCGGCACGATGCGTGCTCGCGGTGCTCCAGGTGCGCCGTACGCTCGACATCGTCAGCTTCGGGAGGCCGGCGGCCATCGTCGCCGGCGCCAACCTCGTGTGCATCGCGCTTCCTCTGCTCGGACTCTCCCTCGCCACCAGGCTCGACGTGGTGACCCTCGTGGTCGCCTGCGTGTGCTGTGCGCCCGGGTACGTCGGGGTGCTGTGGCTGGGCAGACGGCATCTCATGCTGGGGGTGCTCCGCGACCTGGTGGGTCGCCGTCGCTCCGGATCAAGCGCCGTCGCCGGCAGCTGACCCTCCTCGTCCCACCGGTCGGCGAGCCGTGTCATCGGCCGCTTTCGCATGCGTGCTCACCTGCTGGACAAGGCCCTGTGGCAGGCGCTCCGACGCGTCCGCGGGCGGCCCGATCCAGGCGCTCCGACGCGTCCGCGGCCGGCCCGATCCAGGCGGTGGCCTCAAGTCGCGAGCCGGGGACGTCGATGCTAGTTACGAGACAAATGGGATTAGTCCCCCACCACCCAGACCCTCCAGGTGATGAGAATGAACCGAAACTCTTGCTCGAAGAAGACCGCGCTGCTCGTTCTGACGCCTGCGCTCGTCTCCGCGTTCCTCCTCCAGTCTGCTCCCGCTGACGCCCGTCCGGCACTCGTCGACCGGCTCACGAACGGAAGCTTCGACGGGGGTCGCACCGGCTGGGAGGCCGGCACAGCCCAGACCACGTTCCGGGTCGTCGCAGCCCACGAGAACAAGCTGGCGCAGCTCACCACCGACCGTCGCGCAGCCGGGGTCTCGGTCCAGGACCGCCGTGGCACGATCCGGGCGACGGCGAAGGGCCAGCGGTTCGTGGCCAGCGCCTGGGTGCGCTCGAGCCAACGAGGTGAGAGCGGTCGCCTCTCGATCACCGAGTCCAAGGCGCCTTCCGTCAGCCGGCTCACCGCGAAGTCGTTCACCCTGACGCGCACCTGGCGCCAGGTGTCGGTCACGGCGACCGCCGCCGCCGCGGGGTCCACCGTCGGAGTGCGGGTGAACGCCCGCAGCCTGCACCGTGGCCAGCGCGTCCAGGTCGACCGGGTCCGGCTGCGCGCCGAGGCCGTGCGCAGCGGTTCCACCACGTCTCCGGCGCCGGCCTCGGCCCCCGCCGCAGCTCCCGCCGCCGCTCCCGCCGCCGCCCCGGCTCCCGCCGCTGCCGCAGCTCCCGCCGCTGCTCCGGCCCCCGCCGCCACGCCCCTCTCACTCGTGACCAGGTTCGGTGCCTCTCCGACCAACAACGCCACGTCGTCCTCGGTGGTGCCCAAGTTCGGTGCAGGCGCATCGGAGCGGATCTTCTCCCAGGCCATCGCCGCACCCACCCACCCGGCGGGCGCCTCGACGGTGCACACCTCGTTCGCGCTGCTCAGCTACGGCGTCTCCCGCGACCAGGCGATGCGTGACGTCGCCGCCGGCATGTACGACGCCCAGATCGCGGCTGCGGCCCAGGCGACACCCGCGGGCGACTCGATCGAGATCGTGCACGAGGCCGACAAGAAGATCACGGACGGGAACACCACCTGGCCCGTCGTGCTGGCTGCCAAGAACCACTTCTACGACGTGGCCAAGGCGGCGAACCCGAACGTCCTGATCGCCAACACCGTCACCGGGTGGACCGCTGAGCCGACCTCGGGCCGCAACCTCGCCCAGTGGGGCCAGGTCAAGGCCGACATCCTCGGGATCGACGCCGACGGGGTCAACCCGGCCACCGGCGCCTACCCGAACTACGACGCCGAGATCGCGGCCGCCGTCGCCTTCGTCAAGGCCAACGCTGCCAGCGGCTACCGCGGCTGGGCGGTCCCGGAGTTCACCGCGGGCCGACAGGCCTCCGACACCGACGGCTCCAGGCGGATCGCCTGGATGAGGGACCTGGCCGAGAAGTTCCGCAGCAACGGCGCGCAGTACGTCGACTACTTCGACTACAACAACACACCCAAGGAGGCCCTCGAGCTGCCCGAGGAGATCGCAGCCTGGAAGGCCTTCGTCAGCTGATCGCCTGAGCACCCGGCGCCGTCCGCCTCCCGACCAGGGAGGCGGGCGGCTCCGTGTCGTGCGGCTCCGGCACTCGTGTCCTGACCCGCACGTCGACCCCGACGCTAGGATCGAGGTCGGACACGTGGTCCGGAGGGGGAAGCTGTGGCTGGCGCGCTCGCAGAGCGGCGACCTGCCCGAGGAGCCTCAGCGGTCGCCGGTGTGCTGTTCCTGGTCATCGTCGTGGCAGCAGTCCTCGGGCTCGCCCAGACCCTCCAGGAGCCGGAGACGGCTCGATCGGGCACCCGCTTCGGTGCCTCCGCGACGAACAACGCTCGTCCGCCCTCGGTCGTGACCAAGTTCGGCGCTGGGGCGTCGGTCCGGATCTTCTCCCAGGCCATCGCCGCACCGACACATCCGGCGGGCGCCTCGACGGTGCACACGTCGTTCGGGCTGCTCGGCTACGGGGTCTCCCGCGACCAGGCGCTGCGTGACGTGGCCGCCGGCAGGTACGACGCCCAGATCGCGGCCGCGGCCAAGGCGACACGCGCGGGCGACTCGATCGAGCTCGTGCACGAGGCCGACAAGAAGATCGTCAACGGGAACACCACCTGGCCGGTCGTGCTGGCCGCCAAGAACCACTTCTACGACGTGGCCAAGGCGGCGAACCCGAACGTCCTGGTCGCCGACACCGTCACCGGCTGGACGGCTGAGCCGGAATCGGGCCGGGACCTCGCCCGGTGGGGCCAGGTCAAGGCAGACATCCTCGGGATCGACTGCGACGGGATCAACCCGGCCATGGGCGCCTACCCGAGCTACGACGCCGAGATCGCCGCCGCCGTCGCCTTCGTCAAGGCGGCCAGCAGCTACCGCGGCTGGGCGGTACCGGAGCTCACCGCGGGCCGACAGGTCTCCGACACCGACGGCTCCAGGCGGATCGCCTGGATGAGGGACCTGGCCGAGAAGTTCCGCAGCAGCGGGGCGCAGTACGTCGACTACTTCGACTACAACCACACACCGAGAGAGGCCCTCGAGACGCCCGGGGAGATCGCAGCCTGGAGAGCCCTGGTCAGCTGACTCCACGACCACTCCGTCGGTGCGTCAACCGGTCCGCACGAAGACGTTGTCCACGGCACCGTTGAACTGGTCGCTGTTGCGGGCCACGATCACCCCACTCGGGGACACCTTGCCGCCCACCACCAGTGGAGTCCGCTCGGGGTAGGTCAGCGACCCGGTGGTCTCCTGGACGGACACCCGCTCGGTCGTGCCCTCGAGACCACGACGAAGCGTGAGCGTGACCTCGTCGCCCTTGCGTGCGCAGGTGACCGTGTACCACGCGTCCGGCGCCACCGCCGAGGTGGAGCTCACGACCACGGTGCCCCGGGAACCCGCGATCCGGCACGAAGCCCTCCCGTGCTCCACCTGGAGCTTGAACTGGGTGGGGTCCGCCGCAAGCCCTCGCTGCACGAGGTTGTTGCCGTTGTCGTCGTCGTCGCTGTCTCCCTCCGAGACCCTGTCGAGCGAGAAGTCGGCACCGAACTCGAAGTCCTTCCCGCCGGGGTCGAGCCGGGAGTCGCCGCTGCGTGGCCACAGCACCAGCACGGCCCTTCTCGGTCGCCGCGACGCGTCGTACGCCGGGAACCGGACCGCGTGACCGCCGTGCTGTCCAGCCTGGACCCTGACCCGACCGCCGTGGACCGTCCTGACCACGGCCTCACCGCCAAGAAGACCCGTGTCGGGGAACGCGGAGGGACCGGCACCGGAGGAGCTGCCCTCGAAGTCGAGCAGGACCGTGGCATCCTCGCCGAGCGCGCCACTGGACATGGACCTCGGCTCGTCCGGGGACTGAGCCGCTGCGCAGCCCTGGAGCGCCACCGCCGAGGTGACGCCGAGGAGTAACCAGGTCACTCCCCGCCGGGCAGGTCGCACGCCATCGCCATGCGCTCGAGCATAGGCACCCGGGAGGCTCTCCACCTGTTTTCCGCAACGACGAGGCCAGATCTCCTACGATGGCTGGGCAGCATCCGAACCGGGCGGGGGACGTGTGACAGGCATCCTCCTCGCCCGTCGCGAAGACCACCCGGGGGCTCCGTCAGATCCGCTCCCGCCACTCGTCGGCGCCTGGCGGGCGCACTGGCCGATGTCGGTCGTCTTCCTGGGGCTGCCGCTGTGGTGGGTGCTCGGCCTGATGACCCTGATGCCGATCGCCATGTCCCTGGTGATGCTCGACCAGCTGCTGCGGCGCAGGGACGTGGTGCTCCCTCGGGGCTTCGCGTTGTGGGCGGTGTTCCTGGTCTGGGTGGCTCTCGGCGTCTTCGTGCTGTGGGTGGACGCTCCGGGTGCCGTGCCCGGCGGTGGACCGGCACGCCTCCTGGTGTTCCTGTCCCACAGCGCCTGGTACTTCGCGGGCACGGTGAGCATGCTGTGGGTGACCAACCTGACCGAGGCCGAGCTGCCCACCGCCTGGATCCACCAGCTCCTCGGAGCACTGTTCGTCGTCACGGCGGTCGGAGGGCTGCTCGGTGTGCTCGTTCCGCTCCTGTCGTTCCCGTCGGTGGTCGAGCTCCTCCTGCCCTCCGGGATCCGTGCCAACGCGCTGGTCCAGGCGATGGTGCACCCGGCCACCGCAGACATCGAGGACGTCCTGGGCCGGCTCGCGCCCCGACCGAAGGCGCCGTTCGCCTACTCCAACTCGTGGGGCAGCGTCCTGGCTCTCTCGCTCCCCTTCTTCCTCGTCGCCTGGTTTCGCGGCGGCCGGCGCTGGCAGCGGGTGCTGGGGCCCGTGATCCTGCTGGCGGCCGCTGTCCCGGTCGTCTACTCCCTGAACCGCGGTCTGTGGGTGTGCCTGGTCCTGGGCGCCGTCTTCCTGCTGGGCCTGCAGGCCCACCGACGCAGACTCGCCCCCCTGGTCGTCACCGTGGTTCTCCTGGCGGCTCTCGGGGTCGCGTTCGCGTCCAGCCCGCTCGGCACGATCTTCACCGAGCGCCTGAACCATCAGCACAGCAACGAGCGTCGAGGCGAGCTCCTGGTCCAGACGGTGCGGAGCACGGCCACCGGGTCGCCCGTCGTCGGCTTCGGCAGCACCCGCGACGTGCAGGGGAACTTCGAGTCCATCGCCGGGGGCGCGACCCCTGACTGCAGCGCCTGCGGCGTTCCGCCACTGGGAACACAGGGCCAGCTCTGGGGCGTGATCTTCGCGCAGGGCTTCGTCGGGACCGCGCTGTTCTTGATGTTCTTCCTCAACGTGTTCTCCCGTTGCTGGCGATGTCGCACGACGACCGAGTCACTGTGCGCCGTCGTCCTGCTCTTCTTCGCCGTGCAGCTGTTCGTCTATGACACCCTCGACTTCCCCATCCTCGTGGTGATGATCGCCGTCGGGGCCCTCTCCCGTGAGCGCTTCCTCAGCGGCGCGGACAGGCCGGCGTGGGGGAGCGCCACCGCGGCGCTGGCCCGCCTGCGTGCGGTGGCTCCTGTCCTCGGGCTGCTCGCCGTCGTAGGTGCCGCGGTCGGCGCCACGATCGTCGCCATGGCTCCTGCGGCGTACAGCGCCACGGTCAAGGTCCTGCCGACCGACGTGCCCGTCGACGTCGGCGGCCCGGTGGCCGCGACGGCCGGGGAGAAGGACGAGGAGCGGACCGTCGACACGGAGGCGGCCCTGGTGGTCTCGGAGGTGTCGCTGCGCCGGGTGGTGGGCGCGACAGGCACGTCGTCCATCGGCGACCTCCGCCGCCGCATCCGGGTGACCGCTCCACCTCGCACCAACGTGCTGACCATCAAGGTGCAGGAGCCCACGGCCGCCGGCGCCGAGCGGGTCGCCCGTCAGGTGGCCTCGGCCTACCTCACCACCCGGCGGGACCTCCTGGTGGTGCGCAAGGATCGAGCACTCACCGTGGCCCGTCGACAGCTCGACGAGCTGTGGGCGCGGTCCGGGCCCACGAAGGTCGACGAGGCCGCGTTGTCCGGTCCTGATGCCCGGGCGGCACGCAACCAGGCGCAGGACCTCATCAGACGTCTCGCCCTCTCCTCCACCGACGCCGGCGAGGTGACCACGGCTGGCGCCGCTGCGAAGCTGAGCGGCCGGGTCGAGGTTCTCCTCACCTCCGGTGCCGGACTCGGTCTCCTGCTGGGGGCGCTCGTCGTCACCGGTCGAAGCGGCAGGCACCGGTCCGGCCGGGATCGCCGGGTCCAGCGCCTGGTCACGTCTCGGCGGTGACCGCCTCCGAGTGCAGCGGGGTCTCGACCTCCGCCTCCGGGTGCCGCCGGCGGCGGCGCAGCTGCACCCACCTGCCGCGGTACCCGCGCGCAGCCCCGCCCACCTCGGTGCCGTCGATCTCGGTGCCCGGAGTCCGCGCCGCCTCGACCGCCGCCTCGGTGATGGGGAGGATCGCCTCGCCGCGCGCCGCCTCGGGCACCAGCTCCTCGAACGGCACGACGCCGACGGCGGCGAGCACGGTCGGGAGCATCACCGAGGCCAGGCCGGCGTAGCCGGCCGCGGACGGGTGGAACCGGTCCGGACCGAAGTACAGGGAGGGCGTCGCAGCGAACTCGGGACCGAGCACGGAGGCCAGCGACACGGTGCGGCCACCCGCCTCGACCGCGGCGATCGTCTGGGCGGCGGCCAGCCTGCGCGACCACAGCCGGGCGACCTGCCTCAGCGGTGGCGGGATCGGCTCGATCGTGCCGAGGTCGGGGCAGGTGCCCACGACCACCTCGACCCCCGCGGAGCGAAGGCGGCGCACGGCGGCCTCCAGGAGCCGCACGGACTCCGAGGGCGGCCGGGAGTGGGTCACGTCGTTCGCGCCGACCATGATCACTGCGACGTGCGGCTCCACGGACAGCGCGCGGTCGATCTGGCGGGTCAGGTCGCGGGTCTGCGCGCCGACGTGCGCGGCCGCCCGCAGGTAGACCCGTCGGTCGGCACGCTCGGCGACGCCGGACGCGAGGTGGGCTCCGGGCGTGTCCTCGACGGTGTGCACGCCGTACCCGGCCGCAGAGGAGTCACCGAGGAGCGCGACCTTGATGGCCGGCCCGGGACGGCCCCTGCCGTACCAGCCGGTGGAGTCCGGCGGGTCGCCGACCGCGTTGCCGATCGTCCTGCGGGCCAGGGTCGCCTCGGCGCGCAGCAGGCCGTACAACGAGGCGCCGACGAGGGAGAGGCCGCCGCCGCCGAACGCGGCGGCGGCAGCAAGCTTTCGCGCCGCTGCAGCCTTTCCCACATCCCTATTCTACGAGAGCGCCATAAACTGCCGGGGTGCACTACGTGAACTCACTCCTCGACCTGGTCGGCAACACTCCTCTCGTCAAGCTGGGCAGGACGACCGACGGTGCCCGCCCGCTGGTCCTCGCCAAGGTGGAGTACCTCAACCCGGGCGGGTCGGTCAAGGACAGGATCGCCACCCGCATGGTGGAGGCCGCCGAGGCCTCCGGCGAGCTGCAGCCGGGCGGCACGATCGTGGAGCCGACGTCCGGCAACACCGGGGTCGGCCTCGCGATCGTCGCCCAGGCCAAGGGCTACCACTGCGTCTTCGTCGTGCCGGACAAGGTGAGCGAGGACAAGCGCAACGTGCTCAAGGCCTACGGCTGCGAGGTGGTGGTCTGCCCGACGGCGGTGGAGCCCGACCACCCGGACAGCTACTACAGCGTCTCGGACCGGCTGGTCAGCGAGATCGAGGGCGCCTGGAAGCCCAACCAGTACGCCAACGTCAACAACCCGCTCTCGCACTACGAGACGACCGGCCCGGAGGTCTGGAAGCAGACCGAGGGTCACGTCACGCACTTCGTCTGCGGTGTGGGCACCGGCGGCACCATCAGCGGAACGGGGCGCTACCTCAAGGAGCAGAACCCCGAGATCCAGATCATCGGAGCCGACCCGGAGGGCTCCGTCTACTCCGGCGGGTCCGGGCGGCCCTACCTGGTCGAGGGGGTCGGCGAGGACTTCTGGCCCTCGACGTACGACCGCGGCATCGCGGACCGGATCATCGAGGTCTCCGACGGGGACTCGTTCGGCTTCACCAGACGGCTGGCCCGCGAGGAGGGCATGCTGGTCGGCGGCTCCTCCGGGATGGCCGCGTTCGCGGCGGTGCAGCTGGCCCACGAGCTGACCGAGGCCGGCCGCGACGACGCCGTCATCGTCGTGCTCCTGCCGGACTCCGGTCGCGGCTACCTCGCCAAGGTGTTCAACGACGAGTGGCTGAGCCAGTACGGCTTCCTGCGGGCCACCAGCACCCAGACCATCGGCCAGGTGCTGCGCGGCAAGAGCGGCCAGATCCCGGACCTCGTGCACACCCACCCGAGCGAGACGATCGCCCAGGCCGTGCACATCCTGCGCGAGTACGGCGTCTCCCAGATGCCCGTGGTCCGGGCCGAGCCGCCGGTCGTCGCGGCGGAGGTCGCCGGCAGCGTGTCCGAGCGCAGGCTGCTGGACGCGCTCTACTCCGGCGACGCCAGGATGGCCGACCCGGTCGGCAAGCACATGGACGAGCCGCTGCCCACCGTGGGTGCCAGCGAGCCGGTCAGCGAGGCCGTGGCCAGGCTCGAGACGGCGGACGCCCTACTGGTGCAGGAGGACGGCAAGCCGATCGGGGTCCTCACCCGTCAGGACCTGCTCGGCTACCTGGCCGCCAGCTGAGGCGGGGGGCGACCGGACACGTGATGGCCAGGCGGCTGCCCGCCGGCTCCCGTGCCGGCGTCCCCGACGCGCACGCGCCGGTGACCACCCTGGAGCTGTTCTTCGACCTGGTGTTCGTCCTCACCGTCACACAGCTCACCGACCTGGTCCTCGAGCCCGAGGGGGCCACCGGCTACCTGCGGGCAGTCGCGGTGCTGTGGGTGGTGTGGTGGATGTACGACGGGTTCGCGTGGCTGTCGAACAACGTCGGGCCGACCACCACCTCGACGCGGCTGCCGATGCTCGCGGCGATGGCCGCGTTCCTGGTGATCGCCGTCTCGCTGCCGCGGGCCTTCGACGAGGACCGGTGGGTGTTCGCGACGGCCTACCTGGTCATCGTGGTCGTGCACGGCTTCTCGTTCCTGCGCTCGAGCGTGGGGGACTCGGCGCGGGCGATCGTCGCGATCGCCCCGATCAACCTCGGCATGTGCCTCGGTCTGTTCCTGGCGGCCGCGCTGCCCGAGGACGTGCGCTGGGCCGGCTGGGCCCTCGCGGCGGTGCTGCCGCTGGCGTCGCTGGCACGACGCGCCGAGAGCGACTTCAGCATCCGGCCGGAGCACTTCGCCGAGCGCCATCGGCTGATGCTGATCATCGCGCTCGGCGAGAGCGTGCTCGCGGTCGGCGTGTCCGCACAGGGGCACCTCACGGAGGGTGAGTACCTCCTCACCGTGCTCCTGGCGATGGTGCTCGTGTCGCTGCTGTGGTGGGTGCACTACGCCGACGACGCGTCGGTGAGGCGGGTCGACGAGGTGATCGAGCGCTCGGCCGGTGTCAGTGCCCGCACCGCCCTGGTCGCGTTCTCCTTCGGCTACCTCGTGCTGGTGGCCGGCCTCATCCTGGTCGCGGCGGGGCTGCACGTCGCGGTGCACGACCCCGGGCACCACCTCGGGTGGCGGGTGGCGCTGACCATGGCGGCCGGCACGGCGACGTACCTGGTGGGCAACGTGTTCTACCTCGACCGCCTGGGCGTCGGGGGCCGGCGATGGCTGGTGGTGGTGGCCGCAGCCGCCATCGTCACCGCGATCGTCGGCCACGAGGTGAGCGGGGTGGCACAGGTGGCGGTGATCGACCTGGTGCTGCTGGCCGCCCTGCTCCCCGTGGTGCTCGAGGTCCGGCGCGAACGCGCGGGGACCCATCCTGCCTCCCCCTGAGGCCGCCGGTCGCAGATCACCTCGGTGTCAGCCGAGGGGCAGGCCGAAGGCGTCCGACATCGACGCAGCCGAGGCAGCGTGGCCCAGAGGTGGGGCGTGCACGACGTCGCTGTACAGCCGGGACAGCGAGTAGTGGTCCAGCCGTTGCTCGACGACGTCGTGGTGCTGGCTGGGGTGGACCACCACGGTGAGGATGTTGTTGTGGGCCTTGCGGTCGTCGGTGTCGGCGGTGATCACGACGGCCAGGTGTCCGGACCTCCAGTCGGGACCGTCGAAGACGCCCCCCAGGGTCGCGTGGATCCACGAGTCGGCGACCTTCAGGTTGCAGTCGTGGGCGTCGTTGCACATGTTCGGGACAATCAGGCCGGCGTTCGGGAGACGACCGGCCGCCACGGCTCCGCTCAGCTGCGTGCCGGGAACGTCGTGGCTCTGGCACAGCCCTCGCTCGGAGCGGTAGTAGACCCAGGGGTTGTGCTTGACCTGGTAGCGGTCGCCTCCGGCGTCAGCGTCACAGTTCGACGGCATCCCGTCGGCGAACACGGTGGCCGTCCTGGCGTGGGCCAGTGCCTCCCCGAAGACCGATGGTCCCGCGAGCACGTGCTTGGAGGGGGACCTGTCGTCTGCGACGTCATGCGTGGACCCGCTCGTGATCGCCAGGTAGTTGGGGAGGGACGGGTACGTCACTCCGTAGAAGTCAGCGGCGTAGCCGAAAGTGTCGGCCAGCATCGACGTGTACGGCATCTCGCGGCGCATCTGGTCCCGTGAGCGGTTCTCGACGATGAGGACGAGCAGCTTGGTGACCGGCCGGTCCGGAGCCTCGGGAACCGACATCCTGGCCGTCGGCTCGGCGGCGGTCGGAGTCGTCGGAGCTGTCGGAGCCGAGGTGTGGCACGCCGAGCAGGCGACCACGACGATGGCCGCGACCAGCAGAGCCGCCCGAGACCGTGGCGGTGTGAGCCGAGCCCTCGGGCCGGTCGCGCCGCCGCCGGGGTCGTTGCATGCGCGCCTCATAGGGCAGTCTAGGTTCCGGCGCCTGACCGTGGCCTGACTATCGCGTCTTCCGCGACGGTGAGGTGCTTGGCGGCTCAGTGCACGCGGCGGGCGATGAGTGAGCCCGTGACGGCATCCGGGTGCAGGATCCCGGCGAGGGCCTCGACGCCGTCGACCAGTCGCGGTCCGGGACGCGCGAACGACGCGTTGGCGTCGACGGCCCACAGCGCCACCCCGTCCGGCAGCACCGCCGTCCGGGCCACCTCCTGGGTCAGCGCCACCGACTGCTCGAGACCGTAGCCGCAGGGCGCGCAGACCACGACCTCCGGCTCGGCGGCGAGCACGTCGTCCCACGTCACCCGGAACGACTTCTCACCCGCGCTGCCGAGCACCGACCGGCCCCCGGCGCGCTCCACCATCTCCGGCACCCAGTGACCGGGTGCGAAGGGCGGGTCGGTCCACTCCAGGACGAGTGTGCGCGGGCGGGACAGCCGGGCCGTCGCGCGTTCCACGTCTGCCAGTCGTGCTCGCAGGGACCCGACCAGCGCCTCGGCGGCCCGCTCCGTCCCGGTGGCCCTGCCGAGGGTGCCGACCGAGGCCAGCACCTCGGTGAGCGTGTGCGGGTCGATGGTGAGCACCTCGGCGCTGCAGCCCAGGTGGGCCAGGGCGTCGTCGACCACGGACACGTCCACCGCGCAGACCGCGCAGAGGTCCTGGGTCACGACCAGGTCGGCGTCCAGCCCCGCCAGGGCGCCCTCGTCCAGGTGGTAGAGGTCCTCGCCCCTGCGCATCGCCTCCGCCACGAACGCGTCGATCTGCGCAGGCTGCAGACCCTCGGGCATCGCGCTGGTCGACACGATCGTCCGGCTGCGGGCCTCGACGGGGTGGTCGCACTCGAAGGTGACGCCAACGACCTCGTCGCCCGCCCCGATGTCGAAGAGGATCTCCGTGGTCGAGGGCAGCAGGGAGACGATACGCACGCCGACATCGTAGGGGAGAACAGCACCAATGCGGTGAAAGCGAACCGAAAAGGTCACGTTCTCGATACCCTAAGGCCGTGATGAGACCACTCCGGTGACGACGTACCAGGTCGACCACTCGTGTGCTGTGGCCGGCGGGCGCGCGGTCGAGTACATCGAGGTCGGGCCGTTCCTGGTGCCCGACGCGACCCGCGCCGAGTTCGTCGAGCTCGTCGTCACCCTGGCGTGTGCGATCCGTCTGCAGCCGGCGCACGTCTACGCACTCCACGTGGGTGGGCTCAACGCCCGCCACGACCGCCGGTTCGTCAAGGCCATGCTGGGCGCCGACCTGGTCGGTGCGGACGGTGGCTCGGTCGTCTTCCTGGCCAGGCTGGCCGGCGCCCAGGCCATCGAACGGGTGCCGACCACCGACGTGGGCTGGGACATCCTGCGGGACCTTGCTGCGGCCCTCGGACGCGACGTGCGGCTGGCCCTCGTGGGCGGGCCGCCCGGCCTGGCCGAGCGGGCCGGTGAGGTTCTGTCGGGCGGTGCACCGGTGCAGGTGGTGCACACCGACCACGGGTTCCACGACGACTGGGCCGGCCCGTTGCGAGAGCTCGCAGCAGCGGCGCCGGACGTGACGCTCGTGGGTCTCGGCGCTCCGCAGGAGATGACCTGGTGCCACGACAACCGCGGCGTGCTGACGGGCCGGCTGGTGCTCACGTGCGGGGGCTGGTTCGGTCATCTCGTCGGGGACGAGACCCGGGCACCCCGGTTCCTGCGCCGGTCGGGGATCGAGTGGATCGCCCGGGTCGGGCAGGCGCCGCTGCGGCTGGGCCCGCGCTATGCCCACGGGCTCTACTCCAGCGCCGCCATGTCGATGCCGGTGCTGTGGTCGGGGTCCGGGAGGAGACGCCACTAGCGCGGAGGAGCCCGTCTAGGGTCGATCCGTGGACGACCCGTCGGTGTGGACGCTGGGCCTGCTGGGGCTGGCCGGCCTGTTCGCGGGCTTCGTCGACGCGGTCGTAGGAGGCGGTGGGCTGGTGCAGCTCCCCGCCCTGGTGATCGCCTTCCCCGGTGCCTCCCCGGTCCAGATCCTCGCCACCAACAAGCTCGCCGGCACGTGCGGCACGTCGGTCAGCTCGCTGACCTACTACCGCCGGGTGCGTCCGGACCCGGCCACCTTCGTGCCGCTGATGGCGGTGGCCTTCGTCGGCTCGGCAGCCGGGGCGGTCGCCGCGTCCCACCTCCCGAAGTCGGCGTTCAACCCGATCATCCTGACCGCGCTCGTCGTGGTCGGCGCCTACGTGCTGCTGAAGCCGGACCTCGGGGAGGCGACCGAGCTCCGGTTCTCCGGCCGCCGGCACCTGGGGGCCGCCGTGCTCGTTGGCCTGCTGGTCGGGTTCTACGACGGCGCGCTCGGTCCGGGGACCGGCTCGTTCTTCGTCTTCACCCTGGTCGGGCTGCTGGGCTACAGCTTCCTCGAGGCGTCGGCCAAGGCCCGGATCGCCAACTGGTCCACCAATGTCGCCGCTCTGCTCGTCTTCGCCGCGCAGGGCGCCGTCCTGTGGCGCGTCGGGCTCGTGGTCGGCGTGTGCAACCTGCTCGGCAGCTATCTGGGCGCCCGGGTGGCGGTCTCTCGAGGCAGCCGGTTCGTGCGGGTCTTCTTCGTGCTGGTGGTGGCCGCGTTCATCGTCAAGCTGGGCTCGGACGTCGTCGGCGACCTGTAGCCGTCGCTCCCGAGGGTCGACTCGGCAGGTAGCCTGCCGCCCGTGCCCGAGAGTCCCGTGCCTGAGAGTCCCGTGCCCCACAGTCCGGTGCCCCCGAGTCCTGTGCGCTGGGTGTCCGCCTTCCTCGACGTGACCGCGGACCGGTTCGAGCTGAGCAGGGCCTTCTGGTGCGCGGCGACCACGTCGACGCCCGGACCGCCCGCCGGGGACGACGGCGAGTTCCTGCCGCTGGAGCCGGCGACCGGCGATCCCTGCCTGTGGCTGCAGCGCATCCAGGACGGTGCCCCGACCTGCCACCCTGACCTGTACGTCGACGACGTGGAGGCGCAGGCGGACCGCGCGGCCGGGCTCGGGGCCACGCGCGTCAGCACCGACGACGGGTTGGTCGTGCTGCGGTCACCGGGCGGGATGCCCTTCTGCCTGGTCACCCACCGCGACCAGGAGACCCGGCCGGACCCGGTCGGACCTGACGGCGCCCGCAGTGTCGTGGACCAGGTCTGTCTGGACATCCCGGCCGGTCGATACGAGGAGGAGTGCGGCTTCTGGTCGGCGCTCACCGGCTGGGAGCGTCGAGACGTCACGGAGACCGAGTTCGGACGGCTGGCCAGGCCTGCCGGCATCCCCTACGCCTTCCTGCTGCAGCGCCTCGACGACGAGCAGCCGGCGGTCAGCGCGCACCTCGACCTCGCGTGCGAGGACCGCGACGCGGTGACCCGCGCCCACGTGAGCCTCGGCGCCGAGGTGGTCCGACGTACGGCGGGATGGACGGTGCTGCGCGACCCGGCCGGAATGGTCTACTGCAACACCGGTCGGCGGCCGGGGGATGTCTGAGGTCGAGATCCGGGAGGCGCAGGCCGACGACTGGCCGCGGATCTGGCCGATCCTCGCCGAGACGGTGCGGGCCGGGGAGACCTACGCCCTCGATCCGGCCCTGACCTCCGAGCAGGGCCGGGCCCTCTGGCTGGCCGCACCACCGGCTGCCGCGGTCGTCGCGGTCTCGGACGGCCTGGTGCTCGGCACGGCGAAGATGGGCCCGAACCGCGAGGGCCCGGGCTCCCACGTGGGCACGGCCAGCTTCCTGGTCGCGGAGCAGGCGCGGGGTCGCGGAGTGGGGCGGGCCCTGGCGACGTACGTCGTGGACTGGCACCGGCGACACGGCTTCCGCGGGATCCAGTTCAACGCCGTCGTGGAGACCAACACGGCCGCCGTCGCGCTGTGGAGATCGCTGGGGTTCACGGTGGTCGGGACGGTGCCCGGCGCCTTCCGGCATCCTGAGCACGGGTACGTCGGACTGTACGTGATGCACCTGCCGCTCGTCTACGCGCCGTACGATGCGGATCCGACCTAGGAGGCACCGATGAACCTGGAGAAGGTGGTCTTCGGATTCTTCGTGGTGCTCTCGGCGACCCTCAACTTCGGGTTCTTCATCGGCGACCTCGGCAACCCCGAGCTGCACAGCGTCTACGAGCTGTTCGCAGCAGTCGTGGTCAACCTGATCGCAACCGTGCTGAAGTTCGGCGACCGCACGCAGATGGGTGCCGTGCACCTGGCCACCAGCCTGGTCGCCAGCCTGCAGCTGATCGCGGCCGCCGTGGTGTGGACCTACGCAGCCAACGTGCTCACGAACGGGGGCCTCACCGGGGAGCAGACCGCCGCCGTCGTGTCGCTGTCCGGCGGGGCGCTGTTCGCGAACATCGTCTCCGTCATCCTGCTGGTGGTCGAGACCGTCTCGTTCCAGCGGCGCTGAGAGTGGCGAGACCTCATGGACGGGCCGAGCTGATGGACAGGCGGGAGCTGGCGACCGAGGCCAAGCAGTCCCTGCCGGAGCTCGGCCCGCAGCTGTCGTCGGCCGGCGTCTTCCTGGTGCTGCGCAGGATGCGCGTGCCGCTCATCGTCCTCGTCGTCATCTTCGCCGTCAGCGTGCTGGGTCTGTCCCTGATCCCGGGACGGGACTCGGCGGGACGACCCGACCGGATGGGTCTGTTCGACTCGTTCTACTTCATCAGCTACACCGCCACCACGATCGGCTTCGGCGAGCTGCCCCAGGCGTTCACCGAGGCCCAGCGGATGTGGGTCACGCTCGCGATCTACCTCGCGGTCATCGGCTGGGCGTACGCCATCGGGTCGCTGCTCTCCTTGATGCAGGACCAGGCGTTCCGCCAGGCCCTGGCCCGTCGCGGGTTCACCCGCTCCGTGCGCCGGATGCGGGAGCCGTTCCTGCTGCTGGTCGGCTACGGCAACGCGTCGAAGATGCTGGGCCGGTCCCTGGACGACATGGGGCGCCGGTTCGTGGTCATCGACAGGGACGACAGCCGGGTGTCCGCGGTCGAGCTCGACTCCTACCGCTCCGACGCGCCTGCGTTGCACGGCGACGCCCGCGACACCGGGCTGCTCACCCTGGCCGGGCTGGGCCACCGGACCTGTGCGGGCGTCGTGTCGCTCGCGGGGGACGACGAGACGAACCTCGACGTGGCGATGACCACGGCCCTGCTCCGCCCCGACCTCCCGGTGATCGCGCGGTCCGGCTCGCGGGACGTCGCCGAGCGGATGCGCGCCTTCCACGTGCAGGACGTCGTGAACCCCCTGGACCGGTTCGGGGACCATCTGAGGATCCTGCTCCGGTCGCCGGCGGCGTACCAGCTGATGATCTGGCTGACCAGCGCCCCCGGCACACCGCTGCCCCGGCGCTTCGACCGGCTGCCCGAGGGCCGGTGGGTGGTCTGCGGCCACGGTCGGTACGGCGACGAGCTCACCTCCGACCTGCGCGCCGAAGGGCTCGACGTCACCGACGTGCACGTCGCAGGTGGCCGGGTGCTGGCCGGTGAGGGCGACAGCGCGCACGTGGTCGAGACCGGTCAGGTGGAGGGCGCGGTCGCGTTCGTTGCCGCCACCGAGAGCGACACGACGAACCTGTGGCTGGTCGAGGCGGCCAAGCGTGCCAACCCGGACGCCTTCGTCGTGGCGCTGCAGAACCGCAGGGCGAACGCCCCGTTGTTCTCGGCCGTCGGTGTCGACTTCGGCATGGTGCCGGCCGAGGTGATCGCGCACGAGGTGATGGCCCGGCTGGCCAACCCTGCCCTGATGCGCTTCCTCCCGCAGGTCCCCCACCAGGGTGACGCATGGGCCACCCGGCTGGTCGACCGGCTGGTCGACACGTGCGGTGCCGGGACGCCCGAGCTGTGGGTGGTCGATCTCGGTCGCGACCAGGCGCCAGCCCTGCAGGAGTGTCTGGACGGGGACGGCCTTCGGCTCGAGGACCTGCTCCGCGACCCCACCGACCGGGACCGCCCTCTCGGCGTCGTCCCGCTCACGCTGCTGAGGGAGGGTGAGCGCACGATGGCGCCGGACGGTGACGTGCTCCTGCGCACGGACGACCGGCTGCTGCTCGCCGGCCGGCTGCGCGACCGCACCGCCTTGGACACCACGCTCAACGAGGTCCCCACCGCCTCCTACGTCGTCGACGGACGCCGGGTGCCCTCGAGCTGGGTGTGGCGGAGGCTCACCGGGGTCGACATCGCCGGGCGGCCCCGGTGAGCGCCGTCCCTCGACCACGTGAGGGGATCTCCGTCGTGCCGGCCAACCAGGCCGGCTGGGACGACCTGCAGAGGGTCTTCGCCGCCCCGGGAGCGGGATCTCGGTGCCAGTGCCAGCGCTACAAGCTTAACCGCCGGGAGTCCTTCGGCTCGTTCCCGGTCGAGGAGCGCATGCACCGGCTGCGAGCGCAGACCGACTGCGACGCGCCGGACTCCGACACGACGAGCGGTCTGGTGGCGTACGTCGACGGCGAGCCGGTCGGCTGGTGTGCCGTCGAGCCACGGACGGCGTACCAGGGGCTGCTCCGCAACAACCGCGTGCCGTGGCAGGGCCGCACCGAGGACAAGACCGACGACACGGTGTGGGCGGTGACCTGCTTCCTGGTCCGAGCCGGCTTCCGACGACGTGGTGTCAGCCGGGCACTGGTGCGAGCCGCCGTGGACTTCGCCCGCGACCGTGGTGCCCGGGCCCTCGAGGGGTATCCGATGACCAGGACCGACGTCATCACCGAGGAGCTGCACGTCGGCATCCGCAGCATCTTCGAGGACGCCGGCTTCACCGAGGTGGGCACGCCGACTGTGCGACGTACGGTGATGCGGGTCGACTTCTGAGTCTGCACCGCCACCACTGCGGCCCTACGCTGGTGTCGTCAGCGTGGTCCTCATCTGGAAGGCAGTCAGCGAAGTGGTCATCAGCTTGTCGAGCTTGGTCTCTCCGGCGCGCTCAGCTCGCGCCGACGTGAGAAGACTCGTGGAGGAAGGGGTCGCGCTGGCTCGCGGGGTCGTCGAGGACTTCGTCGAAGAGGGCGAGCGGGACGCCGTCGTGGAGACGGTCGAGTTCTCCTACCGAGGCGTCGACTACGAGATCGACCTGTCTGCCAAGGGATCCAGGGCGATGGACCGGGCGCTGGCGCCGTTCGTGGAAGACGCCCGCCGGGTCGCGAGGGCTCGTCGTGCGCCGGCGACGCGTCGGGTGGCGGGCGGCCGTCGTGCGCCGGCGGCCCGGGCGGACGTGGGGGCTGGTTCCGCGCCGACCGCGCGTGAGGTGCGTGCGTGGGCTGCCGCCCAGGGGATCGGCGTGTCCGAGCGGGGCCGCGTGTCGGCAGACGTGATGAGCCGGTATCGCACGGCCCACAACGGATAGCTCCTCAGCGGCGAGCGTCGTCAGGCAACGGCAGGCGGCGGACCCCGCCGAGCCGGCGATGGAAGCGCACGTGCTCCGCATGCGAGTCCAGGACCCGCCACAGCGCCTCGTGCGCCGCCCAGGGCAGAGGTTCGTCACCGTGCTGCCACGTGGTGCCGAAACCGATCCACACGGGGGTCCAGTCGGCGGCGACGTCCCACTCCCCGCGCTGTGCCGTCAGCATCCGCCGGCGGATCTGGAAGGCGTGGCGTGCTCCGTCGGTGCAGATCGGAGCGCTGCGCACCGGCCACACCCGCAGGTCCAGGGACATCAGCTCCAGCTCGAAGTCGCCCAGCACCCGCGGGTCGACCAGCACCGTCGCGACGTTCTCGTGGGGTGGCCGTCTCACACCCGGCACGCTAACCCGGCCGGCCCCCGTTCGTCAGCCCCCGTGCTGGGATCCGTGGACGGCGGTTGCCGCCGACCCTGCCGAGCCAGGTTTCGTGCACTGGTGCGGTGGTGGGGTGGTTGTCCACCGGGTTCGAACATGTTCTCGGATAGTGTCGGTGGGGTGTACTAGGTTGGGGTCATGTCGTCGACCACTGGTGCGGAGCCCACCGGGCATGCGATC
>CAXSHL010000002.1:0-27312 GCA_964237315.1 uncultured Nocardioidaceae bacterium
CGACTCTCCCCAGCCGACCAGCACCCCGAGTTCCTCCCACCCACCCACCTCGACCGCCAACGACAACCCCTCCGCACACGACCCCTGCGCCGGTGACCCCTGCCCGAATGACCAGACATCCACGGGGGAAGGGCCTTCGACCATGCCGTGGATCGGCTGGCCCTATCTGCGCGCAGATAGGGTCACGAGCATGACCGGAGCAGATGCATGACCAGGGCCGACGGCCGACGAAACGACGAGCTGCGACCGGTGACCATCACCCGCAACTGGCTGGACCACGCCGCGGGGTCGGTGCTGGTCGAGTTCGGGCGGACCCGTGTCCTCTGCGCCGCCTCGGCCACCGTGGGCGTGCCGCGCTGGCGCAAGGGGTCGGGGCTCGGGTGGATCACGGCGGAGTACGCCATGCTGCCGGCCTCCACCAACACCCGCTCGGACCGCGAGTCCGTCAAGGGCCGGATCGGCGGGCGGACCCACGAGATCTCGCGGCTGGTGGGCCGTTCGCTGCGGGCGGTCATCGACTACAAGGCGCTCGGTGAGAACACCATCGTGCTGGACTGCGACGTCCTGCAGGCCGACGGCGGCACCCGCACCGCGGCGATCACCGGTGCCTACGTGGCACTAGCCGATGCCTGCACCCATCTCGCCGGCCGGGGCGCTGTGAAGGGGAGTCCGCTCACCGGCTCGGTGGCGGCGATCTCCGTCGGCATCATCGACGGCGAGCCGCGGCTCGACCTGCCCTACGAGGAGGACGTCCGCGCCGAGACCGACATGAACGTCGTGATGACCGGCGACGGTGCGTTCGTCGAGGTGCAGGGCACCGCGGAGGGTGCGCCGTTCGACCGGGCGATGCTGGACAGCCTCCTGAGCATGGCCGAGAAGGGGTGCGCCGACCTCACCCTGCGGCAGCGAGAGGCGCTCGGTGTCGGCTGACCGGGCCGCGACCGACACGCCGCGGGTGTTCCTGGCGTCCAGGAACGCGAAGAAGCTGCTGGAGATGCGGCGCATCCTCCTCCAGCACGTGCCGGACCTCCAGGTGCTGGGGCTCGACGACGTGACGCCGTACGACGAGCCCGCGGAGACCGAGCCGACGTTCGCGGGCAATGCCCTGCTCAAGGCGCACGCCGGTCTGGCAGCCACCGGGCTGCCCTCGCTGGCGGACGACAGCGGACTGTGCGTGGACGCACTGAACGGCATGCCGGGTGTGCTGTCCGCGCGCTGGTCGGGGTCGGGCAAGGACGACGCGGCCAACAATGCCCTGCTCCTGCAGCAGCTGGCCGACGTCCCCGACGAGCGTCGCAGTGCCCACTTCACGTGTGCGGTGGCCTTCGTCCACCGCACCGCGGACGGCAGGACCGTGGAGCACGTCGTCCACGGCGAGATGGCCGGCCGGGTGATCCGGGAGATGCGGGGCTCGAGGGGGTTCGGCTACGACGTCCTGTTCGTAGCCGACGAGCCGGCCGACGGGCAGCCGGGGGACGGTCGGACCTCTGCCGAGCTGTCCGTCGAGGAGAAGGACGCGGTCTCCCACCGGGGCAAGGCTTTGCGAGAGATCGCGCCGATCGTCGCGGGCGTGCTCACCAGCCGCTGACGGGTGCGCCCGGTGAGATTCGAACTCACACTGGGCCGGACCTAAACCGACTGCCTCTGCCATTGGGCTACGGGCGCGCCGCAGCAGTCTAGGGCCGGCTCAGGACGCCATGCCGAGGTCCCTGCGGAGCTTGGCGACGTGGCCGCTGGCCTTGACGTTGTACTGCGCCAGCTCGACCCGGCCCTCCTCGTCGACCACGAACGTCGAGCGGATCACCCCCTGCACCGTCTTGCCGTACAGCTTCTTCTCGCCGTAGGCGCCATAGGCGGACAGCGCCGTCCGCTGGGGGTCGGAGAGGAGGGTGATGCCCAGGTGGTCTCGTTCACGGAACTTCGCGAGCTTCGCCGGCTCGTCCGGAGAGATGCCCAGCACCTCGAAGCCGGCGCCGCGCAGAGGCTCCAGCGAGTCGGTGAAGTCGCATGCCTGGGTGGTGCAGCCGGGCGTCATCGCGGCCGGGTAGAAGTAGACGATCACCTTGCGCCCACGCAGGCCGGACAACGACACCTCCTCGCCGGTGTCCGAGGTCAGCGTGAAGTCCGGGGCGGTGTCGCCGGGGGACAGTCGGTTCTCGCTCAACGTGCTGCTCCTGAGGTCGCCGGCAGGGGTGTCTCCAGCAACCTACTAGGCACGGCACGCCCACCTGCGAGGCACGGCGCGCGGAGGCCGCCCTGCGCCGACGGTACGGCGAGCGACGGGTACCCTTCCTTGCGTCCCCACGTTCCCGCGGGCGACCCGAGACGAGGAGAAGATCGTGGCCCAGCCCGACCCGAAGGCCGACGAGCGTGCTCCCTCGTCGATCGAGGACGACATGGAGGCCACTCGAGAGCGGCTCGCCGACACGATCGACCAGCTCGTCTACCGGGCCAGCCCCAAGACGATCGCCAGGCGTGAGTTCGCGACGCTCAAGGCGCACTTCGTGGATGCGCAGGGCAACCCGCGCACCGACAACATCCTCAAGGTCGCAGGTGCGGTTGCCGGCTTCGTCGTGTTCGTCGTGGTCGCTCGGAGGGTGACCCGCTAGCCGATGGTGGCGACCAGTGTCTGACAAGACCCCGATCCGGCTGCTCCATGACCGCGTGCTGGTGTCCGTGGACAGCGAGGGCGAGCGTCGGTCCAGCGGCGGCATCGTGATCCCGGCGACCGCGGCACTCGGCGGACGCCGGCTGTCCTGGTCGCGGGTGGCAGCCATCGGCCCGCACGTCCGCACGGTCGAGGTCGGCGACCGGGTGCTGTTCGACCCCGAGGAGAAGTCCGAGGTCGAGGTGAACGCGGAGACCTATGTGCTGATGAGGGAGCGCGACCTGCACGCCGTGGCCAGCGAACGGCTGGGAGACAGCCAGACCGGCCTGTACCTCTAGCGGCTCACACGCTGTGGGAGCCGCCGGTGCGGCCTCCTGGCTCGTCACCGCTCGGGTCACTCGTCCCGCTGCCGGGCTCCTGCCCGATTCTGCCCTCGGTCACGGCACCGGGGGTGGTGCCGTCAGCTGTCGAACCACCGGTGGTCGGGCGAACGGTCGTGGAGGTGTCGGGGCCGGTGCTCCGACTCGTCGTGGTCTCGCCCGACGTGGTGCCGTCGGAGGCGGTGCCGTCGGTCCTGCCGCGGTCCGAGGTGTGGTCGTCGGAGGTGGTGCGGTCGGAGGTGGTGCGGTCGGAGGCGGTGCGGTCGGAGGCGGCGCCCTCGGTCGTGGTG
The DNA here is from genome assembly GCA_964237315.1 of uncultured Nocardioidaceae bacterium. Classification (GTDB taxonomy): domain Bacteria; phylum Actinomycetota; class Actinomycetes; order Propionibacteriales; family Nocardioidaceae; genus Nocardioides_B. The sequence continues at coordinate 3,279 of CAXSHL010000002.1, forward strand.
TGGTCGAAGGTTGTGCCGTTGGTGTGGTCGCCTGCGGTGTGGTCGCCAGTGGTGTGGTCGGAGGTCGACGTACCCGTGTTGCTGCCGCCGGGTCCCGCGTAGTCGCGGCTCTTGGTGTTCACGTCCGGGTCGAGCTCGTCGGCCTGGCGGAGATGCTCCTCGTGCTCCTGGCGCTGCGCCTCCGCCGCCTGCGTCGCTCCTCGGCCTCGGCTGCCAACCGCTCCGCCTCGGCCTGCTTGCGCTCGGCCTCCGCCCGGGCGGCATCTGCCTCGGCCTCCGTCTCGCGGGCATGAGCCTCGCGCTTCTGCAGCCCGGTCGCGGACGCGGCCGCCCGGTCCCGCAGGGCCGCCGCCCGCTCCCGGTTGGCCACCTTGCGCCGCTTGTTGGCGGCGACCACGATCGCCGCGATGACAGCGACGGCGACGATGGCGATGACGACCCAGATCAGCCCTTTGGCCATGGTGCCTTCTCTCCTAGGAGTTGGCTCAAGAGATACCCGCCCAGCTGTCGCGACAAACCGGGCGAACCGGCAGGTCAGGAGCGGGTGAACGAGCGGTGGGTCATCCCGGCACCGCGGAGTGCGTTCAGGTCGGCCAGGTCGGCCAGGTCCTCCACGCTCGGCTGCCACAGGCCGGCACGGACGTTGGCGACCACCTGGTCCGGCCGGGTGGCGCCGGCGATGACGCTGCCCACAGCGGGCTGGGCGGCGAGCCCGCCGATCGCGACGTCGAGGATGCTGATCCCGCGCTCGTCGGCGTAGGCCTGCACCGCCTCGACGCGGTCCCAGTCCACCCCGGCTAGTCGCCGGGCCTGGCTCTCCGCCGCCAGCCGGCTGCCCTCGGGTGGCTGCTCGCCCCGGCGGTACTTGCCTGTCAGCAGACCGTAGGCCAGCGGGAAGTAGGCGATCAGACTCACACCGAGCCGGGACAGGGCGGGGACCAGCTCCTCCTCGGCCGCCCGGTTGTAGAGCGAGTACTCGTTCTGGGCGGACACGAACGGGCACAGACCGCCGCCGGCGACGGTCCAGTGCGCGTCGACCACCTCCCAGGCGGCGAGGTTCGAGCAGCCGAGGTAGCGGACCTTGCCCTGGTCGACGAGCTCGGTGAGGGCCTCGAGCGTCTCCTGGATCGGGGTGACCAGGTCCGGCTGGTGCAGCTGGTAGAGGTCGATGTGGTCGGTGCCGAGCCGGCGCAGGCTGGCCTCGACGGCGATCCGCACGTATCGCCGTGACGCCCTGGCTCCCCAGTCCGGTCCGTTGGCGCCGCCCATGTCCATGCCGAACTTCGTGGCCAGCACCACGTCGTCGCGGCGGCTGCCAAGGGCCCGGCCGAGCAGCTCCTCGCTCGCCCCGGTCCCATAGGTGTCGGAGGTGTCGAACAGGGTGACCCCGGCGTCGAGGGCGGCGTCCACCACCGCCTGCGACTGGAGGGCGTCGATCCGGCTCCCGAACGCGTTGGTGCCCAGGCCCACGGTGGACACCATCAGGCCGCTGTTGCCCAGCGGGCGGTACGTCATCTCGCTCACGGCGTCAGCTCGTTCATGGCGTCATCATCTCGTTCCTCGGAGGGTCAGCTCGCCTCGAGCTGCACGATGACCTGGTCGAGGGCATGGTCCTCGACGTCGATGATGCCCGGCGTCGAGATGGTCAGCCTCCTGGTGCTGGTCCCCTGGGGGAACTCGATCTCCTGCTCGGGGGTGGAGTGCACGTGGATCTCGCCGGCCGCGTCGGCGTCGATGTGCAGCGTCACGGGGGCGTCGACCTGCACCTTGACCCGTGTGCCGTTGGGGGAGACCTTGCCGCCCTCGATGGTGATGTCGATCGACGTACCGGCGCGGCCGGTGGGGGAGGAGCTGGGGGTTCCCGAGCCGGAGCTTCCGGGGCTGCCGGAGCCGCCCCCGCAGCCGCTCAGTCCCGAGGCGGCCGCGGCCAGGACGGCCAGCACCACCAGCGGCGTGCGCAGGCTGTGCCTGGCCGCCGGCCTCACGTGTGGTCCAGCGCCGCAGGCTCCGGGCGGGTGCTCTCCTGGTGCGCCTCCTCGAGCTGGATGAGCATCCACAGTCCGAACGCCATGCAGGCGAGTGCCGCCGCCTCGACCAGGAGGAACAGCGGCGAGTGCCGCGGCACCTCGGAGAAGACCGTGAACCCGAAGGTCAGGGACGTCAGGCCGTTCACGATGTTGAGGGCGGGCATCGACGCGGAGAGACCTGCCGTGCGGTAGGCGCGCTGGTTGGTGAGCACCCCACCGGCCCCGGCGAGCAGCAGACCGTACGTCGGCCAGGCGGTCAGCAGGCCGGTCATCCCGCCGCTGTCCAGCTCCTGGAGCGCCAGCTTGAGCATCCCGGCCACCAGCCCGAACAGCACGCCTCCGACGACACCGAAGAAGAAGGCCTTGCGGCGCGGGTTGTCGTGCACCCGGGAGGCGGCCAGGTTCGCGACCAGCGCGAGGGCGACCCCGGCCAGGACGAGTCCCAGCGTGCCCAGACCGAGTCCCGCGTGGGAGCCGGCGCTGGGGTTGGAGGCGACCAGGAACACCGCCAGGCCGACAGCCGTGATCAGCACCGCGCGAAGCTCGGACAAGGAGGGCAGCCGGCGGCTCAGCGCCGCCCGCGCCGGGACCGCCCACACGATGCCGCTGACCACGATCGGCTGGACGACGGCGATCGCACCGGCGTTCAGCGCGCTGGCGTGCAGGGCGAACGCGCAGACCGCCAGGAACTGGCCGACGAGCCAGGCGGGCTGGCGGACCAGGTAGCCGAGCAGCCCGAGGAGTCCGACGGCCGACTCGGGAGCCTCCTGGGCGGCCTGGTGCTGGACGGAGGAGGAGACCGCGAAGAACGACGCGCACAGCAGCGCGAGGATCAGGGCGAGTGCGGTCACGTCACCACTCTAAAGACTCCACACCAGCCGCGAGGCGACTCCCCGACGGGGCGGGACGTCGTTCTCGTGAACTTTGTGCGGGTCCCATGTTAGGGACACCGTGGTGTCGGGTAGTCCAGTGGTTCAGGTCACACAAGGCGCTGGAGGCAGCATGAGCAACGGCACCACTGTCCGGATCATCCCCTGCGGCGCCATGACGGCGGACCTGACCTGGATGCTGCTGGCGCCCGGCCGGGCGATGCAGACCCGCCAGAACCGTGGGCAGCCGGCGGAGTGGACCGACGTGCCCAGCCACTGCGTCCTGGTGGACACCCCCGACGGCAAGCTGCTGTGGGACACGAGCTGTCCGCGGGACTGGGAGGAGCACTGGGAGGCGACCGGGCTGCAGAACTTCTTCCCCTACGACAAGGTGTCCGAGGAGGAGTACCTCGACTCCCGGCTCAAGCAGCTGGGCGTGGCTCCCGGCGACATCGACTACGTCGTGTTCTCCCACCTGCACTTCGACCATGCCGGCAACGCGAAGCTGTTCAAGGACACCGACGCCAAGCTGATCTGCAGCGACGTGGAGAAGGACTTCGCCTTCGGCTTCGACGGTCCCTTCGCCGGCGCGCACCTCAAGGCCGACTACGAGGACCTCGAGTTCGAGACGGTGTCCGGTGACGTGGACTTCCTGCCAGGCATCAGCTTCATCGCCACCCCGGGTCACACCGCGGGCAGCATGTCCATGCGCGTCGACCTCCCCGACTCGGGCACCATGATCTTCACCGCCGACGCGATCTACCGGGGCGAGAGCTACGGCCCCCCGGCGGTCCCCGCCTCGATCGTGAACAACCTCGAGGAGTGGTTCGCCTCCGTCGAGAAGCTGCGCGGGATCGCCGAGGAGTCCGACGCCACCCTCGTGTTCGGCCACGACCCCGAGCAGACCACGACGCTCCGGATGGCCCCGGACGGGTCCTACACCTGAGCCGCTCGTCGGCACTGCCCGACGTCCCTTCGCTGCGTCTCGAGCACACCCACCGATCCCGCCGTACGACGACCTTGGAGCCCACGTGAGCACAGATCCAGCAGATGTCGAGCTGAAGGAAGAGACCATCTTCACCTGGGGGGCGCCGCCGTTGAAGTTCGGCGCCGGCGCGGTCGACGAGGTCGGCTTCGAGATGACCCAGTTCAACGCCAAGCGGGTCCTCATCCTGACCGACCCGGGCATCAACGCCGGCGGCATCCCGCAGCGGGTCCAGGACTCGCTGACGAAGTACGGCATCACCTCGGAGATCTTCGACGGCTGTCACGTCGAGCCGACCGACGACAGCATGGACAAGGCCGCCGGCTACGCCCGGGAGCAGGGCCCGTGGGACGGGTTCGTCGCGGTGGGCGGTGGGTCGTCGATCGACACCGCCAAGGCCGTCAACCTGGTCACCACCGACGGTGGCGAGCTGATGGACTACATCAACAAGCCCGTCGGCAACGCCCAGTCCCCCAAGGGCCAGCTCAAGCCGCTCATCGCCATCCCGACCACCGCCGGGACCGGGTCGGAGAGCACCGCCATGTGCGTGCTCGACGTGCTCTCGATGAAGGTCAAGACCGGGATCAGCCACTGGCGGCTGCGTCCCACGCTGGCGATCGTCGACCCGCTGCTGACGATGACCCTGCCCCCCGAGGTGACCGCCGCCTCCGGGATGGACATCGTCTGCCACGCCGTGGAGTCCTACACCGCCCGCTGGTATGAGGACTTCGACCGCAAGAAGCCCGAGGACCGGGTGACCTACTGCGGGTCGAACCCCGTCTCCGACCTGTGGTGCGAGCGGGCGCTGAACCTGATCGCCACGTCGTTCCGGACCGCGGTGCACGAGGGCGACAACCTCGAGGCGCGCAGCAACATGATGATGGCAGCGACCTTCGCCGGGATGGGGTTCGGCAACTCGGGCGTGCACATCCCGCACGCGAACGCCTACCCGATCGCCGGCATGGTCAAGGACTACCGCCCGGCCGGCTACCCCCAGGACGAGCCGATGGTGCCCCACGGGCAGTCGGTGTCGCTCACCGCGCCCGAGGCGTTCCGGTTCAGCTTCGACATCGCCCCGGACCGGCACCTGCGCGCCGCCTCGTGGCTGGCCCCGCAGATGGACACGCTCGACGACCCGTCGGAGCAGCTGCCCGGTGCCCTCACCGCGCTGATGCGGGACATCGGGATCCCCAACGGCATCGGAGGGGTGGGCTACACCGAGGCCGACGTGCCGGACCTGGTCCCCGGCACGATGAAGCAGCAGCGGCTGCTGGCGACCTGCCCGAAGACTCCTGACGAGGACGACATCGCCCGGATCCTCACCAACTCGATCGAGAACTGGTGACCGGCTGATGCCGATGTATGACTACCGGTGCCCGAGCGGCCACACCTTCGAGCGGCTGGTGCCGATCAGCGAGGGCCAGTCCCAGGGCTGCCCCGCCTGTGGCGCCGCCAGCGGGAAGGTGCCCTCCGGGGTCGCCATCCTCGGTCGCGCCAGCACCGGGCTCTCCAAGGACCAGATGCCCCAGACCTGGCGGGGCACCTACAACGCCGACCGGGAGTACGTCGGGCAGCTGCGGCGATCGTGGGAGCAGCGCCAGAAGCTCGAGGCCAAGCACCCCGAGCTCGCGGGGGACCAGCGGCCGATCCTGGCTCACGAGGGCCGCTACCACGGAGCTCCGCTGCGGGCCGGTGACGCAGAGCTGACCGGTCCCGCGCCTGCTGCCCCCTCCCTCGAACGGAACCACGGCCACGGCCACGGGCACAGCCACGGGCCGGGTCACGACCACGCCGGCAGCCCGGGCACCTCCGCACCCGACGGCTCGGCCTCCCCCTGACCGGCGAGGACGCGAGCGGAGGGCCTGACCCTGCTCACCGGGCTGCGGGTGGTCGACTTCACCCAGGCACTGTCCGGTCCCTTCGCCACGTTGATGCTCGCCGACCTGGGTGCCGACGTGGTCAAGGTCGAGGCGCCCGGTCGCGGCGACGACGCACGCCACTGGGGTCCGCCGTTCGTCGGGGATGACTCGACGTACTTCATGTCGGTGAACCGCAACAAGCGCAGTGTGGCCCTGGACCTCAAGGACCCCTCGGGCCGGCAGGCCGCCCTGGACCTGGTCGCGACGGCCGACGTCGTGGTGGAGAACTGGCGACCAGGGACGGCTGCGCGACTGGGACTGGACGCCCCGACCCTGCGGAGGGACAACCCGTCGCTGGTGATCTGCTCGGTCAGCGGCTACGGCCAGGACGGCGACGCGCGAGCGGGCTACGACCAGATCGTGCAGGGCACCTCGGGCGTGATGTCGATGACGGGTCCGCCGGGGGAGCCCACCAGGTGGGGAGTGCCGGGCGGGGACCTCGCCGCCGGGATGTTCGCCGCCACCGCGATCCTCGCCGCGCTCCACGAGCGGCGCCGCACCGGGCGCGGCCACGACATCGACATGGCGATGCAGGACAGCCTGGTCGCCATGCTGACCTACCAGGCCGCCCGCTACCTGGCCACCGACGAGCTGCGTCCCAGCGACCACAACAGCCATTCGAGCATCGTGCCGTACGGCCTGTTCGAGGCTGCGGACGGTCATCTGAACATCTGCGTCGGCAACGACGCGCAGTTCCAGCGGATGTGCCAGGCGCTCGACCTGGGCGACCTCGGTGGCGACGACCGGTTCCGCACCAGCTCCGGCCGCGTGGTCCACAAGGCCGAGCTGCTCGCCGCCCTCCGGCCCCGGCTGAGTCGTCTACCGACGGCGGCGGTCATCGACCGGCTGGAAGCGGCGGGAGTGCCGGTCGGTGCCGTCCGGGACCTGGAGCAGGTGCTGGGCGACCCGGAGGTGCGCCGCAGGAGCATGGTGGTCTCGGTGCAGCGCGAGGGGTACGACGCCACGGAGGTCGTGAACGGGCCCTGGAAGGTCGACGGCGTCGCGCCCGTCGTACGCCGGGCCCCTCCGCGCCTCGGCGAGCACACCGAGGAGCTGCTCGCCGAGCTGGCGGACCGCTCCGGCGACCGAGTGGCACCGGGCCACGACGCTCAGGAGTGAAGGAGCTCGTCGAGCCGGCGGGCCCCTGCCCCGATCGCCGCGGGGAGGGTATGCACACCGGCTGCGAGCTGGTGGCCGGCCGCGCCGCCGGAGGCCAGCACCAGGCCCGGCTCCTCACGGAGCAGCCGCTCCGCGGTCGGCACGGCACGCACGCGGTCCGCGTCGGTGACGACGCACAGCACCGCCGCGCGGGCCGACCTGGCACGCACCGATGCCAGCCAGCTCGCCTCCGGCACGTCGGCGCCGAGGTAGAGGACGTCGAGGCCCAGCCGGCGGGCAGCGGTGCCGAACGCCAGCGCGCCGAGCTCGTGCCGGCCCCCTGGCGGCAGTCCCACCACCACCTGCGGCCCCCGGGCCCTGCTGCCTGCGGCCTCGAACGCCGCCGACAGCCGCCGGTGGACCGCGTGGCTCGCCGCGTGCTCGCCGGCTATCTCGATCTCGCCCCGGACCCAGCCCTCCCCCAGTGCCTCCAGGGTCGGGAACAGCCACGAGTCGACGACGTGCTCGAAGCTGCCGAGCGCGAAGCCCTGGTCGAGACTCGCCTCGATGCCGGCGACGTCCAGCTCCGCCGCGGACGACAGGAACAGCTGCATGCAGTCCACTGCACCGGCCCAGCCGGCCGCGCCCCGCTGCTCGGCGGGGGCCCGCTCCTGGGCGGAGGCCCGCTCCTGGGCGGGGGCCCGCTCCACGGCGGGAGCCCGTTGGGCGGCGGTGGTGGGGGAGGTGACGGGCGCGACCAGGCCCTCCCGCACCGCACGTGCGGCCTCGACGGGCGCCCAGCCCGCCTCGACGAGGGTGCGCATCGCGGTGGCAGCAGCGATGGACTCGTCGTCGTAGATCCGGTAGCCCGACTCGGTGCGGCGCGGCGAGAGGACGGCGTACCGCCGCTCCCAGGCTCGGAGGGAGGCTTCCGGCACGCCGCTCAGCTTGGAGGCCTGCTTGATGGTGTACACCCTTTGTGCAGGGTAGCCCCGGGGTGACGGGCCGCACAAACCTTTGACACATCCTGAAGGACCACCTACTTTGGTTTCTCATTCAACTCGCCCGCTGCAGGTGGCTTTCGCGCCGTACGGGCTGGAGGACGAAGGACTCGGGAGAGCACTCATGTCGCCACGGGCGTTCGACGGCACCCGGCCCGGCCCGCCGGTCGGCCACTACACCTACCGACCTGCGCTGGACTCCTGGACGTGGTCCGACGGCATCTACGCGCTGCACGGCTACCAGCCCGGCGAGGTGCCCGCCACCACGGACGTCCTGATGCGCCACAAGCACCCCGACGACCGTGCGCGGGTCCTGGCGGTGCTGGAGGGCGTCGTGCGAGACGGGCTGCCGTTCAGCTGCTACCACCGGGTCATCGACCGGGACGAGCGGGTGCGGTCGGTGCTGGCGGTCGGCCGAGGCCAGCTCGGTGACGCGGGCGAGGTCGAGTCGGTCGAGGGCTTCTACGCCGACCTCACCGACGTCCGTCGCACGGAGACCCAGGCCGACGTCGAGGTGGCGCTGGCCCGCATCGCCGAGCACCGCGCCGTGATCGAGCAGGCCAAGGGGGTGCTGATGTTCGCGACGGGCTGTGACGCCGACGCCGCCTTCGACCTGCTGCGTCGCCGCTCGATGACCAGGAACGTCAAGCTGCACGAGGTCGCCCACCACCTCGTCGACGCCCTCGGTCGTGACCTGCGGGCCGGGCTCGACAGCTGTACGGCGGTGATGGGCTGGCTCGACGGCACTGCACACCGCCTCCGTGTGGAGCAGGACCGCCGGGTGTCACCACGCAGGTGACGGGGCGACGAGCGGAGCCGGCCGACCGACGTGGAATCCCTGGCCGAACCCGACTCCCAGCTGCCGCAGCAGCTCCTGGGTCTCTGCGTTCTCGACCCCCTCGGCGATGGTCGTCAGCCCGAAGCCGCGCGCGAGGTTGACCACGGCCTCCACGACGTGCCGGCTGGCACTCTCCCGGGTGAGGTCGCGCACGAACTCGATGTCGATCTTGAGGTAGTCGACCGGCAGGTTCTTCAGGTAGGTGAACCCGCCGAAGCCGGTCCCGAAGTCGTCGAGTGCGACTCGGCAGCCGAGCGTCCTGATCTGCTGCACGAACCGGAAGGCGGAGTCCTGGTCGGCGATCAGGGCGGTCTCGGTGATCTCGAAGACCAGCCGGGACGGGTCCGCGGCCGTCTCCTGCAGCCAGCTGGCGATCTGGGGCACCAGGGTCGGGTCGCCCAGCGAGAGGCCGGAGACGTTCAGCTCCACGCTGTGTCCGGCGGCGGCGTGCCTGATGCTCTCCTGGATCACCCACCGGTCGATCTCCCCGATCAGGCCGTGCTTCTCGGCGGTCGCGAGGTAGGGACCCGGCGCCGCGACGGTGCCGTCCTCCTCCACGACCCTCAGCAGCAGCTCGGTCGGACCGGCCTCCCCGGTGTGCAGGTCGACGATGGGCTGGCCGTAGAGCACCAGCCGGTGCTCGTCGATGGCCGCCCGGACCCGCCTCACCCGGTGCAGCGACCGGGCCTCCCGTCGCAGCCGGTCCCGCTCGGCATGCAGTGCCGTGGCGTCGGTGAACACCACGACGCGACCGTCGTGACCCTCGGGTGACCGCAGCGGGGCGGCCGTGTAGGACACGGGCAGCTTCGTGCCGTCGCGACGGACGAGCGTCGTCTCGTGGGTGTGGGTCGCGGTGCTCCCGTGGCCGGTGACCAGGCTCGGGCCGCGCTCCTCATCGTACGGCGTGCCGGCGGCGCCGCGGCGGGGGATCACCAGGTGCACGCCCTGGCCGACCAGCTCCTCGGCGGACCAGCCCAGCATCGACTCGGCCGCGGCGTTCACGAGCGTCAGGACTCCCCGGCCGTCGAGCACGATCAGGCCCTCGCCCATGCTGTCGGTCACCGCCGCCAGGTAGTTGCGCGTCGACGACACGTCGCGCTGGGCGGTGTGCTCGGTGGTGATGTCGACGTGGGTCACGACCACCCGGAGCCCCTGCTGGCCGGGCAGCCGCTCGGGCAGCCACTCGGGACTCCGGTCGGAGTTGCGGTCGGGCCTGCCGTCGGGCCTGCGGTCGGGCATGGCCACCGCGACCATCGAGTACCAGCGGTCGAGGCACGGATAGGTCAGTGTGAACCTGGTGCGGGAGCCGGCCAGCACGTCTCGCAGTCCCTCGTAGGCCTGCTCCGCCCACGGATCCGGACCGGCCGTCCGGCAGACGTCGACGTAGCTCGTGCCGACGAAGCCGTCGAGGACACCGGCGTCCGCGGCGGAGCGGTGCCACGCCTGGTTGCCCGCGATGACCGTGCCGGTGTGGTCCAGGACGGCCAGCTGAGACTCGAGGGAGTCCATGACCTGCTGCCAGAGCTCGGCCGGCCGGACCGGAGTGCCCTCGAACCGGTGACTGGTCAGCGCTCGCACGGCGGGCGTGGAGCTCGACATCTGATCAGCTCCTCTTCCACCCGGTGACGTCCCTTGGGAGTCTCGGCTCCGCCGGGGGAGGACTTGAGGTCAGCCGGTGCGCTGCCGCACGGACCGCAGCGTGACCCCGGCTGCTGCGACCAGGGCGAGGACACCGAGCCCGGCGAGGACCGCACCGGTGGGGAACCCACTCGTCGTCCCACCGTCGGCGGAGACCGCCTTCGTCCCGTCGCCATCCCCGGTGCCCCCGGCGTCCGTGGACGACGCCGCACCGGAGGCGGACGGGGACGCGTTGGCGCTGTCCGGTGAGACCGGGGCGGTCGCGAAGGCCGGCTTCCCGTGCGGGGTGCCACTGACGCCGAGGTCGAGGGTGAACGGCACGGGCACCGACCTGCCGCCCGGCTTCTTGTCCAGGAACACCGTCACCGTGTAGCGCCCGGCGACATCAGCACCCTGCAACGCGGAGCTGCTCGCGGACCCGTTCAGGAACGCGACCGGCCCGGCCACCGTGCCCAGGGTCTGTGCGTTGGTGGTGAGGAAGGCCTGGGAGTTGTGCGAGTCCACGCTGGATCCGACCGGAGCCCGGGGCGGGCTGAACACCTGGACGGCGACCAGGGGCGACCCGGTGGCGGCGGCCGCTCGTCGCCGGCCCAGCGGCGGCAGCGCGACCTGCGCGGTGAGCTGCTGGCCCCAGTCGACGTCGACCTGGTAGGTCAACGTCTCTCCCTGGACGATGTTGTCCCGATAGCGGCCGGAGACGAGCAGCGGTGCGTCGTCGAAGGAGCTGCCGCCCTGGGTGCCTCGGGGCGTCGCGGGGGCCGGGGCGACCCAGCGGAGGTCGTGGACGGGCTGGGGCAGGCCGCTCACGTCGTCGACCCGAGGCAGCTCGGTGACCCGGATCTCGACCGGAACTCCTCGGGTCTTCCCGGCATAGGTGACCTTGGCGATCAGCACGGGCGCCGTGGCGCACGGCGCCTGCAGGTCGTAGTCGCCGGTCGCTCCGACCGGGCCGGCAGCGGTGGCCGCGCTGACCAGGGTGCGGGTGGCGAGCTGCTCTACGGCCCCCGAGGCCCCGCAGAGCTGTCCGTCGGAGGTCTTCAGCTCGACCGTGTTGAAGACGGTGGTGTCCGGGTCACGGAAGGCCGCCGAGAAGTGCACCGTCGAGCCGCTCTGGGCGCGCTTGACCTGGTAATAGCGCTCGGCGGTGCCGTTGGTGCGGTCCTGCCAGTCGCCGTTGCTGATCGTCGGGGCGTCCGTCGCGCTGTCGGCGCCGGACACGGCCTGACCGATCGTCGCGAAGGGGCGTGCCGCCCGGGTCGCGACCTTCTGCAGGCTCTGGGCGAAGTCGCGCGACCCGCTCACGTCGTAGTAGGTGCCGTGCCCCTTCTCGGCGATGCACTGCAGGGAGCGGCGGGCCCTGGGGCCCACGTCGAGGCCGACGACGTCGATCTTCAGGTCGATGCCGCCGGCCACCAGCTTGCGGGCGACCTCGCAGGGGTCGGGCGCGCACGTCGGCTCGCCGTCGGAGACCAGGACGATGCTGCGCTTGCCGGTGCTGCCCAGGTCGTGGCTCGCCTGCTGCAGGGAGTAGCCGATCGGGGTCTCCCCGTAGGGCTTGTAGGAGGCGACGGCCGAGAGCAGCTGCTCGCGGTTGTCGGTGTCGACCGGCACCTTCAGCTGGGAGTCGGTGCAGGCCCCACTGTCACTGCGGGAGAACACGGTGGCGCCGTAGACCCGCAGGCCGACCGGCTGGTCGGCGGGCAGGCCGCTCACCACGGAGCGCAGGGCGGTCCTCGCGGCGGCGATCTTGGTCTCGCCGCCCGCGGCCGGCTCCTTCATCGAGCCCGAGGAGTCCAGCACCAGCACGAGCTTGCCGGGGCCGGTCGCCGGATCCGGACCGTCCGCGCGGGCGGCGCCGGGGCCGATCAGACCCCCGGCGGGACCGCCGATGGTCACCGCGCCGCACACGAGCAGTGCGAGCGCGACCAGCAGTGGTCGGGTGGGTCGTCGCCGCGGACGTCGAGCCAGCATGAGGTGCCCTTCGGTCGAGTGGTTTTGCAAAAGCAAACATAACCGATCTCGCCGATGTGCGCAAAGCGGTCGAATGGGACTCAACTAGGCTGAGCCGCAAGCTCGGAAGACGCCCTTCGGGTTTGCTGGTGCTAACTCAGGTCCCGGGTGTCAGGGTCTGGGCCGCGCTCGCCCGGGTGCGCCGTACGACACCGAACTGTACGGCGCACCGGCCCGCCGCGCCGAGGATCACTATCGTGTCCTCGTGCCCGGGCTCGCCCTGCGCTGCAGACCCACTGACCGGGCCCCCCGACCGGACCCCCGACGGGACCCCGGTGACCAGGAGGCCGACATGACCGCCGTTCCGCCGACGCCACCCGCCGTCTCCACCCTCCTGCGGGACATCGCGGACGTCGGGCGGGACCCGGTCCGAGGCGGCTACTCGCGGTTCGTCTACTCCGACGCCGAGAGGACGTTGCGGGAGTGGTTCGCCGGCGAGGCGCAGCGCCGGTCCCTCGACCTGGAGACCGACCGGAACGGCGTGCTGTGGGCCTGGCGGCCCGCTGCCGACGGCTCACTGACGCACGCCGTGGTCACCGGCAGCCACCTCGACTCCGTGCCCGGTGGCGGGGCGTACGACGGTCCTCTCGGAGTCGCATCCGCGTTCCACGCGCTGGACGTCCTCGACGCGCGGGGGGCGACGGGGCAGGACCGCGCGCTCGCCGTGGCCGCGTTCCCGGAGGAGGAGGGTGGCCGGTTCGGCGTCGCGTGCCTGGGGTCGCGGCTGATGACGGGGTCCATCGACCCGGACCGGGCCCGGGCGCTCGTGGACGCCGACGGCACGACCTTCGCGGAGGCCTCCTCCGCGGCCGGCATCGACCCGGACCACCTGGGACCCGACGAGGACCGGCTCCGGCAGATCTCGGCGTTCGTCGAGCTGCACGTCGAGCAGGGCCGCGGGCTCGTGGACCTCGGCCGACCGGTCGCGGTCGGCTCCACGATCCTGGGGCACGGGAGGTGGCGCATCACGCTGCTCGGGCAGGGCAACCACGCCGGCACCACCTTGATGGGGGAGCGTCGCGACCCGATGGTCGCGGCTGCGTCGGTCGTCCTGGCCGTCCGGGACGTGGCCGCGACCCAGCCGGACGCCCGGGCGACGGTCGGGCGGATCGTCCCGGTGCCGGGGGGCACCAACGTGATCGCCTCCCGCGTCGACCTGTGGCTCGACGTGCGGCACCCCGACGACGACGTCACCCGCGCCCTGGTGGCCCGGATCGGCGAGCGCGCCGGCTCCCTGGCCGCAGCGGAGGGCTGTCAGGTCAGCCTCGTGGAGGAGTCCGTCAGTCCGACGACCGTCCTGGACGAGGGGCTGCGGAGCCGGGTCGCGGCGGTGCTCCCCGACGCGCCGGTCCTCGCGACCGGAGCGGGTCATGACGCCGGCGTGCTCGGGCAGGTGCTGCCCACGGCGATGCTCTTCGTCAGGAACCCGACCGGCATCTCCCACGCCCCCGCGGAGCACGCCGAGGAGCAGGACGTGGACGAGGGCGGCCGCGTCCTCGCCGACGTCCTGGAAGACCTGCTGTCCGCACCCGCTGACGTCTCCTGACAGGAGACCCCGATCGATGGACTGATCCGGTGGTCGGGCTCACTCGGGCCAGTCGACGCTGAAGTACTGCGTCTCGGTGAACTCGTGCAGTCCCTCGCGGGCACCCTCTCGGCCCAGGCCGCTCTGCTTCACCCCACCGAAGGGAGCGGAGGGGTCGGAGACGAGGCCGCGGTTGATGCCGACCATGCCGGCGTCGAGGGCCTCGGCGAGCCGGAGGGCGCGCTGCAGGTCGCCGGCGAAGACGTAGGCGGCGAGGCCGTACTCGGAGGCGTTGACGTGGTCGACGACCTCGGCGTCGGTGCGCCACCTGACGATCGGCGCCACCGGGCCGAAGATCTCCTGCGCGACGATGGCCGCGTCCGGGCTGACGTCGCCGAGCACGACCGGCGCGCAGAAGTGGCCCGTCAGTCCCTCGGGGACCTGCGTCCGGTGGGCGACCCGGGCTCCCGCGGCGACGGCGTCGGCCACCAGCTCCTCCGTCTTGGCCACGGCACGCGCCGAGATCATCGGGCCGATGTGGGTGGCGGGGTCGCGGGCAGGACCGACCGCGAGGGACTCGACCTGGGCGCCGAGCCGGGCGGTGAAGTCGTCCGCCACGTCGTCGTGGACGTAGAAGCGGTTGGCGGCCGTGCAGGCCTGGCCGCCGTTGCGAAACTTCGCGGTCATCGCTCCGGCGACGGCGGCGTCGAGGTCCGCGTCCTCGGTCACGACCAGTGGGGCGTTGCCGCCCAGCTCCATGGACGAGTTGACGACCCGGTCGGCCGCCTGGCGCAGGAGCACCCGGCCCACCGCGGTGGATCCGGTGAACGAGATCTTGCGGACCCGCGGGTCCTCGAGCCAGGCGCTGACCACTGCCGGGGCGTCCAGGCTGGGCACCACGTTGACCACGCCCGCGGGCAGGCCCGCCTCGACGAGGAGCCGGGTGATGGCCAAGGCTGTCAGGGGTGTCTCGGCAGCCGGCTTGAGCATCACGGTGCAGCCGGCGGCGAGGGCGGGGGCGAGCTTGCGGGTCACCATGGCGGCGGGGAAGTTCCACGGGGTGACCAGCGCGGCGACGCCGACGGGACGGTGGGTGACGATGGTGCGGGTGCCGCCGGCGGGCGACTCGCCGTAGCTGCCGTCGGTGCGGACCGCCTCCTCCGCGAACCACCGGAAGAACTCGGCCGCGTAGACCACCTCCCCGCGCGCGTCGGACTCGGCCTTGCCGTTCTCGGCCATGATCAGCGTGACCAGGCGCTCGGTGTCCTCGATCATCAGCTCGTAGCCCCGGCGCAGGATCTCCGACCGCTCGCGAGGTGCCGTGCGGCGCCACCCGGCGAGGGCGCCGTGTGCCGCGTCGACAGCCGCCACCGCGTCGGTGACCGTGCCGTTGCTGACCGAGGCGATCACCTCACCGGTGGCCGGGTCGTCGACGTCGAACGTCGCGGACGCGGTGGTCCACCGGCCGGCGACGAACACGGCCGACGCGGGCTCGAGCGACGCGACGTACGTGCTGACGGAGTCGTCGAAGGTCATCAGGGATCCTGTCCGGGGATGTCTGGGGATGGCTGTCTGGGGCATGGGTGTCTGGGGTGCTCTGCCAGGGGATCGGCCGAGACGTGTACGGCGTGACCGGCGCGTCAGGCGCCGCGGGCCTGCCTGGAGCTGTCGTCGGCCGCGTCCAGCCCGGCCATCAACGCCATCCGGCTGGCGCGCACGTGCTCGCGCATCACCCGCTCGGCACTGTCACCGTCCTTCTCGACGATGAGCCGAAGGACCCGGTGGTGCTCCTCGTCGGACTGCAGCGGACGACCCGGCCGGCTCAGCGAGGTGGTGACCAGCCGCGGGTAGGCGAGCTGGTTCATCAGCGTCCGGTAGTGCGCCTCGAGCTTGGCGTTGTCCGCGCCGGTGATCAGCAGGTCGTGGAACTCCTGGACCAGAGCGGCATAGCGGGCGCTGTCGTTCGCAGTGACCGCGAAGTCGGCCTCCTCGAGGTTCTGCTCGAGCCGGTCGAGCTCCGGCACGCGACCTCGCAGGGCGAGCAGCCGCGCAGCGGCCCCCTCGAGGAGCTCCTTCATCTCGAACAGCTCGGTGATCTCGCGTCGGGAGGGGATGGTGACGAACGTGCCCACCCGCGGGCGGATGGTGACCAGTCCCTCGCTCTGCAGTCGCTTGAGGGCCTCCCGCACGGGTGTGCGGCTCACACCGAACGACTCGGCCAGCGCGACCTCGGACAGGTTGACGCCCGAGGGGAGCTCGCCGCTGATGATGCGGCGTCGCATCTCGGTGATCACCCGGTCGTGCATGTTCGGAGCGGGACCCGACTGCTGGCTGAACTGGCTCACTGGTCCTCCTGGGTGCGGGCGCCGGCTCAGCCCAGCGGTGACAGGGCGTCACCGTCGAAGAAGCGGCCGGCGCTGTAGACCATGGGAGCACGATCCGAGACACCGGCGTCGACGACCCGGCAGATGAACACCGTGTGGGTGCTCGCCTGCAGCCGCTCGCGGATCTCCACCTCCATGTGGGCGCTGCTCCGGGCGATCACTGGGCTGCCGAACCGGTTCGGCGTCCAGTCGAGTCCCTCGAACTTGTCCGCGGCCTTGGAGGCGAAGCGGTTGACGACGTCGAGCTGGTCGGTCGAGAGGATGTTGATCGCCAGGTGGGAGGCACGGAACAGGCACTCGTACGTCGAGGAGGTCCGTTGCACGCACACCATGACCGTCGGCGGGTCGAGGGAGATGTTGGCGAACGCGTTGACCGCGAGCCCTCGTGGGCGGTCGCCGTCCATCACGGTCACCACCGTGACGCCGGTGACGAACTGTCGGTTGACCTGCTTCATCAGGTCCATGTCCGGCCTCACGGCCTGGGTGTCGTTCATCGGTGCCTCCTGCGGTGTGGTCATCGGTCCTCCCCGACGCTGATGATGCCGAGAGCGGAGAGCATCGCACGCGGGTCCCAGGTGACGAACTCCTCGACGATGACGTCGTCCTCGAAGCGCGCGAAGGTGGAGCCGTGCACCTCGACCGTGCGATGGGTCGAGGGGACGCCGAGGAACGACCCGTCGTGCTTGCCGCTGCTGTGCCAGCGCAGCGCGACCCGGTCGTCCTCCTCCATGATCTCGTCGATGACGGTGACCAGGTCCGGGAAGGCGGCCCGGGTGGTCACGATGGACGCCTTGAACTCCTCGCGGGACAGGCCCCTGTCGGCCGAGGAGCTGCGGCGCCGGTAGTCGGCGCTGAGCAGACCGTCGAGGGCTTCGACCTCACCCCGGTCCCAGGCCGCCTCCCAGGCTGCGATGACCCGCTTCTTGCGGTCCTCGTTGCGTTCGTTGTCCATGGTCCTGCTCCTCTGATCGATGACGGCTGATCGGTGTCTCCTGCCTCAGGCAGCCGAGAGGCCGTCAGAGGCGAACATCTGTTGTATACCAGAGGAGGTTAGGCACATCACATGGACGTGTCAAGGCCGTAGGTGCGGGACAGGCGAGACGGTGTGCATGCTGCCTCGTGACGAGGGTGGCGAAACGTTCTTCTCACAATTCTCACGCGGAAGGGTTGACCTGAAGGACCAGAGGCCTCTACGGTCTGTTGTATGCCACAGCGTGATGGATCTACCGCTGGTATGGCACGTCAAGGACAGGAAGAGGTGACGAAACGATGAGTGCTCGGATCCGCAGGATCTGCACGGTCGTCGAGGATCTGCACAGCGAGCTCGGCAGCCCGGTCGCGACCCCGGTGCGTCGGGTGGCGGTCGCCGCCGTGATAGCGAACCCGTGGGCGGGCCGCGGCGTCGTGCCGTCGCTCGACGACGAGGTGGTCGGCATCGCCCCTGCTGTCGCCCACCAGCTCACCTCGCGCCTGGTCGACGCGCTCGGCGGAGTGCAGTGCGTCCAGGCGTTCGGCAAGGCGGCCATCGTCGGTGCCGGCGGGGAGATCGAGCACGCGGCAGCACTCATCCACACGCCGTACTTCGGCAACCTGCTGCGCGAGCTGACCGAGGGGGAGTCGATCATCGTCTTCTCCGACGACCGGGCGGACGCCGGAGCGTCGCTCACGGTGCCGATGTGGCACAAGCTGCACGCCGCCACCCGGTCGCACTACCAGACGATCGCAGTGCGCGTTCCCGACGCCCCACGCCCCGACGAGATCGTCGTGGTCGCCGCGGGCTCGACCGGTGGTCGACCCAACGCCCGGATCGGCGACCGGAGCAGTGACCCCGTGGTCCGCCTGGCGGACCTGCCGATGGACCGCTACACCGACAACCACGTGACCGAGAGCCCGAACGAGAACCTGGAGAGAGTGCGATGAACATCCGCAAGATCAACACCTACGTCGACGAGGTCCTGACCGAGGGTGGGCGTCCTGTCGACCCGCCTGCGCGCACCGCCGTGGTGGTCGCCGTGATCGAGAACCCCTGGGCAGGGATGGGCTTCGTCGAGGACCTGGCTCCCGGCATCGACGCCACCGCCTCCGACCTCGGCAAGCTGCTGGCCGCCCGGGTCGTGGAGGCCCTGGACGGACCGGTGGAGGCCTTCGGCAAGGCGGCGATCGTCGGGCTGGACGGCGAGGTCGAGCACGGCTCGGCGCTGATCCACACGCTCAAGTTCGGAGACCACTTCCGCAAGGCGGCCGAGGCGTCCACCCTGCTGCCCGCCGTGGAGAAGCGCGCGGGTGTCGGCAGCGTGTTCGACATCCCGCTCAAGCACGTCACCGACGCCACGATCCGCTCGCACCACCAGAGCATCGAGGTGCGCGTCGCCGACGCCCCGCACGCGAACGAGATCGTGGTCGGGCTGGCAGCGGCCAAGCAGGGTCGCCCGCAGGCCCGGCTGGCGCCGCTGTCCACGGAGCAGTGACGTCGTGACCCTCAGCCACTCGGTCGCGGGCGCCGGCCCGGACGTCGTGCTCCTGCACGGCGTCGGGCTGGACCGCACGATGTGGGACCGGTGCCTGCCCGCGCTGGTCGAGGACCACCGGGTGACGACCCCGGACCTCCGGGGACACGGGTCCTCGGGCCCTGCGTCGCCCGGTACGTCGCTCGGTGACCTCGCCGCCGACGTGCTCGAGGTCCTGGATGCCGTGGGCGCCGAGCGCGTGCACCTCGTCGGTTTCTCGCTGGGGGCGCTGGTCGCCGGCTCCCTGGCGATCGGTCGACCGGACCGGGTCGCGACCCTGTCGCTGGTGAGCAGCGTCGCCCTGCGCACGCCGGAGGAGCGCGAGTCGGTGCTGCGCCGGCTGGAGGCCGCGAAGGCCGACCTGCCGGCGACGGTGGAGGCCGCGGTGGCCCGATGGTTCGACGACGACTGGCGGGATCGCGAGCCGGGCCTCGTGTCCGACGTACGCCGCACCATGCTGGCCAACGACCCGGAGTCCTACCTGGCCTGCTACACCGTCTTCGCGACCGGCGACCAGGAGATCGGTCCCGCCCTGGGAGACATCACCGCGCCGACGCTGGCGATCACCGGCAGCGCGGACCCCGGCTCGACCCCCGAGATGACCTACCGGCTCGCCGACGCCGTCCCCGACGCCGAGGCCGTCGTCGTCGAAGGAGCCCGGCACCTGCTGCCCCTGGAGCGACCCCATGAGCTGGTCGCAGCCCTGACCAAGCACTTCGAGAGGACCACGTGATGAGCGTCCACACCGACACCCCGGCCAGCGAGCAGAGGTCCACCACCCTGCCCAGGCGCCAGCACTTCATCAACGGTGAGCGGGTCGCCCCCGTCGAGGGCGAGTACTTCGAGAGCATCAGCCCGACCACGGCGGCGCCCATCTACGAGGCCGCCCGGGGGAGCGCCGCCGACGTCGAGAAGGCGGTCGGCGCGGCGCAGCGCGCCTTCGAGGACCCGTCCTGGCGGGACCTCTCGCAGACCCGTCGGGGTCGTCTGCTGCGTCGGCTCGGTGACCTGATCGGTGAGAACGCCGAGCTGCTGGCGCGCACCGAGACCCTGGACAACGGCAAGCTGCTGCGGGAGATGCGGGCCCAGATGGCGGCGCTGCCCGAGTACTACTACTACTACGCAGGGCTGGCCGACAAGATCCAGGGTGACGTGATCCCCGGCGCGAGTCGCAGCCTGCTCAACTACACGATGCGCGAGCCCCTCGGTGTCTGCGGGGCCATCACGCCCTGGAACTCGCCGCTGATGCTGACCACAACGAAGCTCGCCCCGGCGCTCGCGGCGGGCAACACGATGGTCATCAAGCCCTCGGAGCACACCTCCGCCTCCCTGCTCGAGCTCGTCGAGCTCCTGGAGCAGGCCGGCTTCCCGCCCGGTGTCGTCAACGTGGTGACCGGCTTCGGTGCCGAGGCCGGCAGTGCCCTGGTCGCGGACCGCCGGGTGCAGAAGATGTCGTTCACCGGCAGCACGGCGACCGGGGCCCTGATCGGTCGCGCCTGCGGTGAGCGGTTCATCAAGGCCACCCTGGAGCTCGGTGGCAAGTCGCCCAACATCGTCTTCCCGGACGCGGACATCGCATCCGCCTCGATGGGCATCGTGGCCGGCATCTTCGCCGCCGGCGGCCAGACCTGTGTCGCCGGCAGCCGCGTCTTCGTGCACCGCGACGTCTACGACGAGACCGTCGAGCGGGTCGCCGAGCGGGCCCGCACGATCCGCATCGGGGACCCCCTGGAGGCCGACACCGAGCTGGGCCCGCTGGCGATGTCCTCCCAGCTGGCCAAGGTGGAGGAGTACGTCGCCATCGGCCGTCAGGAGGGGGGACAGGTCGTCACCGGCGGCGAGCGCGCCGAGGTCGGGCTGGACGGCTACTTCTACCAGCCCACCGTCTTCGTGGGCACCGACAACCAGATGCGGGTCAGCCGCGAGGAGATCTTCGGACCGGTCGCCTCGATCATGCCGTTCGCGAGCGACGAGGAGGTGGTCCGGATGGCCAACGACACCGAGTACGGCCTGGCCGCCGGTGTCTGGACCCGCGACCTCGGTCGAGCCCACCGGATGGCCTCGGCGCTCGACGCGGGCACCATCTGGGTGAACACCTACCGGGCCATGTCGCCGATGTCACCGCGGTCCGGGTTCAAGAACAGCGGCGCCGGCATCGAGCACGGCACCGAGGCCATCAGCGAGTACACGCGGCTCAAGTCCGTGTGGGTGAACACCAGCGACGAGCCGCAGGGCGACCCCTTCGTGCTGCGCTCGTAGCCGGCAGTCCCATCAGGGACCTTTGGCGTCATTCTCATCCGAACCGAAAGGAAACCAGTGAAGTTCTCACTGTTCGTGCACATGGAGCGCTGGGACGACTCGGTCAGCCACCGTCAGCTGTTCGAGGACCTGACCGAGCTCACCCTGATGGCCGAGGCCGGTGGCTTCGGCACCGTGTGGATCGGCGAGCACCACTCCATGGAGTACACGGTGTCGCCCAGCCCGATGCCGCTGCTGGCCTACCTCGCCGGCCAGACCACGACGATCCGCCTGGGTGCGGGCACCATCATCGCCCCGTTCTGGCACCCGATCCGGGTGGCGGGCGAGTGCGCCCTCCTCGACGTGATCAGCAACGGCCGGATGGAGGTCGGCCTGGCCCGCGGTGCCTACCAGTTCGAGTTCGACCGGATGGCTGGCGGCATCCCGGCGAGCAGCGGCGGCACCCACCTGAGGGAGCTCGTGCCGGCCGTCCAGCGGCTGTGGCAGGGCGACTACGCCCACGACGGCGAGATCTGGCAGTTCCCCACCTCCACCAGCGTGCCCAAGCCCATCCAGCAGCCCACCCCGCCGATGTGGATCGCGGCCAGGGACCCGGCCTCGCACGACTTCGCCGTGGGCGCCGGCTGCAACGTGATGGTCACGCCGCTGATGAAGGGGGACGAGGAGGTGGTCGACCTCACCCACAAGTTCGAGGCCGCCCTCGCCAACCACCCCGACCGGGCCCGCCCCCAGCTGATGGTGCTGCGCCACACCCACGTGCACGCGGCCGACGACCCGGACGGCTGGCTGCCCGCAGCCCAGGCCATCTCCCGCTTCTACCGCACGTTCGACGCGTGGTTCGGGAACAAGACGACGCCGGTGAACGGGTTCCTGGAGCCCAGCCCCGAGTCGAAGTTCGTGGACCGCCCGGAGTTCGAGCCGGAGTCCCTGCACAAGACCGCGATGATCGGCACCCCCGACGAGGTCATCGAGCGGATCCGGCACTACGAGGAGCTCGGAGTCGACGAGTTCAGCTTCTGGTGCGACAACAGCCTGCCGCACGCGGAGAAGAAGAAGTCCCTCCAGCTGTTCATCGACGAGGTCGTACCCGCCTTCTCCTGAGCCGCGCACGGTTCCCGCACACCCCTGAACGTCGCTGCACCCCCTGAACACCCCTGCACGCCTCTCCACCCCTCAACCCAACAAACGAAAGATGGATGAGATGAGCCCTGACATCTCCCGAGCGTCGACCGGCGAGGTCACCGCCGACTACGGCTATCGCGACAGCATCAGCACCGTCGAGCCGTACGGCGTCGACGCGATCCCCGACTCCGAGCGGCACGGTCGACCGGTCTCCCAGTTCTTCATCTGGTTCGCGGCCGGCATGAACTTCCCGATCATGGTCCTCGGCTTCTCGGCCATCAGCTTCGGGCTCTCGCTCTTCGCGTCGGTCACCGCCATCGTCGCCGGGTCCTTCGTGGGTGCGGTCGTGATGGGCGTGCTCTCCCGGATGGGCGGCCGGCTCGGGGTCGCCCAGCAGATCCAGGCGCGCGGCCCGCTGGGCTTCTTCGGCAACTTCGTGCCCGTCGCCTACGTGAACATCTTCGCCGGCATCGGCTGGGCCGCGGTCACCATCATCCTGGGAGCCGAGGCACTGCACACGATCGCACCGGTGATCCCGTTCTGGCTGGCCGGGCTCGCGCTCGTGCTCACCCAGCTGGTCGTCGCGGTCTACGGCTACAACATGATCCACTACCTCGAGCGCATCCTGGCCGTCGTGCTGTTCTTCGGCTTCTTGATGATCACGATCGTCTCGGTGTCCCGAGGCTGGCAGGGCTCGTTCGACACCAACCCCAAGGCCGCGTTCTGGGTCGGCGGGGTGGGCGGCTGGATCACCTTCGCCGGCTACTTCCTGTCCTTCCTCATCGCGTGGTGGCCCTTCGCGTCCGACTACTCCCGCTACCTCCCCGACGAGGACCACGTGAACCGGGCCTCGGGCGCCTGGACGTTCGCCGGCAACTTCATCTCCCTGTCCTGGCTGGGCATCGCGGGCGCGCTGCTGGGCAGCTCGGCCGCCAGCGGCGAGTCACCCATCCAGGCGCTGGAGCGGCTGACCGGCCCGTTCTCGACCGTGGCGCTGCTCGTCGTGCTGATCTCGTCGTTCTCCCAGAACTTCCTGAACGTCTACGGCGGCGCCATCTCCGTGCAGACGCTGCGGATCCCCGTCAGCCGGCGCACCGCCGTGATCATCATCTGCGCCGCGGCGTACGCGATCAGCCTCTGGGCGGACGCCGGCTTCGAGGCGAAGTTCAAGAACTTCCTGTTCCTGGGCGCCTACCTGATCGCCCCCTTCGGTGCCATCCTGCTGCTCGACTACGTCCTAGGGCATCGCCACGACCGGGAGCGGATCGCCGAGCTGTACGACTCGCGGCGCGTCCTCGAGTGGGGCTTCGTCGCCTGGATCGTCGGGGCCGCGGCCTCCAGCCCGTTCTGGATCCTGTCCTTCTACACCGGACCGCTCGCCAAGGCCCACCCAGGTTGGGGTGACCTGTCCTACTTCGTCGGGTTCGGCGTCGGCGCCCTGGCGTTCGTGGTCCTGCACCGGCTCCCGCCGCTGTGGCACCGGCCCGGTGTGCCCACCGACCTCACCGTCGGTGCCACGTCCGAGCAGAGGGTTCGGTGAGCGTCGCTCCCCCGTGGCTGGTCGTGGTCGACATGCAGCACGCCTTCCGCGACCCGCTCTCGGAGTGGGCGTGCGAAGGCTACGCCACCATCGAACCGGTCATCGAGAAGCTGGTGACGAGCTTCGGTGACCGGGTCGCCTACACGAGGTTCGTGCGCGATCCTGGAGAGTCGCACCAGTGGGCGGCGTACTACGACCGTTGGCCAGCCTTCCGGATCCCCGTCGAGGACCCGGCATGGAACCTCACGCTCGACGTTTCCTCGGGAGCTCCTGTCGTGACCCGGCCCACCTTCTCCAAGTGGGGGCCGGACC
>CAXSHL010000002.1:27322-45837 GCA_964237315.1 uncultured Nocardioidaceae bacterium
AGCTCGGCGGCGTCGTCCGCGTCGAGCCGGACGCGGACCTCGAGCGGGTCGTCGGGGACGCGCCGTTGGTCATGGTCGGCGTCGCCACCGAATGCTGCGTGCTTGCGACCGCCCTCGCGTCCGTCGACGCCGGTCACGCGGTGACGGTCGTCTCCGACGCCTGCGCCGGGGCAACCGAGGCCCTGCACGACAAGGCACTCACCTTGCTCGCGCAGCTCGATCCGCTGGTCACCGTGACGAGCGCTGACCAGCTCTGAGCCGAGCGGGGTGACCTGGCTCCTCGGCAAGGGCAGACTGGAGACATGACTTCGCAGCGGACGCAGGTGGTCGTCGCAGGTGGCGGGTTCGCGGGGCTCTACGCCCTGCGCCGGCTGGAGCGGCTGCTACCGGCCGACGCTGCGGATCTGGTGCTGGTCAGCCCGACGGACCACCTCGTCTACAGCCCGCTGCTGCCGGACGTCGTCGCGTCCGGGGTGGAGCCGCGGCACATCGCGGTCTCCCTCCGCCAGGTCCTTCGCAGGACGAGACTGGTGCTGGGGCACGCGGTGTCGGCTGACCTGTCCGGTCGCACCCTGGACGTCGACGCGGGTGAGCGTGGGGAGAGGGACGTCCAGGTCACCGTCCCCTGGGACCGGCTGCTGCTCGCTCCCGGATCGGTCACCCGTCGCTTCCCCATCCCCGGGCTGTCCGAGCAGGCGCACGGCGTCAAGACGGTCACTGAGGCGGTGTTCGTGCGCGACCATCTGCTGACCCAGCTGGACGTCGCCGACTCCCTGCCGCGCGACGCGAGCTACGACGCAGAGCGACGTGAACGCATGACTGTGGTCGCCGTCGGTGCCGGCTACACGGGCACCGAGGTCGTGGCCCAGACCCATCGTTGGCTCCGCAGAGTCGCCTCCCGATGGACGCACCTGGACGTTGCCGAGGTGAGGTGGGTCCTCATCGACGCAGCCCCGGCGGTGCTTCCGGAGCTGGGCCCCCGGTTGGGCGCCTACGCGCTCTCGGTGCTGCGCGAGCGGGGTGTCGAGGTTCGGCTGGGTGTCTCGGTGGCCTCGGTGGACGGCGAGACGGTGACCCTCACCGACGGCACGGTCATCCGTTCCCGAACGCTCGTCTGGAGTGCCGGCGTCACGGCGAGCCCCTTGATGGCGACGTTGGGCCTGCCGCTGCAGCGCGGGCGGCTGCGCACCGATGCCCAGATGAGCGTGGCGGAGGGCATCTGGGCGGTGGGTGACGCAGCCGCCGTGCCGGATCTTGCCGTGCGGGCCGCTCCCGGCCAGCCGGCACCGGTGACCCCACCGACTGCGCAGCACGCGCTGCGCCAGGGCAACGTCGTCGGGAAGAACATCGCGGCGAGCCTGGGGCACGGTCGTGCGCGGGCCTATCGTCACAGGGACCTCGGCCTCGTCGCCGACCTGGGCGGGACCAAGGCCGTCGCCAAGCCGCTCGGGATCGAGCTGACCGGGCTGCCGGGCAAGGCCGTGGCCCGGGGCTACCACCTGCTGGCGCTTCCCACCATGAGCAACCGGGCGAGGGTGCTCACCGACTGGCTCCTCGACGCGGTCCTGCCCCCGCAGTCGGCGAGCCTGGCGGTGGTCCGGCCGGAGGACGCCCTCATCGCCACCGCGCAGAGCACCGAGCTCTATGCGAGGACGTCCTCCCAGACCTGAGCGCGCGGCTGTGCCGACCTCGCGTGGCCGACCTGGCGGTCGGCTCAGCCGGCCGCCAGGTCGGACGGGTGCTGTGCGAGCGGGGTCACCTCGATCCGCATGTAGGCGAACAGCGGCAGGTTCCAGAGGATCTCGTGCAGCCGCTCGTTGTCCGCCACGTCGAAGATGCTGAGGTTGGAGTACTGGCCGACGCAGCGCCAGATGCTCACCCACTCCCCGGCCCGCTGGAGGTCGTGGGAGTACGCCTTCTCGCGGGCCAGGGTGTCGGTGCGGACGTCCGGATCCATCCCCGCAGGGAGGTCGACGTCCATCTTCACGGCGAACAGCATCGGCTGCCTCAGGCCCTGCCGCCGACCGGGGCGACCGGGTCGAGGACGAAGTCGTAGGTGACCTGCTCGCCGCCGTCGACCTGCTGCGGGTCGAGCAGCAGCTCCGGCTTCACGGCCGAGGCGATGTCGTCCTCGTTGTGCGGGTCGCCCGGGAAGTAGAGCTGGGTGGTGACCAGCTGGTGCCCCGCGGCGGCGACCTTGAGGTGGATGTGCGCCGGCCGCCAGGCGTGCCAGCCGGCGGCCGCGATCAGCTTGCCGCAGGCGCCGTCGGTGGGGATCTGGTACGGCGCCGGGCGCAGCGTGTGGATCCAGAACCGGCCCTCGCGGTCGCTGGTGACCGTGCCGCGCAGGTTCCACTCGGGGATGCCGGGAGCGAACTGCGAGTAGAAGCCGTCGTCGTCGGCATGCCAGATCTCCACCGTCGCTCCGGGCAGCGGGGTGCCGTCGGTGCCGGTGACCTGGCCCTGGAACAGCAGCGGGGTGCCCTTCTCGCCCTCCCGGGTCGGGAGGGTGGCCTCGGCGCCGAGCTCCGGGGCGTCCGGCACGTAGTAGGGCCCCTCGATGGTGCCCTTGCTGCCCTCCCGCGACTCGTTGGCGACCTCCTCCACGACGTGCTCGACCCACACGTCGAGGAACAGCGGCCACTCGCCGTCCTGGCCGACGTTGATGAGCCAGGACTTGAGTGCGTTGTACTCGTCGTAGGTGACTCCGTGCCGGCGGATGGTCGCGTGGATCCCCTCGAGGACCTCGCGGGCGAGCATGCTCACCCGCTCGGGCGGGGTGTCGGCGACGCCGGCCAGCTTGTCGGTGGCGAAGCGCTCGGTGGCCTTGGCGCCCGATGCGGCGGCAGTCGCGGTGGTCTCGGTGGTCATGGCTGTTCTCCTCTGGTGATGGTGGGTGGTGATGGTGGGTGGTGATGGTGGCTGGTGCTGATGGCTGGTGCTGATGGGTGGTGAGGTGTTACGTGTCCTGGCGGTAGTGCGCGAGCTTGTCCGGGTCGATCTGGATGCCGTGTCCGGCACCCGGTCGGACCGCCAGCTCACCGTCGCTGATCACCAGCGGCTCGGTGAGCAGGTCGTCGCTCATGTCCAGGAAGTTCGACAGCTCGCCCGCACGGCGGGAGGTGAGCCGGTACGCCGCGCCGAACGCGACTGTGCACGCCGAGCCGAGCTGGCCGTCGATCTGGTTGCCCATCACGACCTCCAGCCCGAGGCCCTCGCAGAGGTGGTGCGTGCGCTGGGAGCCGGTGAAGCCGGTGCGGGCGGTCTTGATGCTGACCGCGGTGGCCGAGCCGCCGAGCACCTCGCGGGTGACGTCGGCCGGGGTCACCACGGACTCGTCGGCGACGAAGGGCACGTCGAGCTGCTGCACCAGCCAGCGACGGCCGAGCACGTCGTCGGCCGGGCACAGCTCCTCGGCGAGGGTGAGCCCCAGATCGGCCATCTCCCGCATGGCGCGCGCCGACTCGGACGCGGTCCAGCCGCGGTTGCCGTCGACGTACAGCTCGACGTCGTCGCCGAGCCCCTCGCGCAGCGCCCGCACCACGGCGATGTCGAGGGAGATCGGCCGCCGGCCGACCTTGACCTTGAAGACCTCGATGCCGTGCACCTCGCGCATCCGCGTCGCCTCGTCGACCATGGCCCCGGGGCTGTCGAAGCCGAGCATGTGCGAGACGCGCATCCGGTCGGTGTAGCCGCCCAGCAGCTCGGTGACCGACAGGTCCAGCGTGCGGCCCAGCGCGTCCCACATCGCCATGTCCACGGCGGCCTTGGCCACCGGGTTGCCGACCGTGCGGGACAGCCGCGCGTTCACGACCTCGCGCTCGGTCAGCGACAGTCCGACCACCTGCGGCGCGAACACCGTCTCCAGCACCGCGACCATGCCGGCCTGGGTCTCGCCGTAGGTGAACGGTCGCGGAGGCGCCTCCGCGACGCCGACGACTCCGTCGTCGGTGTGCACCCGCACGAGGACGTGCTCGGCGGCGCGCACCTCGCCGCTGGCGAAGCGCAGCGGCTTGCGGTAGTCGATGGAGTAGGGGATCGCCTCCACGGCGGTGATCTTCACGAGACGTCCTCGAGGTGGGGGAGCCCGGCAGTCGCGGTGGTGACCGACGACGTGGGCGGGGGGAGGGTCGGGTCCAGGTCGAACAAGCCATGGGCATCCAAGGCGGCCACCAGGGCGGTCGTCTGCGCGGAGGGCTCCTCGCGCAGCCAGACCAGGGCCAGGTCGATGGTCGCGGCCCCGGCGACGTCGCGGAACACCACGTCCTGCAGGGGGAGCGCCCGTGCCGAGGCCGGGACCAGGGCGACACCGAGGCTCGCGGCCACCAACGCGAGCAGCACCGACGTCCCTGGCGCCTCGTGCTCCTTGCGCGGGGTGAAGCCTGCCGTGCGGCAGGTGCGCAGGACGGCCTCGTTGACGGCCGAGTGGGAGTCGGCGTACATCACGAAGCCCTCGGTGCTCAGGTCGGCGACATCGAGGACGGGCTCGGCCACCAGGCGGTGGTCCGCGGGCAGGGCCAGGACGAGCCGTTCGCGGCCGATGGTCCGGCTCGCGAAGTCGTCGCCGGCGACCGGGGGCCGCAGCACCCCGAGGTCCAGGTGGGAGGAGCGGAGACCCTCGACCTGGGCCGGGGTCAGCATGTCGGCGTGGATCTCCAGCGCGACGTCGGGCAGCGCCTCCTTCGCGATGCGGGCGATCCGGGGGAGCTCGGCGAAGGCGGCGGTGCCCGTGAAGCCGATGCGGACCAGGCCCGCACGCCCGTCGGCGATCCGGCGTGCGCCGCGCACGCTGTCCTCGAGCCGCTCCAGGAGGCGGACCGCCTCGGCGTGGAAGAACTCGCCGGCCGGGGTGAGCGCCACCTGACGGGTGGTCCTGGCCAGCAGGGTGACCCCGAGCTCGGCCTCGAGCTGGCGCACCGACTGGGACAGCGCGGGCTGTGCCAGGTGCAGCTGCTCGGCGGCCCGGCCGAAGTGCCGGCTCTCGGCGACGGCGACGAAGTAGCGCAGGTGCCGCAGCTCCATGACCGTCTCCGTTCCTCGTGGTTCATCGTGATTCGTCGTGGTTCGTGGCGGTTGATCGTGACGAGCGCCACTCGGCTGAGCCCGTGATGG
Source organism: uncultured Nocardioidaceae bacterium (assembly GCA_964237315.1). GTDB lineage: Bacteria > Actinomycetota > Actinomycetes > Propionibacteriales > Nocardioidaceae > Nocardioides_B. The sequence continues at coordinate 32,435 of CAXSHL010000002.1, forward strand.
CCACCGTAGAAGAGAAACCCATCGATGACAAAGACTGAATGAGACCTTATTCATCGATGTCAGCGATCAATGTGCACCTAGGTCAGGCCTAGGCATTCGCCCGGTGTGACGACTGCCACGCGCTGTCAGGGTGAGGTCACCCGCAAGTCACGAGAACCCCTTGGAGGAATGGTGACCGACACCCTGGACAACGTGCGAGCCACTTTGGCGGACGCCGTCGTCGACGACGCGGCGGCCGGCGTCTACCGGGCCAACCGCCGGATCTTCACCGACGAGGAGATCTTCGAGCTCGAGATGAAGCACATCTTCGAGGGCAACTGGATCTACCTCGCGCACGAGAGCCAGGTGCCCAACCCGGGCGACTACTTCACCGTCTACATGGGTCGCCAGCCGGTGGTGATCACCCGGGACCGGGACGGTGAGCTGCACTGCCTGATCAACGCCTGCGCCCACCGGGGCGCCATGATCTGCCGTCGCAAGACCGACAACAGGACCACGCTCACCTGTCCGTTCCACGGTTGGACATTCCGCAACGACGGCACGCTGCTGAAGGTCAAGGACCCCGAGGGTGCCGGCTACCCGGCGACGTTCGACCGGGACGGCTCGCACAACATGACGAAGGTCCCGCGTTTCGAGAGCTACCGCGGGTTCCTGTTCGGAAGCCTGTCCGACGACGTCTCCAGCCTGGCCGAGCACCTCGGTGACACGACCAAGGTGATCGACATGCTCGTTGACCAGTCACCCGAGGGCCTCGAGGTGGTGCGCGGCGCGTCGACGTACACCTACGACGGCAACTGGAAGGTGCAGGCCGAGAACGGCGCCGACGGGTACCACGTGACGGCGACGCACTGGAACTACGCGGCTACCACGTCGCGCCGGGGCAGCGGCGAGTCGAAGAACACCACCAAGGCGCTGGACGCCGGCGGCTGGGGCAAGTCCGGCGGCGGCTACTGGTCCTACCCCAACGGCCACCTCTGCCTGTGGACCTGGGCCGCCAACCCCGAGGACCGTCCGCTGTTCGACCAGCTGGACGCGCTCAAGGAGAGGTTCGGCGACGCCAAGGGCGACTTCATGGTCCGCGGCTCGCGCAACCTCTGCCTCTATCCCAACGTCTACCTGATGGACCAGTTCAGCACCCAGATCCGGCACTTCCGGCCGATCGCGCCGGACCAGACCGAGGTGACCATCTACTGCATCGCCCCGAAGGGGGAGAGCAAGGAGGCCCGCACCCACCGGATCCGCCAGTACGAGGACTTCTTCAACGCCTCCGGGATGGCGACCCCCGACGACCTGGAGGAGTTCCGCTCCTGCCAGCTGACGTTCCGGGCCACCAACGCACCGTGGAACGACATGAGCCGCGGTGCCGAGCACTGGCTCACCGGACCGGACCCGGTCGCCGAGGCACTGGACATGAAGGGCGTGATCTCCGCCGGCGTCAAGAACGAGGACGAGGGCCTCTACCCCGTCCAGCACGGCTACTGGCTCGAGACGATGCGCGCCGCCGTCGAGCGCGAGACCGCTGCTGACCTGTCGTCCGCCACCGCTGACCAGCAAGGAGCCTGAGATGAGCACGCAGACCAACGAACGCTCCACGCACGCCGCCGGGCGAGCTGTCGACCAGACCACGATCGAGCAGTTCCTCTACCGGGAGGCCCGCTACCTCGACGACCGTGAGTTCGAGAAGTGGCTGTCCTGCTACGCCGACGACGTCGAGTACTGGATGCCGTCCTGGGGCGACGACGACCTGCTCACCGAGGATCCGCAGACCGACATCTCGCTGATCTACTACGACAACAAGGGCGGGCTCGAGGACCGGGTGTTCCGGATCCGGACCGAGCGGTCCAGCGCGACCTCCCTGCCCGAGCCCCGCACCAGCCACAACATCACCAACGTCGAGGTCATCGAGCGCCGCGGCGACGTCGTCGACGTGCGGTTCAACTGGCACACCATGTACTTCCGCTACAAGACGATCGACCCCTATTACGGGACGTCGTTCTACACGATCGACTTCTCCGGTGAGTCGCCGCTGATCCGGCGCAAGACGGTGGTGCTCAAGAACGACTACATCCACCACGTCGTCGACGTCTACCACTTCTGACCCGCTGACCGCACGAGAGGAGGCCCCCATGAGCCACCAGGTAGCCCTGTCCTTCGAGGACGGCGTCACGCGCTTCATCACCTGCCAGGACGACCAGACGGTCGCGGACGCGTCGTACCGGGCCCGGATCAACATCCCGCTGGACTGCCGTGACGGCGCCTGCGGCACCTGCAAGGCGGTGTGCGAGTCGGGGAGCTACGACGGCGGCTCCTACATCGAGGACGCCCTCAGCGAGAAGGAGGCCGCCGAGGGCTACTGCCTGCCGTGCAGCATGCGACCGCAGTCCGACCTGGTGCTGCAGATCGCGAGCACGTCGGCGGTCGCGAAGACCAGCGCGGCGACGTACACGACGACGCTCACCTCGCTCGAGCGGCTGTCGCCGACCACGGTGTCCTTCTCGGTGCAGGCGCCTGCCGAGCGCGGGCTGGCCTTCCTGCCCGGGCAGTACGTCAACATCTCGGTGCCCGGCACCGAGGAGTCGCGGTCCTACTCCTTCAGCAGCGCGCCGGACGCCGACCAGCTCACCTTCCTGGTCAAGGTCACCCCTGGAGGGGTCATGTCGGAGTACCTCACCGGCCGAGCCGCCGTCGGCGACGACCTGACGTTCACCGGCCCGCACGGGAGCTTCTTCCTCCGCGAGGCCGAGCGCCCTGCCCTTCTGCTCGCCGGCGGCACCGGCCTGGCTCCGATCCTGTCGATCCTGCGCACGCTCGCCGCCGACCGGAGCGAGCGGCGGGTGCACCTCGTGTACGGCGTCAGCACCGACCACGACCTCGTCGAGCTCGACACCCTGGACGCTCTCGCAGCGGAGCTCCCGTCGTTCACCTGGGACCACTGCGTCTCCGACCCGTCGAGCCGGGCCCGCAACACCGGCTACGTGACCGGCCTGATCGAGCCTGCGCACCTCAGCGACGGCGACGTCGCGGTCTACCTGTGCGGGCCGCCTCCGATGGTGGAGGCCGTCCGCTCGGACTTCGCGGGTCGTGGGGTGGAGCCGACCGGCTTCTACTACGAGAAGTTCACCCCGGCGATCCACACGCCCGCCCCCGAGGTCCAGGTCGCCCCAGTGGTCGTGGAGGAGACGCACGCCGAGCCCGAGGTCGAGGAGGTGCCCGTCCCGTCCCCACCGGCGCCGTCCGACTCCGAGGCTCGGCGCATCGCCGGGCAGGTCGTCCTGCCGGCGGCGAGCATCGAGCCCCTCCACGCGGCCGCGCCGATCGGGGCGGACACCGACCCGGCCACCACCGCCCGCACCCTGATGGGCCAGCGGGTCGGCCGGGTCGGGTCCACCGACGAGGTCGCGGCTCTCGACGAGGCCGCCACCCTCATCGAGGCACCGGATGCGAGGAGCGTCGCGGGGCAGCTGCTGTGGCCCCGGCGCAGCATCGACCCGCTCGTGGACCGGACGACGGAGACGGCCGCACCGGCCGCCGCACGGGAGCCCGCACCGGAGTCGGGGCCGGGCGCAGCCACGATCCTGCCCGACGGCTACGAGATCGGTGAGGAGCACCCGTCGGTCCACGAGTCCGACGCGGTCTTCGAGGCCCGCCAGGCTCTCGAGCTGGGTGCACTCGAGCTGGTCATCGGCCGGCTGTCGTCGCGCCAGCTGACCGGCTACCGGCTGCTTGCCGAGTCCACCGTGCCCTACGTCGACGGCGACCGGTTCGTCGACGCCGCTGCCTACACCGAGACCAACGCGGCGTTCCACGACTACCTGTTCACCCAGACCGGCAACGACCACCTCCTGCAGGCCTACCGGGCGCTCGGCGTCAAGGGTGCGATGGAGGAGGCGCTGCGCCACGCCACCTGGTGCCACCCGCTGTGCGCCCAGGACCACCTCGACATCGTGGCCGCGTTCGAGGCCAACGACCGGGGGCGCGCCCGGGTCCTGATCGCCGAGCACGCCGACCGCTCCAAGATGACCATGCGCCGTGCCATGAACGAGACGATGGCCCGCAAGCGGCCGGCGTTCGTCACCCCCGGCCGGTTCGTCGGCAAGGTCGTCGTGGTGACAGGTGCGGCCCAGGGGATCGGCGAGTGCGCGGCACGCCGCATCGCAGCCGAGGGAGGCACCCTCGTGCTGGCCGACCACTCGGAGCTCGTCGAGGAGCTGGCGACGGAGCTCTCCGTCGAGGGTCAGCGGGCGCACGCGGTCGTGGCCGACCTCGAGACCTGGGCGGGCGCGTCGGCGGTCGTCGAGCAGGCATTCGCCCAGCACGGCCGCATCGACGTCTCGGTGCACACGGTCGGGGGCACGATCTGGGCCAAGCCGTTCGCGGACTATCCTCCCGAGCAGGTGCAGGCGGAGATCTCGCGCTCGCTGTTCCCCACGCTGTGGTCCTGCCGGGCCGTGCTGCCGCACATGATCGAGCAGGGGCACGGCACCATCGTCAACGTGTCCTCGGTCGCCACCCGCGGCCTCAACCGGGTGCCCTACGCGGCGGCCAAGGGCGGCGTCAACGCGATCACGACGGCGCTCGCGCTGGAGGCCGCACCGCACGGCATCCGGGTCGTCGCCACCGCGCCGGGTGGCACGGACGCACCGCCTCGGCGGGTCCCCCGCGGTCCGGCTCCGGAGTCCGAGCAGGAGCAGGCGTGGTACCGCACGATCGTGGACCAGACGGTCGAGTCCTCGCTGATGAAGCGCTACGGCACGCTGGACGAGCAGGCGGCGGCCATCTGCTTCCTGGCCTCGGACGAGGCGTCCTACATCACCGGGACCGTGCTGCCCGTCGCCGGCGGCGACCTCGGCTGACTCCGGCTGACTCCGGGTCACGCCCCGCAGCGCCCCGCTGGCCGGCTGGGGCCGGTCTAGGGTGAGGGGCGTGACCGAGGTCCCGCCGCTGATCGTGGCTCGCGACGAGGTGATGGCCCTGCTCCGGCAGCGACTGCACCGCACCGGCTCGACTGGATCGTCCCTGGTCGTGGTCTCGGGAGTGCGGGGCGTCGGCCGGACCACGGTCCTGGACCGGCTGGCCGCGGACGCGCCGGGACGGGTCCTGCGTGCCCGCGCGGTGTCCTGGGAGAGCGGGGAGCCCTACGCGCTGGTGAAGCTGCTGGCGCCCGACCTGACGCCGGGAGGCAGCGCCTTCGACACGGCGGCCGCCGTCGCACGGTCGCTGTCGTCGGTCGGTGAGCCCGTGCTGGTGCTCGTCGACGACGCCCAGCACGCCGACCCTGACTCGTTGCGAGCGCTGGCCAGTGCGGCCCGGCACCACGGCGAGGGTCGGTTCCTCGTCGTCCTCGACAGGTGTACGCCGGCGTGGGGCTGCGCCGGCCGGGCGGACGGCCGGGTGCACGGCCGGGTGGACGTGGAGGCGGCTGCCGACCTGGTGCTGGAGCTCCGGCCGCTCGACCCCGCCGAGGTGGGTGCGGTCGCCGCCTCCCGGGGGACTCCGCTGCACCCGGCCCTGGCCGAGCACCTGTGCCGCCATACCGGAGGGATCCCGGGTCACGTCGTCGACCTCCTCGACCACCTGCCGGGTGAGGTCTGGACAGGGAACGCCCCGATGCTGCCGGCACCGGCCGGCGTCGCGACCGCCACCGCGCAGTCCCTCGACGCCATGTCTATGTCGGCGCGAGCGCTGGTCCAGGCGGTGTGCGTCCTCGCGGCCCCGGTGCCGCTGGTGAGCGCCGCCGCCGTGGCCGATCTCGACGATGCCGTCGCGGCCCTCGACGAGGCCGAGCGAGGCGGACTCGTCACCCTGGTCGAGCAACCGGGCTCGCCCCTGCTGATGCAGCCGGCCGACGCCATGGTCCGCGCCGCCGTGCTGGCGCAGATGGGCTCGGGCAGGCGATCGGAGCTGCACCGGCGCGCGTCGGCGACCGTGCAGGACGAGGTCGCCGCCCTGGTGCACACCGTGGCCGCATCCCCGATTCCGGATGCCGACGTCGCCCGACGGCTCGACGACCTCGCCACCAGCCGGGCCGAGGGTGGCGAGTGGGCCGCCACCGCCGAGCTGCTCACCCTGGCCAGCCGGGTCACCAGCGAACGCGGACTGCGAGAGGACCGACTGGTCCGCGCGGTCGACGCCCTCGTCGGCGCCGGCGACCTGCCGGCCGCGGTGGGCTACCTCGCCGAGGTCGAGAGCCTGCGGGAGACGCCGATGCGCAACGCGGTGCTGGGCTATCTCGCCATCCTCCGCGGCCGTCCGCTCGAGGCCGAGACCCGGCTGGGACGGGCCTGGCAGCTGGTGAACGCCCGTCGGGAGCCCGAGGTCGCGGCGATGATCTCCCAGCGGCACGTGCTGCACCATCTGGCCCGCTGCGACGGGGAGAGCCTGGTCCGGTGGGCGGACCTCGCGGTCGAGCTGGCGGGCGCGGAGCACCCGGCGGCCGTGGAGTCCTCGGCCATCCGCGGACTCGGCCTGGCGAGCACCGGCAGGATGGCCGAGGCGTTCGAGAGCTACCGGCTGGTGGGGGCCCGGGTGAGCCACGGAGCGGTGCTGCAGCGCGTGCAGATGGGCAGTGGCTGGCTGCACCTGGCGACCGACGACGTCGACCTCGCGCTCGCCGAGCTCGAGAACGCCGTGCCCACGGACTTCCTGGGTGGCTCGACGCGCATCTCCCTGTGGGCGCACGCGTGGTTGGCGCGCACCCACTTCGTCACCGGCGAGTGGGACGCCGCCCTGCGCACCGCGCACAACGCCCTCGAGCTGGCGGCCAGGACCGGGATGACGCTGCTGGTGCCCCTGCTGCGCTGGACCGTCACCCAGGTGCACGCGCTGCGCGGCGACTGGCAGACTGCCGACGACAGCCTCCGTGAGGGCGACTCACCCGCCAACGGCTACCCGATCATGCGGGTTCCGGCCGCCCTCGCGCGGGCTGCGGTGGCGGAGGCGCGGACCGACTACGACGGGGTGCTGCGTGCGCTGGCGCCGCTGACCCAGCCCTGGGCCAGCGGCGACATCGAGGAGCCGGGCTTCTGGCCGTGGCCCGACGTCTATGCGAACGCACTGGTGATCAAGGGTCGCTACGTGGACGCCGACGCGTTCCTCGTCGACCACGAGCGTCGCGCGCTCGCCCGGGGCCACCGGTCCGCCCAGGCCCGGCTGGGATATGCCCGGGGCCGCCTGCACGGGGCCCTGGGCGACATCGGCGCGGCGCGGGCATCGTTCGAGCGGGCGCTCGAGCTGCTCGAGCCGCTGCCGCTGGTCCACGACCGGGCCCGGGTGAACTTCTCCTACGGCCAGACACTGCGCCGGGCCGGGAAGCGGCGAGAGGCGGACGCGATCATCGCGGCTGCGAGGGAGGCCTACCTCTCGCTGGGAGCCGAGGCCTACGTACGGCGCTGCGACCGCGAGCTCAGGGCCGGTGGGGTGCATGCCGTGCTGAGCGACCGCACGGCCGACACCCTGACCCCGCAGGAGGAGGCGGTCGCCGCCCTGATCAGCGACGGAATGACGAACCGCGAGGCCGCCGCCGAGCTGTTCCTGTCCATCAAGACCGTGCAGTTCCACCTCACTCGCATCTACACCAAGCTCGGCGTCCGGTCCAGGTCCGAGCTGGCAGCCGCCCGCCGGAAGCCTCTCGGCGCCTGAGCCACCGATCGGCTTGCCCCTGGGTCGCCCCGCGACGCTTAGACGTGACCACTCAGCTGTGCCAGCCGGGCGGCCAGCGCGTCCACCATCGCGCCGGCCTCCTTGGCCGAGACGGCCGACTCGCGGTCCCCGACCTGGCTGGACACCGGGAGCACGTCGACCGAGAGCTTGGCACCGCCGGCCAGCGCCCGGAGCTCGTCGAGCTTGTCGCCGAACGGCGAGCCGCTGCCCGGTGAGTAGTAGTGCACCACGTCGTCGAGCCGGTCGACGAACAGGTCCGCCTTGGTCACCGCGATCACGAGCCAGACCGGCTTGTCCCGGCGGACGGCCATCGAGGCGATCCGGTGCGAGGTGATCACCCAGTCCTCGAGCTCGGCGGCGAGCTGCTCCTCGCGCGTGGCGGACGCCGCGCCCGTGGTGCCTGCCCTGCGTCGCGGAGTGGCATGCCCGTAGGCGACCACGTGCAGCACGCCGTCGACCGGCTCGTCGTGGAAGACCTCGTCGAGCGCACCGAGCCGCGTCGCCGCGTTGTCACCGGGCACCACGAGGAAGCGGAAGCCCTGCAGCCGGGGAGAGCGGCGGGTGCGGCGTTCCATCACCGCCGAGCCGACCTCGGCCGCCCCCTCGCCGGGCGTGCGCCGCGCGAGGCGGTTGGCGAGCTGGGTCTTGCCGACCCCGGTCATCCCGGTCACGGCCACGGTCGGGAAGCGGCGCCGGACCAGCCGGTTCATGCGGTCGGGTGCCGACGCCAGACCGGTCAGCACGCCACCGGCGATGGTCGCGCCCAGGGCGCTGCGTCCTGAGCCGGGAAGGATCGTCCGGAGTCGGGTCGTTGCGCGGGACACGGGTCCTCCTCGGGCTGCACGTCAGGAGCCGACTGCACCCCGAGCCTACGGGTGCTTGGTCGGCGACCGCTCCCCGTCGCCGGCGCGCAGCGCCTTCAGCGCACTGCCGAGGTCACGGAGGTGTCGTCCGCCCGCTCGGTGGCGCGCTCGGTGCCCACCGGCACCGGGGACTCGGGCACGTCCTGCGCGCGTGCCCTGATCACCGGCACGAGGGCGGCCACCAGCGCAGCGAGGCCCGAGGTGACGACGAGCACCGTGAAGCCGTGGGTGTAGCCCGACTCGAGCGGGAGGCCGTCGGGGCGGTGGTTGGCGGTGACGACGCTTGCGATGACGGCGCTGCCCAGCGCTCCGCCGACGGTGCGGATGTTGGCGTTCATGCCGCTCGCCACGCCCGTCTGGGACTGGGGGACCGCGTCGACGATGAGGTTGGACAGCGCCGCGAACGCGAGACCGAAGGCGAGCCCGAGGAACGTCGTCTCGACCAGCAGCTGCCACACCTCGTCGTGGGCCAGCACCAGCCCGAGGGTCGCCATCGAGGTGAGACCCGCGCCGACGACGAGCACCAGCTTCGAGCCGAAGCGGGCGGCCAGTCGTCCGGACAGCAGCCCGGCCAGGAAGGTCGCGACGGTCTGTGGGAGGAGCAGGAGGCCGGACTGCGTGACGGTGGCGCCGAACCCGTAGCCGGTGACGTCCTGCGGAGTCTGCAGGAACTGGGGGAGGAACGCGAACATCGAGTACATCCCCATGCCGAACAGCAGGGCGACGAGGTTGACCGTCCACACGGTGGGGATGCGCATCATCCGCATGTCCACCAGCGGGCTGTCGCTGCGAGCCTCGGCCCACACCCAGATCGGCAGCACCACGACGGTCGCCGCGAACAGTCCGACGGTGACCGGCGACGTCCAACCCCAGCTGTGACCCTGGCTGACGGCGAGCAGCAGCGTGACCAGCCACGTGGACATCAGCAGCGCACTGGAGACGTTGATCCGGCCCGGCGTACGCTCCGGCGACTCGGGCACGAAGAAGTGCGCGGCGACCGCGGCCAGGGTGGTCATGATCATGGGCAGCCAGAACAGCCAGTGATAGCTCAGTGCGTTGACGATGGGACCGGCCAGCACCAGTCCGAAGCCCCCGCCGACCGCGAGCAGCGCGGCCGACGCGCCGACCGCGCCGGCCACCTTCTCGCGAGGGAACTCGTCGCGGATGATGCCGAAGGTCAGCGGCAGCACGCCTCCCCCGACACCCTGGATCGCTCGTGCGGCGATCAGCACGCCGATGGAGGGGGCGACCGCGGCGAGCAGCGAGCCGACGGCCAGCGCACCCAGGGCTACGACGAGCATCCGCTCCTTGCCGACCTTGTCGCCGATGCGGCCGATGATCGGGGTGAAGACCGAGGCCGAGAGCAGGTACGCCGTGAGCACCCAGGTGACCGTCGCCTGGTCGGTGTGCAGACCTGCCTCGATGGTCGGCAGCACCGGGTTGACCATGGACTGCAGCAACGAGAACGACGCGACCCCAGCGCACAGGACGACGAACGTCACCCGGTAGTCGGTGCGTCGGTCGATGCCTGCCATGGAGAAGTTCCGCCCCCGGTGTGGTGGTCGATGGGTCGCAGGCAGATCAGCGCTGGCCGCCTCGGTAGTTGGGGTCAGCAACGACGGAGGCCGACATATTCCCCGGCGGTCCTAGCTCAGGAAGATCCCGGTGCGGGGCTTGGGGCGCACGTAGGTGGTCTTGGTGCTCATCACCTCGCGGCGCTCGGCCACCGAGACGAGATCCTCGATGCTCGGCGACGCGAGGGTGAACAGCACGCCTTCGTCGGCATCGCACTCGCTCGTGGTCGTGGCCAGATCGCGGAGGTCGGGGACGAACTTCAGCCGGGGGTCCCCGTCCTTGATGGCGAGGAGCGGGCGCAGCACCTGCTCGTCGAGCATCGTCACGTCGAGGCGGGCGACTCCCGGCGTCTGGTCGAGCTCCCGTGGCCGGAGCACGGACCAGCTGCCGGCGGCGTACAGGCCGATGGTGCCGGGGGCGACGCCGGACCCCTGGGCCGGTCCGTCGGCGGACGTGACGTCGAAGCCCGTCGCCAGGCCGTCCAGCAGCTCTGGCACGGCGACGGGACCCTGGACCCTCCGGTGGAACGCGTGAAGGACGATCTCGTGCTCCGGGTAGAGAGCGCACAGCACCCTCCCGGTGGGAGGCCGACCCGCCTGCTCCCACGAGCGGGTGGCCGCTGCCACCCGGTGATGGCCGTCGGCGACGTACAGCTGCCGTTCGCCGAGGTGTTGAGCCAGGGCCGCCGCGTCGGCGGGAGCAGCCTGCCAGACCGACTGCGCCACGCCACTGACGTCGGTGAAGCTCAGCAGCGGTGGCTGCGCGACGACGCGGGCCGTCACCTCGGTGACGACGGCGTCGACGCGGTGGAGCAGGGCGACGAGCTCCGAGCGCTTCGGCACCTGCTGGTAGTGGCGGACCAGGCCCGCGACCCGGTCGGGCTGCACGTCCTCGTGGCCGAGCACCCGGCCGTCGCTGAAGCCCTCGATGCCGACGCTCGCGATCACACCGGTGTGGTGGCGGCCGTGCTCGGTGAGCCGGTAGACGAAGAGGGCCGGCTCGGGCACGGGGGTGTAGGCGCCGAGGTCGAGCAGTCGACGCAGCGCCCTCGCCTGGACCGACTCGGCGGTGCCCTCACCGGGCGGCTCCGGCAGGGCCGACGGGTCGCTGGTGACGTGGAGGTAGCTGTCGGGGTTGTCCGCCAGGATCGCTTCGCGCTCGGTCTCGCTGAGCACGTCGTGGAGCGGGCTCACCACGCGCGCTGCCCACTCCGGTGCGACCAGGTGCGCGCGGACGCCGCCGACGAGCGGGCGGGATCCACGTGGTGCGGGGGTCATCCGGCGCTCCGGGCGAAGTCGCGCATGTAGGTGGCGAGATCCTCCACCCCCTCGTCCGGCATCGCGTTGTAGATGCTGGCTCGCATGCCCCCGACGCTGCGGTGGCCCTTCAGGTTGACGAGGCCGGCGTCCTTCGCCCCGGCGAGGAAGCCGGCATCCAGCTCAGGTGCAGCCAGCCGGAACACCACGTTCGTGCGCGAGCGTGACGGCACGTCGGCGGGACCCGTGTAGAAGCCGTCGCTGGTGTCGACCACGTCGTAGAGCGTCCCGGACCGGCGAGCGGCGCGGGCAGCCATCTCGGCCAGGCCGCCCCGGTCCTGGATCCAGCGCAGCATCTTGCCCACCACGTAGATCGAGAACATCGGCGGCGTGTTCACCAGGCTCCGGGCCGCCGCGTGCCCGGCGTAGCCGAGGTACGACGGCAGCCCGGTGACGCAGCCCTCGAGGGCGCTGCGTCGGACGACCACGACTGCGAGTCCGGCGGGCCCGAGGTTCTTCTGCACGCCGCCGTAGACGAGGTCCACGCGCGGCCAGTCGATGGGCTGGGTCAGGAAGTCCGAGGAGATGTCCACCACGAGCGGGACGCCGAGGTCGGGCAGCGACCGCAGCGCGATGCCCTCGATCGTCTCGTTCGACGTGAGGTGCACGTAGCGGGTGTCGGCCCTGACGTCGATCTCGTCGGCGGTCGGCATCCGCGTGAAACCGCCGTCGGTGCCGTCCCACGCGAGGTACACCGAAGCGGCGCGCTCGGCGTCGGCGTGGGCGGCCTTGCCCCAGGCTCCGGAGCGGACGTATCCGGCCGTCGAGCCGGCAGCCAGGAGGTTCATCGGCACCATCGCGAACTGCAGCAGCCCACCGCCCTGCAGGAACAGCACCTCGAACTCCTCAGGCACCTCGAGCGCCGCACGAAGTCGATCGAGTGCGTCGGTGTGCACCGCGTCGTACTCGGGACTGCGATGGCTCATCTCGATGAGTGACATGCCGCTGCCCTGGTAGTCGAGCAGCTCGTCCTGCACCTCGGTCAGCACGTCGACCGGCAGCGTGCACGGCCCGGCGCAGAAGTTGGCGACGCGACTCACTGCGCGGCCCCGCTCTGCACTACTCGGCGGCCTCGGGCGTGGTGGCCGTCATCGGGCAGTGCGTTGACCACGTGGAGCGGCTCGCCTCTGGTGAAGGCGTCGATGACCTCCTCCACGCCGTCGACGACGGCCTCCTGGGCCTGCTGCGTCGACGCGCCGACGTGGTGGGTGCCGACCACCCGCGGATGAGCCGCCAGAGGCGAGTGCCAGTCCGCCGTGCCCGAGCCGGGCTCGTCGGGGAACACGTCGAGGCCCGCGGACAGGCCGCCCGCGTCCAGCCGTGCCATCAGCGCCTCGGCGTCCACCACGTCCGCGCGCGAGGTGTTCAGCAGGATGCCCGGCTGGAGCGCGTCGAGGACCTCTGCGCCGACCATGCCGCGTGTCTCCGCCTTGAGCGGCACGTGCAGGGACAGCACGTCCACGGTCGAGGCCAGCGTCACGAGGTCGGGGATCAGCTCGATGCCGAGGTCGGTGATGCGCCGCGAGACGTCGGGGGAACGCGAGCCCTTGGCCTGCGCGAACAGATGCATGCCGAATCCAGCGGCCCGCTCCGCGACCGCCAGGCCGATGTTGCCGAGGCCGACGATCCCCAGGGACCGCCCGTAGAGTCCCCGCCCGACGGCACCGAACCTCTGCTTGTCCCAGTGTCCGGCCCGCAGCTCGCTGGTGCTGTCCGGGATCGCCCGGTCCACCGCCAGGAGCAGACCCATCGTGAGCTCGGCGACCGCCGCCGAGTTGCGGCCGGGGACATTCGCCACCAGCACGCCGGTCCGGGTGGCCTCGTCGCAGTCGATCGTGTTCGTGCCCGAGCCGGCCCGCACCACCAGCTGCAGCGAGTCGGCCGCCGCGAACACCTTCTCCGTGACCTTGGTGCCGCGGACCACCAGGACATCCACGCCGGCCATCGACTGCGGAAGGGTGGCCTCGGTCAGGTCGGCGGTGCGGTCGCG
>CAXSHL010000002.1:45847-139784 GCA_964237315.1 uncultured Nocardioidaceae bacterium
GTCGGCGGCGATCCGGCACTCATGGCCGGCGGCGCTCATCGCTGTGACGAAGCGGTCGGGCAGACGGTCGGCAACGAGAATGCGCATGGGCGGGCTCCTTCGACAGGGCGCAGGCAACGAGGGGGAGGGCGCCGGCGGAAGGCGACCATAACCGCGGATTCATCCCGACGATAGGGCTCACGCCGACTGAGTGTCGCGAATCCACGGTGTTGCGTATCAAGCAACGAGTTGCGCATACCGGAACCACTCATTCCGTGCGTTTCGACCTCATGGCACCGGCTGAGGTCTAGCCCATCTCCTCTGTGCGACTTGTCAGAGGTTTTGACAGGGGCGTCGGGCGACCTTCATTGTTGCTGCACGCTCACCCGACCTAGGGGGTTTCCACGTGACCCACGCCACGAGCCAACCAGCCGACGGGGACGTCCCCAGCCCGACGCCGGGCGGCGATTCGCGCCGGCCTCTACCGCTGAACAAGGCGGTGTTCGGTGTGGCGGCGGCTGCAGTGGTGGCCTTCGTCGGGTGGGGCGCGCTCACTCCGACAGGCATGGGCGACGTGACCACCAGCACCCTCGGCTGGCTGGAGAAGAGCTTCGGCTGGCTGTTCGTGCTGACCACTGCGGGGTTCGTGGTGTTCTCGAGCTACCTGGCCCTGAGCCGCTTCGGCAACATCAAGCTCGGTGCCGACGACGCCGAGCCCGAGTTCAGCACCTTCTCGTGGGTGTCGATGATGTTCGCGACCGGCATGGGCATCGGCCTGATCTTCTGGGGAGTCGCCGAGCCGCTGACCCACCTGAACACCCCACCGATGGGCATGGCCGACCCGGGCACACCAGAAGCCGCCCGGCTCGCGATGGAGTACACCTTCTTCCACTGGGGTCTGCACCCGTGGTCCATCTATGCGGTCATCGGTCTCGCCATCGCCTACTTCGCCTACCGGAAGGGCTACGGCAACCTGATCTCCGCGACGTTCCGGCCGTTGATCGGCGATGCCGCCGGGCGGGCGCCTGGGAAGGCGATCGACGTGGTGGCGATCTTCGCCACCCTCTTCGGCTCCGCCACGTCACTGGGGCTCGGTGCGCTGCAGATCACCGGAGGCCTGGACAACGTGTTCGACGGGTCCGGCGAGAGCGTGGCGCTGGCACTGCTGGTGATCTGGGTCCTGACCGCGTGCTTCGTCGTGTCTGCGGTCACCGGCATCGAGAAGGGCGTGCAGTTCCTGTCCAACGCCAATGCGCTCGCGGCCGTCGTCCTGGTGCTCTTCTTGTTCGTGGTCGGCCCCACCGTGTTCATGCTGAGCACCTTCACCGAGGGGATGGGTGCCTACATCACCCAGCTGCCGACGATGAGCGGCCGCACCGGTGCGTTCGACTCCGACCAGGCAGCCTGGCTGAACGGCTGGACGATCTTCTACTGGGCGTGGTGGATCTCCTGGACACCGTTCGTCGGCATGTTCATCGCGCGGATCTCCAAGGGCCGGACCATCCGCCAGTTCGTGGCCTACGTGATCGTCGTCCCGAGCCTCGTGTCGTTCGTGTGGTTCTCGATCATGGGGGGTGCGGCGTTCGACCTGCAGCTCAACCAGGGGATGGACCTCGGGAAGACCCTGGCTGACGAAGGGACCGAGAGCATCCTGTTCACGGTGTTGCGCGACTACCCGTTGTCGTCGATCACGGTGGTCCTGGCCATCTTGCTGATCGCCATCTTCTTCATCACCGGAGCGGACTCGGCGTCGATCGTGATGGGCATGCTCAGCCAGAACGGCGAGGAGGAGCCCAAGCGCTGGCTGGTCATCTTCTGGGGCGTCGCACAGGGGGCGGTGGCGTCCGTGCTGCTGTGGTCCGGGGGCGACGACCTGCGCGCCGGGCTCTCGGCACTGCAGAACCTCGTCATCATCGTGGGTGGCGCGTTCATGCTGGTCATCATCGCGATGTGCGTGTCCCTGATGAAGGCACTGCGGGCCGAGCCCTACGAGTCGACCCTGCCCTCGCGGGTCCGGAAGGCGGTGCAGTACGTGCAGCGCCACGACAAGCAGGAGCAGCACTCGATCGCGCTCACCGCGCTCGGCGCCGACTACCAGGACTTCGTGCCCGACGCCGACCACCCCGGGGAGCAGCGAGCCGGGTCCACGGCCGGAGAACCGGTCTCGTCGACGTCTCAGTCGGACGTGAACAGCAGCAACGGTGGCTCATCGAGGTCGTCGAGCCAGTCCTGAGCCGTCCTGGCCAGGGGCCGACGGGGCAGGGTCACCCGCGGCCGAGGCCGGCGTCACGGGCCCGCACGATGGCCTGGGAGCGGTCGGCGACCTGCAGCTTGGCGAAGATGGATGAGACATTGTTGGCGACCGTCTTGGGTGCGACGCCGACCCGGTTCGCGAT
Source organism: uncultured Nocardioidaceae bacterium (assembly GCA_964237315.1). GTDB lineage: Bacteria > Actinomycetota > Actinomycetes > Propionibacteriales > Nocardioidaceae > Nocardioides_B. The sequence continues at coordinate 48,223 of CAXSHL010000002.1, forward strand.
GGCGCCGTTGGTCAGCCCGGCGGCCAGCAGATCGAGCACCTCGTGCTCCCGGGCCGTCAGCTCGGGGAAGGCGGGATCGGCGGGGCTGTGCGTCGCCTGGAGGAACGCGAGGACACGGCGGGCCACGCCGAGCCCGAAGATCGCCTCGCCGCCGGCAACCGAGCGGATCGCGCGCGCGATGTCGTCCTGCTCGACGCCCTTGACCAGATAGCCCCGTGCCCCGGCTCGCATGGCGGCGAAGACCGAGTCGTCGTCATCGTGCATCGTCAGCACCAGGACGGCGACCTCGGGCGCCACCCGCGACAGCTCGCGCGTGGCGGCAATGCCGTCGAGCCCCGGCATCTTGAGGTCGATGAGGGCCACGTCGGGCGAGGTCTCGACCACCTCGCGCACCGCCGCGTGACCGTCGGCGGCCACCCCGACCACGTCGAAGTCGGGCAGGGAGCCGAGCAGGGCCGAGAGGCCGGCGCGCACGATCGGGTGATCGTCCGCGATGACGATCCGGATCACGGTCATCGCGCCGCCAGCGGAATGGACACGAACACCCGTCCGCCCTGCAGGGACGGCCCGGCCTCGAAACTGCCGCCGACCTCGGCGGCTCGCTCGCGCATCGCCTCGAGCCCGACACCCGGCGACCAGGCGGCGACGCTCCTGCCGTCATCGGTGACTGCGACGTCGAGACTGTCGTGGCAGCTGACCTCGACGACCGCACCGGTGGCGGTGGCGTGCCGCGACACGTTCAACAGCGCCTCGGTCGCGATCCGGTAGGCCGCCACCTCGACGGCGGCCGGCAGCATCGGGAGCGTGTCGGGCAGCACGAGGCGTACGTCGAGCGCCGCTGCATCGCCCCGCCAGCGCAGCTGCTCGGCGCGTTGCTGCAGGGCGCCGAGCAGACCGTTCTCGTCGAGCGCGGGCGGGTGCAGGTTGTCGACGAGACGGCGGACGTCGGCAATGGCCGTCCGGCTGTCGCGACGCAGGCACTGCAGGAGCTCTCGTGCCTGGTCGGGGTCGTCGTGCAGGAGGTTGGCAGCGGCGTCCGCCGTGAGCGCGACCCCGGTCAGGGTGGGACCGAGCCCGTCATGCAGGTCGCGGCGCAGTCGGCGGCGCTCCTCCTCACGGGCGACGACCAACCGCCCTCGCGACTGCTGGAGGTCCTCGGAGAGAGCCAGGGCATGGAGGGCCACGGCCAGCGGTGCCGCGACCAGACCCAGTGTGTGGGCGTCGGCGACATCAAGCTCCCGCTCCCCGGGGCGGAGCCCGATCTCGAGCCGGCCGACCTCCGTGCCGGCGTACGCCAGCGGGACCGTCGCCGTCCGTTCCGGAGTCGAACCGTCCGAAGCCAGCAGACGACGGGTGGTGGAGACCGCGACGTAGGGCAGACGCAACGCGTCCCGGAGGGCACTCGCCACTCCTCCGAGCCCGTCCGCGAATCCCGACACGAGGTGCTCACCGAGCCGACCGGCGACGCGAGCCGGATCCTGTCGATCGCCGTACATCCATCGGTCGACCTCCCGTTGCAGGCGGGGCAGCAGCGGGGCGAGCGCCACCGCGACGAGCGCGGTGGGCAGGGCGGAGCGGCCCAGTGCCTCGGAGACGAACGAGCCGAGCAGGAAGACGACCGCCCCATAGGCCGCGACGGCCATCACGGACAGCAGCAGCCAGGCCAGGGCGCGCGAGACGACGAGTCGGATGTCCAACAGCTGGTGGCGGATGACGGCCACACAGATCGCCAGTGGCACCAGTGGGATGGTGAACAGCACGGCGATGGGCGTGCCCGCCACGAACGACCAGGGTGCCACAGCGGCCAAGACGACCAAGCCGGCCAGGAGCAGCCAGAGGAGCTGGCGTCGCTCGGTCTCGTCGGCCCGTCGGTAGCGCACGAGCAGGGCGCTCACGCCCACCAGCAGGGCGACCATCACCCGGATCTCCGAGATGGTCCACAGCCAGCCGAGGTCGGCGTAGGCACGGAAGCCGCCGTACCCGGGAGGCAGACCGTCGGACACCGTATCCGGGCCGGAGACCATCTCCACGACGAACAGCGGCGCGGTCACCACGATGGCCCACGCGAGCCAGCGCCAGCGCGGTCCGGGCAGGTGACCGTCGGGGAAGACCAGCAGCGCGAGCGGCAGGAACAGCGTGATGGACCACGGCCAGCTGAACATCAACGCGGTGCCCCCGAGTCTGACCAGGGGGAGAGGAGCGCCGTGGTCGTGCAACAGCTGGGTCAGCGGGGCCATCAGTGAGCTCGTGGCGTGACCGAGACCGTCCGCCACCAGCAGCCAGCCCAGGGGCAGGTGGGGTCGGTGCCAGACGATCAGCAGGCCACTGAGGGCGAACGAGGCACCCATGAGCCCGTTCGTCGCAAGGAACGACGTCAGCGTCTCGCGCCAGGAGAACCCCGCAGCGGGCACCAGCACCAGGGCCGCCAGCACCTCGGCCAGTGCGAACCCGCCCACCACGACGGCGGCGTAGCGCAGCCCGGTGGTCCGTTGCTGACCGAACGAGCCTTCCATGACCCCATTCTCACCCCGGACCTTCCCGACCACCCGGGATGAGGATCCCGACCCCGGCGGGAGATTCTCCCGGACGCCCGGGGGCGCCCGCTCTGGGCACGGGTGCGAAGGGAGACGCAACCTCGAGATCGAGCCCGGAAGTGCCGGGTGCCTGATGTCGGAGGTCACTCATGTCTCGTTCGTCCCGCGCCGGTCTGGTGCTGTTGGCCGCCCTGTCGCTCGTGGACGTCGCCGGTCCCCTGATGACCGATGGCGACCACCCACCCATGTCGGTCGCGCTCGTCGGGTCAGCGCTCGGCGTGGCGAGCCTCGTCTGCCTCTACCTGGCCTGGGTCGGCTCGAGGCGCGCCGTCCTCCCCCTCGCTGCCCTCCGCCTGCTCTCGGCCCTGACAGCGGCTCCGGCGTTCTTCGCCGCGGACGTGCCGGCAGCGATCCGGGTCCTGGCCGGGGTCATCGTCCTGCTGACCATCGTCGGCATCGCACTCGTGGTCGGGGTCCCCGACGCCGAGCGGGTGCAGTCATGACCGCCGTCGTGGAACGTGCCGCCGAGCCTCGCAGGGACCTGCGCACCGGTGGTCGGCTGCTGGCTGCCGTCCTGCTCCCCGTCGGCCCTGTCGCCGTCGCGGTCCTCCGGTTCATCCTCCCCTACACGACTGCGGACAGCTCGGCCGACGCCGTACGCCTGGTCGCGGCACACCAGACCGCTCAGTCGGCGGTGGTGTGGCTGGGCTTCCTCGCCTGCCTCACGCTGGTGCCCGGGGTCATCTACGCGGGTCGCATCGTCGCTCGGGGCGCGCCAGGACTGGCGGCCGTCGCGACCGTTCTCCTCGTGGCCGGCTACCTGTCCCTGGCCTGGCTCGTCGTCGGCGACGCCTACCTGCTGTTCGGCGTGCGACACCACCTGTCGACACCGCTGCTGATCGGCATGTACGACGGTGTGCACCCCGCCGCAGCCGTCGCGGCCGTCCTCTTCGTCCTGGGGCACGTCCTCGGCACGATCCTCCTCGGCATCGGGATGCTGCGAGGCCGGGTGGTTCCCAGCTGGGCCGCCGCTGCCACCATCGTCGCTCAGCCGGTGCACTTCGTGGCTGCCGTCGTCGTGGGCAGCCACGGCCTGGACCTCGTCGGCTGGGGATTGAACGCGGTCGGCTTCGCGGCGCTCTCCGTCGCAGTGCTGAGACTCCCCAACGACGAGTGGAGCCCACCCAGGACACCGAAGCCGTGAACGTCAGGACCGTTCCGGCGTGTGCCACGATCGCGGTGTGTCGTGTGATCCTTCGACCTACCGCGAGCTCGCCGAGCGGGCCTGGGCGTGGGTGCTGACACTGGTGCGGCAGGGCGACGAGGGAGTGTGGCTCGCCGAGCACCCGGGTCAGACCGAGCCGGGAGAGTTCCCCTACGGCATGCACTCGGGTGTCGGGGGCCTGGCCCACGCGATGGAAGAGATCCGTCTGAGCCGGCCGCTGACGGTCGGCGAGCGTGCTGTGGGCGACAGCATCCGGGAGACGCTGGTCCGCCGCATCCGTGAGGAGACGGCGTACGACTACTTCGACGGGTTGACCAGCACCATCGGAGCGCTCATCGCCTTGACCGGCGGCGGCGCCGAGCTTGCGGTAGCGCGCCTGAGCGAGCTGAGCACGTCGGACGGGTGGCCGGCCTCCTGGATCGGGCCACCCCGAGCGGTGGTCGCGGGACGCTGCAACGACGCGACGATCGGCACCGCCAGTGTCCTGCTCGGTGCTGTCTGGGCGCACCGGCAGGCCGTCCCTGGCGCATCAGACCTTGCCGCACGCGCCGTCGACGTCCTGGTGGCCGAGCAGGAGGCGCGGAACGGAGGCTCGTACTGGCCGTTCATCCCGCGACGCTTCCTGCTCACGGGCGACGACGTGGTCATGCCGAACTGGTCGCACGGTCAGGCGGGGATCGTCGCGGCGCTGGCCGCTGCCGGAATGACGCTCGGCCGGGTCGACCTGGTCGAGGTGGCCACGTCGGGCGCGGAGCACCTCCTGACCCTGGCCGACGACAGTGACGGCGGCCTCCGCCTGCCGCACCGGATCCCGGGTCTCCGCGATCTGGACACCTTCACCTACTCGTGGTGCCACGGCCCGACGGGGACGTCCCAGCTGTTCGCGGCCCTCGAACGCGCAGCCGTTCCGGCGGTCGCCGGCACCGCACCGGCCGAGCTCGAGCTCGCGTGCCTGCACTCGTTGCGCGTGTCGGGCGTCCCGGCCCGGCTATACCCCGGCTTCTGGGACAACGACGGCCGGTGCTGCGGCACGGCAGGGGTCGGCGACGTGGTCCTCAACGCGTGGCAACGGCGCGGCCGCGACGACGACCTGGCCTTCGCGATCACCCTCGGCGACGCCCTTGTCGATCGCGCCGTCAGCCACGGCGCCCACACCTTCTGGCGATTCGTCGAGCATCGCAACGCAGACCCGCTGCTGCCGCCCGCCTCAGGCTGGATGCAGGGCGCTGCCGGGATCGCGACCTATCTGTTCCGGCTGGCCAGAGTCCTGGAGCAGGGCCGCGGAGCCGAGGCCGTTGCGCGCATGGACACCTGGTGGTCCGTCCCAGCTCGATGAGCTCGGACGGTCCAGCCGTGTGCCAGCAACGGTGGGTCCGACTACGGCCCGCTGCCGGTTCGCCGCCCGTAGAAGAAGTAGGCGAGCGGTGCTGCACCGACTGAGTTGACCAGCGTCACGACAAGGGCCCACCGCAGCTTCGAGCCTCGGACCTCGCTGGCCGGTCGCCGGGCGAGATCGACCAGGGCGGCTACCTTGAGAATGCCCTCGCACACTGCACCGACGACGATCAGCCGGCGACTCCGAGGACTGAGCTCGCTCCACTTCCTGCTCACCAGGTCAGCCTCCTCCCGCGTCTGCGCCGTGGCAAGCCCGCGGCGGACCTGAGCACGCCCGTGGCGGGTCAGACCCGACGGGCGGTCACGAGGAGGTACTCCCAGGCCATCACGCCGTCGACCAGGAACCGCTCTCCGAGCGCGGCCAGGTCGGCGTCGAGGGCATCGACCTTCGAGGGCTCGGCGGCGATGGCGGTGTAGACCGCGATGGTCGGGCCGTAGTTGGTCTTCATGAAGTCGCGGAACTCCGCGCCGTCGTGGAAGCGGTCGACCCGCAGCGACTGCTGACGCGCGACCAGGTCGGTGGCGCTGACCCCGAACAGCTCCCGCACGTGGTCGGCGTGCCCCCACAGCGGCGCCGGGGACGCTGCCGGCGGAGGCGGTGGCGCGAAGGGCTTCATGGCCGCGAACAGCTGGCCGATGAAGCCCTCCGGGGTCCAGCTGAGCACCCCGATCGTCCCGCCGGGGCGGCACACGCGCAGGAGCTCGTCAGCGGCCTGCTGATGGTGTGGCGCGAACATCACGCCGATGCAGGACAGCACCACGTCGAAGCTCCTGTCGGCGTAGGGCAGTGCCTCGACGTCAGCGGTCCGCCAGGTCAGTTGCAGGCCCTCCGCGGCGGCCGTGCCCCGGCCGATCTCGAGCAGCTCGGGTGTGAGGTCGGTGGCGGTCACGTCGGCGCCGACGCGGGCGGACGGGAGTGCGGAGGTCCCGGTGCCGGCGGCGACGTCGAGGACCCGCTGCCCACTCGCAACGCCGACGGCGTCGACGAGGATGCCACCGAGCGGTCCGACGATCTCCTCCACGACGGTCGGATAGCTGCCGCTGGCCCACATCGCCGCGTGCTTGGTCTTGAGCGCCCGGTCCTCGGGCGTCTCGGTGATCGGCACTGTGGTGGCTGTGATGGCTGTGGTGGCTGTGGTGGCTGTGGTGGCTGTCGTCGATCGCGCTGGTGCGCTGGCCATGGTTCCTCCGTCGAGTGGTCGTCGACCGCAACGCTACGAACCACAGCACCCTCCTCGCATCGGCGCCGACGCGTAGCCGGGTGCCGTCCCGGCAGGCCGTGGTGGCGGCTGACGCGTATGGCTCAGGCGGAGGAGATCAGCCTGGCCACCGCCGCCGTGCGCGCCGTGCGCCCACGCAGCCCGAGCTTCGCGTACGCGTTCTGCAGGTGCCGCTCGACGGTGCGCACGGACAGCACCAGCTCGGAGGCGATCGCATCGTTGTCGAGTCCTTGCGCCGCCCGGTGCAGGATGTCGAGCTCCCGCGGTGAGAGCATCGCGGCCACGTCGTCGACGGCATGGCTGAGCTCGGGCTTCCGGTCCGCGGTGAGGAAGTCCGTCAGCTCGCGCAGGAACACCGGCCACGCCGGTTCGTCCTCCAGCACGATGTGGTTCTCACTCTCCAGCGCGACCAGCCGGGCACCCCTGATGTTCGCGGCCAGGTGCCGGCTGTGCTGGAATTCGCTCATCTGGTCGCCGCGGCTGTGGAGCACCAGGGTCGGCAGGTCGAGATCTGCCAACCGGCCACTCGAGTCCGTGACCTGGCGTTGCGACCGGGCCAGGACCGCGGTGTCCGCATCCACCGCCACGCGTTGCAGGTCGTCGATCCAGCGCATCTGCTCCTCGGTCCCACCGGGGATCATCATGCTGGTGAAGACTCGTCGGAACTCCGAGGTCGGTCGGCCCCAGCCGACCTTGATCATCATCTCGAACGCCGCGTAGAGCTCGAGCTGCTCCGGCGTGGCATCGGTCAGCGCCCCGGCGTAGCTGCCGTAGAAGGCGAGCCTGGTCAGCCGCTCCGGGTGGCGCGCGGCGTACTCGATCGCCACCGGGCCTCCCTGCGCCATGGCGAGCAGCGCGAACCGCTCCAACCCGACGTCATCGGCCACGGCCTCGAGATCGGCGACCCGGGCCTCGAGACTGTGATCGGTCACCCCGCGGTCCGAGAGGCCGTGACCCCGCTCGTCGTACCGGATGACAGTGGCGATCCGGCCCAGCTCGACCAGGTAGTGACGCCACACCGGGCTCTGCCAGTCGAACTGCAGGTGGCTCAGCCAGCACGCGTCGATCAGCAGCGGGGGACCGGAGCCGTGGACGGCGTAGGCGATCCCGACTCCGTCGGCGGAGCGGGCGAACCGGATGTCCTGGACCGAATCCGCCTCACCCCTCGCCACCTGACGATGATAGGGGACCTGCGCAGACCGTGCCGGGAATATCTGGCGCGTGCCGGAGGGGAGCCCCGCCTATGCGTTCATGGCCGCCTGGTGGCGCGCCTCGCCCTCGCGACGCTGCTTGGTCCCGAACTGGATGCTGTAGTAGATGAGGCCTGCGAGGAGGACGAAGGGAGCGATCTGGTTCACCGCGTAGGCACCGCCGTAGGGAAGCACGAAGACGCAGATCGCCTTGACCGCGGCCTCGACCATGAAGCCGATTCCCCACACGTTGTTGAGATGGCGCTGTCCGCGACGGAAGTGCGAGTAGGCGTCCCAGAGGCCGTACCACTGCTGGGTGCCCTCCTTCGTGCCGTCGGTGCCGAACTTCAGCCCGAAGAAGAACATCAGCGGCTTGGGGAAGATCGAGAGCGACGTGATCAGGATGACCAGCCCGAAGCCACCGGTCAGCACAGAGTCCTTCAGCAGCAGCGTCCTGGCGTCATGGCTTCCGATCAAGGTGACAGCCGCCGAGAGGAGCAGGTTGATCAAGATGATGATCGCGACACCGTCGACCTTGCGGGTCCGGACCAGGCCGATGACCGCCCCGAGGACGGGCCCGATGCTCGCCACCAGGTAGGCCACGAAGTCGCTGGCACCGAACTGGTGCTTCGCCACCTGGAAGAGCACGATGGCCAGACCGATGTCGAAGACGCCCGACAGGAGCAGGCCGGTCATCATCGACCGGCCGTTGAACGAACGTGCTGCCGGGGCGCTCGCTGAGGGGTTCGACATACCGCAAGCATGTCATCTTCTCGACGATCCGTACATGACCTGTAAGGTTTTGGGACGGGAGGAGGCGTGGTGCAGCAACCTGCCGATGGTCCCTGGGCCCTGGGCTACGTCTTCGGTGCCTTCGCCGCAGAAGCCGTCCCCGGTCCGTGTCTGGTCGACCTCCTCCAGCAGCTGGGGGTGGCCGAGTCGGCGGCTCGCACGATGCTGTCCCGGATGACCCGCTCAGGCTCCCTGTCCACGCAACGCCACGGCCGCGTCGCGGTGTATCGACTCGCCGGCAGCTATCGCGAACGGTTCCTGCGGCTGCGCCGCGGCGACGAGCCCGTCCGGTGGCCCGGCGGCTTCCAGCTGGTGATGTACGACATCGGTGAGACCCGTCGTCGCGACCGGCACGCGCTCCGGGAACGCGGTGTGGCAGCCGGCTTCGGTCAGCCCCGCCCCGGGATGCTGATCGGACTCTCCGATCCCTACGACTGGTGCCGTCCGTGGCTGGAGCGGTCCGACCTCTTCGTCCGGACCGGAGAGCTGCGGTGCACCGTCGAGGTCGCAGCCGAGCTCGTCGACCGGGCCTGGGACCTGACCGGCGACGCGCCGCAGATGCGCGCCTTCGTGCGCAGGCTCGAGCGGATCAATCGCAGGCTCGAGAGGATCGCTCGCCGGCACGCCGAGCGGTCGTGGACGGCGGAGCAGGCCTTCGTGCTGTTCAGCGAGGTGATGCGCGACTACGCCCACCTCTACGCCGGCACGCCGAGCCTGCCGGCCGAGGTGACGCCCCCTGGCTGGCCCGGCCGTTCCGTGCCGGCGGCGCTCGGCGCGGTCTCGGAGACCCTGGGCCCCGTGGTCGCCGCGCACGCTCAGGCGGTCGCCGCCGCTCATGGCCTCGCCGACCTCATCGAGCCGCTCAGCTGACCGAGTCGAACCGGAGCCCCAACCGGGAGCGGATCTCGTCGGTGAGCCGCAGCCGACGCTCCGTGACGTCGTTCCACCGCGCGGGGTCCTCGCCGCCGCTCACCAGACGGTGGAACTCGACCATCTCGCAGGCCATGTTGTCCGGCGGCTTGTCCACGGTCATCTCGGTGCGGGCGCCGGTCCGGCTGACCAGGCGCAGGCTGCGGGGGTCATGCACCGTGTCGAGGACGACCGTCGCGTCCTCTCCCTGGATCTCGCTGGCGACGTGGCTGTCGCTGATCTTGGAGTAGGCCAGGGTGACGGTCGCGTCGCCGTAGCCGAGCACGACGACTCCCGCGCCGTCGATGCCCCCGGACAGGGGGCACATCCGGGCCGCGACGACCTGGTCCGGGCTGCCGAAGAGCTCGACCGCCAGATGAGCGCAGTAGACGCCGAGGTCCATCAGTGCGCCGGCCGACATGGCCGGATCGAAGATGTTCACGTGCTCACCGGCGAGGAACCGGTCGTAGCGGCTGGAGCGCTGGGCGTACTCGAACCGGACCTGGCGCACGGTCCCCACCTCCGCGAGCAGAGCGCGGACCTGTGCCACCCCGGGGTCGTAGCCCCCGTTGCGGGAGGCCTCCATCAGCACGACCCCGCGTCGGGCGGCCACCTCGCGGAGGCCGACGAACTCGCGCGCGGTGGTGGTGGCGGACTTCTCGACCAGCACGTGCTTGCCTCCCTCCAGCAGCACGGCGACCTGCCGTGCGTGGAGGGCGTTGGGGCTGGCGACGTACACCGCATCCACGAGGCTGGAGGTCGCCAGGTCGTCGAGGTCGTCGAAGACGACTGCAGTACGGCGCTCCAGCACGGCACGCGCGCGGTCCGGGTCGCGGGAGTAGGCGCCCACGTGCTCGAGTCCCGGAACCGCCCGCATCGCACTCAGCGCCCGATGCACGATCGAGCTCGTGCCGACTGTCGCCAGGCGGACCATCGTCGGCTCCCTCCGGGAACGGCATCGAGGGAGACCCACTCTACTGAGCACCGGGCCGCGTCGTCGTCGAGCGCCCCAGTCTTGTGTCGACTACTTGACACAACTGATTCGGGCGCGACACCCTGTACTTGTCCCAACCACATGACACAAAGGAGCCGGCGCCATGCCTGTCCTGGTCCTCTCGGTCCTCGTCGGTGGGCCGGTGCTGCTGGCGCTCGTCGCGCTCGTCGCACACTCGCTGGTCCGCGGAGGTGTCGAGACGCTCGACGAGTGGAGACGGGTGCGCCTGGTGGAGGTGGCCGCCCTGGTCGTCGGTGGCCTCGCCGCGTGGCTGGTCAACGCCGGCCTTCACCTCGGCCGGGGGACGATGCTCGTCCCCGCCGTCCTCGGTCTCTTCGCGGTCGCCGGCGTAGGCCTGGCCGAGACCGTGGTGCGGCCGCACCGGCCGGCCGGTCCCCGGACCGCGTCGCTCGCCTCCCGGCGGGTTCCCGACTACCTGCCGCGCCCACTGGCGATCGCGGTCGCGGGGATCACGGCGCTGCACCTGGCGACGCTGGCACTCACGACGGCCACCGCCTCCGCTGACGACCTGGGGCACGCCGGCCGGAACATCGCGGCCCGGTGCGGCGCCGTGAGCAGCGGAGCAGGCCCCTACCCCGGCAGCTTCGACTCCGTCCCCCTGGCCCTGCTCCTGCTGGTCATCGGCCTGATCGCCGCACTGGCACTGACGGCCGTCGTACGACGTCCACGCGGTTTCGCCCCCGACGACGTGGGGGACGACGCACTTCGCCACCGGTCCGTCACGCGAGTCCTGGCTGCGGCAGGGTCCGCTGTGGCTGCCAGCCACGTGGGCATCGCCTTCTACGCGGGAACGGCGCTGCTCCGGATGGACTGCCAACGCGCCTGGATGGCCCCGGTCGGTGGGGTGCTCCTGGCGAGCGTGCCCGTCGCCCTGCTGCTGCTCTGCTGGTTCGTGGGGCGGCTCGTCGCTCCTGGAGCAGCTCGGGCAGCCGCCCACCCCGCGCGCACGCGATGAGCCTCGTCCTGACCGTCGACCCGGACGACCCGACCCCGCCGTACGAGCAGCTGCGGCGCCAGCTCGCGGACCTGATCACGGCGGGGCGGCTCGGCCCCGGCGACCGGCTCCCCCCACTGCGCCAGCTGGCCGGGGACCTGGGTGTCGCCGTGGGCACGGTCGCGCGCACCTACCGCGAGCTCGAGCAGGAGGGCCGACTCACCTCCCGTCGGGGCGGTGGCACCCGGGTGGCCACGACCGGACGAGCACCTGCCGTCGACCGGTCGCACCTGCTCGACGGCATGGCGGAGGACTTCGTGGCACGTGCCCGGGGCCTGGGCTTCGCCGACGAGGAGATCGTCGACGCACTGCGCCGCCGCCGACTTCCCCTGTGACCGGTTGCTCATCGGCAAATGTCGACTAATTCTAGTATGTTAGGCGAGTCTTCGGTGTCGGCCGGGACGTTCCCGAGAGAAGCGACCCCATGTTCCGTCCCGCAGTGCCGCACGGCAACCGCCGTGGACGCTCCCTCCGCGCGGGTCGACGAGTCCGGCATCGCACCGAGCGATCTGCTCGACACGCCGATCGACGTCCGGTTCGACGGCCACCGACTCTGGTCGTTCAACGCCCTCCGTGATGCCTCACGCTCGGGGGACGAGGTGCAGGTGGAGTGGCCACGGGCGATCGCTGAGCGGCTCTCCGGCGTGGCCCGGGTCACCGTCGAGGGACACCTGGACGGGGTGACCTGGTTCGAGGGCGAGGTCCGCTTCGGGTCGTCCACCGACCCGCTCCGCATCGTGGACGACACCGGCCAGCCCCTCACCCTGGACAAGGGCGGCCGTCTGCAGCGCACCTTCGACCGGATGGATGCCGAGTCGGTCCACGAGCTGGTGGTCGCATCGCGCAAGGTGCTCGATGACCTCGTCGAGGTCGGGCTGGATCCCTACCTCTGCTACGGAGGCCTGCTCGGCGCCGTTCGGGGCGGCACGATGATCGGGCACGACTCGGACGTGGACGTGGCCTGGTTGAGCAGGCACACGCACCCCTTCGACATCATCCGCGAGAGCCGGACGGCCGAGCGGGAGATGCGTCGACGAGGCTGGCGCGTGGTCCGCATGTCGGCGGCCAACTTCAAGGTCTCGGCTCCGCTGCCCAACGGCAAGCGCGCCGGGGTGCACGTGTTCGGGTGGTTCTACATCGGCGACCACTTCCACCTCATGGCGACGCTGCGAGGCGAGCTGGACCGGGACCGCGTCACACCCTTCGGGACCATCGAGCTGGAGGGCGTCGAGTTCCCGGCGCCCCGCGACACCGCAGCCTTCCTGAGGTTCACCTACGGGCCCGGCTGGCAGGTCCCCGACCCCGCCTTCCACTTCACGCATCCGCCCGAGAACGCCCGCTTGATGGCCCAGCTGTGGCGGGGCGCGAGGTCGCGGCTCTGGCACTCGTCGGCGTTCTACGCGTCTCCCAGGGCTGCTCTCGTCCCGGCCGATCCGACACTGTTCGCGCGCTGGGTCACGGGACGGATCGAGCCGGGTGCCCGGATCGTCGAGCTGGGCTCCGGCACCGGCCGCGACGCGGTCTGGTTCGCCGAGCACGGGTTCGCGGTCACGGCGAGCGACTACGCGGGAGCGGCGCGCGACATCATCCGCCGGCGCATGCGACGTGAAGGGCTCCGGGTTCCCGTCCAGGGCTACAACCTGGAGGCGCCGTACAGCTACCTGACCGGGGGCGCGAGGCTGGCGCACGAGCCGGGCCCGAAGCACGTCTACGCGCGGCTGTTGATCGATGCCCTCGCTCCCAGCGGGCGCGACGGACTGTGGCGGTTCTGCTCGATGGTGTGTCGCTCGGGAGGTCACACGTTCGTCGAGTTCCGGACCATCCCCCATGGTCCGCCCGCCCCCCAGGGTCCGCCTGCCCGGACGCTCGCCCCGGTGCCCGTGATCGAGGCGGAGATAGCCAGGCGCGGGGGCACCGTGGTCGCCAAGACGCTCGGCCGCGATCTCGCACCGCTGGGCACGGAGAACCCCCTGGTGTGCCGACTGGAAGTGAGCTGGAAGTGAGCTGGAATGGGCAACGTGGCGACGCGGGCGCTGAGGCGGGTCAGCGGCAGGGCGCAGCTCGAGACCCTGCGCGAGGAGGTGCGTGAGCTGCGCGACGCCGTGGAGGAGTCGCGCCGCCTCAACGAACGACTCTCCGACGTCCTGGACGTGGTCACCGAGCTGCTGGTCCCCTCCGTCGACCGCAACGACGAGCGCCTGGCGGAGTCCCTGAGGCGACTGTGATCCGATCTACCATCGGACGCATGCGCCCGACCCGCGGCTTCACGCTCGCCTCGCTGCTCCTGCTGCTCACCACCGTCGCGTGCGCGCCGGCCGACGAGTCGGACGGTGGCTCATCGACGTCCTCGGCCTCCGCCTCGGGCTCGGCGACCAGCGGGGCGTGCACCACGGACCAGCTCGCCGTGCGGAAGAAGGGGACGCTGACGATCGGCACCGACTCCCCGGCCTACGACCCGTGGTTCTCGGGCAACAACCCGAGGAACGGCAAGGGCTACGAGTCCGCGGTGGCCTACGCCGTGGCGAAGCGTCTCGGCTTCTCCCGCAGCCAGGTGACGTGGGTCAAGGTGCCCTTCAACAGCTCCTATGCCCCCGGCACCAAGAAGTTCGACTTCGACATCAACCAGATCTCGATCACGCCGGCACGGGCCAAGGTCGTCGACTTCTCCACGGGCTACTACGCGGCGGCCCAGGCGGTCATCGCCCTCAAGGGCTCGAAGGCCGCCGGCGTCACCTCGCTGGCGGACCTGAAGGACCTCACGCTGGGCGCGCAGACCGGGACCACCTCCCTGACCGCCATCGACGACGTCATCAAGCCGGGCAAGCAGCCGCTCGTGTTCGACGACACGAACCAGGCCAAGCAGGCCCTGCTGAACGAGCAGGCGCAGGCGATCGTCGCCGACCTCCCGACGGCGTTCTACATCACCGCGGCAGAGATCCCGAAGGGAACGATCGTCGGGCAGTTCCAACCCACGACCGGCCACCAGGAGGAGTTCGGGATGCTCTTCGAGAAGGGCAGTCCGCTGGTCCCCTGTGTCGACCGGGCGCTGGCCTCCCTGACCAAGGACGGCACCCTGGCGGGGTTGGAGAAGCGCTGGCTCTCCGACGTCGTCGACGTCCCGGTGCTCAAGTAGCACCGGAGCATCGACGCGGTCGACACCGATGACTGTGGGCGCCACCGACTGGTCGCCGAGCGAACGGCAGCAGGAGCGGCTGCGCGTCCGGCGGCGGCTGGAGGGTCGAGCTCTGCTGGTGGCCACGCTCGCCAGCGTGGTGCTGCTCGTCCTGCTCCTCGTCGGACTGGTCAGCTCGCCGGGCTGGCCGCGGGTCCGCGAGACGTTCCTGTCCTGGCCGGACGCCAAGGCCGCGTTCCCGGCCATCGCGCAGGCGTTCTGGGTCAATGTCAGGATGTTCCTCGTCGCCGAGCCGCTGATCCTCGTGCTCGGGGTGCTGGTCGCCACCGCGCGGACGACCGTCGCACCCGTGCTCTTCCCGGTCCGGGCGCTCGCAGTGCTCTACACCGACCTGTTCCGGGGCGTGCCCACGCTGCTCGTGGTCTTCCTCGTGGCCTTCGGGCTGCCCGCGCTGCGCCTGCAGGGAGTGACGACAAGCCTGTTCTGGTTGGGCGTCGTCGCCCTGGTGCTCTCATACGGCGCGTACGTCGCGGAGGTCTTCCGCTCCGGGATCGAGTCCGTGCATCCCTCCCAGGTGGCGAGCGCGCAGGCCCTCGGCCTCTCGCACGGGCAGTCGCTGCGCTACGTCGTGGTGCCGCAGGCGGTGCGTCGCGTCGTACCCCCACTGCTCAACGACTTCGTCTCGCTGCAGAAGGACACGGCGTTGGTCGCCTCGGTGGGCCTCGTGGAGGCGTTGCGGCAGGCTCAGGTGTACTCCAGCTTCCACTTCAACTTCTCCTCCTACCTGGTGGCGGCGGCCTTCTTCGTGGCACTGACGATCCCGCTGGCTCGGCTCACCGACTGGCTCGGCCGCCGCTACTCGCGCCGGGAGCGGGCGGGCGCACGGTGACGTCCCTCCTGCGCGTCGAAGGGCTCCGCAAGGCGTACGGCGCGAAGGTGGTGCTGCGCGACGTCAGCCTGGAGATCGCCCCGCACGACGTGGTCTGCCTCATCGGCGCCTCCGGGAGCGGCAAGTCGACGCTGCTGCGCTGCCTCAACCTGCTCGAGCCGGTCGACGACGGCGGCATCTGGTTCGAGGGCGACGAGATCACCGATCCGCTGGTCGACGCACGGGCGGTGCGCGGCCGGATGGGGATGGTCTTCCAGGCCTTCAACCTGTTCCCGCACATGACGGTGCTCGACAACCTGACGCTCGCACCACGCAAGGTGCACCACGTCCCGCGGGTCGACGCGGAGGCGCGCGCCGTCGAGCTGCTGGCCCGCTTCGGGCTGGCAGACAAGGCACACGAGCACCCCGACCGGCTGTCCGGCGGACAGCAGCAGCGGGCCGCGCTGGCCCGGGCGCTGATCACCGAGCCGTCCCTGGTGCTTCTCGACGAGGTCACCTCCGCCCTCGACCCGGAGCTGGTGGGAGAGGTGCTCGACATCCTGCGGGACCTGGCCCTCGGAGGGACGACGATGGTGCTGGCCACCCACGAGATGAGCTTCGCCCGTGAGGTCGCCACCTGGGTCTGCTTCCTGCACGACGGTGCGCTCCTCGAGCAGGGGCCGCCCGAGCAGGTCCTCGGCGAGCCCCAGCACGAGCGCACCCGGCAGTTCCTGCGACGGGTCCTCTGAGCGCCGACGCGTGGGCGTGCCCGCCGGAGCTGATCGTTGGTTGCGGGTGGTGCGTGAGACGCGGATGGTCCTCGGAAGCAGCCGCGAGCCGTCCGACCGCCCTATCCTGGTCTGACAGCGGATCCGGCCGCTCGCGAGGGGGCCACATGAGGCGATCCACCTCACGCACGGCTCCGTTGCTGGTGGCCGTCCTCGCGCTGGCGGGGTGCTCGTCCGGGAAGCCGGACCCGGCGTCGTCCGTCACGGTGGCCGCGAGCGGATCCCACGGTGCCGCACAGGTGGTGCGGCCGACAGTGGTGGGCCCGCCGCTCTCGTCGGCCGCCCTGCTCACGCACGCCGTGAAGCCCGTGCTGGCCGCCGATGACGCCGGGGGGTTGCTGCTCGCGGCCGAGCCGGGGAGCGCGCGTGACACCCGCGCTGTCGTCGCCGCGTTCCGCGATGCCCGGGGCCGGTGGGGGAGGCCCGTCGTGCTGACTCGCGACTCCGACCAGGGAGCCCCGACCGTGGCCGCCGGCGGGCGCGGACGCGCTGCGGTGGGGTGGACGACGTACGGCGCGCGAGCGATGACCGAGTCGGTGCGGCTCCGAGGGCCGAACGGGCAGTGGAGCCATCGGCACGTGGTGGCCCGGGACAGCGGCTCCACCACGATGACGGACCTGGACATGGACCACCGGGGTGACGTCGCGGCCCTGGCCGCGAACGGCGAGGTCTTCCGGGTGGTCCGCCGTGACGTCGGCGGCCGCTGGAGGACCACCAGGCTGCCCGACTGCACCGAAGGAACGCTGGCCCTCGACGACCGTGGAGTGGTCCACGTCGCCTGCATCGGCTCCGCCGACCGTGGCGAGCAGGGAGAGGCTCGGGTCTGGACGCAGCGGCGCGGGGGTCCGCTGGTGCTCGAACGCCGGTTGGGGCGGGCCGTGAGCGTCGCCCTGCAGGTCGCACCCGACGGCCGGGAGACGGTCACGCTGGGCACCGGGGTCCCCGGGGAGGCAGAGGTCGTGCCGGCAACCACCTTCAGGGTCCTGCACCAGGCGTCCCCGGACGGTCCGTTGAGCGCTGTGTGGTCGCACTCCCGGACGAGCTCGGTGCTGGCGACGGTTGCCGGCGACCGGCTGATCGTGGCCTGGGAGGAGCACCGGGGCCGGCGGCCGCAGGTGGCCACGCTGCTGCGCGCTCGGACCGTGCTGCCGGTGGCCGGTCCGGTCACGACGGTGCACCGAGACGCCTCGTCGGCCGGCCGGCGCGGTGGCGGCTTCGACTACGACCTGGCCGCACCCGCCACCGGTCCGGGCGTGCTTCTGTGGCGGGTCTGGCGGACCGCCACCGGTGACAGAGTCGGCAGCACCCGCCTCACGCCGCTCGTCGACGCGGGCACCGGACCGACAGTCGTGCTGCCCGGAGGGGCTCGAGACGTCGTGGACCAGTTCCTCACCGACCGGGAGCAGCTGGTCGTGTCCCACGCGGGAACGGTCGACCTGACCTGGCTCCACGACGCCGTCACCAGACCCAGACCCTCCAACGACGGCCGGGTCACGGTCGACGGCACCGTCGAGGTGGCCGGACTCCGCCTCCGCTGATCGGAGAAGGTCCGGTGGTCGATGTCGAGGAGCCGGCCGGCTGTTCGACGTACGTGCGAGAAGCAACTGACCCCAACTGGTAGGAGTGATCGTGATGCCGCGTTTCATGGGTTTCGTGAGGATGGAGGAGGGCGTGGGTACGCCCCCGCAGGAGCTGTTCGACGCGATGGACGCCTACATCGGCGGCCAGGCCGCGAAGGGGGTGTTCCTCGACGGTGGTGGTCTGTACGGGACTGAGGACGCGGTGAACTTCGTGGTCCGCAAGGGCGAGGTCAGCCGGGTGGACGGGCCGTACGCCGAGGCCAAGGAGGTGGTCGGGGGCTGGGCCATCACGCAGTACGACACGATCGAGGAGGCGGTGGCCGACCAGGAGGAGTTCGCCCAGCTGCACGCGAAGTACTGGCCGGAGGTGACCGTGATCTCGACCCTGCGTCAGATCTCCACCGGGCCGGAGGCTCCCGGCGCCTGAGCAGGGTTCACTACGCTGGCGAGGTGCCGGCGGAGACGAGTCCTGAGACCACTGCTGAGACCACTGCTGAGGTTGTCGTCGCCGCGTGGCGGGCCGAGTCGGCCCGCCTCGTGGGTGCTCTGACGCGGATGACGCGTGATGTGGAGCTGGCTGAGGACCTGGCGCAGGACGCACTGGTGGCCGCGCTGGAGCAGTGGCCCACCACCGGGGTTCCGGGGAACCCGACCGCATGGCTGATGACCATCGCGAAGCGGCGCGGCATCGACCACTTCCGGCGAGCCGACAACCTGCGGCGCAAGATCGCCGAGCTGGAGCATGCCGGTGGCGGAGAGGGGGAGGAGATGCCGGACCTCGAGGGCCAGGTCGACTACATCGAGGACGACGTGCTGCGGCTGATCTTCTTGTCCTGCCACCCCTCGCTCAGTCCGGAGTCACGGGCGGCGTTGACGCTGCGTCTGGTCGGAGGTCTGAGCACCGCCGAGATCGCCCGCGGGTTCCTGGCTACCGAGTCCACGATGGGCCAGCGGATCTCGCGAGCGAAGAAGACGCTGTCTGCGGCGCACGCCGAGTTCGAGCTGCCCACGGGGGCTGAGCGGACCAGGCGTCTCGACGACGTGATGGCGGTGGTCTACCTGATCTTCAACGAGGGCTACACGGCCACCGCGGGTCAGGACTGGATGCGCCCTGACCTGGCGATCGAGGCGATGAGGCTGGCGAGGATGCTGGTCGCGGTCGCACCCGAGGAGCCCGAGGTGCTCGGTCTGCAGGCGCTTCTGGAGCTCCAGGGCTCGCGGATGACCGCCCGGCTCGACGAGCGGGGGACCCCGGTGCTGCTCGAGGCGCAGGACCGGACCCGGTGGGACCAGCTGCTGATCCGGCGTGGGTTGGCCGCCCTGGGTCAGGCCGAGCGGCTGGCCGCGGGCGGGAAGCCGGTCGGGAAGTACTTCCTGCAGGCCTCGATCGCAGCCCAGCACGCTCGGGCGAAGCGGCCCGAGGACACCAGCTGGCGCAGGATCGCGGCCCTGTACGACGTCCTGGCCGACGCCGCACCCGGACCGGTCGTCGAGGTGAACCGCGCCGTCGCGCACGGCCGGGCGTTCGGACCGGCCGCGGGCCTGCAGGTGTTGGAGAAGCTGGACGCAGGCGCGCTCGGCGACTCACCGCTCGTGCCCAGCGTGCGCGGCGACCTGCTCGAACGGGCCGGCCAGCACGCACAGGCGAGCGCGGCGTTCAGCGAGGCGGCCGCGTCCACCAGGAACGAGAGCGAGCGCTCACTCCTGCGCCGTCGGGCCGAGCTGAACCTGACCCGCATGTCGAAGCCGACCCCGTCACCCCCGTCGGGCGGTGCAGAGTCGTCGACGCCGCGGGCGTCAGAACGGCCTGGCGACGAAGGGTGAGGAGTAGGCGTCATCGCCCGGGACCGCCGCACCGCCCGGCCTCACCTTCGTCTTGACGGGCGGCTGCGTGAGGTCGGGTAGGTTCGCACCCTGAGTTCCGATTGTCCGGTGGCACGACCCAGACAGAGAGGTGGCGGTCCGATGACGGGCACGCTCGACGCGACGGCTGCAGTGACGACGGGGCTCTACATCGGCGGTGAAGCGCGGTCCACCGCGGACACCCTCGAGGTCCTCGACCCGGCCCGGCGGGGTGTCGTCGTGGGCCACGCGGCGGCCGCGACCGAGAAGGACGTCGCGGATGCCGTCGCGGCGGCGAAGGCTGCCTATCCGGCGTGGTCGGCCCTGTCCGCCGGGGAGCGCGCTGCCCAGATGGTCACCGCCATCGAGGGGATAGCCGACGACCGCGACGAGGATGCGCGAGTGCTCTCGCTGGAGAACGGCAAGATCCGGATGGAGGCGTGGGTCGACGCGCTGGTGTTCGAGATCCGGTGGCAGCTCGCTCTCTCGCTCGCCGAGGAGGTGGAGCTGACCAAGGTGCTGCCGCCCGCTCCGGGGATCCCCGTCGAGACGACCGTCGCCTACCAGCCGATCGGTGTGGTGACCGTCATCGTGCCCTTCAACTGGCCGATCGCGATCCTCGCTGCGTCGCTCCCGCATGCGCTGCTGGCCGGCAACACGGCGATCGTCAAGCCTCCGCCGTCCACGCCGCTGGCCACCACCCGCCTGGTGCAGCGGGTCGCCGAGAAGCTGCCCCCCGGCGTGCTCAACGTGGTCACCGGCCGGGACAGCGAGATGTCCGGCCTGATCGACAACCCCGACGTCGCGAAGGTCTGCTTCACCGGCAGCGTCAACGGCGGCAAGCGGATCATGGAGCTGGCCTCGCGCAGCCTGACCCGGGTCACCTTGGAGCTGGGCGGCAACGACCCCGCGATCATCCGCGCGGACGCCGTGCTCGACGACGACCACCTGGACCGGCTATTCGGGGCGATCTTCGACACCACGGGCCAGATCTGCATGAATGCCAAGCGCCTGTATGTGCACCGGTCCCGCATGGACGAGCTCGTGTCCGGGCTGACCTCGCGGCTCGAGCAGGTCGTCCTGGGCGACGGCCTGGCAGAGGGTACGACGATGGGCCCCCTCCACCAGCCCGCCCAGAAGGCGTTCGTCACGGAGATCATCGACGAGGCCAAGGCCTCCGGGGCGACGGTGCTGGAGTTCGGTGAGCTGCCTGACGGGGAGCTCGCCGACGGCAACTTCCTGCGGCCGGCGATCGTGGTCGATCCCGACCCTTCGCTGCGCGTGGTCACCGAGGAGCAGTTCGGGCCGGTCATTCCGGTCATCCCCTTCGACGACGACGCCGAGGCGGTGCGGCTGGCCAACGACACGTGGGCCGGCCTCTGCGCCTCGGTCTGGACAGCAGACACCGACTCCGCCACCCGGCTCGGTGGCCAGCTGGAGTGCGGCTACGTCTGGGTCAACGACCACGGAGCCGCGCGGCTCGACCTGCGCGCCCCGTTCGGCGGCATGAAGCACTCGGGCATGGGCCGCGAGCAGGGCATCGAGGGCGTCCGCGCCTTCCAGGACACCCGCTCGATCGCGCACCCCGCCGAGCAGGCGGCCGCCGCGCACTGAACCCCGTTCTCGGGCCGTCTCTGCCGGCAGGAGCGTGCATCAGCCACCACTGCCGTACGGCCGCGTGATGATCTCGAGCCAGTGACCGTCCGGGCCCTCCCAGTAGAGGCCTCTCCCGCCGTCGGCAGGGTTGATCTCACCCGGGCGCCGGCGGAACGGATCGGCCCACCAGCGCCGCCCTGCCTCCTTGAGCCGACCCCACACGGCGTCGAACTCGTCCTCGCTCACGAGGAAGGCGTAGTGCTGCGGTGCAATGTCGCCACCGTCGGCCATGAAGTCGAGACTGACGCCGTTGGTCAGCTCGAGCACCGCGAAGGGACCGTACCCGGCGGGTTGGGCGAGACCCAGCACGGTGGCGACGTCGCGGGCCGCCGCCCAGTGATCCTTCGCGTGCACGATGGTGTGGTTGAGCTCGATGCTCACCGGCTGCCTCCCGAGGTCGAGCTGTGGTTGGTCGAGTGGTGGGGCCGGGTGGGTCGTTCGACCTGCGTCGGTGAGGTGGTGGACGGGCGGAGGAAGAGCGCCGTCAGCGCGGCCGCCGCGGCCAGGGCCACTGCGGCGACTCCGGTGGCTGTGGCGAAGCCGTGGACCAGGGCGGCGCCCGGTGGGCCGTCGAAGTCGCGGCTGGCGTCGACAGCGACGCTGTTGAGCAGTGCGGTGCCGAGGCTGCCTCCGATCTGCATGGCGGTGGTCGCGGTCGCGGCGGCCACCCCGGCCTGTCGCATGTCGATCCCGCTGCTGGCGACGCCGATGGAGGGGGTGAAGACGCAGCCGACTCCCGCTCCGACCAGCACCTCCGCGGGCAGGATCAGGGTGAGGTAGCCGCTGGACGGGTCCAGCCTGGTCAGCAGCGCCAGTCCGGTCGCGGCGACCAACAGGC
Source organism: uncultured Nocardioidaceae bacterium (assembly GCA_964237315.1). GTDB lineage: Bacteria > Actinomycetota > Actinomycetes > Propionibacteriales > Nocardioidaceae > Nocardioides_B. The sequence continues at coordinate 70,202 of CAXSHL010000002.1, forward strand.
CGGGGGCGACGAGCGTGCGAGCGGGAACCCGGTCCATCAGCCGACTGGCGATGCCGTAGGAGCTCGCGGCGACCGCGAGGGTCATGGGCAGGAAGGCCACACCCGCGCGAGCGGGGCTGTAGCCCAGGACCTCCTGGAAGTGGTAGGTCAGCATCAGGAACATCCCGAAGGTGCCGACCACGCTGATGGCGGTGGCGACGTACGCCGTTGCGCGTCCGCGATTCGCCACGATGGCCAGCGGGAGCAGCGGAGAGCTGACGAAGTGCTGGCGAAGCACGAACGCCGCCAGGGCGCCGAGGCCGACCACGCCCGGGACCAGGACCTGCCAGGACGACCATCCGTGCGCGGCCGATTCGCTGCTGCCGAGCACGAGACCGGTGAGTCCCGCGGTGGCCAGCACACCCGAGGCCACGTCCGCAGGCACGTGGTGGCCGGCATCGCGTGGCAGGGCCCGGGAACCGAGGACCAGGACGGCGGCGGCCATGACCACGTTGACGTAGAGGCACCAGCGCCAGCCGACGTACTCGGTCAGGACCCCACCGAGCAGCAGGCCGACCACAGCGCCGCTGCTGGCGACTGCGCCGAAGACCCCGAACGCCTTGCCTCGTTCGCCGGGGTCGGTGAAGGTCGCCGCCAGCAGGGCCAGGGCCGCAGGAGCCATCAGTGCCGCGCTGGCGCCTTGGAGCGCCCGCCCGACGACGAGCACCTCGAGGTTCGGTGCGGCACCGGCGAGGGCGGAGGAGAGCGCGAAGGCGGCTACCCCGACGCGGAGCGAACGATGCCGCCCGATCCGGTCACCGATCTTTCCGCCGAGCAGCAGCAGGCCGGCGAAGGGGACCGTGTAGGCCGTGACCACATAGGCCCGGTGCCCGTCGTCGAAGCCCAGCGCGTGCTGCGCGGTGGGCAGTGCCACGTTCACGATGGTCGCGTCCAGGGCCACCATCAGCTGCGCGAACGCGATCACCACCAGTGCCAACCAGCGGGTGTGTGGCTCGGACGAGGGGCTGGCCGGCCGGCCGGCTCGGAAGACGCTCATGGTGGCCTCGGATCCATAAACGGAGGAATTGACTCCACAACCATGCTCCCCGGGGTGGAGTCAGCGCAAGTCATCCGGACGTATTTCCTCCAGATATCGCTAGAGTGGTGCGATGACCATGCGCGCCGACGCCCGGCGCAACCAGGAGCGCCTTCTGTCGGCGGCCCGTGACGTCGTCGCGGACCGCGGCGCTGGCGTGCCGCTGGAGGACATCGCCCAGCAGGCAGGGGTGGGCATCGCGACGCTCTACCGACGGTTCCCCGATCGAACCGCGCTCCTGCGTGCCGTCGTCATCGATGCACTGACCCGCACCCACCAGGCCGCGGCGCGGGCCGCAGCGGAGAACGACGACCCCTTCGAGGCGCTGGCGGCCTACCTGCGTGCCGCATTCGAGCTGCGAGTCTCAGCAGTGATCCCTCAGGTCCTCGGCACGCTCGACCTCGACGAGCCCGAGCTGGCTGAGGTGCGAGAGGCGTCCGCCAGGGCTGCGGAGCACCTCGTGGACGAGGCGCACGCCAGTGGTCTCCTGCCCAAGGACGTGACCTTCCTCGACATCGGGATGATGCTCGTGCGCATCGCCCGGCCGATACCAGGGCCGATCTCCGCCGAGCTGAAGCACGACCTCGGCCGCCGCCACCTCGACCTGTTCATCCGTGGACTGCGGGCGGAGGGCCGACCGCTCGAGGGCCCCGTGCTGACGCGCGCAGGCGTCAGCGACGCGCTCGACGGTGCCACTCAGGGGGTCGGCTCGTCGGCGAGCAGCGCGTAGCCGACCCCGTCCAGCCAGTCCCCGGAGCGGTGCAGCGACTCACGGACGTTGTACACCTCGCGACGCATCCCGACGCGCTCCATGAGCCGCCATGAGGCATCGTTGTCGGCGAAGCAGTTGGCGGTGACGCGGCGCAGGCCGAGGGCCCCGAAGCACAGCCTGATCAGTCCCGAGACCGCCTCGGTGGCGTAGCCGTGGCCGGCGTGGTCGGGATCCAGCACCCAGCCCAGCTCCGCCTGGACGCCGCGGGCCCGGTCGGCGACCTCGGCCTGTGCCCAGGCGTCCTCGATCCGCAGCATCAGGTCACCGATCACCGTGCCGTCGAGCTCGACGACGAGGGTCGTCGCAAGTCGCTCCGCGTCCTCGAACTGGGTGCGGTAGCTGTCCAGGTCGGCGGGCGCACGGGTGATCCAGCGGCCGACCTCGTCGAGCTGTCGGAACCGCCAGGTCGCCTCCACGTCGTCGCGGGTCGCGGGCCGGATGGTCAGCCGGTCGGTGTGCACCGGCCAGCTGACCGTCCTCAGTGCGCTGGTCATCGACACATGGTGACAGGCCTGCTCGGCTAGCGGACCCCGAGCAGGTGCTCGATCGCGAGGCGCTGGATCCGCGCGTAGCCGTAGCCGCGCTGACGAGCGGTGTCCAGGTCGTAGTCCTCGAACGCCGAGCGGTCCTCGATCAGCTGCTGGTGGCCCTCGCCCGTGTCCAGTGTCGGCTGCGCCAGCTCGGCGACCTCCGAGGCGGCCAGCGCCTCCTGGACCTCCGGGTCGGCACGGAAGCTCCTCGACCGCTCGCGCAGGCTGATGTAGAGCTCCATGTTGGCCAGTGCGGACTCCCAGACGCCCTCCATGCTCTCGGTGCGCAGCGGCTTGTAGTCGAAGTGCCGGTCTCCGTCGTACGTCGGACCGCCACCGGGAGCGCCGTTCTCCAGCAGGTCCACCGTCGAGAACGCCTGCAGCAGGTCGCCGTACCCGAAGACCATGTCCTGGTCGTAGCGCGGGCCCTTCTGGCCGTTGAGGTCGATGTGGAAGAGCTTGCCCTGCCACAGGGCCTGGGCGATGCCGTGCGTGTAGTTGAGGCTGGCCATCTGCTCGTGGCCGGTCTCCGGGTTGATCCCGACCATCTCGTGGTGCTCGAGCTGCGAGATGAAGGCGAGGGCGTGCCCGATGGACGGCAGCAGGATGTCGCCGCGTGGCTCGTTGGGCTTGGGCTCGATGGCGAACCGCATCCCGTAGCCCTTGTCTATGGAGTACTGCGCGAGCAGGTCGATGCCTTCGCGGTAGCGGTCCAGCGCCGAGCGGACGTCCTTGGCGAAGTCGACCTCCGAGCCCTCTCGTCCACCCCAGAACACGTAGATCTCGGCGCCCAGCTCCGCGGCGAGATCCATGTTGCGCATCACCTTGCGCAGCGCGTATCGGCGGACGGACCGGTCGTTGCTGGTGAACCCACCGTCCTTGAAGACCGGGTCCCCGAACAGGTTGGTGGTCACCATCGGCACGACCAGACCCGTCTCCTCCAGGGCGGCCTTGAACTCCTCGATGATCCGCTGCCGTTCCGAGGCGCTGCTCCCCGGCGGCACCAGGTCGTCGTCGTGGAAGGTGATGCCGTAGGCGCCGAGCTCGGCGAGCTTGTGCACCGCCTCGGTGCCGGCCAGGATCGGGCGGGTCGCCTCGCCGAAGAGGTCCCGCGCCTGCCAGCCGACGGTCCACAGCCCGAAGCTGAACTTGTCATCGCGTGTCGGCGTGGGTCTCATGCGTCCTCCAGTGACGTCGGGCGCCGCCGGACACGGCGGCGGTGAGCAACGGCGCCCGCGGGTGCCGGCGCCGGTCGAGACTACGAGCCTGGTGGTACCACGGCTTCGCCGACCCATGCCGGTGGCTGTGGCGACCCCGTGACCCGGGCCGGCACCGTGCACCTAGCATCGGAGCATGGACGTCATCGACTGGCTCCTCGACGGTGATCCCGCGATCCGTTGGCAGGTGCTGCGCGACCTCGTCGGAGCGCCCGCCGAGGACGTCGCCGCCGCCCGCGCCGACGTGGAGACCGAGGGGTGGGGCGCTCGTCTGCTCCAGGCCCGAGATCCCGATGGTCAGTGGGACGGTGGCGCGTGCTTCCCTCGGCGCATCGCCGACGACTGGCGGGCCGGCATCGAGCCGGACCTCTCCAACGGTCAGCCTTGGACCTCCACGCTGCCGACGCTGGTGCTGCTGCGCGACCTCGGCCTGGACCCGGAGAGCACAGCCGCACGCGAGACTGTTCGGCTGGTAGCCGCGAACTGTCGGTGGGAGCACGACGGCCAGCCGTTCTTCGATGGCGAGGTCGAGCCGTGCATCAACGGTCGGACGCTCTCGACAGGTGCCTACTTCGGCGCCGGTGTCGACGGCCTGGCCTCAGGTCTGCTCGCGGACCAGCTCGACGACGGCGGCTGGAACTGCGAGGCCGAGAGGGGCGCGACCGTGTCGTCGTTCGACTCGACGATCTGCGTGCTCGAGGGCCTGCTCGACTACGAGCTGACCGGCGGCCAGGTCGCTGTGACCGGAGCTCGCCGGCGCGGTGAGGAGTACCTGCTGGAGCGGCGGCTCTTCAGACGCAGGAGCACCGGCGAGGTGCCGGCCGAGCGCTGGCTGGAGTTCTCGTGGCCGCCACGCTGGCACTACGACGTGCTGCGGGCCCTGGACCACTTCCGCCGCTCCGGGGACGCCCCCGACGAGCGCCTGGCCGAGGCGGTGCAGCTGGTGCGCGACAAGCGGCAGCCGGACGGCACCTGGCTCCTGGAGAACACGCACCCCGGTGAGGCCCAGTTCGAGTTCGAGGACGGTGACGGGCGCCCCAGCCGGTGGAACACGCTGCGGGCCCTGCGGGTCCTCGACTGGTACGACGCCGCGGCTACTTGACTTCAGCCCGGACGACGATCGCGAGACCGACGACCATCGGGACCAGCAGCCAGATCACGCTGGTGACGCCGAGGTGCGCCCACTGCTGGGACGTCACCGTGCCGTCGACCAGGGCGCCGCTGGCGAACTTGAAGTCGACCCACGGCTGCAGGTCGCGGAACCAGGCCTGGGAGGTGGCCAGGATGACGGCCAGCGTCGGCAGCAGGAACGAGTAGACGAAGTAGCCGACGAGAGCTCCGGTCGAGCTGCGGACCAGGATGCCGAGCATGAAGCCGACCCCCAGACCGAGCACGTTCGCCAGGAGGATGGTGGCCATGTTCGTCAGGGTCAGGTCCCACACCGGCTCGACCCCGGCGATCCTGGTGCCCACGACGTTGCCCAGTGCGCCCAGGGCCAGGGCGAGCGGGATGGTCGCGACAGCGACGCCGAGGCATGCCACGGCCTTGCCGGTGATGACCCGGCCACGGTGCGGGACCAGGGCGAAGGTGGTGAGTCCGCTGCGCTGGCTCCACTCGCTGGTCACCGACAAGATGGCGATGATGGGCAGGATCACGGTCATCGGGTAGCCGACCGCGGTCGCGAACGTGTTGTAGGTCAGGCCGGCGTCGGAGGAGAACGCGATCACCGCCGCCGTGGCGATGAACCCCAGGATTCCGATGCTCGCCAGCAGCCAGAACCCGGACCGGGTGTCGAACATCTTGCGCAGCTCGGTGCTGACGATGCGGCCGATCGGGATGCGCCGATGAGCGGGTGCCGGCCCCGGGATGAGGGGCCTCACCACCGGTCCCGGTGTGGTCTCGAGTGTGGTCATGCGAGTGCTCCTTGCGGGTGGGTGTGCCTGGTGGAGTCGCGCTGGGTCTCGGCGGTGAGCTCGAGGAACATCTCCTCCAGGCCGGTGCCGTCGGCCGGCTTGAGCTCGATGACGGGTACGCCGGCGGCGAACGCAACCGTCCCGACGTGTGCGGTCTCGGCGTGGGCGAGGAGCCCGTCGGTCCCGACCGGAGTCGAGGTGATGCCCGCATCCAATAGTGCTGCGGCGACGACGTCACGGTCGCGGGTGCGCAGCATCGACCCGGCGGAGCGGAGCAGGTCGGCCTTGGCGCCGGCGGCGACGATGCGCCCGTTGCCGATCACCACGAGGTCGTCGGCGACGACCTCGATCTCGTGGAGGAGGTGGGAGGAGAGGAGCACAGTGCCTCCGCGGTCGGCGTAGTCGCGCAACAGTCCGCGCATCCAGCGGATGCCGGCCGGGTCGAGACCGTTGGCGGGCTCGTCGAGGATCAGCACCTCCGGCTCCCCGATCAGCGCGGTGGCGATGCCGAGTCGCTGCCGCATTCCCAGCGAGTAGTCACGGACCCGCCGGGACGCCTCCGTCGGGGTCAGGCTGACCAGCGAGAGCATCTCCTCCACACGAGAGCGCGGGAGACCCATGAACCGTTGGGCGATGGTCAGGATCTCCCGGCCGGTGCGGCCGGCGTGCTGGGCGGAGGCGTCGAGCAGGACGCCGACCTCGAGGCCCGGGTTGGGCAGGTCGAGGTAGCTGCGCCCGGCGACGGTGGCGGTCCCGGACGTGGCCCTGGTCAGCCCGACGATGATGCGCATCGTGGTGGACTTCCCGGCCCCGTTCGGCCCCAGGAACCCGGTCACGCGACCCGGTTCGGCAGTGAAGCTGACGTCGTCGACAGCGGTGAAGTCGCCGTAGGCTCGAGTGACGTTCTCGATGGTGATCATGCTCCGGCCACCATCGCGGCGGTGATCGGTGAGGGCTTGAAACCCTTGACCAGCAGGTAGCAGCCGAGGGAGAACTCCCAGACGACGATCGGCGCTGCCACGATCCACCAGGGGGAGCCGTGGTGGGTGATGCCGACCATCGACGCGATCGTGACGGCCAGCAGCAGCGGGCCACCGACGAGCCCCATCAACGGGATCGCCCTGGGCACCAGGCGCGACTTGTACATCAGGGTGCCGAGCAGCACCCCGTTCACGGCGGGCATCAGGTTCGGGCCGATGAGGAACACCCAGTTGTAGGCCGCGACGAGCCCTCTGCCGGTCAGGACCAGCGAGTCCGCCTCTGCGCCGGTGGCGCCGGGCTGCCTCAGGGACACGATGGTCAGCAGGCTGATCACGCCGATGGCGACGACCGCGGCCTCGAACATCCGGGTGCTGACGAAGCCGAGCGCCATGGACTGGCTCTGTCGCTTCATGACCGGATACAGCGCGACAGCGCTGCCGACGGCGGTCAGAGCGTTGACCAGGTCGAGGATGGTGCCCCACACGACCCGGGTGTCGGCGCCCGGACCGATGATGTAGTGCGAGTCGTTGATCACCGGGCGCAGCAGGAGCACCGCCGGGATGGAGCTGGCGAAGGTGATCAGGTAGAACAGCCCTCCGTAGAACGCGCTCCTCCTGGCCGGGTCCATCGGCACCCGCCGGGTGCCTCCCGCTTGCTGAGTTGCTGTCTGAGGTGAGATCGCGGTGGACATGCTGGGCTCCTTCATCGAGTGGATGGACTAGCGGTTGTCGAGGTCAGTGGTCGGATCGGGTTCGACCGGTTCGACTGGCGTCACCGAGACGAGCGGCAGCCCGGTGTCACGCACCCTCTGCAGAAGACCGTGCAACGCGGCCTGGTCGACGACCGGGCCGGCCAGCACGGTGGTCCCGTCCACCTCGCGGGTCACGGTGAGCCCGTCGAACCAGTCGGACCAGCGGCCGTCGAGGTGACCCTGGACCCGGATCTCGTACCGACCCGCCTCGCGTCGCCTGCCCGGTGCCCCGTGTGCTGCTCCGTGTGCTGCTCTGGGTGCCTGGCTCATGGCCTGAACCTAGGAGCACACGTGGTGAGCTGGGATCACCAGATGTGGTGATCCAGGTGGTGATTCAGGTGGTGATTCAGCGGCTGCGGTGGCCGGCCAGCAGGTCGAGCTCCTCGCCACGGCGTACGGCGGCCCGCCTGTTGGTCACGCCGAGCTTGGCGTAGATGCTCTTGGTGTGCGTGCGCACCGTGTTCAGGGACACGACGAGCTCACCCGCGATCTCGGGACCGCCCAGGTCACTGCCCAGCAGGCGGAGCACGTCGAGCTCGCGTCGGCTGAGCGCGTCGACCAGCCCCTGGCCTCTCGGCAGGCCGGCGCCCGGCCTGCCGCCTGCGACCAGGAGCGTCTCGACGTACGTCGTGGAGAGGCCGCGTTCGCTGGCTGCCCGGAGCAGCGCTGTCATCGGCTCACCCTCGTCGAGGAAGATCCGGACGTAGCCCTCCGGCTCGGCCAGCGTGAGCGCGCGTGCCAGCGGCACGAGCGCGGTGGGCAGGTGGCCTCGCAGCCGGTGCGCGAGCGCCTGCAGCACGAGTATCTCGATGACGCTGCCCGTCCGGTGGCCGGCGTCAGCGGCGGTGAGCAGACGGTCCAGCAGCCCGGTCGCCTGCTCGAGCGACCGGCCGGCCCGGTGCTGGGCCAGGAGCGCCCTGGCCAGGGTGACGTGCTCGTACTCGTGCAGGTAGCTCAGCGCGTCGTCGACGGTCAGGCCCTCGGCGCGTGCCCAGGCCAGGGCGTCTGCGGTCCGGCCCTGCCGAACCCATGCGCGTGCCCGGATCGCGGGGACGGGTCGCACATTCGGCGCGAAGTCGCCGACGTACGAGCTCGCTGCTTGCTCGAGCAGGTCCACCGCCGCGTCGAGATCACCCTCAGTCTCAGCCAGTCGAGCCATCGCGACCCGCCAGCGATACGCGTTCTGCGGCAGCCCGTTGCTCGGGCCCAGCGATGCACTGCGCTCCAGGAGCTGCCGGGACGCCGGGAGGTCGTTGTGCTCGCGGTGCAGGGCGCCCAGTCCGACGTACATGTCGGCCGTTCCCCGCAGCGCCGGCCCACTGCTCTCGAGGTTGAGGCGCAGCGCCTGGTCGTAGGTGTGCCTGGCCGCACGCAGGCTGCCCAGCGTCACGTGGATGTCGGCCACGGCGATGGACAGGCCCAGCACGTCGGCCAGGTGCCCCGCACGTCTCATGCTGGCCAGGCTGGTCACGTAGGCCTCGAGTGCCGTCTCGAGGTCGCCACCCGACCAGGTCGCGAGCCCGATCAGTGCGGTCGCCGCTGCCCTCCCGAGATCGTGGTCCTCGTCCAGGAGGCTCAAGGCTCGCTGGGCGTGCGCGACCGCGGCCGTAAGGTCACCGGTGACCAGAGCCAGCCCGGCCCGGTGCACGGCGATCCCGGCCGGCAGCTGCCGGAAGCCCTCCGCATCGGCGACCACCCGGGACGAGTCCCGAGCAGCGTCGAGCAGGTCCTCCGCGTTCCGCAGGTGCTTCTCGACCCCGTCGAACCTGCCGGTGGACATCAGCGCACCCGCGTAGGCGTTGCAGAGCACGGGACGCGCCGCAACCACGTCCTCGGGCAGCCGCTCGACCCAGTCTCGCAGCATCGCCTCCTGCCGGTCCCTGGCCAGGTCTCGCAGCGCGTGCTCGAGCAGGTCGGCAGCACGGTCGACGTGCTCGCCCGCGATCGCGTGCTCGATCGCCTCGGCCGGCTCACCGTTGGCGGCGAACCATTCGCTGGCGCGACGATGCACCTCCGGGACGAGGTGGGGCGACTCGTCCGCGAGGCGCGCGCGCAGCACGTCACCGAACAGGTGGTGGTAGCGGTACCACTGCCGGCGGTCGTCGAGCGGGACCAGGAACAGGTTGCCGCGGTCGAGTGCCTCCAGCATCGCCTTGCCCCCGGCCTGGTGCGTGACGGCGTCACACAGCGGGCCGCTGAGCCGAGCCAGCAGGGAGGTCTGCAACAGGAAGTCCCGGACGGCTGCGGGCTGGCGTTGCAGCACCTCCTCGGCCAGGTAGTCGACGATGTAGCGGTCGTCCCCGGCGAAGCCCGCGATGAAGCCGGCGACGTCGTCGCGGCCGGCCATCGAGAGCGCGGCCAGCTGGAGGGCGGCGACCCACCCCTCGGTGCGCTCCTCCAGCGCGGACACGTCGGCCGCCGTGAGGGTCAGGCCCATCACTCCGTTGAGGTAGGCCGCCACCTCCTCCGACGCGAACCGGAGCTCTGCGGCACGTATCTCGACGAGCTCGCCCCGGGCACGCAACCGGGCGAGCGGTACGGCGGGGTCGGCCCGGCCGGCGATCACCAGGTGCAGTCGTGGAGGAAGGTGGTCGAGCAGGAAGCCCATCGCCTCCTGGACCTCCTGGGAGTCGACGAGGTGGTAGTCGTCGAGCACCAGCACGACCTGGTCCTCGGTCGACCCGAGGTCGTTGAGCAGCGAGGTGAGCAGCAGCTGGGTCGGCGGCGGCCGGGAGGTGGCCAGCAATGCCAGCTCGTTCGCGCCGATCCCCGGCACCGCCGTCCCCAGTGCTGAGATCACGTAGCTCCAGAACACCACCGGGTCGTTGTCATCCCGGTCGAGCGAGACCCAGGCCACCCGCCGGCCCTCCGACGGGGCCGCCAGCCACTCCGCCAGCAAGGTGGTCTTGCCGAACCCGGCCGGCGCGGAGACCAGCAGCAGGGTCGCTGCGGCTCCGGCATCGAGGCGCTCGCTCAGTCGTGGACGCGGGACCAGGCCGGCGCGAGGCCGAGGCAGATAGAGCTTCGTGGCGAGAAGAGGAGCTGGCACGACCGTCCCCCGTTGAGCGCGCTTCCTGCGCCGTCCGGACCAGACTAGACCTGCCGAGGGCTGGGAGTGTTCCACTGGAGGCCTGCCTCGAGGAGAGCGCCATGCCGGACGTCGTCGTTCCCGCAGGCACGCGCCCGCCGGTGGAGCACGTCGGTTGGGGCTTCATCGCCTCCTACGTCGCGGCCTACCTGGGGGCGATCCTGCTCTTCCTGGCGCCCCTCCTCGTGAGCCTGTCGCTGAAGATCAACTCGATCGTGGGGATCGAGCACGCGCCGAGCAGCCTCGCCCTCGTCGCCGGGACGGGCGCCCTGCTGGCTCTCTTCGCCAACCCCCTGTTCGGCAGGCTGAGCGACCGCACGTCGTCCAAGTTCGGCATGCGGCGACCGTGGCTGGTGGGCGGCCTACTGGGCGGTTCCTCGGGGATCCTCGTCGTCGCGCTCGCACCCACCATCCTCGTCGTGCTGATCGGATGGTGCATCGCCCAGCTGTTCTTCAACGCGCTCCTCGCCGCACTGGTCGCGGTGCTGCCCGACCAGGTCCCCGTCGCCCAGAGGGGCCAGGTCGGCGGTGTGCTGGGCATCTGTCTGCCGATCGCCTCGGTGAGCGGCACCTTCGTCGTGCAGCTGTTCGCCGGCAACCAGCTGATCGTGTTCCTGGCGCCGTGCGCGATCGGCGGCGTCCTCATCCTGGTCTTCGCGGCGATCCTGGACGACCGCCGGCTCACGACCGCCGAACAACCGGCGTGGTCCGCCCGGGAGCTGGCCAGGACCTTCTACGTCAACCCGCGGAGGCACCCCGACTTCGCCTGGGCGTTCACCAGCCGCTTCCTCTTCGTCCTCGCCTACGCCTTCCTCACCACCTACCAGGCCTACTACCTGCTGGAGCGGATCGGCACCGCTGAGGACGACGTACCCCACCAGATCTTCCTCGGCACCCTCACCATGGCGGCGGTCGTCATCCCCGTCTCCCTCATCGGTGGGGCGCTCTCAGACCGGACGCGCCGCCGGAAGGTCTTCGTCTGCGCCGCCTCGGCCGGCTTCGGGCTCGCGATGTTCGTGGTCGCGGTGGCCACCGGCTTCAGCGGGTTCCTTCTCGGCATGGCCGTCGCCGGGTTCGGCTTCGGCCTCTACATGGCCGTCGACCTCGCCCTGGTCGCCGACGTGCTTCCGGACCAAAGAAGCGCCGCCAAGGACCTCGGCGTGATGAACATCGCCGGCGCGCTGCCCTCCGCGATCGCCCCGGCCGTGGCCCCGGCCATCCTCGCAGTCGGCCACGGCAGCTATGGCGTGCTGTACGCCGTCGCCGGGGTCTGCGCCGTGCTCGCGGCCGTCACGATCCTGCCCGTCCGGCGCGTCGGGTGAACATCGCCGTGGGTGGGCCCTCAGGCGGGGAGAGGACTGCGGTCGAGGTCGACGGGGGGAAGGAACTCTCGCAGCACGTCCTGGTGTGTCTGGCTGTCGGCATGGACGCGGCGGATGACGTCGGCGACGGCGACGCCGCGGACCCCGGCCAACGTGATGGCGCCGTGGTCCTTCGTCGTGATGCAGCGGACCACGCGAGGGGCGTGCACTGCGGCGCAGTGGTCGGTGATGCCGGCTGACGCGGTCGCCCAGGCGGAGGAGGCGACGAACCGGTCGAAGGCGGCGTCGTCGGTGACGACGACCTCGAGCATCGCCTGGTACTGGAGGACCAGCGGCTTGGTCATGACCACGCCGGGGTGGTCCAGCGTGACGTCGAGCTCCTCGAAGAGGTGCCGACGCAGCTTGAGGACGTCGCGGGAGCCGGCGAGAGCCGGGACCAGCTCGTCGTCGACCCACGAGCGGAAGTCCTGCACCGGCAGGTCGGGATGCTTTCTCAGGAACACGAGGTGGCGCACGAAGGAGTCGGTGCCGTCAGGAGCCGGGTCCGTCGTGTCCCGAACCGTGGTGCTGTTGGGTCCGATGCCTGCGTAGCCGATCATCTGGGAGAGGAAGTTGATCCCGTCCTCCATCTGGACCCGCGACGCCGCCTGGAACGCGACCAGGTCGTCCATGGTCGGGAAGGTCGCCTCGGGAACTCCCTGGAAGTCGTCCTCCGGCTCGGGCCGGGCGGAGACATCCGGCAGCACCGGCCAGGTCGAGGAGTCGAAGCTGACCTGGTGCAGCCACACGCAGTCGATGCCCGGGAACCGGGGCGGCAGGGTGATGTGCGCGTTGAGCCAGTAGTCGTAGAAGTCCTCCTTCGCCATGCCTTCCTTGGACCTGAGCGGGATGACCAGGGTGAGCGCGTCCGTCATCGAGAATCCTTTCTCTGGGCTGTGTGGAGGCCGGGTGGTGGCTGTGCGGGTGAGAGCATGAAAGGGCCGGGGCCCCTCGGGTCTAGGCGACGGAGAACGACGTACCGATGCCCATCCCGGTGATCCACTCGGGGACGGGCTCGTAGCTGGTCCAGGCGAGAGGCAGGCCGACGGCGACCTGGCCGACCAGCCAGCACCGGATCTCGTGCCCGCCCGAGCCGGCCTCCTCCTCGAGGCCCTGGTGGCCCAGTGCCGCGATCGCCGAGACGTCGTCCGCGGCGAGCTGCTCGAGGAACCAGCTGTCCCAGTCGGCGTTCACGCGTGCCGTGGGGTCGCCCCCCATCGCTCGCACTCGTGGCTCGCGGGCAGCTGCGAACGCCTGTGCGTCCTTGCGGCCGTGGACCAGCGACAGCTTCTTCTGCTCGTCGACCGACGGGTCCCGAGGGTCGTTGGACGGAAGCCAGTGCGACAACCCACCACTGGCGGCGACCAGCACCCGACCGGGGAAGTCCGAGGCACGCACACTGGCGCCCAACGCCTGTCCGAGCGCGACGCAGCGGCTCAGCGAGGGAAGGGGCGGAGCAGCGGTGTTCAGCACGATCGGCACCATCGGCAGCTCCGTGCCGCCCGTGATCATCTCGTAGCCCTGCACCACCCCGTGGTCGACAGTCAGGGAGTAGGACAGTGAGAGGTCGAAACCCGCTGCGTCCAGGCCCGAGTGCACCGACCAGGCGAGCCGGGACGACACGGGCAACGACCCTGAGGAGCTCCCGAAGTCACCGAACCCGACGGCCTCCTCGACACCCAGCACGAACGGCGGCATCACGTCGTAGAAGTTGGCGTGGAAGTGGTCCGGGCCGATCACGACGATCGCGTCGGGAGCCAGCCTCTCGACCGCGCGACGGACCCGCACGGCGTCCGCGAGGAAGCGGCCGCCCGGCTCGGTGGACGAGGACGGCGGCAGCAGGGTGGCGAAGGGGGAGTGGGACATGCCCACGAAGCCGATGATCTCGCTCATGCAGGGTCCTCTCCGTGCAGCAGCCAGGTGCGGTGGGCCTCGAGGTAGTCGCCGACCTTCTCCCACTGCGGCCAGTGCCCGGCGTCCTCGATGACGAGGAGACGCGCGTCCGGGAGCCAGTCGAGCAGCAGGTCGGCCTCGTCCAGACCGCCCGTCGGGTCGTGGTCGGTCCACAGCAGCAGGGTGGGAGCCTTCACGGCCGAGACCCAGGAGGGATCCCAGGCGAAGTCCTTGCGGACCTCCGGGTCCTGCAGGACCAGGGTGTTCGTGATCGCCTGCACGAAGCCGGGGCGGCTGTAGACCGACCGGCGGAGGTTCACCAGCTCGTCGGTGACCATCTCCTTGTGGTGGAAGAGGAACTCCACTCGTCGTCGTACGGTCTCGTCACTGGGGTCGAGCACCGCCGCCATGGTGCTGTCCCGCATCCGCTGCATCACGTCCGGCTTGTTGGCGATGTTCCCCGGGGTGTTCAGCACCAGCCGGTCGACACGTTCGGGATGGTGTGCGGCCACCCAGGCGACCACCCAGCCTCCGAGCGACTCCCCCGACAGGTGGGCGCGCTCGATGCCCAGGACGTCGAGCAGGCTGACGAGGTGGTCCGACAGCACGTCGATCGTGTACGGCCGGTCCGGCAGCTCGGACCAGCCGTGCCCGACCATGTCGTACGCCGTCACGTGGAAGTCCGCGGCCAGCCCGGCGAGGTCGCGGGCGTAGGCCTCGAGGTGCCCACCTGTGCCGTGCAGCAGGACGAGCTCGGGTCCGGTGCCGGCCTGGAGAACCCGGGTGCGCACCTCCGTGTCACCCAGCGGTACGTCGACGTGGCGCAGCACGTGGTCCAGGTCTGCGAGCTCGCCCCAGATGCTGATGTGCTCGGGGATGGTCGTCACGAGTTCTCCGGGTGGTGAGAAGGCTGGTCGGGTGGGGTGTCGAAGCGGGCACGGGCCTCGTCGAGGGTGGCGAGCCCCGCGCTCTCGCGCCGGACGAGCCCGAGGAGACCGAGCAACCGGGAGTTCTCGATGGTCAGGAACTCGACCGGGCGCTCGTCCGAGTCGTTGAAGTGCCGGTGCCAGGTCCACGGCGGGGTGTAGACGAACGAGCCGGTGCGCCAGCTGATGGTCTCGTCGGCGGCGCCCTCGCCGCCCTGGATCTCGCTGTGCCCGTCACCGGCGATCACGAAGTGCACGGTCTCGTGGTAGTGCCGCTGCATGTCCGAGCTCTCGCCCGGCGGGATGACCTGGCGGAACAGCTCGAAGGTCGTGGTCGGCAGCGTGCCGGCGATCCGCAGCTCCGTCGGGTTCGGCACCGAGCCCGCCGGGATCGTCTCGAGATCCTCGTCGTGCACGACGAGCGGTCGTGCCCCGCTCGGCCTGACCACGTGGCCGAAGCTCTGGAGGAAGTCCGCCATCGTGAACCCGTGGCCCTGGGTCGCCATCAGATCGTCTCCGTCCGTCCGCCGTCGACCGTGAGCACGGTCCCGTTGACGTAGCCTGCGCCCGCCGAGGCCAGGAAGGCGATCGCCGCCGCGATCTCGTCCGGATGGGCCGACCGGCGGGCCGGGATGTCGGCCTCGTCCCGGGCCGCTGCCTCGTCGACGGTGATGCCGGCCGCGACCGCCCGGCTCTCCAGGATCTGCAGCCGCCGCTGGGTGAGTGTCGCGCCGGGAGCGACGCAGTTGACGGTGACGCCTCGGTCTGCGTGCTCGAGGGAGGCGAGCTTCGCGGCGGCCGTGACTGCCGAGCGGAGCACCGTCGAGGCCGCCAGCTCCGGCTGCGGCTGGCGTACGGCGGTCGAGGTGACGACCACGACCCGGCCGAAGCCCCGCGCCGCCATGCCCGGAAGGGCTGCTCGCATCAGCGCCAGCGGGCCGAGCAGGAGCAGGTCCGTCGACTCCCGCCACTGCGCGTCCGAGATGTCGAGGACCCGCCCGGGCGGCGGCCCGCCCGCGTTGACCACGAGCACGTCGAGGTGGCCATGACGGCGCTCGACCTCGGTGACGGCGTCTGCGGCGGCCGACGGGTCGGCGAGGTCGCAGACGAGATGGTCGATCCCACCGCCCAGCCGGGCAGCCGTCTCCGCGAGCGTGGCTGCGCTGCGCCCTGCCAGGACGACACGATGGCCGTCCTTGAGCAGGGCGGCAGCGGTCGCCGACCCGATGCCGCCGGCCCCGCCACCCACGAGGGCGGTGCGGGTGCGGTCGAGGCGCTGGTCGGAGTCCATGGTCCGGCCTACATTCGACCCATGATGCCGACGAGCCAACCGTGAGTCCCACAGATCGGGACTCCACTTCTCCTGTGACCCCTGATGCCGTCGTGCCGACCGGCTCGCTCGAACGAGCAGCGACGCTGCTGGGGGCGTTCGACACGGTGCACCGGGAGCTCAGCCTGGCCGAGCTCGTGCGTCGGTCCGGCCTGCCTCGCTCCACCACCCACCGCACCGCCGACCGGATGATCGCGCTCGGCTGGCTCGACAAGCCCAAGGACCGCTATCGCATCGGCAACCGGCTCTTCGAGCTCTCCGGTCTGGTGCCGGTCAGGCACGAGCTGCGCGAGGCGGTGCTGCCGTTCCTCCAGGACCTCTATGCCGCGGCCCGCACCACGGTCCAGCTCGGTGTGCTCGAGGGCGACCAGGTGCTGGTCGTCGAGAAGATCACCGGCCACCAGCCGATGCCGATGCTCTCTCAAGTGGGCGGGACGATCCCGGCGCACTGCTCCGGACTGGGCCGAGCCATCCTGGCCTGGTCGGACGCCGAGACGCTCCAGACTGTGATCGCCGGTGGCCTGGCGCGGCGTACGCCTCGCACGATCACCAGCCCGATCGCCCTGCAGCGCGAGCTGGCGGCCATCCCCGATCGGGGTTGGGCGTTCGACCGGGAGGAGGGCAACGTCGGCGTCAGCTGCGTGGCCGCGCCGATCTTCGGGCCGGACGGGGTCGTCGTGGCGGCTCTGTCGGTCACCGGTCCGAGCGCGCACGTGCGGGGGGACCGCATCGGCCCTGCCGTGCGGATGGCGGCGGCGGCGGCGAGCCGCGCGTACTCGACCCGACGCTGGGCCGCCCCGACGCGGCACGCGCAGAAGCAGTCCCAGTGACCGGGACCTCTGATTGGCGGCTGGACCGAGCCGGAACCACCCTGTGACGGCGGGCACAGCCGCGACGACCACAGTGGAGGACCAGCCATGAGAGCAGCCCAGTCGTGAAGGCCCAGTCGTGAAGGTGGGGATCATCGGGGCGGGCGTCGCCGGTCTGACCACCGCCAAGGTGCTGGTCCAGGCCGGACACGACGTCGAGATCTACGACCGGACCCCTGACGTGGGCGGGGTCTGGAGCCGGACCCGGCGCTACCCCGGGCTCACGACGCAGAGCCCGTCCGCGCAGTACTCCTTCTCCGACTTCCCGATGTCGAAGGACGTCCCCGAGTGGCCGACCGGCGCGCAGGTGCAGAAGTACCTCGAGGACTACGCGACCTCCTCGGGACTCGATCCTCTGCTGCGTCTCTCGACCACCGTCACCGCCGCCCGGCCCACGGCGAACGGTGGCTGGAGACTGGAGACCCGCGACGGCACCGGGCTGGCCGGCACCGCGGACCATGACCGTCTGGTGGTCGCCAACGGCGTCTTCTGCGAACCGGCGCTCCCCGACTTCACAGGCACCGAGGAGTTCGTCGCGGCGGGCGGTCGCGTGCTGGCCGGGACCGAGGTCCACGACGTCGAGCAGGCCCGTGGCAGGCACGTCCTGGTCGTCGGCTACGGGAAGTCGGCGTGCGACGTCACCGTGCCGCTGAGCAAGGTCGCCGCCAGCACCGACGTGATCGCCCGGCAGCTGCTGTGGAAGGTGCCGCGCAAGATCGCCCGGGTCCTCAACTTCAAGATGCTCCTGCTGACCCGGATGGGGGAGGCGCTGTTCCGCTACGCGCACCTGCGGGGAGTGGAGCGCTTCCTGCACGGCCCCGGCAACGGTCTTCGGCGCCGGATGCTGAACTCGATCGGCTCGGTGTCCGTGCGCCAGTTCGGCCTGACCCGGCAGCACCTGGTGCCTCGAGGCCAGATGGAGGACATCGTCAGGGGTGCCATCGGACTGGCGACCGAAGGGTTCTTCGAGGGCGTCGCCGACGGGCGCATCGTCGTGCACCGGGACCAGACCATCACCTGGCTGACCGTCGTGGACGGGCAGCCGAGCGCCGAGCTCGCCGACGGGACAGTGCTGCCCGCGGACCTGGTGGTCTGCGCGACCGGCTTCACCCAGGGCGTCCCGTTCCTGGACGACGAGGTCCGGGAGCGACTGTTCGACGAGCGCGGCAACTTCATGCTGTATCGGCAGATCAAGCCCGTGGACCTGCCCGGTCTCTACTTCAACGGCTACAACTCCTCGTTCTTCTCGCCGCTGAACGCCGAGATGGCGGCGCTGTGGATCGCCGCCGATGTCGCCGGTGCACTGGACCTGCCGGACGCGGAGAGCCGGCGCGACGCCGTGGTCGCCCAGCTGGCCTTCATGGACACCGCCACCGACGCGCACCACTGCCGCGGCACCAAGATCATCCCGTTCTCGATGCACAACGTCGACGAGGTGCTCACGGACCTCGACCTGCAGATCGGCCGCCTGACCCGTGCCTCCCACTGGCTCAACCCCATCGACCCGGCGGCCTACGCGAAGGTGACGGAGAAGCTGCTGGGGCGCCTTGCCGACCGGCCGGCGTCCGTGGCCGTGCTCCCCGTCCCGAACCCCAGCGGGACGACCACCGACCGACCCACCAGCGTCGCCCTCTGACCCGACTCGACCAGGAGAAGCCCATGACCGACACCCAGGTGCCCAGCCAGACCAGCGGTCAGCAGCACCGCGTGATCAAGCCCGGAGAGGGCGACAACGTCGGCGCGATCGGACTCGGCATCCACGTCCGGATGACCGGTGAGGACACCAGGGGTGCCTACTCGCTCTTCGAGTACGTCGTTCCGCCGGGCCTCGGTGGACCGCCCACCCACGTGCACACCCGGGAGGACGAGCTCTTCATCGTCACGCAGGGCAAGGTCCGCGTCGAGCTCGACGGCCAGGAGCACATCGTCGAGACCGGCTCGTCCCTGCTGATGCCGCGAGGGGTGCCGCACATGTTCCACAACCCGTTCGAGGAGGAGACCCGGATCGTCGCGGTCGTCTCCCCGGGGGGCCTGGAGAAGTACTACCGTGCGCTGAGCCAGCTGCCTCCCGGCCCCCGCGACATGGCCAAGATCGCAGCGATCATGACCGAGTTCGGTCTCCAGCTGCAGAAGCCGCCCGCGTGAGCGAGCGCGTGGCCATGGTGCACGCGATGTGCGCCCAGGTCGATGCAGGAGACGCAGAGGCCTTCGGTGCCTGGTTCGCCGACGACGCGACGTACACCTTCGGCAACGGCGAGACGCTCCTCGGTCGCGATGCCGTGGTCGCGGCGACCGCCGGGGCCGCGGGTGCACTGCCCTGGGTGCGCCACACCGTCGACGAGGTCGCGGAGGTCGGGGACCAGTTGTTCTGCCGGTTCACCATCGCGACCGAGGCACCCGACGGCACCCTCCTCGCGCTGCCGTGCGTCACCGTGATCGAGATGGCCGGCGACCGGGTGGTCGACTACCGGGTGCACATGGACATCAGCCCGGCGCTGGCTCCGGCTCGGGCATGACGACGGCGACGGTGACGTCCGAGGCGATCGCACAGGCCGCCGACCGGCTGGTCGCAGCGGCCCGCACCCGCACCCCGTGCGCACCTGTCCGCGACCTGATCGGCACCGACGACGGCGACGCCGCCTATGCCGTGCAGCGTCGGTTGACCGAGGCCAGGGTGGCCTCCGGTGCCCGGATCGCGGGTCACAAGATCGGGCTGACGTCGCTCGCCGTCCAGCGGCAGCTCGGGGTCGACCGGCCCGACTTCGGCGTCCTGTTCGACGACATGGGCTACGCCACGGGCGCGGAGGTGCCGATCCAGCGGCTGCTGCAGCCGAGGGTGGAGGCGGAGATCGCCTTCGTGCTCGCCGACGACCTCGTCGAGGGACCGCTCGACGTCGACCAGGTCCGCAGGGCGGTCGGGCACGCGGTCGCGGCGCTCGAGATCGTCGACAGCCGCATCTCGGACTGGGACATCACGTTCGCCGACACGGTGGCCGACAACGCGTCCAGCGGGCTCTACGTGCTCGGGGACCGGCGGGTCCCGCTCTCCGACTTCGAACCGGTCGACGCGGAGATGGTGATGAGCATCGACAGGACGACCGCGTCCACCGGCAACGGCGCCGCCTGCCTCGGCGACCCGCTTGCGGCACTGGCGTGGCTGGCCAGGACCGCCCGCGACGTCGGCACCCCGCTGCGGGCCGGCCAGGTCGTGCTGTCCGGGGCACTGGGCCCGATGCGGCCCGTGCAGGCAGGACACCACGTCCGCGCCGACATCACCGGGCTGGGGTCGGTCACCACCACCTTCACCGGGACCACCTTCACCGGGACCACCTTCACCGGGACCACCGTCACCGGAAGCACCGTCACCGGGAGCGACGACCGGTGACCGCCAGGACCACGGTCGCCATCATCGGCTCGGGCAACATCGGCACCGACCTGATGATCAAGGTGCTCCGGCTGTCCCAGACCCTCGAGGTCGGGGCCCTGGTCGGCATCGACCCCGACTCCGACGGTCTCGCGACGGCCCGCCGCCTCGGGGTGCCCACCACCCACGAAGGCGTCGAGGGGCTGATCGACCTGCCCGGCTTCGACGGCATCGACATCGTCTTCGACGCCACCTCGGCGAGCGCCCACCACGCGAACGCGTCCCGCCTCGCGCCGTACGGCAAGCGGCTCATCGACCTGACTCCGGCCGCCATCGGGCCGTTCGTCGTGCCAGCGGTCAACCTCCACGAGCACGAAGGTGCCGTCGACGTGAACATGGTCACCTGCGGTGGTCAGGCGACGATCCCCGTCGTCGCGGCGATCTCCCGCGTGGTGCCGGTTCCCTACGCGGAGATCGTCGCGTCGATCGCCTCGAGGTCGGCCGGGCCGGGCACCCGGGCGAACATCGACGAGTTCACCGCGACGACCGCGCACGCGATCGAGTCGGTGGGCGGTGCCACCCGCGGCAAGGCGATCATCGTCCTGAACCCGGCCGAGCCGCCGTTGATCATGCGGGACACGGTGTTCGCCCTCGTCGTCGACCCCGACGGCAGCCACGCGGACGCCGTCAGGGAGTCGGTCCGCGCGATGGTGGCCGACGTGGCGGCGTACGTGCCCGGCTACCGGCTCAAGCAGCAGGTGCAGGTCACGCCGGTGCCCGTCGACCAGCCGGTGCACACGCTGGCCGGCGACGCTCCGGTCACCCACCAGGTCACGGTCTTCCTGGAGGTCGAGGGCGCCGGGCACTACCTCCCTGCCTATGCCGGCAACCTCGACATCATGACCTCGGCAGCCGTTCGGGTCGCCGAGCACCTCGCTGCCGGCAGGCGGCAACCGGAGCCAGTCGCGTGACCACCACGCCGGCCAGGCTCTACATCCAGGACGTGACCCTGCGCGACGGCATGCATGCGATCCGGCACCGGATCACGCCGGAGAGAGTGGGGAGCATCGTGTCCGCTCTCGACGCCGCCGGCGTCGATGCCATCGAGGTGGCGCACGGGGACGGCCTGGCCGGGGGGAGCCTGACCTACGGTCCGGGCTCGAACAGCGACTGGGAGTGGATCGAGGCTGCTGCCGCCAACCTCACCCACGCCCGGCTCACCACGCTGCTCCTCCCGGGGATCGGCACCATCGAGGAGCTCGAGCACGCCTACCGCCTGGGTGTCCGGTCGGTGCGGGTCGCGACGCACTGCACCGAGGCGGACGTCTCCGCCCAGCACATCGACATCGCCCGCACGCTCGGCATGGATGTCTCCGGCTTCCTGATGATGAGCCACCTCGCGCCCCCCGAGAAGCTCGCCGCGCAGGCACTGCTGATGGAGTCCTACGGCGCTCACTGTGTCTACGTCACCGACTCAGGTGGCCGACTGACCATGGGCGGCGTTCGCGACCGGGTGCGCGCCTACCGTGAGGTCCTGGACCCGGCAACCGAGGTAGGCATCCACGCCCACGAGAACCTCTCGCTCTCGGTGGCGAACTCCGTCGTGGCGGTGGAGGAGGGGGCCACCCGGGTCGACGCCTCGCTGGCCGGTCACGGAGCCGGTGCCGGCAACTGCCCCGTCGAGCCGTTCGTCGCAGTGGCGTCCCTGCAGGGGTGGACGCACGGCTGTGACCTGTTCGCCCTCCAGGACGCCGCCGAGGACCTGGTCCGGCCCCTGCAGGACCGCCCGGTGCGGGTGGACCGCGAGACGCTGACCCTCGGGTACGCCGGGGTCTACTCCAGCTTCCTGCGCCACGCCGAGGCCGCGTCGGAGCGCTACGGCATCGACGTACGTCGCATCCTCGTCGAGGTCGGAGCCCGGGGGCTCGTCGGCGGCCAGGAGGACATGATCCTCGACATCGCCCTGACGTTGCGTGCCGGCGATGATCCCTTGACGCTCATCTGACGCTTCATCTGACCAGGAAGAAGTCGAACTCCACCCGGTCCGGATGGCGCTGGCCGCTGCCGATCAGGATGCTGTGGTTGAGGTGCCTCAGTCTCGGTGCGTCGGTCTCGAGGCGGGGCACCGATCGGAAGTACAGCCTGCTCGGGTCCACAGGCTCCCCACGGTTGAGTCGTTCGATGTCGTCCGGTGAGCCGACGCGGTAGCCCGAGTTCTCGACGTAGACCCGTTCGCCGGTCAGCGTCTCGATGACGTAGCGCGCCTGCAGCTCGGTGACCTCCGGGGTTCGGATGAGCTGGAAGTCGGCCCCGGCGGACAGCACCCGTCCCTCCAGCAGCGGGCCGCGGACGACTCCCCCGAGGATCGGGACCACTCGACGCCGCCCGAGGTCGGAGGCGCACACCTCGAGCGGTGTGCCTACGTCGATGGACAGGTGGGCGAGGTGCTCGAGCGTCGGTGTCGTGGCCACAGAGCTCAGTCTCCCAGCGCCCGGTTGTCGTCGGGGAGGGCCACCAGGGCGTCTCCAGGGAATGCGTGTTTCGCGCAAGAACCGCTGTTCTTGCGCAAATAGCGCAATTGTGGAAGGCTGGACGATGTCGGTCGATCGGCCGGCGCGCCGACGGAGAAGGAGCCCGGATGTCCGTGCCCATCAAGCGAAGCCTCGAGCGCGTGCCCGGCGGGATGATGATCGTCCCGCTGCTGATCGGGGCCGTGATCCACACGCTGTTCCCCGACGCCGGGCCCTACTTCGGGTCTTTCACCGGCGCGCTCTTCGACGGGTCCCTCGTCATCCTCGCGGTCTTCTACGTCTGCATGGGGGCCAGCATCGATGTGCGCACCACGCCGTACATCCTGCGCAAGGGTGGTGCCCTGTTCGCCTCCAAGGTGGGGCTGGCCGTGGTGGTCGGTCTGGTGCTCGGTCACTTCCTCGGGGAGGCGCCGGTCTCCTCCGGCTTCTTCGCCGGCCTGTCGGCACTCGCGGTCGTCGCCGCGCTGAACGACACCAACGGCGGGCTGTACATGGCGCTGATGGCTCAGTTCGGCAAGCCGCGCGACGTGGCGACGTACTCCATCCTCACCATCGAGTCCGGACCGTTCCTGACGATGGTGACCCTGGGGATCGCCGGGCTGTCGACGTTCCCGTGGCAGACCCTGGTCGGCGCCCTGATCCCGCTGCTGGTGGGAGCGGTGCTCGGCAACCTCGACCCCGAGCTGCGCACCTGGCTGAGCGGTGCCACGGGCGTGCTCATCCCGTTCTTCGCCTTCGCTCTCGGCGTCAGCATCGACCTCGCCGCGGTCTGGCACGCGGGCCTGCTGGGCCTGCTCCTGGGCGTCGCCGTCTTCGGGATCTCCGCCATCGTGCTGATGACGGCCGACAGGTTGACCGGCGGCCGCGGGGTCGCGGGCATCGCGGCGGCGAGCACGGCGGGCAACGCGGCCGCGGTTCCAGCGATCGTCGCCTCAGCGAACCCGGCCTACCGGGAGGCGGCCGGTCCCGCCACCGTGCTGGTGGCCGCGTCGGTCGTGGTCACCGCGATCCTCGTCCCGTTCGCCACCGCTTTCGTCGCCCGCCGCACCAACGCGGCCGCCGATCGGGTTGCGGATCCGGTCGACGGCCGGCCCGCGAGGTCGCGATGACCGGGCTCGTCATCGTCGCCGACGACCTCACCGGTGCGTGCGACAGCGCGGCCCTGTTGCACCGGCGCGGGAGGACGTCGGTGGTGCTGGACGCGACGGGGGACTGGCCGGACCACCCGGTGCTGGCCGTGGACACCGACAGCCGGCACCTCGGTCCGGAGGAGGCAGCGAAGCGCGTCGCCGAGGCGACTGGTCGCGCGCTGGAGCTCGACGCCCAGCTGGTGAAGAAGGTCGACTCCACCCTGCGCGGCAACCTCGCAGTGGAGCTCCGGGCGATGGCCGAGGCCGTGGCCCGGCGCGGCACCCGCGTGCTGCTGGTCATCGCGCCGGCCTTCCCTGGCACGGGACGCACCACGCGCGACGGCGTGGTCCACGTCGACGGCCGGCCGCTCGCGGCACACGGCAGTGACGGGGACGTCGTGCAACTGCTCGTCGGCGGCGGCCTGCGCACGGGCCGCATCGGGCTCCAGGACGTGCGGGCCGGCCGGCTGAGCGACCGGCTTGCCGCGGCGTACGCCGAAGGGCTCGACGCCGTGGTGGTGGACGGTGAGACCGACGACGACCTCGAGGCGGTGGTCGCCGACAGCAGGCGCGGCCGGACCCCCGTCCTGCTGGTCGGCTCAGGAGGTCTCACCCGACCGCTTGCCGGACCGTCGGTCGCCGATCAGCCACCCGCTCTGGGGACCGGGCCCACCCTGGTGGTGGTGGGCAGCTATGCCGAGGCCTCGCGTGCCCAACGCGAACGGCTGGTCGAGCGTGGAGTGAGCGTGGTCGTCCTGGACGAGCCCGCCGCGACCGCCGAGCGCGTTCGCCGGTCACTGCGCACTGGCCCAGTCGTCCTCTCGCCCGACCCGGCCGCTCCCGTGGTGCGCTCGGAGGCGCCGGCGGTGGCGCGCGCCCTGGCCGAGGCGACGACCGCCGTCCTGGGCGACGTCGGCACTCTCGTGGCCACCGGCGGCGAGACCGCTCGCGCCGTGCTCGCGCGGGCCGGCGTCGACCACCTCGAGGTGACCGGGGAGCTCGAGCCCGGAGTCGTGCTGGCCCGCGTCCCGCACCTCGACCTGGAGCTCGTCACCAAGGCGGGCGCCTTCGGAGACCCCGACACCCTGCTGCGCTGCCTGCCCGAGCCTGCCACCACACCTGCGAGCACACCTGCCACCACTTGGAGAGGAACCACACCATGACCCGTCCCGTAGTCGCGATCACGATGGGCGACGCTGCCGGCGTCGGACCCGAGGTCATCGTCAAGGCGCTGGCGCGCCCGGAGGTCTATGACCGCTGCCGACCGTTGGTGGTGGGCGACCTGGGCCGGCTGCGCCGTGCCGTCGAGATCACCGGGGTCGACCTCGAGGTCACGTCGGTCGCCGGCCCCGAGGACGGTGCCTACACCCGTGGCACCGTCGACGTCGTGGACCTCGACTGCATCCCCGACGACCTGCCCTTCGGCGAGCTGTCCGAGGTGGCCGGTGAGGGCGCCTACCGCTTCATCGAGGCGGCCGTCGAGCTCGCCACCGAGCGCCGCGTCGGTGCGATCTGCACAGCGCCGCTGAACAAGGAGGCGCTGCACAAGGCCGGGCACGTCTTCCCGGGCCACACCGAGCTGCTGGCCGAGCTCACCGGGACCGAGGAGGTGTCCATGATGCTGGTTGCGCCGAAGCTGCGGGTCATCCACGTGACCACCCACCTCGGGATCATCGACATGGTCGACCGCATCGAGCCGGGGCTCGTCGAGCGCACCATCCGCCGCGGCCACGAGACGCTGGTCAAGGCGGGCATCGAGAACCCGCGGATCGCGGTCTGCGGCATCAACCCGCATGCAGGGGAGAACGGCCTGTTCGGGTATGGCGAGGAGGAGGCGAAGGTCGCACCGGGGATCGCAGCCGCCCGGGCCAGCGGCATCGACGCCCAGGGCCCGCTGCCTGCGGACACGATCTTCTTCCGCGCCGGACGCGGGGACTTCGACCTGGTGGTGGCGATGTACCACGACCAGGGCCACGGCCCGGTCAAGGTGCTGGGCATCGAAGCGGGGGTCAACGTGACCGTGGGACTGCCGGTGATCCGCACCAGCGTCGACCACGGCACCGCGTTCGACATCGCCGGCACCGGCCGCGCCGAGGAGGCCAGCATGGTCGAGGCACTACGACAGGCCGGCGACCTCGCCCAGGACCCGGCGGACCCCCAGTAGGGTCGTCTCGATGAGGCCCCACGACCGCCGAGTCGAGATGCGCTCCATCCTCCGCACGCGCCCGGTGGCCGTCGAGGAGCTGGCCGAGCGCTACCAGGTGTCGCTCTCGACCGTTCGCCGAGACCTGGCGACGCTGTCCGCCGACGGGGAGGTGGTGCGCACCTATGGCGGCGCACTGGCCCCTGCTCCCGGCGAGCAGAGCGTGCACGAGCGTGAGCACCTCGCGCTGGCGCAGAAGGACGCCATCGCCCGGGAGGCGGAAGGCCTGGTCAGCCGGGGCGACCTGCTGCTGATGGACGCCGGCACCACCGTGGGCGCGTTGGCGGTCCGGCTCGCGTCGTACGACGAGATCACGGTGGTCACCAACGGCCTGACCACGCTGCATGCCCTCGAGGACGCCCCGGGCGTCGAGCTGGTGGTGCTCGGCGGAAGCGTGCGCCACGTCAGCCTCGGCATGGTGGGTCCGCTGGCCCAGGCCGCGATGGCGGGGATCACCGCCGACATCGTGTTCCTGGGGGCCGACGGCGTCCAGGCCGAGCGGGGGGTGTGCGAGGGCACCGCTGAGCAGGCCGCGCTGAAGCGGGCCATGGTCGCAGCCGCCGGGTCCGTGGTGGTGCTGGCTGACGCGAGCAAGCTCGGCGCGGCGCCCAGCCACTACTGGACCGCGCTGCCGCGGCCCTGGACGCTGATCACCGACGACGGTGCCAGCGACGTGCAGCTGGCACCCTTCCGGGCCCGACCGGAGGTCGAGGTGCGGGTCGTCGGGCGGACCCGGCGCCGGGTGCCGCGGTGACCGGTGTCAGGCGTCGGCCGACGCGTCGAGGCGTCTGGCGAAGGCATGGATGAGCTCGCAGAGCTCCGCCGGCTCTTCGATCACGAAGGTTTCGTCCATACCGGCGATGAGGGCGGGCAGCCAGTCGAGCCGGTCCGCCCTGAGCCGAACTCGCACCCACGCCGGTTCGGAGTCGATCTGCTCGACCAGCGCGACTCCCAGTGGGAGGCGTGCGGTGACTGCCTGGTGGGAGCCGCGGACGCGCAGCGACACCTGGTGGGTCCAGGGTGTGTCGGCGAGTGACTCGAGGACGCTGGCGGTGACGTCGCTGTGATCAGTCATCTCGAACGAGCCTGCCTGCAGCGTTGTCGACTCGATCCGGTCCAGACGGAACGTCCGGACCTCGTCGAGCGACGCGTCGGTCGCTCTGAGGTACCAGTGCGCCGAGTGAGCCACCAAGCCCCACGGGTGGATGACACGCTCGCTGTGTCGACCGTCTCGCCCGCGGTAGGTGATGCGCACGGGGCGCCGATCGGCTGTCGCCTCGGCCAGCGTCAGCAGGGTGTCGGTGTCCAGAGACACCTGGGACTGCTGCGGCGTCGTGAAGGTCGAGGTCGCCACCAGCGCCTGCAGCCGATGTCTCAGGCGTGCAGGCAGGACGCGTTGGAGCTTGGCGGAAGCGATGGCCGATGCAGCGGACTCCCCACGTCCGGTGCGCCGAGCGACCTCCAGCCCGAGCAGCACCGCCACCGCCTCCTCGTCGCTCAACATCAAGGGCGGCAAGCGGAAACCCGGAGCGAGCCGGTAGCCGCCGTACCGACCTCTCACTGACTCCACCGGGATGTCGAGATCGATGAGGTGACTGACGTAGCGACGCACGGTGCGCTCGTCGACACCCAGCCGATCGGCGAGGTCGGCGAGCCTGCGAGTGCCGCCCCCCTGCAGGATCTCGAGGAGCGCCAGCACCCGCGAGGTGGGGCGGGACATGAGGACAATCTTCCACAGATACCGGGCGGATAGTGTCCAGTACCGCACCTATCGTCGCGGTCGAGGGTCGAACGGCCCTTCGTCCCTGACGAGAGGAGTCCAGCATGGACAGCACAGCGGGCAACCCGGTGACCGACCGGTCGAGCTTCGCCTCGATCCGCTTGGTCACCGACGACGTCGTCGGCCTGGTCGAGTTCTACGAGCGGGTGATCGGAGTCTCGGCCACCTGGGCCAACGACGTGTTCGCCGAGCTGAGCACCCCGGCGGCGACCCTGGCCGTTGCCGGCAGCAGCACCATGGCGCTCTTCGGCCCCGGGGTAGCCCACGCCGCGGACAACCACAGTGTGATCATCGAGTTCCTCGTGGCGGACGTCGACGTCGACTACGACCGGCTGCGAGCCCTGGACGGACTCGACCTCACGATCGTCCAGGCGCCGACGACGATGCCCTGGGGGAATCGGTCCCTCCTGTTCCGTGATCCCGACGGGAACCTGGTCAACCTCTTCACCCCTCAGACACCTGAGGCGATCAAGAGACTGACAGGCTGCTGAGCGTGCACACGTTGAGCTCCTGGCCACTGGCCACTGGGCGTGGTGATGCTCTCGGGACTCACGCTCTGAGGGCCGTCGGCGACCACGTGCCACCCCGCGTCGCGTCCACGATCGTCGGCACGGTCTTGGCGTTCGCGAACAGGTGCTCGTTCGTCTCGGCCGCGAGCTGCCTGATCCTGTCGACGTCGACGCCCACCAGCTTGCCCTTCTCCTTGACGACGTTGCCTGCCACGAGGACGGTGTCGACCATCCCGGCGTGACCGCTGTAGACGACGGCGCCGTAGGGGTTGTTCTGTGGTGTCATGGCGAGGCTGTCTGCTCGCACCAGGATGATGTCGGCCTCCTTGCCCGTGGTGATGCTGCCGACCTTCTTGTCCAGGCCGGTGGCGACTGCTCCCTGCATGGTCGCGAAGTCGACCACGTCGGAGCAGTGGAGGCGCAGTGAGTCGGCGTCGGATGCGGCTGCCAGGGCATCGTTGTCGAGCGCTCGCTGGACGCTGATCGTCGTCTTCATCGCGTGGAACATGTCACCGCCGTTCGACGTGCAGGTGTCGATCGACAGGCTCGGGCGGACACCGACGTCGAGCAGCTTCCCGGTCGCCGGCCAGCCGTGACCCATCTGGGTCTCGATGTCGGCCGACACCGATGCAGTGCCGCCGGTGTCCGCGATCATGTGGTACTCGTCATCGGCGAGAGTGTTGCAGTGCACGTAGGTGACGTTGTCGGCCGCGTAGCCGTGATCCACCATCCACGCGACGCCGCGGCGTTTGCCGAACTCCCCGTCACCGGCATGGACCGTGATGCGGACCCCCAGCCGTCTCGCCAGCTCGAAGTCGTGGATGTCAGCCTGCTCGGTCGTGTACTGGGGGCCGCGGGCAGCGAAGGCGAGGGTGACCAGCTGGTCGTCGGAGGAGAAGTACTGCTCCTGGACGCGGACGACGTCCTCGTGGTGCGGCACGTCGCTCGGGACCTGCCACATCGAGGCGCCGCCACCGTGCGCGAAGACCGCCCGGGCCCCGGAGTCCAGCAGCCCCTGGATGGCCGCGTCGGCGTGCTCGGGGGTGTCGATGCCGTGCGACCAGTCCAGAAGAGTCGTGATGCCGGAGTCAAGTGCTTCGGCGATGCCGAGCAGGTTGCCGATGTAGGTGTCCTGCGGCCGGAACAGCTTCGACATACCGAAGTGCACGCCGATGAAGTACTGACCCAGCGACCAGTCCGACCCGACGTGGCGGAGCACCGACTGCCAGTTGTGCCGGTGCGTGTCGATGAACCCGGGAAGCACGATGTGACCGGTTGCGTCGATCACCCTCGCGTCGTCCGCCGAGATGCTCGGCGCGACCTCGACGATCATCCCCTTGTCGATGAGGATGTCGCCCTTCGGCAGATCGCCGATCTCCCGATCTTGCGAGAGCACCGTCCCGCCTGCGATGAGGATGCGCTCCGTCCCGCGATGACCTGACATGTGTGCTGGCCTCCTGCGTGGTTCGTGGTGGTGGGGCCAGTAGACGTCCTCCGAGGCGTCAGGTCTAGCGTCGACGACCATCGGCGGTGAAGACAGTGAAGGAAGTGTCAGTCATGATCCATGAGAGGTCGGCAGGCGAGTGCGACAACCGGTGGCACTCATGAAGATCGACATCTTCCTGGACGTCAAGACGATCCTCGGCGAGGGGCCTCTGTGGGACGTGGGGCAGGAGCGCCTGTACTGGATCGACAGTCTCGGGGAGCGGGTCTTCCGCGCCACGGCCGACGGTCGCGAGCTGCGCTCGTGGCTGGTCCCGGCGCCGATCGGCTCCGTCGCTCTGACCCGGGACGGGACCACGCTGATCACTGCCCTGGCCACCGGCCTGCACGTGCTGGACCTGGCCACCGGTGAGGTCACTCTCGTCACCGATCCTGAGCCACACCTGCCGAGAAACCGGTTGAACGACGGGAAGGTGGACCGCCGCGGCCGTTTCCTGTTCGGGTCCATGGACACCGCAGAGCTCGACAAGAGCGGGCGGTTGTACCGTCTGGACCCCGACTACGGGGTGACCGTTCTCGACGAGGACCTTGCGGTCGCGAACGGCCCCTGCTGGTCACCGGACGACTCGACGTTCTTCTTCAGTGACACCTACTCCGGCGAGATCTGGGCCTACGACTACGAGATAGAGACGGGCGCGGTGAGCAACCGTAGGGGTTTCGCGACCATCGGGACCTCAGCGGTCGGGGGGTTCGACGGGTCGACCGTGGACTCGCAGGGGGGTCTGTGGAACGCGCTCGTGTACGACGGGAAGGTGGTCAGGTACGCACCAGACGGAACGGTCGACCGAGTGATAGACATGCCGGTGAAGAAGGTCACGAGCGTCATGTTCGGAGGCCCGGACCTGGACACCCTCTTCGTCACCTCGATGGCCAAGCCACCGCTGCCTCGGTTCCCGGACGACCCGGTCAGCGCCGGAAGCATCTTCACCATCACCGGGCTGGGCGTCACCGGCCTTCCCGAGCCGCGCTTCGCCGGCGACCCGCACCCAACGTCCTAGATCCAGACCGACCCGGAGGAGATCCCGACATGCCGCACGCTCGCAAAGTCATCATCACCAGCGCGGTCACAGGCGCCATCCACACCCCGTCCATGTCGAAGTACCTGCCGGTGTCCCCGCAGGAGATCGCAGAGGCAGCCATCGGAGCTGCGGAGGCAGGGGCAGCCATCGTCCACCTGCACGCCCGGGACCCGATCGACGGCCGCCCCTCGCAGGACCCGCAACACTTCGTGCCGCTCCTCGAGCAGCTGAAGCAGAACACCGATGCCGTCATCAACCTGACCACCGGTGGGTCCCCGCACATGACGGTGGCTGAGCGCATGCGACCCGCCCGGGAGTTCAAGCCCGAGCTCGCGTCACTCAACATGGGGTCGATGAACTTCGGGCTCTACCCCATGCTCGAGCGTTTCAAGGAGTTCGAGCACGACTGGGAGCGCGAAGGACTCGAGAAGAGTCGGGACCTGGTCTTCAAGAACACCTTCGCGGACATCGAGACGATCCTCGACATGGGTCGCACCAACCGCACACGGTTCGAGTTCGAGTGCTACGACATCTCGCACCTGAGCAACCTGGCGCACTTCCACGGCCGGGGTCTGACCGAGGGACCGCTGTTCGTCCAGTCGGTGTTCGGGCTCCTCGGCGGGATCGGCGCCCACCCGGAGGACCTGATGCACATGCGGCGCACGGCTGACCGGCTGCTGGGCGACGGCTACCAGTGGTCGATCCTGGGTGCGGGCCGCCACCAGATCCCGCTCGCCAGCATCGGCGCCGCCATGGGTTCCCACGTGCGGGTCGGTCTCGAGGACTCGCTGTGGATCGGGCCGGGCCAGCTTGCCGAGACCAACGCCCAGCAGGTGACGCGCATCCGGACGATCCTCGACGCGCTCAGCCTCGAGATCGCGACCCCCGACGAGGCACGCGAGATCCTGCAGCTGAAGGGCCGGCACGAAGTCGGTTTCTGACCACGCCTGCGATGTGCGAACCTGACCATCGAGAAGGAGATGATCATGTCGTCGATCAACGAGGTCCGGGTCGCCGTCGTGGGCGGCGGCTACATGGGTGGCGGCATGGCCCAGACCTTCGCCGGGCACGGCGTGGACTGCGCGCTCGTCGACGTCAGCGCCGAGCGCTCGCAGGAGCGGGTGCAGCAGCTTCACCAGGAAGCGCGGGCGTTCGCTCGCGACGGGCTGGTGTCCGAGGAGACCGCAGACCGCATCGTCGAGCACCTGCGCCATGCGGAGTCGATGCCCGCCGCAGTCACCGGTGCGACATACGTGGCCGAGGTCGTCCCGGAGAAGTCGGAGCTCAAGAGGTCGGTTCTCGCGGAGATCTCCTCCCTGACCGGACCTGAGGTGGTGATCGGCACGAACACCTCGGCCATCCCCATCGGTGAGCTCGCCACGAGCGTTCGCCATCCCGAGCGGTTCCTCGGTGTGCACTGGATGAACCCCGCCCCCTTCGTCCCCTGTGTCGAGGTCATCCCTGCCGCGGAGACCTCCGACAGCGTGGTCCGAGACGTGTTGGGACTGCTCCTCGGCGTCGGGAAGTCAGCGACCGTCGTGGGCGACGCGCCTGGTTTCGTGGCCAACCGCCTCCAGTACGCGCTGTTCCGGGAGGCCGTCCGCATCGTCGAGGACGGCATCGCCGGCCCTGCCGAGATCGACGAGGTGGTGAGGAACTCGTTCGGCTTCCGGCTGCCGTTCTTCGGTCCGTTCGCCATCGCCGACATCGCAGGCCTCGATGTCTACCGGGACGGCTTCGCGACCATGGAGCGGGCCTTCGGCGAGCGCATCGGGGCACCGGCGCTGCTGGTCGACCAGGTCGAGCATGGACATCACGGACTCAAGACAGGGCAGGGCTTCTACCAGTTCGGCCAGGAGCAGACGACAGACGTGGCGAGATACCGGGACCGCGCCTACACCGGTCTGAACCGGCTTCGCGAGGAGCTGGGTCGCGTCGAGCTGTCGATCGCTTCCGACTGAGCTTCGTCGACTGTGGACGTCCCGCCACCGCAGCTCCAGTCCCTGAAAGGATCTTCTCTTGAGCTATGACCTGATCGCCGCCTGCTGGACCTCGGCGGGCGCGTGCCGTCCGCGTGCAGCCGACGATCGGAGCCCTGTGCCTTTCCTCGAACGGGTCAAGGCGGTTGCCGACGCCGGATTCACCGGCTTCGGGATCCGTCATCAAGACCTGCTCGAGGTGGAGCGCACCATGGGTCTCGTGGACGCCAGGAAGACTCTCGAGGACCACGGCATCACGCTTGTCGAGGTCGAGTTCCTCGAGGGCTGGTACCTCCCCGCCGGACCGGAGCGGGAGGCCTCCGATCGTCAGCGCCAGGACCTGCTCCGCGGCGCCGAGGCACTCGGGGCGCTGCACATCAAGATCGGTGGCCGCTTCGACTCTCCGCCGTTCGAGCCGGACCTGATCGCCGAGGAGTTCCATGTCCTGGGTCAGCAGGCGGCGGACGCAGGCACGAGGGTCGGTCTCGAGCCGATGCCGTTCGCCGACTGCAAGACACCCGAGGATGCCTTGGAGGTCGTGCTCAGAGCCGACCACCCGAACGCCGGTGTCCTGATAGACGTCTGGCACGCCGGACGGGCGGGGGTCGACTTCGCGACACTGGCGCAGATCCCGCAGGAGCACATCTTCAGCGTCGAGATGAGCGACGCCGCACCGGAGGTTCGCGGAAGCCTGATCGATGACACGTTCGACGAGCGCAAGTTCGTGGGAGAGGGGTCGCTGGACATCGCCGGCTTCGTGCGCGCCATCAAGCAGACCGGGTACTCAGGGGCGTGGGGGGTCGAGATGCTCTCCACCGACTTCCGGGCCATGCCGGTGGACGCGGCGACCAGGAAGTCCTACGACACCCTCATCGCCTTTCTCGAAGCCGGCGACTGAGCCCCCGTCCCGACGACGGAGGAGGGTGCTAAGTTCGTTCTCCGCACGCCGATCAGCCGTTCGGCCTTGTCGAAACGCAGGTACCAGATGATCCGGCACGTCGTTGCCTTCAAGCTCGTCAGCTCCGGAACGCCTCAAGGCGTCGACGATGCCGAAGAGATCCAGCGGCAGCTTCTGCCACTGGGGGACTCAGTGCCTCATGTGGATCACCTGGAAGTCGGCTCCGACCTCGGATCGGTGACCTCGCACTGGGATCTCGTCCTCGTGTCCGAGCACTCGTCCGAGGAAGAGCTCGACAAGTATCAGAAGCACCCCGAGCACCTTGCAGCGGTGTCCGCGATCGACTCACTCATCGAGTCACGGGCGGTCGTCGACTACGCCCGATGAGGCGTGATCACGTGGTTGACACTGGTGTGAGCATCACCTTTCCGCTCGTGGCGGGGCTGGCGGCTGCCGCCAGTGCCTCGACACATCGGTCGAATCCGAAGACGTCCGAGACTGCTGGGGTGAGGTCGATGTCCGTGCGGGCCAGTAGACGCAACGTGGGTTCCCAGATGTCGGGCGGCGCGCCGACCGAGGAGACGACGCTCAGCAGGCGTGCCTGAACAAGACGCAGGGCTGCCGTCGTGTCGCCGTGGCTGATGCCCATCAATATGACGCGCGCCCCCATCGCCGTCACCTCGAGTGATGCGGCCTGCGCCGGTGGGCTGCCCGATGCCTCGACCACCAGGTCGGCTCCATGGACACCGAGGCGGGCGTGGATCTCCTCCAGGAGCTCGCCACCAGGGGCAGCCGGAAGCGTCATGGTCGCCCCGAGGCGTCCGGCGGTGCTGCGGCGCTTCTCACTGGGGTCGATGGCGATCACCGTGGCGCCCGTGGTCGCCAACAGGCCCACCATGGCCAAGCCCAAGGTGCCGCAGCCGAAGACGACGGCAGTATGGGACGCGTCGGCGCCACCGACGACGTGCAGGCCCTGCAGGACGCAGGCGAGCGGCTCGACCATGGCCGCTCGCTGGGGAGAGACGCCTACCGGTACGACGAAGCACATGGCCGAGCGCACCACGAACTGGTCCGCCATCGCGCCGTCTTGGGTGAAGCCGAACCAGTGGTTGGAGCCGAGGGAGCCATGACCGACGACGAGCTGGCCCCTCTCGAACGCGTCGCCGACTCCTGACCCCTTGTCGACAACCACTCCGGACCACTCATGTCCGATGACCAACGGGTAGCTGACCGAGAAGTCATCGTCGAGATGACCACTCAGCAGCTCGAGGTCAGAACCACACACTCCGACGTAGTGCGGGGCGACCAGCAGATCGTGAGGGCCGAGGACCGGTGCGGCCATGCTCTCGTACGCCACGGTGACATCTCCGGCTGGCGACTTGCGGGCGATGACCGCCGACACGCTCGTCGTGGATGGTTGCGACACAGTCGTGGAGCCTTCCTTCGGTGTCTTTGTCCGGATCGGAGTCCCAGGCTGACCTCAGTCCACGACCTCCTTGCCGGAAGTGAACCTGGAGATCAAGATGGCGACGAGGATGATGGCGCCGTTCGAGGCGTCGATCCAGAAGGACGGTATCTGCGAGAGGGTCAAGATGTTGGTGATGACTGCCAGCAGCAGCACCCCGAGGAAGGCGCCCAGCATCGTCCCTCGGCCGCCGTTGAGGCTGATGCCGCCGATGACGGCGGCGGCGAAGGCGCTGAAGATGAGGTTGGTCCCCTGGGACGGGGTCACCGAGGCGGTCCGCCCGGCCAGCGCGAGACCGCCGATCGCTGCCAGCCCGCCTGCGGTCATGAAGACGCCCCACTGGATGCGAGCAACGTTGATGCCCGCCGCTCGCGCAGCCTCGGCGTTGCCACCGATGGCGTAGATGGCGCGCCCCACCTGGTGGTAGCGCAGGAACAGGGAGGCGAGGACGAAGATCAGCCCGGCCGTCAGGATGGACACGGGCACTCCGATCCACTTCGCCTCCCCCAGGTAGAGGAACGAGTCGGGTAGCTGGAACAGCGTTCGGCCGCTGACCAGACCGAGCGTGATGCCCCTCAGCAGGATAAGCATGGCGATCGTCACGATGAAGGCGTTGAGCTCGAGGCGGATCACGAGGAAGCCGTTCACGAACCCGACGAGAACTCCGACTGCAACGGTGACGAGGAGCCCGAGGGCGGCGGGGAGGCCGAACCCGGATCCGCCTACCGCCGAAGGCAGGATGACGTACGCCCCGACCATCGGCGCCAGAGCGAAGGTTGACTCGAGCGAGAGATCGAACTTCCCGCTGATGAGCACCATGCTCAGCGCAACGACCACGATGGCCAGCTCGGAGGACTGCTGCGTCAGGTTGATGATGTTCCGGTTCGTCAAGAAGACCGGACTCACGATGAACCCCACGAGGATGGCGACCAGCAGGACCGGAACCAGTGCGAACGAACGGTTCTGGAGCAGGACCCTCCACCGAGGCACACCAGCGGTCGGGCTGTCCTCGAGGGTCGGGTCCGTGACCTGGGGCGCCTCTGACTGTTCAGACATGCGTGTCCACTCCCTCCATGGCGGCGACCATCTCGTGGTCGTTCCACTCGCTCCCGAAATGCTTGGTGACCCGACCTTGGACCAGCACCATCACGCGGTCGCACTCCTTGAGCTCATCGACCTCGTCACTGACCAGAAGGACTCCGACGCCCTTGTGTCGGGCTGCGTCGACGGCATCGAACAGAGTCTCCTTGGAGGCGACGTCGACGCCTGCCGTGGGGTGGACGAGGACCAGCACCGACGGATCAGAGGCCAGTGCCCTGGCGAAGACCACCTTCTGCTGGTTCCCTCCGCTCAGGCTGCCGACCTCCTGCCTGATCGACGAACAGGCAACGTCCAGTCGTTGCCGAAGTCCGTCCGCCAGCGCGGCTCTCCTGGCCCCCGAGACGAAACCGCGCGCACCCAGCCGTGACAGGACCGGGGCGGCTATGTTGTCCTCGATCGACAACATGGGGACGTAGCCCGCACTGTGCCGGTCTTCCGGGACGAAGCCCATGCCGGCGTCGATCGCGACCCGGGGCCCGTCGATCCGGACCTGCTTCCCGTCACGGAGGATCTGACCACCGGTCAGCTGCGCCAGTCCGAACACGGCGTCGGCGATGGCACGAGAGCCTGAACCGGTGTGACCGGCGATGCCCACGATCTCCCCGGCGGCGACCGTCAGCGAGACGGGTTCCTTGACGCCGGCCATCCGGGCGTCGCGCAGCTCCAGGCAGGGGACCGCAGGCGATGACGTGCCGGTCGCGCTTCGGAGGGCAGGGGACGCCGCGTGGCCCTTGCGCTCCCCCCGGCGTGACTGCCCGCCTTCACCACCCACCATCGCCTGGACGATCTGCGCCGTCGGCAGCCTTTGGACCGTGTCGTTCGCCACGACCCTGCCGTTGCGGAGCACAGTGACGTCCTGGCAGAGCTCCTCGATCTCCTCGAGGTGGTGGGAGATGTACAAGAAGGTGACTCCCGACGCCTGCAGCCGGGTCAGCTCCTTGAAGAGTCGCCGGACACCGGAGGCCACCAGCTGAGCGGTTGGCTCGTCCAGGATGACGAACCGGCTTCCGCCCGACAGCGCGCGCACGATCTCGACGAGCTGGGCGTTCTCGACACTGAGCTGGCCCGCGTCGAGCCGTGGGTTGAGGTCGATGTTCCACTGGGCCAGCAGGGCGGCGGCCTCCCGGTGGGCTCGTGCCCAGTCGACCCGGAAGCCGGAGCGGGGCAGCCGATTGAGCAGGAGGTTCTCGGCTACGCTCAGGTGCGGAACGATGCGGCGGTGCTGGTACACGCAGGCGACGTGGGTCTGCCACTGCCCCAGGTTCCGCGTCGAGGGCGCAGGCTGACCTGCGAACAGGACAGATCCTTCGTCGGGGGCGGTGAGGCCGGTCATCACGGACACCAAGGTCGACTTTCCGGCCCCGTTCCTGCCCACCAGAGCATGCGTTCGACCGGGTTGGACCGTCACGCTCACGTCGGTGAGAGCCCGCGTCGCCCCGAAGGTCTTGCTCACCCCACGAACGTCGATGAGCGGCTGGACCTCGGCCGTCGGTGACATCAGGCCTTTGCCTTCGGGTCGTTGCCCCACAATGACTTGGAGTCGACGTTTGCCTTCGTCACCAGCGTCGCGGGAAGCAGGTCCATCAGGTTGCCCTTGAAGTCGACCACCTTGCTGTCGTGGTCAGTTGCGCCCTTCTTGGGCTTGTCACCCTCGGAGGCCTGCTTGAGGTACTGCACGCCGTACTTCGCGTAGCCGTCGAGCGGCTGCGACACCAATGAATCGATCGTCCCCTCGCGAATGTGGTCCAGTCCCTCGGCGCCGCCGTCGATGGCCACGAGCGGCATGTGCTTGGGATCGCCGACGGGCGCCAGCCTGCCGGCATTCTTCAGGCTCGCCAGGACGGCCGAACCGTACGTCGTGTCGGACTGCATGTAGATCCCGGCGAGGTCCTTGTACTGCGTCAGGATCGTGGAGGTGACGCTGCCGGACAAGGGGCCCTGCCACTTGGCGGGTCGCTCGATCACCTTGATGCCGGGAGCGTTCTTGGCGACCCAC
The DNA here is from genome assembly GCA_964237315.1 of uncultured Nocardioidaceae bacterium. Lineage (GTDB taxonomy): Bacteria > Actinomycetota > Actinomycetes > Propionibacteriales > Nocardioidaceae > Nocardioides_B. The sequence goes on from CAXSHL010000002.1 coordinate 108,386, forward strand.
TCGCGGAAGCCGTCGCTGCGGTCCTTCCCGTTGGTCGTCGCCAGGTCACCCTGGATGGACAGCACCTGGCCCTTGCCCTTCAGGAGCTCGGACATCTTCTTGGCTGCCGTCGCCCCCATCTGATAGTTGTCCGCGCGAACCACGATGAGGAGCTTGCCGGCAGCAGGGGCATCGTCGAGCGCCACGAAGGGCACCTTCTGCTGAACGCAGTAGTCGAGGGCCGGCTTGATCGCCTTGTTGTCGACCACGCCGGCAAGGAGGCCGGTAGCGCCACTTCCGACGAGAGACCGGATGTCCGTCAGCTGCTTGCCCGCGTCCTGGTTCGCATTCGTCGTGTTCAACATGCTCACGCCCTGCGACTTCACCTCCGACTGGACATAGCTGTCGAGGACGGCGAAGAACGGAGTGGTCAGGAAGGGGATCGAGAGGCCGAGCTTGAGCTTGCTGCTGCCGCCACTCCCGCCAGAGCCGCTGTCGCGCCCGCAGGATGCGAGAACCGGTCCGGCCACGGCGGCCGCGCCGAACAGTCCTGCAGCACGGAGGAACGACCGCCTGGTCGTCAGGTTGTCGGCCACGGTCGAAGGCGAGTTGCTCGCACGCTGCATGTGTTGTCTCCTCAATCGATCGGCGGTGACGCCGTAGTCAGGTGTGGTGGACCGCGCCTCTGGCGCAACAAAGACACAGTGTTGCGGACGTCACGACTTATGTAAACTGTCAGTGAACGTGCTGTCGGGAGCGATGTATCGCGCCCGAATCGGACCTTCAGTGAGATCTCGACTGGAACCGGCCCGCTGTGTAGCCTGGGTAAACAACCAGCATCGCATCCACGTCCGATCGGCGACCGTCATGCGGGTGCTGGATGTCATCAACCCGGAGGTGCGAGGATCCATGACCAGTCCCGACTCAGCCCAGTGGGCCCATCGGTACGACCAGAAGGTAGCTGTCGTCACCGGATCGAGCTCCGGCCACGGCCGCGCGATCGCGCTCCGCCTGGCTCGTGAGGGTGCCGCACTGGTGTGCGTGGACCTGCGCAAGGATGCCCTCACCGGCGGGTTCGAGGCCGATCTGCAGGTGGACACCGACGACGTCATCTTGAAGAACGGCGGCCGGGCCATCTTCGTCCGAGCTGACGTCACGTCCCCCGAGGAGCTGACCGCGGTCGGGGACGCGACGATGGCGGAGTTCGGGCGGATGGACCTGTGGGTCAACAATGCGGGCGTCTCTCTGGGGTTCGCCTCCATCCTCGACGAGTCCGACGAGCAGTTCGATCGCACGGTGGAGATCAATCTCAAAGGCACGTGGAACGGATGTCGCGAAGCGGTTCGCCGCATGGCCCCGCAAGAGCCGGACGGACGAGTGCGGGGGCGGATCGTGAACATCGGTTCCATCGCCGGCAGCATCGGCCAGAAGAACATCGCGGGCTACTCCGCCTCCAAGGGTGCGGTGCACAACCTCACCTGGAACCTCGCCGTAGAGCTGGCTGAGTCCCTCATCACCGTCAACACGGTCGCGCCGGGCTACTTCCCCACCGCCATGAACCGAGCTCTCTGGGATGACCCGGAAGCCCTGGCCGGAGTTCAGGCGCTGCACCCCCTACCGCTGGGCGTGCCGGAGGACATTGCTGCGGCAGTGGCGTTCCTTGGTTCCGCCGACGCTGACTTCGTCACCGGCGCCACCCTGCCGGTCGACGGCGGCATGGCCGCGAAGTAGGACGGCGACGTGACCGATCAACGCATTGCGGTCGTTGGCACCGGGGCGAACGGCGCGGCCATTGCGGCCGACCTGACCCGCGCCGGACTGGACGTCACCCTCATCGAGCAGTGGCCCGCACACGTGGAGGCCATGAGGGCCAACGGCGTGCGCGTCGAGCTGCCGGACACTTCGGTGACAACGCCGGTCGATGCATACCATCTGTGCGACGTAGCGACCATGAGAGACCCATTCGACCTCGTCCTGGTTGCCATGAAGGCCTACGACACCCGGTGGGCCTGTGAGCTCATCAAGCCGCTGCTGACTCCGGACAGCCTGGTCGTGGGCGTGCAGAACGGGATGACGATCGATGACATGGCCGACGTCGTGGGCGCCCGCCGCACGGTCGGGTGCGTCATCGAGGTCGCTGCGAACATGTTCGAGCCCGGCATCATCCACCAACAGGCGCCGATCTGGTTCGCTGTGGGCGCGTTCGAACAGGGCACGCAGGAACGGATGGGCGAGGTCGAGCAGGTCATGAAGGCCGCGGGCACTGTCTCGGTCACAGACGACATCCGATCCGCCAAGTGGATGAAGCTGGTGGCGAATGCCTCCGAGCTCGTGCCGTCGGCGATCCTCAACCTCCCGCTGGCCGAGGCCATCGCGGTGCCGGGGATGCGCGACTTCATGCTCAAGGCAGGCCAGGAGGCGGGTCGGACCGCAGTGGCCCTGGGTCATCGGCTCATGCCGATCTTCGGCGTGGCGGGGGTCAAGGATGCGACGCCCGAGGAGTACGCCGAGGACCTGCTCAACGGTGTGCTGGCCGACTACACCCTGCCCGACACTCGGACCACCGTTCTCCAGGACTGGATGAAGGGTCGTCGGGCCGAGGCCGCCGAGATCAACGGCGTGGTCGTCGAGGCCCAGAAGGCTCTCGGCGGGACGGCCCCCGCCAATGAGCGAATCGTTGACATGGCACACCGTATCGAGCAGGGAACGCTGAGCGCCGACCCGTCGAACCATCGGCTCTTGACGGTCTGACCGAGCAGGCACGGCGCCAGGCTATTGGGCCGTGTAGCCACCGTCGATCACGAGCTCCGCCCCGGTCATGAAGCTCGATTCGTCGCTGGCGAGGAACAGCACGCCTTGAGCGATCTCGCGGGGAGTACCCAAGCGACCCATGGGCGTCGCACCCACCACGACGGCGGTGACGTCCTCTGCCTGGTCGGCGATCATCGGAGTATCGATGATGCCTGGATGCAGCGAGTTGGACCTGATGTTGTCTCCCACATAGGTGAGGGCCACGTTCTTGCTCAAGAGTCTGACTGCGCCCTTCGATGCGGTGTATGCCGCGACTCCGGCCGCACCGGCTATCGCCCAGATCGAGGACGTGTGGATCATCGACCCACCCCCGCCTCGTCTCATCACAGGAACGACGGCACGAACTCCGTAGAGGGCTCCGTTCAGGTTGACGTCGAAGATGCGTCTCCAGTCGGTCAGATCGATCGTGTCGAGGGGCGCGTAGGACCCCACCAGTCCTGCGTTGTTGAAGAGGACGTCGATACGTCCGTGCGCCGTGACGACTTCGTCGACCACCCGCCGCCAGTCCTCCTCACGAGTGACGTCGAGAGCCACGTAGTGGATGTTCGGGTCGGTGAAGGGGTCGTCGAGCGAGAGGTCGCCCGCGTAGACGATCGCCCCCTCCTCAGCGAAGAGCTCGGCCGTGGCACGTCCGATGCCGCGGGCCGCGCCGGTGACGATGGCTATCTTGTTCTCGAGCCTCATGGATACTCCTCCGACGTGAAGTAGCAGTAAACGGGCGACTCGAGCGCGTGTCAACGGGTCGGATCGATGAGAGCGCTCAGAAGAGCACCTCACCACCTGTCACCGCTGCGACGACGCACGCCGGTGTGGTGAGCTCGGCCAGCCAGGTGACAGCGCGTCCGATCTCCCTTGGGGCGCCCAAACGGCCAGCAGGGACGCTTTCGAGCCGCCCCTTCATGACGTCGTCGAAGGACACGCCGGTGTCGACCGCCATCTGCTCCAGCGCGGAGATCAGCAGGGGCGTGTCGATCATGCCAGGGCAGACGACACGCATCCTCGGCGCCTCGGGCGATCGGCTGACCCCACGGGCCCAGCCGACGAGGGCGAACTTCGAAGCCGAGTAGACCGCGTTCCCGGCCTCGCCGACCAGGCCCGCCTGGCTGGAGACAGTCACGAACACGCCGTCGCGTTCGCGCAGCCTGGCGTGGACACGCTCGTACAGGCGGAGGACGGAGAGGGTGTTCACTCTCATGATCGTGAAGATCTCGTCCTCCGTTATCGTGGACAAGGCTCCGGCGCCGGACAGGCCATGAGCCGACACCACACAGTCGACACCTTCCGTGTCGACGAGGTCCTCCACCTCTGACAGGGCATCAGGGTCCAGGAGGTCACCCACGGCACTCAGACCAGCAGCTGGTCGCACGTCGTGTCGGGCCACGCTGTGGCCGTTCGCTTCCAAGGAGCTCGCGATCGCCGAGCCGATCCCGCCCGCCGCGCCCGTCACCAGTGCCCTCATCGGTGGGCCCTCAGGTCCAGGGTTGCTCCGCGGGCGAACCCGCCGTCGGGATCGCCCAGGAAGCGCCACGTGGTCATCCGATCGGTTTCCTGACCTTCGGTCGAGATGACCACGTTGACCGGACCAATATCACTGCCGCCCTCTGCTACGAATCCCTGGACGAGGCCGCGCACCAGCTCGACCACGGCGTCATGGAGGCTGGCGTCGGCGTGCTGCGGCTCGTCAGGAAGTCGAAGGTCCACCGCAACTCGCCGGTCACCGGCCTCGACCAGGTCCAAGGAGAGCAGCCTGACTCCGCTGGTCAGGTAGCCCTCGAGCAGATGGGCGTGCAGGTCACCGGCCATGATCGTGAGCAGCGTCAGCGGCGATGGTGCGGCCAGGTCGGTCCTGGTGGTGATCGCGGTCATGACGCAGACTCTTCTCCTGCACCCACAGCCTCACGCCCCTTCAGCGTAGGAGCCCGCCACCTGACAACCATGCGGCGCGCTTTCAGTGTTCAGCGACACTCTACAAATCACCACGAGGCGATGACAGCTGCGTTTCCCGGGGAGGGCAGCGGTCCCGCTACTCGCGTCCAACACGCATCTCGACGTGCAGGAACTGCAGGTCCGCCTCCGCCGTCAAGCTGACTGAGCCGCCACGGGGAATCGCGAACGCGACCCCAGGCTTGAGCGCGAATGCTTCCCCGCTCGCCGAGGTGATGCCGCCAGCGCCGCTGATGACGAAGCCCGCATGCTCGGTGTCAACAGAGGAAAGGGCGTGCGCGTCGCCAGCCGTCACCCGAGTCACCCGGATGTCCTGCCACGGTCCGGCCATCACCTCGGAGATGCGCGACTCGCCCGTGAACAGGTTGACGATCAGAGGAGGAGAGGTCACTTCTGCGCTCGCTCGTCGTCCGACGAGGGGGAGGTGGTGGGGCTGTAGGACGGCAGCCGGCTGACTATCTCGGGCGGCAGGGCTTCGACGACGACGAACTCGAGCTCCTCTTCACCGATGCTCTCGATGGAGTGCCGACCGTTGAGCGGCGTCATGATCAGATCACCGGGTCCAACTTCTTGGACGAGGTCCTCTGTCGCCGTTGTGAGCCGCATCAGACCGCGTCCCGCAACGATGTAGTAGATCTCCTCGGTCCGCGTGTGCACGTGCTCCCCGACTGCAGCGTGTGGCTCGAGGCGGTTGTGCTCGAACGAGTCCCAGTCGGCGTGCAGCATCAGTCCGGTGACGAAGCGCTTCCAACGGTTGACGCCCCGGCCCCCGTGGAGGCCGAGTATCTGACTGGGTGAACCCGTGTCCGCGACGATGAGAGGAGAAGTCACGCGTGCGCTCCTGACGAAGGAGAGAAGTCCAGGGTGAGGGCAGGCTATCCCACGTGCGTGGGTCGACGACATGAGCGTGGAACAATCGAGGACGAAAATGGTTGAAGGTTGCATGAAGACGATCGGCTTCCTGAACTTCGGCCACTGGACGGCGTCGCCCCACTCCCAGGTGCGGACGGCCGCCGACTCGCTGCTCCAGTCGATAGACCTTGCGGTCGCCACCGAGGAGCTGGGCGGTGACGGTGCCTACTTCCGGGTCCATCACTTCGCCAACCAGCTCTCGTCGCCGTTCCCACTGCTGGCCGCGGTCGGAGCCAAGACCTCACGGATCGAGATCGGCACCGGCGTGATCGACATGCGCTATGAGAATCCGCTGTACATGGCCGAGGATGCCGGCTCCGCAGATCTCATCGCTGGCGGCCGACTGCAGCTGGGCCTGAGCCGGGGATCACCAGAGCAGGTCATCGACGGGTGGCGCTACTTCGGCTACCAGCCGGCTGAGGGTGAGGACCACGCCGACATGGCTCGCCAGCACACCGACGTGCTGCTGCAGGTGCTCGCGGGCGAGGGCTTCGCCCAACCGAACCCTCGCCCGATGTTTCCCAACCCGCCAGGGATGCTCCGCATCGAACCCCACTCCCAGGGGCTGCGGGAGCGGATCTGGTGGGGTGCGTCGTCGGATGCGACCGCTCGCTGGGCGGCCGAGAAGGGCATGCACCTGATGAGCTCGACCCTCAAGGCCGACGAGAGCGGCGAGCCTTTCCACGTGCAGCAGCGGAAGCAGATCGACGTCTTCCGCAAGGCGTGGACTGATGCAGGCCACACCCACGAGCCGCGCGTCTCGGTCAGTCGCTCGATCATGCCCATCACCACTGAGCTGGACCGCGCCTACTTCGGTCACGAGGCTGGGAGCACGGACCAGGTCGGCCAGATCGAGACGAACCTGCGAGCCGTCTTCGGCCGCACCTACGCCGCCGAGCCGGACGTCCTCATCGAGCAGCTCGCCGAGGACGAGGCGATCGCTGCGGCGGACACGCTGCTGCTGACGGTGCCCAACCAGCTGGGCGTCGACTACAACACCCACCTCCTCAGCTCGATCATCACCGACGTAGCTCCGGGACTGGGCTGGCGCTGAGCACTCGACGCCCGGTTCGGCGCGTGCAGGCGCGAGCGCGTATCGGACCTGACCGGGTTGACAGGTGCCTGCAGGTCATCAATAGTTAGGTCTGTGCCTAACTGTTATGGCGAGCTCGACACGGTGCTCCGTGCCATCGCGGATCCGACGCGTCGAGCAGTCGTGGAGCGGTTGGCGAAGTCCCCGGCCGTTGTCTCCGAGCTCGCGGCACCGTTCTCGATGGCACTGCCCTCGCTCATGCAGCACCTGCGCATCCTCGAGGACGCAGGACTGGTCACGTCCCAGAAGCACGGGCGCGTCCGCACCGTGAGCCTGCGGCCGGGCGCCCTCGACGTCCTGCACCTGTGGCTCGGCGAGCAGCGAACCCCCGCAGAACACCAGGCCGACCGGCTCGCCATACACCTGACCCGCACCGCCGCGAAGGGAACCTGACATGACTCGCGTCCGCATCGACCTGTTCGTCTCGCTGGACGGCTACACCTCTGGCGGCCAGACCACGGAGGATCCGATGGGGGAGGACTGGGGGAGCCTGACAGCGTCCTACACCGGGACGCGGACGATGCGGGAGCGAGTCTTCGGCGACACCAGCGGCAGAGGCACGACGGGCATGGACGACTCCTACGCCGCGGCGCAGGTCGAGGGCGTCGGGTCCGAGATCATGGGCGCGGGGATGTTCGGCCTGCACACGTTCCCCGACGATCCGGACTGGAAGGGATGGTGGGGTGACCAGCCGCCATTCGGCACGCCGGTCTACGTTCTCACCCACACCGCACCGCGTCCATCGATCCCGATGCAGGGCGGAACGACCTTCCATTTCCGCAGCGCCGCGATCGAGGAGGTGCTCACCGAGGCCGTCGAGGCTGCCGGCGGTCTGGATGTGCGCGTCGGCGGTGGCGTCGGCACCGCGCGCGACTTCCTGCGCGCCGGCCTCGTCGACCAGCTGCACGTCGCGATCGCCCCGGTCCTGCTCGGGCGGGGCACTCGTCTCCTGGACGGCCTGCGCGGCCTCGAGCTCACCCACGACGTGACGACGGAAGTCGCCGAGAGCGGCACGACCCACGTCACCTTCACGAGATAGGGAAGCCCGCATGAGGACCGAACGCCGACTCGCCCGCGCCGACTTCACCCTGACCCGCGACTACGCCGCTCCCGTCGAGCGAGTCTGGGACGCGTTCGCCGAGGAACAGCAGAAGCTTGACTGGTGGGGTGCAGGCGACGCCATCGAGCCCGGCGAGTGGGTGTTCGACTTCCGCGTCGGCGGACGCGACGTCGCCGAGGGGACCTTCCACGACGGTCCCGTCTCGCGGTACGAAGCCACGTACACCGACATCGTCGAGCGCGTCCGCATCGTCACGACGTACGACATGTGGCTCGATGGCGTGCACATGTCGACCTCGGTGGCGTCGCTCGAGTTCGAGCCGATCGAGCAGGGCACCCGCTTCACTCACGTCGAGCACGGCGTCTTCTTCGACCAGTTCTGGGCGGACGGGCCGAACCGCGAGGCGGGCACCGGAGGTCTGCTTGACGCTCTCGGCAACTACCTCGCCTAGCGCACCCCTACGGTGGCGCCATGTGGTTCGACTCGTGGGCGGCACGATGACCCGATTCGCGGGGCACAAGCGCAATCTCGCGGCCGGCACGCTGCTGGTGCTGGCCGTGGTGGGAGTGGTGACCATGCTGGCGCTGGCCTGGTACCGGCTCAGCATGCGCTGTCCGGGCTACGACGACGAGGGGACCATCCTGGCGCCGCGCTCGCCGCAGGGTCGGCTGGTCTGCTCCGACGGCGGGCTGGGGGAGCCCCGGATCACCTTGCTGGTCGCCGCGGGGGCCGTGCTCTGGCTGCTGGCCCTCCTCCTGTGGCCGCGCAACCGTCGGTTCACCTCGCTGGTGCCGCTGCTCCTGCTCGCCGTCGCCAGCCCGGCCTTGACGGCGGTGGTCGCCACCCGTCTCCCTGATGCCTGCACCAAGGCGCAGTGGCAGGAATACGGGGCGCCCGGGTGCGAGCGAGACCTCGAGATGCGACTCGAGGGGCAGCCGAGTCCCAGTCGGCCAGGGGACCCTCGGGCTCATCTGGTGAGCCGACCGAACAGGGTGTTCAGTGACAATTGACACGCCTCGGGTGGTCTGAAACCCTCGGCTACGTCCCCAGGCACACACTGCGAGCAATGAGGGAGGCTACCCATGGCTGATGCTGGTCTCAGGCCCGAGATCGCCACCATCGTGGAGCGGATCGATGAGCTGCGGCCGCTGATGATGGCCGCTGGTCGGGAAGCCGACGAGACTCGCCGCGTCAATCAGGAGGTCTTTGACGCCGTTGCTGCGACCGGCGCCTTTACCATTTCGGCGCCGACGAAGTTCGGCGGGCTGGCAGCGAACACCCGCGAAGCACACGCTGTCGCGCGAGCCATCGGTCGCGGCGACGGCAGCCTGGCCTGGGTGGACGGCATCCTCGACTCGGGGGCGTGGGTGGTCAGCTTGATGGATCAACGCGCACAGGAAGACGTCTGGGGCGAGAACGGAAGCATCGACGCTCTGATCTCCATCGTGTTGGCGACGACGTCAGACGCCGTGCGGGAGGACGCGGGATACCGGGTGACCGGCAAGTGGGGCTATGGCACCGGCAGCCTGCACGCCACATGGTCGCTCCTCGGCATCCCGCTCAAGAATGACCAGGGCGAGGTGGTGGATGCCGGCCTTGCCCTCATTCCCACCTCTGAGCTGACCTACGACGACAACTGGTTCGTCGCAGGCATGCGCTCCACGGCCAGCGTCATGCAGGTCGCGAACGACGTGTTCGTTCCGGCGCATCGCGTGCTCCCGTTGACCGCCGCGGTCGAGGGCGGATACCTGGGCGAGAACCCCGAGGCGTCGTACCAGACAGTCTTCGTCCCGTCGCTGTTCATGAAGCTCGTCGGGCCACATCTCGGCATGGGACGTGCTGCGCTCGACTTCGTCTTGTCGAAGGCAGACAGCAAGGCGATCGCCTACACCGGCTACGAGAAGCAGGCGGACTCCGGAATCTTCCAGGGCGCGGTCGCGAAGGCTGCCGTCCAGCTGAGCGCCGCCGAGGCCGTCGCCGCTGAGGTGGCGGACGAGATCTATGCTGCGCCCGAGCACGGGTACTACGCGCCCTACGCCGAGCGCATCGAGATGCGCGCGAAGGCTGGGTGGATCGTGGAGACGATCACTGGTCTGATCAACGACCTCGTGACTGCTCATGGTTCGGCCGGATTTGCCGAGTCGTCGGTCATTCAGCGGATCTGGCGCGACCAGGCGACAGCGGCGCGTCACGGCCACACGCTCTCTGCCAGCGGCTACGAGGCTTTCGGCAAGGTCCTTGTGGGACGTGAGGACGACGCTCGATTCGTGCTGCCGATCGTATGACGCGATTGGCGAGCTGCGCTGAAGAACGGGTCGGGAGATGAGCATGACGCTGTCAGAGAAGGGAATCACTGCCGAAGAGTTTCGGTTCGCCTTCCGATCTCATCCCGCCGGTGTGGCGATCGTGACAGCGGACGCGGGTGACGGTCCCGTCGCGATGACGGTGAGCTCGGTGTCCTCGGTGTCGACCGATCCGCCGACGCTTCTCTTCTCCGCCTCGGCGATGTCGTCGAGCACGCCTACCCTTCGACGCGCCGAGACTGTTGTCGTTCATCTTCTCGCAGCAGATCATGTCGAGCTCGCGAAGCTGGGCGCGCGCAGCGGTGCAGAACGGTTCGGGAAAGATGTCGTGTGGGGTCGCCTCCCGACGGGAGAGCCCTACTATCCGGATGCGACCTGGCTGCGGGGCCGAGTCGTCCAGTGCATCGAGGTCAACGGTGCGACGCTGGTCCTGGTCGAAGCCATCGAAGCGAAGCCGCAGGAGCATCACTCGCCGCTGGAGCCGACGCCTTTGGTCTATCACGATCGTCGATGGCACGTGCTGACCGAGAGGTCCGCCCTGCCTTCCACGGTCGCTCCGTTCTACGTTGTCTATGGACGCGACGAATAGCCCAGAGCCGAAGGAGTGAGCATGACCAACGAACGGATCAGTCGGATCCCTGCCCCAGTTGTCCCGGGCATCTCCGACAGCACCCGCGTCGCTGCTGGAGACCTGGTGTTCATCTCGGGTCAGGTCGGCTTCGAGGAGGATGGGTCGGTCCCTGCCGACTTCGCGCGTGCCATCGAGCTCACCTACGGAGAGTTCGAGCGGGCACTCAAGGCGGCCGGGGTCACCTATGAGGATCTGGTGCGTGTCAACGTCTACATCACGGAGCTGGACCAGGAGAAGCTGGCCATCTGGAGGAAGACCCGGGACTCGATCGTCCAGGCTCCCGAACCCTCGGCCAGCACTGTCATCGGGGTGCACTCGCTGTACAACGGCGCGACGATCGAGATCGACGCGATCGCAGCGGGATAGCTGAGCGCCGCAGACGGCGGTGCGCTCGACTCAATCGACCACGATCAGGAGCAGAGATGGACTACTCGATAAGGCCTCTGTGCTTTTCCCACGTCGATCTTCCTCATGAGTTCTTCGGCGGTGTCCCCATCCATAGCGGGGAGGGCGTCTCGGCCTCACCGATGATCTATGTGCTGCTGAGCGGTCAGGATGAGCAGGGGACGATCCACCACTACCTCGTCGATGCGGGATTCCATGCCGAGCAATGGCACCAGCGGTTCGGGTTCTACGACTGGGAGCCGCCGGAGACGGTGCTGGCGAAGGTCGGAGTGAGGCCAGAACAGATCGAGAAGGTGTTCTTGACCCACATGCACTTCGATCACGCCAACAACGTCGGTGCCTTCGTCAACGCGGATGTGCACGTCCAGCTCGACGAGTACCAGGGCTGGCTGAAGGCGCTGGCGCTGCCCGACCTCTACACCCCGATGGGCGACGAAAGCTGGATCACTTCCTCATTTGATCGCGACGACGCGCGGGTGTTCGGTGAGCTGGCTCGTGACCACCGGCTGAAGTTCGTGGGAGACGACGAGGAGCTGCTCCCCGGTGTGCGCGCGCACCTGTCTCGCGACGGGCACACCTTCGGCACCCAGTGGATCTCGGTGCAGACCTCCGATGGGCCCTATGTCGTCGCTGGTGACGCGGTGATGTGGTACTCCAACGTCGAGGAGATGTGGCCCAGTGGCTACACCAACGGCAGCACCTACAACATGATGCTGACCTACGGACAGATCCACGACTTCCTCGGCGGGGACATCAACCGCATCGTGCCCGGGCACGACACGCTGGTCTTCGATCGTCACCCGAGCTGGAAGATCGGGCCGAACGAGGTCGCCGAGGTCCACGTCGCGGACTGGGACGTCTCGTGTCGGCCCCTCGCGACTGACGCCGACCGAGCGGAGCCCGATCGAACGCCTGCGTGACGTCGCCGGGCTTCGGGTACGTCGCTCCGGGCTCGTCGTCAGTCCAGGGAGAATTCGGGTGGGGCCTTGCGTAGGCCATGGGTGAGGACGAGCAGGTAGATGATGCCGATCGTCAGCCATCCGCTGCCCAGTAGTAGGGCGTTGGCGCCGAGCTTGGTGATGAGGTAGACGTCGACGATGGCGCCCAGCACGGGGAGCACGACGTACCCGAGCGCCGACATGTGCGGTTGCTGGTTGCGGAACCGGATCCAGGCGGCGATGACGCACACGTTCACGACCGTGAAGGCGAGGAACGCGCCGAAGTTGATGAAGGACGTCGCAGTGGCGAGCGACAGCCGGGTGGCCAGCAGCCCGGCGGCCGCGACCAGGCACAGGTTGAACACAGGTGTCCGGAACGTGGGGTGGAGGTAGCCGAACGCCCGACGCGGAAGCACCCCGTCGCGGCCCATGACGAACATCAGTCGGCTCGTGCTGGCCTGGATCGCTATGCAGGAGGCCATCCCGCCGATGAGGGTGAGCACGTTGTAGACGCTGGCGAAGCCCTTCCCGCCGGCGAGTGTCGCCACTGCGAAGCCCGCCGTCGACTCGTCCTTGAACGCTCCACCGGGGTGCACCCACTGCATGAGCAGGGCGAGCACGAAGAAGATGCCACCCCCGATGAGGACGCTGAGCAGGATGCCGCGCGGGACGTTGCGCTCGGCGTCCACGACCTCCTCGCTCAGGGTGCTGACCGCGTCGAAGCCGAGGAACGAGTACGCCGCGATCGCGGCCGCCGCGGTGATCGCGCCGATCGAGGTCGTCTGGTTCCACAGGCTGGAACCGAGGCTCCCGGTGGTGGGTGCGGAGGTCTTGTGCAGGCACACGACGACCAGCGCGACGAGGGCGACCGCGGTGAGTGCGAGCAGGATCTTGTTGACCCGGTCCGCGACCACGATGCCGAGCACGTTGACCGCCGTGGTGACGACGATCAGGACGACGAGCCACCCCGAGGTCGAGAAGACCGGGAACTGGACGTTCATGTAGAGCGCGGTGATCAGCCACGCCACCATCGGCAGGAAGAAGTAGTCCAGCAGCAGGGCCCAACCGGCCAGGAACCCGATCCGCGCGTCGAGCAGCTTGCGGGCGTAGGTGTAGACCGACCCCGACTGCGGATACGCCCGGGCCAGCTTCCCGTAGCTCAGCGCCGTCAGGGTCATGGCAATGGTCGCGACCAGGTATGCCGTGGGAGCGGCTCCTCGTGCGGTGGAGGCGATCACCCCGAAGGTGGAGACCACGATGCTCGGGGACATGTAGGCCAGACCGAAGACGACGATGGACGCCAGCCCCAGGCGGGGGACGAGCCGGCTCGTGCCGGTGGTGCCGGTGCTGCTCTTGGTGCTGGTCATGTCAGGCCTGCCTGTCCTGGTCGTGGGAGGCCGCGCCCCGGCCGGCTGCCCAGGTCGCCGGATCGATCCTGCCGTCGTACAGAGGAAGGTCGAGAGAGGGGTCGCCGGGCTGGAACTGGCTCCACAGGCGGTTCAGCCCCGCCGTACCGAACTCCCGGACTCGGGCCGCCTCGGTGAGGTCGAGCACGTCGGTGAGGACCACCTGTTCGGCGGCAACCGAGCTGGTGCGGACACGGCCCTCCGGGTCCACCAGCAGTGAGCGGCCCACCGCCGTGGGACCGGCACCGTTCAGGCTGGCGACGAAGACCTGGTTGGTGATCGCGTTGGCCCGGGCCAGGACCACCTCCTGCTCGCGGTCGACAGTCGGGGTCTGCACGACGTTGAGGATCAGGTCGGCTCCCATCCAGGCGAGGTGCCGTGAGATCTCGGGGAACCACGAGTCGTAGCAGATGGACAGACCCACGCGGCCGTGGTCCGCCATGTCGAAGACGACGAACTCCGACCCGGGCGTCACCGTCTCGTACGGTCGCCACGGTGCGATCTTGCGGTAGGACGCGACGCGTTCACCTTCGGGGGAGTAGACAGGCAACGTGTTGTAGACCAGGCCGTCGGAACCGCGCTCGAACACGCTGCCCGGCACCAGCCAGATGCCCAGGTCGCCCGCCAGCCCTGCCAGCTCCTTGTCGCGTCGTCCCTCCAGCGGCTCGGCCAGCTCCTGGGGTGTGGGGGTCGGCTGACCGGGGTCCAGGACGGGTCCGCACAGGTGGAGCTCGGGATACACGATCAGTCGAACGGCCGGTCGCTGGCGGGCCAGCTTCTCCACTTCCGTGAGGAACGAAGCGGTGGAACCCGCGGGGTGGGCCGGGGCCTGCACCAATGCCAGGGGGAGCGGCGAGGTCATGGAAGAGTCTCCAGAATCGAAGGTCAGCCGATGTTTGATCTAACTTTATTTAACGAACTCGGGATGTCAACAGGAGGAGGAGCCGGTGTCCAGACCACGCGACCAGGCTGCGCGCCGAGCCCAGCTGGTCCAGGCCGCCAGCAGAGCCGTGCTGGAGCGCGGACTGACCAGGGCCCGCCTGCGTGACGTCGCCGACCACGCCGGCCTGACCTCGGCCTCGGTGCTCTACTACTACCAGGACATGGAGGACCTCCTGGCCGCCGTGTTCGAGCAGGGCACCCGCACCTACATCGACCGCCGGCGTGCCGCGGTCGAGGCCACCAGCGATCCATGGCAGCAGCTCACGGCCTGCATCCGGTCCGGAGTGCCGTTCCCCGGAGAGCCCCACGCCACCAGCCAGCTGTTGTACGAGCTCGTCCCCCTCACCTTCCGCAACCAGAACGCCGCAGCGCTCCAAGCCACCTTCTTCTCCGAACAGGCAGAGCTCTACCGCCAGGTCCTGACCGTCGGTGAGGACATCGGCACGTTCCGGCTGCTCGCTCCCGCCGACTTCCTCGCCCGCAGCTTCGTGGCCCTCGAGGACGGCTACGGCATCGAGGTACTAGCCGGCACCACGCCCGCTGACGAGATCGAGAGCAGGCTTCTGCGTCATGCCAAGCTCGCAACCCAGTCAAGACCCCCTCAAGACGGATGACCCTGCAGCCACTCAGTCGACCACCGTCATCCCACCGACCCATACCGACGCCGGATCATTCGCAGGGGATTGACTCATCAGACTTTGCGCTGAGGCGCCTCTGAGATCAGTAATGGTCCGTCGGCCGGGAAGATGCCGTGGCGAGCGTTGATCGCCAGGATGGCGTTGTCGTCGGGGGGCCCGGTTACGGAGGCGAGGCACTCGGCCATTTCGGCGAAGAACCTCTCCAGGCCACTGGGGTTGATCAGTCCGATGCTCCACACCTCGTCGTTGCTGAGGTTCGCGAAGGTGTGGGGGAGGCCGCGTGTAGCCACAGGAACGACTCCGGACCTACCTCGAACCTCTGGTCGCCCACCTCGGCGGTGAGCACTCCGGTGATGACGTAGATGCCTTCGTCTTCGCGGGTGTGGACAGGCCGACTGGGGCCGGCCGTGTGTGGAGGCATGCGCGCGTCGCCGAGGGACATGCCGTTGGTGCGCTCGGGGTCGACCAGGACCCGCCAGGGATTCGAGCGTGACGTCGGTGGACCAGCGACGAAGGGCTACTTCACGTTCCACACCAAGCCCGAACTGCTCGCAGCCTGCTACGACCTTGCCGTGCTCGGCGGCTCGTGGGCGCCTCCGCCGCCCGCGCAGACCTGGCACATCTCGATGATGGCCGCAACCACACGCGCCGAGTCCGTTGCAAACTTCGTGGAGGGCAACACCGCCATCTGCGAGCGCGTCGCCGTCCTTGACGACATGGTACGAGCGGCCGCGCACGAACCGGAAGCGGTAGCCGTCCACGAGCGGGGCGAGCGACTTCGCCGGCGGGACTTCGAGAAGGTCGTCAGCCGGTGGGCTGAACGCTTCGGGTTGAGACCCGGCCTCGATGAAACCGCCTGCGTCGACCTGCTGCTGACATGCTCCGGTCCGTCGATCTACCGCCAGCTCGTCGTCGACTACGGCTGGGCCACACCGGCCTACACCGCCTGGCTATGCAGCATGCTGACCGATCTCCTCGTCACCCGCCGAGCGACTACGAAGTCACCGGCTCGATGATGCTCGGCCGGCGACAGCCGCCTCCCCCGTCGCTGGTACCCGCACGGACGACCGGCGGGTCGCTCGGCGTTGGCAGCTCGAAGGCATTGCAAATCCTCTACCCGGCTGGCATGGATGGCGTTGACTGCGGCGATGGAGATTGGGTTGAGCGTCCTACCGCTGGTCATTGGCACCTCCACCCCGAACGTCATGGCTTCGAGGTTCGAACGGGCGAGCCGTCCGCCATGACCTTGAGCGGTGGCGCAGGCGGCCGCTGACGACTCGCTGTACTCGTGGGTTCACGCTGGTGTGTGACGTCGGTTGGTGACTACTCACACGGCTTCGCGCGACGCCATCTTTCGTCGGGCGACTGACATGGTCGGGTAGGACACGAAGGCGGCGACGGCGAGCAGTCCGACGGCGCCTTCGGCGATGGCGCTGAGGGTCTTCTGGAAGAACCAGACCGGCTCGTACATGCTAGGGATGGGACCGAGAGCGGGCACCTGTACGTAGCGGTACAGGACAACTGCTGCGAAGGCGCTGAGCCCGACAAGAGCGGCAGCCGCGAACGCCACGCGGCTCCCCGTGAGCAAGACGAGTCCGGCGACGAGGAGGGCGACGACGGCCTCGACCCGGAAGAGATTCCCCTGTCCGATGCCGGCCGGTGCGGCGAGCTGGTAGCCGGATGCTAGATGGAGGTGCACATAGGCGTCCACGACGAGGCCAGCGGCCACAAGGAGGGCGAGCGCCCAGCAGATGGGGGTGCGATGCATGCTCATCTCAGCTCACCTTCAAGGTGGCGTGCATGTTGGAGTGGTAGGTGCAGTGGTAGGCATAGGAGCCTGCAGCCTTCGGCGCAATGAAGGTGCTGGACTTGCCGGGATCAATCTTCACGTCGAAAGCCTTGCCCGTGTCCGCAGTGACGGTGTGGGCCTCGGCGTCCTCGTTCTTGACAGTTATCTCCGTCCCGGGCGCGACACTGGAAGGGCCGGAGAACTTGAACTTCTCGATGGTGATGGTGGCCGGCTCCGCAGCCGGCGAGCTGCTGGCCGCGGAGGAAGGACCCGACGGTGAGGCGGCAGCGGACGTGGGCGCGCTCGAGGCGGTATCTGATGGCGCATCACTCGCTGAGCCCGAGGAGGACGAGCAGGAAGCGAGTGCACACATTCCGATCAAGATCGTCGCGGTGGCTGTGGCGGCGCGAGTGCGGTGTCTCATGAAAGTGCCTTTCCGGTGTGGTACCGACCGGAGAGCTGCCGGCTGGCGCGGTGTTTGAGGGCAAGCACCGCAATGAGCGCGGCGAGCGTCTCCGCGGCGACAGCGGGGAAGCCGAGAGGTTCGGTCCAATTGCCCACGTCGTCGCCGATCTGCGGAAGACCGACCGTGCGGGAAGCCAGGAACGCGGCTACCGCCAGCGACATGATGACGCCAGTGGCAGCCCAGACGGTTGGGGTGTCCCAGCGGACGAGCAGAATGGCGAGCCCGATACTGGCGACGGTGAGGGCGATGAACAAGACGCCGACGTAGGGCGCCTCGTGCATGTGCATGGGAATCAGCGGGAGGTGTGTGCCTGCGGTGATGAGAAGCAGCACCACACCGAGCCATCGCGAAGGAGCGTTCAACGGACGGTTCATGGCTTCTTCCTGTCGCGGAGCGTTGGGTGAGGGAGCTCGGCTCTCAGTGCGCGGAGTGAGCTGGTGCCTGATGAATGGCGGTCAGGTGTGCGAAAACCACCTCGTTGCCGACGTGGGTGCCAAGGGAGGTGTCGAAGTCGCTGCAGGTAATCAGCCGCAGCAACGGGTCCACGCCGTTCTTGACGGTGGCGCCGTAGACGACCTCGGTAGGGAACTCGCTCTTCTTGTAGTCGCGGACCGCGTTCACTGTAAAGACAACCTGGATGCCGTCCGTGCGGACGACGGCGATCTTGTTACCCGGCCGCAGCTGGCCGAGCCTGAAGAAGACCGACGGACCCTCGTCGCTGTCGACGTGTCCCTCGATGATGGCCGGGCCTGGTTGGCCAGGGGTGGGTGAGTTCTTGAACCAAGCGGCGCGGTTCAGGTTCGGCCCCGGCTCGGGAACTGCGAGGGTGTGGTCCGGTGCCAGACCGATCGGCAGCACCCTGGAGTCCACCCCGATGGAAGGGATGGTGATGCGCACCGGAAGCGAGGCGGGCAGAGCGACCTTGCCGGTCGTGCCGGGTGACGTGGTCTGGTCAGCCGGCACTCTAGAAGCGGGCGCCGAGGCGGTTGGTCCGGCGTCGATCCGGCCCACCGCACGTGGTGGCTGCGGGGCACTCTGCTGAGCCAGCACAGCCACCACGATCAGGATGAGGCCGACCGTGGCGGCCACCAGGGCGAGCGCTGTGAGCGCGCCCCGGCGGCTGCCAACCGCGGTCATGCGGGCCATGTCGAGCTCTCAGGCACCTACGGTCGTGCGTCTGCGGGATACCAGCAACCCGCCGGCAACGGCCAGCAGGCCACCGCCCACGACCAGCAGGCCGAGGTCCTCGACGCCCGAAGTGGAACCGGTTCCGGTGGCCACGCCACCGCTGGGCATCGAGCTGAGGGCGCCGCACAGAGCCGGTGAGGTGGCGGCCAGCGGAAGGCTGGGCACCAGGTCGCTCTTCTCCCCTTGGGCCTTCTTGCTCAAGGTCGCGGGGTCGAGACCGTGCACGACCACCACGCCAGTTCCGGCCTTCAACGAGCTCAGCGTGTCGCTGCTCAGCTTGATGGTGCGGGAGTAGCTGGTGCTGCCACCGCCGGGTGCGATCTTGATGTTGGTGCCGGCCGACGGGCTGGTGTCACCCTTGACCGACAGCGTCGTGCCGATGGCGCCGTACGCCGGGCCACCCTCGGTGGTGCTGATCACGCCGTCATTGTTCTTGTCTGCCGATGCTGTCGGGCAGGAGCCCTGGCCGGCGATGTGGATGTGCTGGACGTGTGGGTAGGCACCCCCCCCGAACTTCGCGGGCAGGCCGGTCCAGCTCACTTTGACGTCCGCCGAGGTGCCGTGCACCGTGACAGAGGCCGTGCCCGAACCGCTCGAGTGGTTCAAGGGGTTCAAGGTTGTCTGGTACGACGAGCCACTGTCGGCGGCTGTCGCAGGGGCTGCCAGCACGGCGAACGGCATGGCCGCGGCGGCAAGCGGGACGAGGACACGCAAGGACTTGCGCATGGAGAAAGTTCCCTTCGGTGGGTAAGCACTCACAGAGCACGATGCGCCTTCTGAGGTCACGCCCTGCTTTCGCTTTGACACTCCACATTCGCCTGCAACCGCCACCCGGACTGGTCAGACCGGCTAAGTTTTACTTTGCGGCCCTTGACGCGGCTCGCCACCAAGCCAACTGCCCCACCCGCGCGAACCTCCTGCACACGTCCGAGAGGGAGTATGGGATGAGAGCCCGCACATTGTTCGCCATATTCGCAGCGACGGCCCTGCTGACAGCTGGCTGTGGCTCGAGCGGGTCAGAGCGCACGGCAGCGCCGGCGTCGGACAGGCCGTCGTCCCAGCACTCCAAGCACGACGGCATGTCCGGAATGGCGATGTCGGACATGGATCCAGGTGACGGCCCGTCGCAGCCTGCTCGCATGGTCTGCAGCGGCGAGATCCGCGAAGCCGTGCAACGCACCTTCGTCCTTTCTCACCGACCGTCCCCCACCCACTCCTGGTCGCCCTCATCCCGCATCTTCACCTGCGTCTACAGGGTCTCGGGCCGGCCGCTTCGGTTGAGCGTCAACGACGCCTCCGACCACACGGCAGGTCGTGCCTACTTCGACCGGCTGCGCTCGACCCTCCATGGAGCCACGCGCATCCGCGGCATCGAGAGTTTCGGTTTCCCGGCATTCCAGACCGCCGACGGCAACGTCGTCATCATCAAGGACGGCAAGACCCTGCGGGTCGACGCGACCAACCTCACCCACGCCTCGCTGCCCAAGGACTTCTCACGCACCGATGCGGCCTACGGCATCGCTGCGGCTGTCGTCGCCTGCTGGACCGAATGAGCCTTCAGTCGAAGATGGGGAGTCGAACCCGACAATGACAGGTTCGCCCGGTGCCTCAACACCTTCATCGCTTGACCAACCTACGAGGTGGACCGCCTCGACGGCGCCCGGGAACGCGGGGGCCGCCGCGTCGGCGCAGATCAGCAGCCGCCTACGCGGTAGCGGCGCGCGGTCGGCCGAGATACGCCTCGTCGACTGGGCGGGGACGAACGCTTCCCATCGACGTGTCACTCCTGGTAGAGCGCTGCGGCACGGCGGAGTCGTTCGGCGACCTGACAGCGGAGGGCGGGGGGTCCGAGAACTTCGACGTGCGGGGAGAGTGAGAGCAGATCGGTCGCGGCTGCGCCGAGGGTCTCGACCCGGAAGCTTGCTTGGTGCCAGCCATTTGCATCTGCGCCGACGTCGCGTTTGACCCGCAAGGGTTGCAGAACACGAAGAACGACGGCGAGCTGACGGCCCTGGGGTGAGATGCGGATCGTGGCGCGTCGCGCGGGTCCCCTGGTCCGGTTCACCGGTCGCCACTCGCTCGGGTCGGGCAGTTGACGGTCGAATCCCTCAAGGAGCTCGAAGCCGCCTCCGGCTCCACGGACGGCGTAGACGGGCACACCTGCTCCCGAGAGCTCGTCGATATCGCGCAGAATCGTGCGCGGGCTGACGTCAAGCTCACCGGCGAGCTGGGCCGCGGTCGCCCGGCCGCGGCTCTGCAGAACCATCATCAGAGAGATCAATCGGCCCGCACGCATCCCTGGGAGTCTGTCACCAGGCCGTTATTCATGACAACAGATGTCACTCTTGACTCCTTATGGTGGGGCATTCGAAACCACCGCACGAAGGAGCCGGACGATGGCAGTTGTCCAAAGGACTGGGACGCCCGAGGATCCATGGATCCTGACCACCCCGCCTGGCAAGTCGGAGTTTGAGGCCTACCGTGACGCCGAGGCCGCCCCGCCGGCGTTGGTCGTCCACGTCGGTGCCACCGAGCTGCGCTACCACCTGTCGTGCATCGAGGACCTGCACGCGATGCTCATCGCTCACGACGATTGGATGCCGTTGGGCAACAAGGACGAACAGAAGCAGGCTGAGGAGGGGACGGTCGAGGCATGGGGGCGCTCCACGGGCAACCCAGTGGGGGGGTGGTACGGCTTGAAGAAGGGACTCCGGGGTCGTTTCGGCAACTATCTGCCGCCTGTGCTGGAGGTGCTCGGGCTGGCTGAAGTCGAGCACAACCCCCGCAATAACCGGATGCGCGCGATCTGATGACCAAGCAGTACAGCGTGACACGAATGATCGATGCCCCGCGAGACAGGGTGTGGGAGCTGCTGACCGATGTCACGAGCTACCGGGGCTGGAACCCGGCGGTCGTCAGTATCAAGGCCCGATCGTGGGGGCACAAACGAACTCGTGTCGGTCGTAAGCCCGAAGCGAACCTCAGCTCAAAGTCACTGCGATGGGGCCACCCCTACGGATGGTCTGGTCAGACGGGATGCTGGGCCTGTTCGCGGTGAACGTACCTGCCTGCTCGGCGGCCGCCCGGAGTTCTCGATGACAGTACGCTTCCTCTCGTGTCGACCTCTTTCGTCGTGACCCTGGTCCTCCTTGTGGTGGCGATCGGCATGGCACGCATCGTGCTGCCGGTGTTGCCCTGGCGCCGTGTCAGTGTTCGGCTCCGTCCCGTCGATGTGGTCCTGGCCTTCCTCGGGCTGCTTGGTCTGGCCTTCCACTGTGGCGCGATGTTCTACCGCTCGACCATCCTGCTCCTTCCGGGCACCGAGACAGCCGTGGCACACGTCAATGCTCTCGGCGTGGTGAGCCTGGCTGCCTTCGCGGCGCCCGCCGCGCTGCTGATCGTGGGTCTTCGACGGATCAGCTCACCTGCGCTGGCGCTCATCGCCCTCGCCCTGGCCGCCGTCGGCACGACGATGTACGACGGCGGACCGCGCGCCACGCATCTGGCCGCCATCTTCGCCTGCGTCACGCTGCTGGCCTTGTGCACGGCAACGCTGGTGGGGGGCCACGGACCGGCCGCTCCGTCGCCGCCGACGCCACGCAGAACTGATGTCGCGTAGCTCGCACCGCGGCCCGCACAACCGGTAGCGGATCTACGTCGACCACGGTCTGACCGGCACCGAGCACGTTGAAACAACAGCCGTGCGCCGGCGTCGGTGTCCGCCGCTGCACTGAACCTCACCTAGGAAGTTTCCAGGATTGTCGATTGCGGGCGGGGACGCGCGTCAGTTAGGTAACGGCCCCGAACGGTGGACCGTGCCCACAACGAAGGACGGCACTATGACCACGATCCAAGCAAACGACACCACCGCCATCAGTAGGGTCCTGGCCGACCAGTCCGGAGCATGGGCCGCTGGGGATGCCGCCGCATTCGTCGCGGACTACTCCGCAGACGCGACCGTGATCATGCCCGGCTCCTACCGGCGAAACAGGGACGAGATCCGCCAGAGCATGGCGGAGAGCTTCGCCACGATCCTCAAGGGCACGAAGGTCACCGACGAGATTCAGAGCATCCGCTTCCTCGGCGACGACCATGCGATCGCCGTCAGCAAGGCAGGAATCCTGTTCCCCGGCGAAACCGAGGTACCCGGGAACCGGTTCGTCTACGCGACCTGGGTCCTCCAGCGCCGTGAAGGCAGCTGGCTCGTCGAGTCGTACCACAACAGCCCCATCGACCAGAGCTGAACGACGCCAGCAGGCCTGGGCTACCGATCAGACCCGTTCAGTAGCTCAGGTCACCGGCGAACGTCATCACCAAACCTCTACTTTGCGATTTGTGTCGCGGGAAAGCGGGACTGCCCGGGGAAAGGTGTCAGTGGGCCACGCGCAATCTGACGGACTCGGGTCCGGCGGCGTGGGGCTGGTCCGGGGTATGTTGTGAGGCCTTGACACCCATCTCGGGGGACACATGAAGCTCAACCACAACGTCCGCAGCGCTCTCCTGGCAGGCGTGATCGCGTTCGTCATCTACGTCGTCATCGCAACAATCACCGGCCAGGCCCTCGGAGCGGCGCTGGGCTTCGGTCTCGCACTCGGCGCGTTCACGGCCCTGGTGTCCTTCGCCATCTACACGCTGATCGCGAAAGCGAAGAACCGAGACGCCTGATCTCCTGGGCATCCGGGAACCAGCGCGGTAAGAACCAATTGCGCGCTCGACGCCTCGGTGCCGATAGCTGAGTCCAGTAGGGGCAGGACCAACGCACTGGCTAGACCGATCCCCCACCGGGACGGCAGCGGGACCGCTGGGACCGTTGCTCGACCGGCCCTCAATGGCGGTTCGTCGATCGGAGCTTCGCGGCTTGGTTCGGCTGCCCGTGAAGTGTCGACCCGACCTCGAGCACTTCTCCCCAGGGGCAGAGGCCAGACTCCGACCTGGGGCCGATGTGCCCGGACGCGAACCGGGCCACCCTTGGTGGCATGACCGCATCAACCTTCGAACCTGTCGTCCGCGTCCGCGGGCTGACCAAGACGTACGGCGACCGCGTGGTCGTCGACGCCCTCGACCTCGACGTGCTGCCCGGCGAGGTGCTCGGGCTGATCGGCGCCAACGGAGCCGGCAAGACCACCACCGTCGAGTGCCTGCAGGGGCTGCGCCGCCCAGACGCGGGCACCATCCGGGTGCTCGGGATGGACCCGTTGCGTGAGGCCGACCGGCTTCGAGGACTTGTCGGAAGCCAGCTGCAGGACTCCGGGCTGCCGGACCGGATGCGGGTGCACGAGGCGCTCACCTTGTTCTCGGGCCGGTGGGCCCGCGACGGCGACCTGCTGCTGGAGCGCTTCGGTCTGGCCGGCCGGCGACAATCGCACTTCGGCGCGATGAGCGGCGGCGAACGCCAGCGGCTCTTCCTCGTCCTGGCGCTGCTCAACCAGCCACGGCTGGTCATCCTCGACGAGCTGACGCAGGGCCTGGACCCGGCGGCACGTCGTGAGGTCTGGGCCGCCGTGGCCCAGCTGCGCGACGCCGGGACGACGGTGCTTCTCGTGACGCACGAGCTCGACCAGGCGGAGGCGCTGTGCGGGCGGGTGGTGGCGATGCGCGCGGGCTCGGTGCTCGACCAGGGCACTCCCGCCGAGCTCGTGGCCCGCCACGCCGCCACCGCGACGGTGCGGTTCGGGCTTCCTGCAGGACTAACGGCGGACTCCCTGACCGCGCTCCGCGCCCTGCCCGGAGTGCACGACGTCGTGCGCTCCGGCGACCGCGTCACCGTCCACGGCGACCGCACGGCCATAGCGCACACCGGCGCCTGGCTGGTCACGCGCGGCCGCGTCCCCGCCGACCTGCGGGTCGACGTACCCGATCTCGAGGCGGCGCTGCTGGCGCTGCTCGAAGCCCCGACCACAGAGAAGGAGGCCGCGTGATGACCACCGCCGCCCTGGACCCCACCGCCGAGACCCACACTCCCACCACCACCGGCCGGCACCGCTCGGCGACGCGACGCCTGGTCGTCTCCGAGCTGCGACTCTTCGGACGCGACCCGCTGACACTGACCTTCGTGCTGGCGTTCCCGATCGTGTCGATGCTCATCATCGGGGGCTCGTTCGGCACCACGCCCGACGACGTTTTCCCCGTCAACCCCTCGCAGTGGTACGTCGCGTCATACTTCACGGTCGTCATCGGGGCGACCGGGCTGGTGATGCTGCCGGTGCACATCGCCACCTACCGCGAGCGCGGGGTGCTGCGCCGGCTGACCGCCTCCGGCTTCCCCCGCTGGTCCTTCGCCCTTGCCCAGCTCGTGATCGGGCTCACCGCGGTCGCTGTGTCCGGTGCGGCGCTGCTCGTGGTCGCCGCGCCGGTGTACGGCGTGCCACACGTCGAGGACGCCGTCCGGGTCGCGGCCGGGATGGTGGCGGGCGCCGTGACGTTCGTGAGCCTGGGTGTTCTGCTCGGGACGCTGCTGCCGTCGGCGCGAGCCGCGCAAGCGGTCGGCCTGCTGCTGTTCTTCCCCTCCTTCCTGCTCGGGGTCGGCGGACCGCCGCCGGCTGTGATGAGCCCCGCGCTCCGCGAGCTGGCCGACAAGCTGCCGCTGGCCCTGGCCAATGACGCGATCCGCGAGCCCTGGCTGGGCATCGGGACCGGCACCGGGCAGCTGGTCGCCACGGCTGTCATCGGGGTGGTGGCGGCGGGGCTGGCCGCCCGGCGGACCTCGCTATGAGCCGTAGGGTCTCCGAATGAGCCGTAGGCTCTCCGACATGCTCGAACGTTCGGCGCGGGTCGCGGCTCCGGCTGCGCTCGCGCTGTTCGTCGTCATCGGGGTGATTCTCAGCGACCAGCCGCTGCCCCTGGCGGTCGGCGCCGGCGTGGTCGCGGTTGGTGTCGGTCTCGTGCCGGCGGCACTGTCGCCGGCAACGTCGCCGGACGGGTGGCTCCTGGTCGCACTGCTCGCCGCGATCGCGGCCCCGATGGCCGTGATCTGTTCAGCGGACCCCGCCAACCTCGGCTGGTTCGGGATGTGTGTGCTGGCGGGGTGGGCCGCGTTCGCGGCGCCCACGGCACCGGCCTCCACGCTCGCCGGGCTGCTCGTCGCGCTCTTCGCGACCGAGTGGGTCGTGCTCAGCAACGAGCCCGGCTGGGGCGCCTGGGTCGCGGGCACCGTCTTCACCACCGTGGCGTGCCAACTCAGCCGGCGACAGCGACAGCTCCTGCTCGCGCTGCGTGAGGCCCAGGCCGGTCTGGCCGACCGGGCCCGTGCCGAGGAGCGCAACCGGATCGCCGGCGAGATGCACGACGTCATCGGCCACGCGCTGACCGTCTCGCTGCTGCACGTGAGCAGTGCGCGGCTGGCACTCGACGACGCCCCGGAGGAGGCGCGGGCATCGCTGGCGGAGGCCGAGCGGCTCGCGCAGCAGAGTCTGGCCGAGGTACGCGCGGCCGTCGGGCTGATGCGCGCGGACGGTCCGTCAGCCCACGCGCCGATGCCCGGAGCCGGCGACCTGGAGGAGCTAGTGGCGTCCTTCCGTCGCGCCGGCACTCCCGTCTCCTGCGACGTGGACGGTGATCTGTCGTGGCTGACGGCGACGGCCGGGCTGGTGGTCTACCGCCTGCTGCAGGAGGCGCTGACGAACGCGGCCCGTCACGCCCCAGGGGCCGAGACCGCCGTACGGGTCGAGGTCGCCGACACCGGCACCCGCGTCGTGGTCGACAGCGACGGTGCGCCCGGCCGCGCGGGCGCGGGGACCGGGCTGCTCGGTATGCGTGAGCGGGTGGAGGCGGTGGGGGGCCGACTCACCGCCGGTCCCTGGCAGGCCGGCTGGCGGGTCGAGGCGGTGCTCCCGGCATGACTGAGACCGCCCCGCCGGTCCGGATCCTTCTCGTCGACGACCAGGAGCTGATCCGCGCTGGGCTGCGCGGCCTGCTCCGGGCGCGCTTCGGCTTCACGATCGTCGGCGAGCTGTCCGACGGCTCCGGGGTGGTCGAGGAGGTCTACCGGCTGCGACCGGACATCGTGGTCATGGACGTCCGGATGCCCGGCGTCGACGGGGTGACCGCGACCGCCCGCTTGCGTGCCGTCGAGGGTTCCCCACCCGTGCTGGTGCTCACTACCTTCGAGGACGACGAGGTGCTCGCGGGCGCGCTTCGTGCCGGGGCCGCGGGGTTCCTGCTCAAGGGCGTCCCGGCCGAGGACCTCCAGCGCGCGGTGCGCACGGTCGCCGGGGGCGGTTCGTGGCTGGACCCGGCGGTCACCGGCCGTGTTCTGACGACCTACCGCCAAGGCACGGCCACACCGGTGCCGGGCGCCGCTGTCGAGGCGCTCACGCCGCGCGAGCGGGAAGTACTCGCCCTGATCGGGGCCGGGCTGAGCAACCTCGAAATCGCCGAGCGGCTCACGTTGGGCGAGGGCACGGTCAAGACGCACATCGGGCACATCTTCGCCAAACTGGCGCTCCGCGACCGGGCCGCCGCGGTGGTGTTCGCCTTCGACCATGGGTTGGTACGCCCGGCCCCCCGCGACGGCTGAGCCTGCCCGCAGGCCCAGACAGCGGCTCGGCCCCGCAACCTCATGTGCACCGCGGCGGCCAAGAGGGTCTGGCGAGAGGCCGGCGCCGCCGAGCTCTGCCTCGACCACCTCAACAACCACGCCCAGAGTCCGACGCGTCAGCCGGGGCCGCTGACCTGGCGCACTTCCCGGGGTCTTGGCCGTGATCGGGGTGGCGTAAAGCGTGGGGCGATGCCTGGCCCTGAACGGTGCTCGCGGTGGGTGCATCCGGCCTGAGACCGACATCGGGGCCTACATGCAACCTCGCCGGCTGACGCAACCTGGCTGCCGGCCAGCATCCGGAGCTTGCTCGCGTATTAACGACTTCGCGGACGGGACGCCGACAGCTCACCAGTAACCGCATGACAACAGCCGAAGCGGGCCTCTAAGTTGCCCGCAACCGTTCACCACAGAAGCGCCGGAACTGACCAGCTTTCGAGCGCCGTACACAGCCGGATGGGACTCATATCTACCGGAGCGGCTCGCGTGGCAGAGTTTCACGAGCGGGAACTGCAACGCCGACAGGGGACTCGAACGGGCACCCGGTGCGCTTGACGTTGTGCCGGTCATCTCCGACCGGACCGGACCGGACCGGACCGGGTGGGACCGGAACGGGTCGGGCTCGGTGGACGCCGGCGTCTGCGGTCCGCGTGATCTGGGCGGGCGGGAACGTCCGCGGAGGCTGACTTGGGTCAGAGCGGTGAGAAGCAGGCACAGCAAGGAGAACCAGTCGCCCAACCGGGCGTACGCCGTCGGGCCCGGCCCGAGCGGCACATCGGTTACCAAGGAGACGGTCGCCGCCCCGGTGGCCGGGGTCTCGGCGAGGATCCGCCCCTGAGCGTCCGCGATGGTCAGGTTCCCGTCGCGCGAAGCTCGTGCCGTCGCGAACCCACTTTCCAGCCCGCGCATGATCTGGACCCGGCTTTGTGACCAGGCGTCGACGTCGAAGTCCAGGGCCGGTACGGCGAGCAACTGGGCGCCTTGGTGTGCGTAGCTGCGGCCCAGGTCGGGATGCGCGAGATCGGCGCACACGGCGATGCCGATGCGGCCGTGGTAACCCTCGAGGATGAGGTCGCGGTTGCCCGGTATGGTGCCCGCTTCCTGGCCGACGATGGGGTGCTGCTTGTCATAGGCGATCGGCGCTGACCCGTCGGCCGGGAAGACCAGTGCTGTGTTGTGGCGGCCGTCGTCGAGCATCCTGGCGATGCCGAGCACGATGGTCGCGTCCCGTTCCCGGGCGACCCGACCGAAGGCTGTCTTCAGCTTCGACATGTCGTCGGCCTGCACCTCCATGTCGGTCTCCGGGAACACGATGATCTCGGCTGATCGGAGTGCGGGAGAGCGCAGCCAGGCGAGGTCGGCAGCGACCAGGCGTTTTCCGTCCGGAGTGCCGATGTCGGGTTGGTAGCCGGGAGCCGGGGCCGCGACGACGGCCACTCGCAGGTGTCCGGGCGGTGTGACACGCAGGCGCGCGGCTCCGAACGCGAGTACCGACCCCACCAGCAGGCTCACGGCAACGACGACGGATGCTGCGAGTCGGGGGCGGCTGAAGGCGACGAGGACCACCACGGCCGACGCTGAGGCCACCGCCGCCACCAGGAAAGTGACGCCGCCGGCTCCGGTCACCGACGCGATCTGGGTGACCGCGCTGAGGTTGCTCTGGGTGGGGGCCAGGCTCCAGTTGGCGCCGTACGGCGTCGCCAGGGCGAAGAGGTACTCCGCCGAGACCCATGCCGCCGGGACCCCCACGGCGGCCGACCACCACCAGCCACGCACGGCGAGGGCGCGGAACACGGCGACGATGCCGACGAAGACCATCGTGATCACGAACATCAGGAGGGCGACTATCGGGGGCGGTGTCTCCACGGCGCCCAGCAGGTAGCGGGCCTCGCCCGCAAGGCCGATGAGGTAGGCCACGCCGGCGGACACGAGGGCGGTGCGACGTGGCACATGCGGTGCGAGCACCAGCACGGGCACCGGGGCCAGCCAGGTGAGGAACGCCACGGGGTGCAGTCCGGTGCCGAGCATGAACAGCGCCCCCGACGTCATGGCCGCGAAGCCGGCAACCGCGATGCGTCTAGGCATGCAGGCCTCGTAGGACTCGCCGCAACTGTTGGGCGCACAGCGACCTCAGGTCCGGTTGGGTCATCGCAATCCGGCCGCCGAGATACATGGCGACCAGTCCCTGGAGCTCGGCAGCGATGAGCAGGGCGCACTCGAGGGGGTCGTCGTCGCGGAGCCGGCCGGAGCGCATCCCCGCGGCCAGCGCCTCCTCGATCAACCGGAGCGTCGGCGAGGCATGGTTGGTGAAGTCCTCGGGGAACCGGCGGGCCTCGTCGCGTCGGTCCATGAAGAGGAATGCGTAAAGCCGTGGTCTGGCCATCGCGAAGTCCAGGTAACGTCCAAGTGCGGTGTCGAGGTCGTCGTTGGGGTCGCCGCTCCAGGCCACCTCGGACCACTCGGCGCCCAGCCGCGTGAAGGAGTCGTCTGCCAGGGCCGCGAGCAACGCCTCCCGGTCATTGAAGTGCCGGTAGAGCGCCATCGGCGTGACCCCGACCTTGGCTGCGATCTTGCGCATCGTCACTGCCTCCGTCCCGCTCGTCTCCAGCAGATCGGCGGCTACGGCCAGAATCCGGGTCGCGGTCTCGGAGCGGCGGTCGGTCACGGGGGTGGTGCTCATCGTGGGCATGTATACACCGTATACCTACGGCCCGGTGTCAGGCCGCTACTCGGAGGTGGAGGCGCCGGTGGTGGCGGCGGGGCCGTTCGCCGGCGCGGTGTGAGGAGGCGGGTCCAGACCTCTCCACCAGCCCGCGACCAAGGACGGCAGCGACCATCCTCGACAATGCCGCGCTGTCGGCCCGGCAGGTCGCTGACCAGCTGGGTCACAGCCGACCCTCGATGACTCAGGACGTCTATATGGGTCGCCGCGCCGTGGACTCTCGGGCCGCACACCCACGCTCTGGAAGCGGCGCTCGAGGACACAATGCCGGACGGTGCAGACTGACCCCGACGAGCCCGTCGGCCGGAGCGATGAGATAACGGCGACGAGGCCTCAACGGCAATTGGGTGGCACGAGGGTGGGCCGACGTCTGCGCCACGAAGGGCGCACTGCTCTCACCTGCATGTGTGTGCGCCATCAGGGACTCGAACCCCGAACCCGCTGAATCCCGGCGCAGAGTTCCCCCCACAAGTCGCGACCCCCACCATCTCGGCGGTCACCTGCGGGTTTGCCCCGAGGGGGCTAGTCGCGTCTTAGCGCGCATCCGCGTGCTCTGGCTCTGATCGGGGTGGCGTAAAGCGTGGGCTGGCGGCGTTGTGGAAGGGCGCTGGCTGTAGGTCTTTGCGTCCTGAGGCAAGAGCGCAAACCCGCCCGGTGACGGCATCTGGTTGCCGGCTGACTGCGGAACCCGCTCGCGTTGTCACCCCTTCCCACGAGTGTCTGGTCAGAGTAGATAGAACGTTTCATGGGCAACTCCCTCGTCGCTTGAGCGGGCACCGCTGGGTCAGCTGTTGCGAGACCGATCCCGCTGCGGTGGCGTCCCGTGAGGTGGTGTGGTTCGGGCCTGAGTCTCGTCGTTGTTGACGATGAGCTAGGCGGCCTCCGTGCCACGGTCAGTGAGACCTGCGATGGAACTCACGGAAGGACGCGAGGCACGACTGCCTTGGACAAGGCTGCACGACTCGAGGTGCTCGAGGCCATGCAGGCGGCAGGTGTGGAAGACCGGGTCCGCACGGCGGCTCAGACGATCTACCAGGCGTTGATCGACGCCGAACTGACCAGCGTGGTCGGCGCCGGCTCCTGGGAGCTGACCGATCAACGTGTGGCGCAGCGCAACGGCGGCCGGCCTCGGACGCTGACCACGACGGCCGGTTATCTGGAGCTGCGGATCCCGAAGCTCCGGGCCGGGTCGTTCTTCCCCTCCCTGCTCGAGCGGCGCCGCCGGGTCGCCCAGGCGTTGTTCGCGGTGGTGATGGAGGCCTACCTGAACGGCACCTCCACCCGGAAGGTCGACGACCTGGTCAAGGCACTCGGTGCCGACACCGGGATCTCCAAAGTCGGAGGTGTCGCGGATCTGCGCGGACCTGGACGAGGAGGTCGGCGCGTTCCGGGACCGGTCCATGCCGGAGTCGCCTACCCGTACGTGTTCCTCGACGCCGCCTCCTGCAAGGCCCGGGTGAACCGGTGGGTTCGTCTCCCAGGCGGTGGTGATCGCCACCGGTGTCACCGCCGACGGCCGCCGCAAGGTCCTCGGGGATCGGCTCCGGGGACCCCATCGACCCTGCCGACCGGACTTCCTGGGAACCTAGTGTCGCGTGTCATTAGTTGAGTATCGGTTGGGTATGGGCGAGAATTGGTT
>CAXSHL010000003.1:0-73389 GCA_964237315.1 uncultured Nocardioidaceae bacterium
CGGTGACCCTGGACGCCGAGGGTGACCCGAACGCGGTGTTCATCTTCCAGGTCGACGCCGCGATGAACACCGCCGCGGCCAGCCAAGTGACGCTCGCCAACGGCGCCCTGGCCTCGCACGTGTTCTGGCAGGTCCAGGGCGCCGTCGGCACCGGCGCGACCAGCTCGATGGCCGGCACCATCGTCACCCCCGGCGGCATCACCCTGGGCGCCGACACCACCCTGGTCGGACGCGCCCTCGCCGACGGCACCGTGACGCTCGCCTCGAACACCCTCCGGTTCACCACGGCCCTGCCGCCGACCGTCACCGTCACCGGCGGCCCGACGGCCGTCACCAAGGACACCACCCCGACGATCACCGGCACCACCTCCGCGACGCCGGGGACCGCCGTACGCATCGCCGTGCAGGGCCAGACCCTCACTACCACCGCAGCGGGTGACGGCGGCTGGTCGGTCACCGCAGCTGCGCTCGCAGCCGGGGACCACACCGTCAGGGCAACGGTCAAGGACGCCGCCGGGAACGCCGGCACGGCCACCCAGACGCTGACCGTCGAGGTCAACCCGGGCCCGGTCGACGTGGGCTCGGCGGCGCCCTACCGGGTACTCGCCGCGACCGCAGTCGCGAACACCGGGCTCACCGTCGTGAGCGGAGACCTGGGTGTCACGACGGTCGCCACCATCAGCGGGTTCCCACCCGGGGTGGTGACCGGCACGACGCACAACGCCGACGCCTCGGCCACCCAGGCGCAGGCAGCCCGGGCGACCGCCTACGCGGACGCCGCCGGCCGCACGCCGGACAGCAGCTTCAGCGGGGACCTCGGCGGGGTGACCTTCCGCGCCGGCGTGCACCACACCGCAGCGGCGCTCGCGCTGACCGGGACACTCACCCTGGACGCGGAGGGCGACGCGAACGCCGTCTTCATCATCCAGGTGGATGCCGCCATGAACACCGCCGCCGGGGGCACGGTGACACTCGCCAACGGCGCCCTGGCCTCGAACGTGTTCTGGCAGGTCCAGGGGGCCGTCGGCACAGGCGCCCTCTCGAGCCTGGCCGGGACCGTCCTGACCCCCGCCGGCGTCACGCTCGGCGCCGGCACCACCCTGCACGGCCGGGTCCTGTCCGGCGGCACGGTGACGCTGGCCAACAACCCGATCAGCGGCTGAGCGGCCGACCGGCAGACGGTCGGTGCGCGCCGGATCGGTTCGGTGCGAAGATGTCGCCCACCCTGGTCGGCGGCGTCCGCGAGGTGCAGGATCAAGGACGCCGGCAGGGCTGGCTCGGGGCTGCGCCGTGTGTGAAGGTAAAGCGGCCTGGGTAACCGACGACGACATGAACGAACCCGGCAGATGGAGGGGCACCACATGTTCACTCGACTCGCAGTGG
This sequence comes from uncultured Nocardioidaceae bacterium, assembly GCA_964237315.1. Classification (GTDB taxonomy): domain Bacteria; phylum Actinomycetota; class Actinomycetes; order Propionibacteriales; family Nocardioidaceae; genus Nocardioides_B. Next base: position 1,384 of record CAXSHL010000003.1, read on the forward strand.
TCAACCGGGGTGAGCCGGCGGTCCGGCTGATCCGGGCGGTCCGGGAGCTCAACGAGGAGCGGGGCTCCGAGATCAAGGTGATCGCCCTGCACACCCAGGCCGAGCAGCGGGCGCTGTTCGTGCGGGCCGCCGACGAGTCGGTCTGCCTGCGTGAGTCGAGCTCGGCCAGCAGCCCCTACCTCGACCACCAGGAGCTCGAGCGCGCGCTCAAGGCCTCCCGGGCGGACGCGGTGTGGGTCGGGTGGGGCTTCGTGGCCGAGGACCCCGCCTTCGCGGAGCTGTGCGACCGGCTGGGGCTCACCTTCGTCGGCCCGCCGGCAGACGCGATGCGGCAGCTCGGAGACAAGATCGAGGCCAAGCTGCTCGCGGAGAAGACCAACGTGCCGGTGGCACCGTGGAGCGGTGGACCCGTGGACAGTGCCGAGGACGCCGTACGCCACGCCAAGGCCATCGGCTACCCGCTGATGCTCAAGGCCCGCAGTGGAGGCGGCGGTCGCGGGATCCGGATGGTCCGCTCCGCGGAGGAGCTGGAGAGCGCCTTCGAGCGCACAACGGCCGAGGCGGCCAGCACCTTCGGGGACCCGGTGGTGTTCATGGAGGCCGTGGTCACCGGCGGTCGGCACATCGAGGTGCAGGTCATCGCCGACGCGCACGGGACCGTGTGGGCTCCCGGGGTCCGGGACTGCTCGATCCAGCGGCGCAACCAGAAGCTCGTCGAGGAGTCCAGCTCGCCGGTGCTGACCGCGGAGCAGGAGGACGAGCTCCGCGAGTCCTCCATCGCGCTGGTCTCGGCCGCCGGCTACCGGGGCGCGGGCACCGTGGAGTTCCTCTACCAGCCCGAGGACCGCACGTTCGCACTGATGGAGGTCAACACCCGGCTCCAGGTGGAGCACCCGGTCACCGAGGCCACGACCGGGATCGACCTGGTCAAGCTCCAGCTGCTGGTGGCAGCGGGGGAGCGGCTCCCGGAGAAGCCGCCGGCCCCGGTCGGCCACGCGATCGAGGTGCGGCTGAACGCCGAGGACGCCGACGAGGGATTCGCGCCCGCGCCCGGCACGGTCTCGCTGTTCCGGCTGCCCACCGGCCCCGGCATCCGGGTGGACACCGGGATCGACGTCGGCGAGGTGATCCCACCCGACTACGACTCGATGGTCGCCAAGGTCATCGCCTGGGGACACGACCGCGAGGAGGCGCTTGCCCGGCTGCGCTGCGCGCTCCGCGAGACGACGGTCCTGATCACCGGCGGCACCACCACCAAGTCCTTTTTGCTGGACCTGCTGGCACGCCCGGAGGTGGTCTCCGGCGAGGCGGACACCCAGTGGCTGGACCGGGTCGGCGCCGAGCTGGCCAAGACCCCGACCCAGCACGCCGACATCGCGCTGGTGTCGGTCGCCATCGACGTGTACGACGCCGAGGAGGCCGTCGAGCGCGCCTCCTTCCTGGCCTCCGCACGCGGCGGCCGCCCCCGGGCCAGTCATGTCGTGGGCCGCACGGTCGAGCTGTCCTACCAGGGCCAGAGCTACGCGTTCATCGTCTCCCAGGTCGGTCCCCAGCGATACCGGCTGGAGATCGGCGACGCGGCCGTGCTGGTCGACCTGGACCGGCTCAACGACTACGAGAGCCGGCTGGTGGTCGCGGGGCGACGTCACGACGTCAGCAGCGTGGCCGGCACCGGCAGTCATCTCGTCGACGTGGACGGGTTCAGCAGTCGGATCGTGCACGACGACGCCGGCGTGGTGCGAGCCCCGGCGCCCGCGGTGGTGGTCGCGGTGCGGGTCCAGGCGGGTGAGCAGGTCGAGGCCGGTGACACCGTCGTGGTGCTGGAGAGCATGAAGATGGAGACCGCCGTGCGGGCCCCCGCTGCCGGTGTGGTCCGCGAGGTGCTCGGCGTGGTCAACTCCCAGGTCGACGCCGGCGCACCGCTGCTGCGGATGGACCACGTCGAGGGCAAGGTGGAGGAGTCGGACGCACCGGCGGTCGAGTTCGCCGAGACCGACGACACCGACGGTGACGATCCTCGAGCGCGGGCCCTGCAGATGCTCACCGCCCTGCGCGCCCTGATCACCGGGTACGACGTGAGCGGCCGGCGTGGCATGGCACTGGTCTCGGACTACGTCCGCACGCTGGAGGAGGCGGGTCCCGACGACGGTGACCTGCTGGACGCGGAGATCCGGGTGCTGACCACGTTCGCGGACATGTGTGACCTCTCGCGCAACCGGCCCACCGACGAGGAGAGCTCGGCCGACGAGCAGGTGCACAGTCCGCGCGAGCACTTCCACACCTACCTGCACTCCCTCGACGTCGACCAGGAGGACCTGCCGGAGAGCTTCCGGTCGCGGCTGTCCCGGGCCCTGCAGCACCACGGTGTCGGCGACCTCGAGCGCACCCCGCAGCTCGAGCAGGCGGTCTACCGGCTGTTCCTGGGCCAGCAGCGGGCAGCTGACCACGTGCCGGTGATCGCTGCCATGCTCGAGCACTGGCTCGCTCACCGCGACCAGGTCGAGGGCGCCGGTCGGGACTCGGTCGCCGAGGTGCTCGACCGGCTGGTCACCGCCACCCAGGTGCGCTACCCGACGCTGGGCGACCTGGCCCGGACCGTCCGGTTCCAGCTCTTCGAGGAGCCGCTGATCCAGCAGGCGCGCGCGCAGGCCTACCAGGGGATCCAGGAGCACCTGGACTACCTCGACGCGCACCCCGACGCGGAGGACCGGGCCGAGCACATCGCCGCGGTCGCCGGCCTGACGGAGCCGGCGGTGAAGCTGCTGGGGGCCCGCGTCGTCGCCGACAGCCACGGTCACGAGCCGCTGCTCGAGGCGCTCGTGCGCCGCTACTACAAGGTCCGCACCCTCGAGGACGTCCGCTCGTTCCTCCGTGACGACCGGCAGTTCGTCACCGGGAGCTTCGACCTGCGCGGCCAGCGGCTGCACCTGGTCGCCGCCGTCACCGACTTCGACGGGCTGCCCGCCACGGCGCAAGCCGCCTCGGAGATCGCCCGTGAGGGTGCCGGGGACGAGACGGAGGAGCTCTCGAACCTGGTCGTCGACCTGTACGTCGCCTGGCAGGACGCTCCCGCGGACTCCGACGAGATGTCGTCCGCCCTGCAGCAGCTGCTGGCCGACGTACCCCTGCTCGCCAGTGGACGCCGGGTCACCGTCACCGTGTTCGACGACGGCGGCGACCACGTCCGGCAGGTGACGTTCCGTCCGGGCGACGACGGCCTGGCGGAGGAGCGGGTGATCCGTGACATGCACCCGCTGACCGGTCAGCGCCTCGACCTGTGGCGGCTGAAGAACTTCGACGGCACGCGGCTGCCGGCGGCCGAGGACACCTACCTGTTCCAGCTCAAGGCCAAGGACAACCCGGGCGACGAGCGGCTGGTCGCGCTGGCCGAGGTCCGCGACGTGACGCCACTGCGGGACTCCTCGGGCCAGGTCGTCAGCTTCCCGGCCGTCGAGCGGGCCCTGGCCGCCTGCCTCGACGGCATCCGGAGGCACCAGGCGCAGCGTCGCGACCGGCTCGACGCCAACCGGGTCTTCCTCTACGTGTGGCCGGTGATCGAGGTGCCGCTGGAGGAGGTCGGCAGCTTCGCGCGCTCCCTGGCGCCGCTGACTGCCGGGGCGGGGCTCGAGGAGGTGATGATCCTGGGCCGGGTGCCCGCAGGAGCGTCCGGTGAGGCGGGAGGCGACCCGCGCTACGTCGCCATGCACTTCACCAACGGGCCGGGCGGCATCGAGACCACGGTCAGCGACCCGCCGACCGAGCCGCTGGCGCCCTTGGACGCCTACTCGCAGAAGGTCAAGCGCTCGCGTGCGCGCAGCGCCCCCTACCCCTACGAGCTGGCCAAGCAGGTCGCCGGGCCGCGGGGCACCTTCGAGGAGCACGACCTCGACGACGCGGGCCGACTGGTGCCCGTGGATCGCGCTCCCGGGCTGAACAAGGCCGCCCTGGTGGCGGGGCTGATCACCACCCCGACGGAGCGGTACCCCGAGGGCATGACCCGCGTGGTCCTGTTCGGCGACCCGACCAAGGCCCTCGGATCGGTGTTCGAGCCGGAGTGCGCCCGGGTGATCGGCGCCCTGGACCTCGCCGAGCAGATGAAGGTCCCGGTCGAGTGGTTCGCGCTGTCCTCGGGGGCCAAGATCTCGATGGACAGCGGCACCGAGAACATGGACTGGGTGTCGAGGGCGCTGCGTCGGCTGATCACCTACACCCAGGCCGGGGGAGAGGTGAACGTCGTCGTCACCGGCATCAACGTCGGCGCCCAGCCCTACTGGAACGCCGAGGCGACAATGCTGATGCACACCAAGGGCATCCTGGTGATGACACCGGACAGTGCCATGGTGCTGACCGGCAAGCACTCCCTGGACTACTCGGGAGGCGTGTCGGCCGAGGACAACTACGGCATCGGCGGCTACGACCGGGTGATGGGGCCGAACGGCCAGGCGCAGTACTGGGCCCCGAACCTCTCGGCCGCGATCGACGTCCTGTTCGCGCACTACGACCACGCCTATATCGCCCCCGGCGAGTCGATGCCTCGTCGCGCGGAGACCCAGGACCCGCTCGACCGCGACGTCCGGGACTTCCCGCACGACCACCCGATCAGCGAGTTCACGAAGGTCGGGGACATCTGGTCCGACGAGACGAACCGGGAGCGCAAGAAGGCGTTCGACATCCGCACCGTGATGCGCGCGGTGGTCGACCAGGACCACGACGTCCTGGAGCGGTGGGCGGCGTGGGCCGACGCCGACACGACCGTGGTCTACGACGCGCACCTGGGGGGCTACCCGGTCAGCATGCTCGGCATCGAGTCGCGGCCGATCCCACGGCGCGGCACGTTCCCCGCCGACGGCCCCGACCAGTGGACGGCCGGCACGCTGTTCCCGCAGTCCTCGAGGAAGACCGCCCGTGCCATCAACGCCGCCAGCGGCAACCGGCCGCTGGTGGTGCTGGCGAACCTGTCCGGCTTCGACGGCTCCCCCGAGTCGCTGCGCAAGTGGCAGCTGGAGTACGGCGCCGAGATCGGCCGGGCGATGGTCAACTTCGACGGACCCATCGTGTTCTGTGTCGTCTCGCGCTACCACGGCGGCGCCTTCGTCGTCTTCTCCGGTGTCCTGAACGACAACATGGAGGTGATCGCCATCGAGGGCTCCTACGCCTCCGTCATCGGTGGCGCGCCGGCCGCCGCGGTCGTGTTCACCCGCGACGTGACCACCAGGACCTCGAAGGACCCCCGGGTCACCGAGCTGGAGGCCCGCCTCAAGGAGGCGGACGAGTCACAGCAGGCCTCGCTGCGCGCCGAGCTGGCCGACCTGCGGACCTCGGTGCGTTCGGAGAAGCTCGGAGAGGTCGCCGAGGAGTTCGAGAACGTCCACAACATCGAGAGGGCCCGCAGCGTCGGGTCCGTCGATGCGATCATCCCGGCCCGAGAGCTGCGTCCCTACCTCATCGGCGCCGTCGAGCGAGGCATCAGCCGGATGGCCGAGCGCGCGGCGTCGGAGAGCACCAGCTGAGCCGCGTCCGAGCCGTCCCCACGTCCCCTTTCGCTTTCCCCCGTCCTCGACCGAACAGGAGCCGCAGTGCAGCCCTTCCTTCTCAACAGTCATGACCGGATCGTCTTCCCCTCCAACTTCGTCCCGGAGCTCGACCTCTCCGCCATCGACAGCCTCGATCAGCTCGACACCGTCATCAGGCGTGACTTCGAGACCAAGGCGCCGACCGGCACGGACATCCTCGAGCGGGTCGAGGCAGGCAAGTACTCCAGCCGCTACGAGCTGATGCGCGACGTCGCGCTGAACATGTTCTGGACCGGCCGGTTCGCCCTCACCCTGTTCGAGAAGCGCCCGACCCGGTGGGGCGACGTGCCGCGCCGGCGTACGGACGTCTTCCTGCCGGTGCTCACCCCGTGGCAGGACGGCGACCGGAAGGTGGCCGCGGTGCGCAGCGCGTACGACGCCCTGCCGGCGACGTTGAACGCCGACGTGGAGGACCGGATCTTCGACATCCTCTTCGACGTGTTCGGGCACCGCAAGCACCATGCCACCGAGCTGACCGCGGTGAAGCCGACCGTCGCAGAGATGCTGGAGAACCCGAAGAACCTGACGTTCCGGCTCAACGACTACGACCCCGACTACCCCAGCTACAGCTTCAGCGACATCATCGACTGCGCTGAGGACGAGCCGGAGCTCGAGGCGCTCCACCGCTGGGCGATGGTGCTCCACAACCAGTACCCGTGGGACCGGGAGAAGGCCGAGCTGGTCGAGGTCGGGGAGCTCAAGGACGACGACTACGTGGTCGCCTTCCACCCGCGCGACGCGGAGGTGCGGGCGTTCTTCCGCAGGCTGGAGAGCGGCGAGACCCGACCGCAGGGCTCGAAGGCTCCGCAGGCGACACCGCCCGTGCGCCCCTACCCCTCGGTCAACGTGCGCGAGCAGTTCCGGGTGCAGCCGAAGATCGAGGCGTTGGCCGTGGTCCACGGTGACACCGTGTGCAGCAACGAGGACCTGATCCGCAACGCCGCCTACAACTGGTCGCCGATGGCGGCCGACGAGATCCGCGACAAGACGGGGATCGAGCAGCGGCTCTACACCTCGGGCAGCTTCGAGGAGATGGCGCTCGAGGCGGCGAAGGCGGCGCTCAAGCACGCAGGCCGGGGCCCCGAGGACATCGGCGCGGTGATCGTGTGCACCTGCACGAGCACCAAGCTGATCCCGTCGGTGGCCACCTGGATCTCCGGCCAGCTGGGGATCGCGCAGACCCATGCGTCGTACGACCTGATCGCGGCCTGTGCGGGACTGCCCTACGGGCTCTCGGAGGCGGTGCGCTTCCTGCAGGAGATCGAGCGCCCCGTGCTGGTGGTCTGTGCGGAGAAGTTCTCGGACAAGATCGGCAACGTGCGGCCCTCGCGGATGATCTTCGGCGACGGCGCCGCCGCCCTGGTGGTCGGCGTGGCGCCCGAGGGGTCCGCGCCGGACATCGAGTACATGCAGACCTATGCGAGCGGCCCGGCCTCGGAGGTGAACTCCATCATCTGGCCGAACCCCGCGTTCGACAACAACATCACGGTCTACGGCCCCGAGGTGAAGTCGCTTGCCGGTCGCTACCTCAAGCAGATGATCGAGGAGCTCGGGGCACTGCCGGACCCCGACCAGAAGGCCGACTCGCTGCTGGACAGCATCGACCTGATCGTGCCGCACCAGGCCAACAAGACGATGGTCGTGCAGCTCGCCCAGAACGCCGGGCTGTCGGAGGACAATCTCTACTTCAACATCAGTGAGGTCGGGAACGCCTCCTCGGCGAGCATCCCGCTGGCCATCCACGACGCCGTGCGCGACGGGGTGATCAAGGAGCCGATGCGGGTCTTCGCTCCCGGGTTCGGCGCGGGAGCCGTCGCGGGCTACACCGTGATGCGCATCGACCCGGCCGCGGTCGCGATCAGCGAGCCGTCGGTCGACACGGGGTCGGACGTGGGCTCCGAGGCGATGCCGCCGCCGCCGGAGCAGTCCGCGGACAACGTGCAGATCGCGTTCGGCTAGCCCGGCACGCCACAGCGAGACATCGGCCTCCCCGGGTGCTGCCCGGGGAGGCCGATGTCTGTGTTGCCGTCCGGCCCGCCGGGCCGGGGGGTCAGGGCGTCACGAGGAGGCCTCGGCCAGCGCCTTGGCGATGATCGTGCTCTCCGCGTCGAGGGAGCTCGGCTCGTAGTAGCCGTGCGCGCCGGGCAGCTCGATCTCGGTGACCTGGTCGCGGAACGCCTCGGCGGTGACCTCGGGGAGTACCACGCCGGAGGTCTCGACCGTGACGATGCGGGCCACTCGGCCGCCGGCGACCGAGTAGATGTTGCCGTTGACGCTGCACTCCTCGTGGGCCAGGTAGGCCACGATCGGGCTGACGGTCTCGGGGGTGACCCGGGTGGCCAGCTCGCCGAGCAGGTCCTCGGTCATCCGGGTGGAGGCGATCGGCGCGATCGCGTTGGCCTTGATGCCGTGTCCGGCTCCCTCGATGGCGAGCACCCGGGTCAGGCCTGCGAGACCGGACTTGGCGGCCCCGTAGTTGGCCTGGCCGAAGTTGCCGAACAGCCCGGAGGCGGACGTGGTGCTGATGATCCGGCCGTAGCCCTGCTCGCGCATCAGCCGGAACGCCGGCTGGCTGACGTAGAAGGCACCCTTGAGGTGTACGTCGATCACGGCGTCGATCATGGACGGGTCCATCTTGTGGAAGGCCTTGTCACGCAGGATGCCGGCGTTGTTGACCACCACGTCGACCCGGCCGAAGGCCTCGAGTGCGGCATCCACGATGGCCTGACCACCCGCCGGGGTGGCCACGCTGTCGTAGTTGGCCGCTGCCTGTCCGCCCGCCGCGACGATCTCGTCGACGACGCGCTGCGCCGCACGCGGGGAGGAGCCCGTGCCGTCCAGCGATCCTCCGAGGTCGTTGACCAGGACCTTCGCTCCTCGACGCGCCAGCTCGAGCGCATGGGAGCGCCCGAGACCGCCGCCGGCACCGGTGACGACACACACGCGCTGGTCGAAACGCATTTCAGGCATGGTCCTGGACCTCTTTCTCCTTCGGTGGCACCGTCGGCTGCCGCCGACGGCGTGGTGCATGGATGGCAGTGGGTGCCGGGCCGTCCTCGCCCGCATGCTGTCCGGCCGGGGACGTCCCCAAGAAGGTGGCCAGGACGGCGAGCAGGGCATGTCGCTGGGCCTCGTCGAGGCGAGGGTCCGCCAGGATCGCCTGCTCGGTGCCCGCCTGCCGTCCAGCGGACGCGCCGGCCGGACCGGTCCCCGGCTCGGCACCGGAGATGCCGGTCGCCAGGTGCAGGAGGGTCTCGGCCGAGACGTGCAGCGCGTCGGCCAGCCCTCGGATGACCGTCACCGAGGGCAGCGCCAGACCGTGCTCGATCTGGCTGAGGTAGGGGTTGGAGATGCGGGCCAGAGCGGCGGCCTGTCGCAGGCTCAGCCGGGCGAGCTGGCGCTGGTTGCGCACGTAGGCGCCGAACGCCTCATAGGAGCGCTCACGAGGCTTCCCGTGCACGAGCACCCGCCCTTCCCACCGACGGCGACCCGTGCCGGGTCCGCGATGCTAGACCCAGCCTAGCAACTGCTAGACGGCACCCGGCGTCACCTGGTGGAAATTTTACCGACGAGTACTCAGTGGGCGGCGGGCGCCGGCTCCGGGGCCGGTCGGCCCCCAGGAACGGCTCGGCCACCGCCACCAGGGCGCCGGCCGGAGCTGGTCGCTGCAGGTCGTGGCCGGCAGCGAGGGTCACCAGCTGCGCGCCGGGGATCCGGCGCGCGAGCAGCGCACTGTTGACCGGTGGCACGACACGGTCGTAGGCGCCGCAGACCACCAGGGTCGGGCACTGCAGCCAGCCGAGGAACGGGATGCTGGTCCACGTCGAGACGGCCAGCGAGTTCCAGAGCAGCCCTCGCAGGCTGGGTCTGGCCCACGGGCGGGCGTCCCAGGTCCCGGCACGCCATGCCGAGCGGGTGCTCACCGTCGCCCCCGCGCCGCAGGACGTCGAGGCGAGCACCAGCCGGTGGACGCGCTGGGGACGGCTCACCGCGAGCTGCTGGGCCACGGCACCGCCGTGGGAGAAGCCGAGCACGTCCACGGTGCCGAGGTCGCACTGGTCGAGCACCGAGGCGGCGATACCGGCGAGCATCGCCACCGTGACCGGGAAGACCGGTGTGGAGCTGCGGCCGACCCCGGGCGCGTCGTAGGTGATGATCGTCCGGTCCGACATCAGCTCAGCGACCCGGTCCCAGCTCTCCAGCGGCCGGGTCAGCCCGTTCAGCAGCAGCAGCGGAGCCCCCGGACCCTCCCGGACGCGCACGCGGACCCGGAGGCCGCGCATGACGCGCAGGTGGACGTCGTACGTCGAGCTTCCGACCGTCACCCCACGGTGCGGACGTAGCTACCCGGCGCGGCCTCGATCGGGGGGTGGGACCTGCTGCCGAGCTTGGTGCGGGCGGCGACCTCGGGACCGCCCTGACCCTCGATCCAGGTGGCCCAGTCCTCCCACCAGGTCCCCTCGCGCAGGGTGGCCCCCTCCTTCCACTTCAGCGGGTCGGCGGGCAGGTCCTCGTCGTTGACCCAGTGCTTGGCCTTGGGGCTGGGGGGGTTCACGATGCCGGCGATGTGTCCCGAGGTGCTCAGCACGAAGCGGTTGCGGCCGCCCAGCAGCTGGGTGGTCTTGTAGCCCGACACCCAGGGGACGATGTGGTCGTCGACCGCGGACAGCACGTAGGTGTCCACCTCCACCTTGCCGGGGTCGACCTTCTGGCCGTCCACCTCGAAATCGCCCCGGGCGAACTCGTTGTTCAAGAAGCAGGACCGGAGGTACTCCGAGTGCATCTTGGCCGGCATCCGGGTGCTGTCCTTGTTCCACACCAGCAGGTCGAAGGCCGGCGGCTTCTTGCCCATCAGCCAGTTGTTGGCCACGTAGTTGAAGATCAGGTCGTTGGCCCTCAGGGCGTCGAAGGTGTGCGCCATCTGCTCGGAGTCGAGGAAGCCGCGCTTGGCCATCTTCCTCTCCAGCCCCCGGATGGTGGCCTCGTCGGTGAACACGCCGAGGGTGCCTTGGGTGGTGAAGTCGGTGTGCGTGTTGAGGAAGGTGGCCGACTTGATGGACCCGTCCCCGATCGAGGCGTTGTGCGCCAGTGCGATGGCGCCCATCGTGCCGCCCAGACAGACCGAGACGGTGTTCACCTCCTCGGACCCGGTGATCTCGCGGACCACCCGCACGGCGTCGAGCGGACCCTGCTTGAGGTAGTCCACGAACCCGAGGTCGCGCATCGAGGCGTCGGGGTTGCGGTAGCTGATCGCGAAGCAGGTGTGGCCGTGCTTGACCGCCCACTCGATCAGGCTCTTGTCGGGCGCCAGGTCCATGATGTAGTACTTGTTGATCCACGGCGGGCAGAACAGCAGCGGCACCGAGTGCACCCGCTTGGTCTGCGGCTCGTACTGGATGATCTCGATCAGGTCGCTGCGGTAGACCACGGCACCCGGTGTCGCGGCCATGTTGACGCCGACCTCGAAGCCCTCGGTGTCCACCTGCGAGGGCCAACCGCCGTTGTGCCGGATGTCGCTGACCATGTTGCGCAGGCCGCGCACCAGGCTCTTGCCGCCGGTGTCGAACGCCTGGCGGATCGCAGCCGGGTTGCCGGCCAGCGTGTTGGTGGGGCTGAGCATGTCGAGCATGAACTTGGCGGCGAAGCGCGCCTTGACGTCCTTGGTGGCCTCGAGCTTCGCCGCGTCGAGCAGCTCGTCGACCAGCTGGTTGACCAGGAGGTACTGCTGCTGCAGAAGGAAGTACAGCGGGTTCTCCGCGTAGGCCAGGTCGTTGAAGCGCTTGTCACCCTTGGCCGGCGTGACCGGACCCTCGCTGTCCCGTCCCACCGTGCGCCCGGCGGCAGCCCGAACGGCGGCGAGCAGCCCGATCAGCAGCCGGACGTTGGCGGCGGCCGTGGCGGTGGGGTTCTTCGCCAGCCCACCGGCCGCGGCAGCCAGCGCACGCATCAACGACACCGGGTCGGCACCGACCAACGGGTCCTCGGCGACGCCCAGCCGCTCCAGGAGGGCGGGACGCGACGTGCGCGGGGCTTCTTCCATCATCGGTTCTCCTCTGCGGCTGGGGTGCTGCGCCGCGACGCTGCCACCGTCGGGGCGGCTCGGGGTTCCATTATCGCTGGTGCCGGCGACAACCGCGCTACATGTCCAACCCGCCGTTGACGCCCCACACCTGGCCGGTGATGTAGGCCGAGCTGTCGGCAGCGAGGAAGTGGACCACGCGGGCGATCTCCTCGGGCCGGCACAGCCGGTTGACCGGGATCTGGGAGGTGATCCGCGAGAGCACCTTCTCCGGGATCTTCTCCACCATCTCGGTCGCGACATACCCGGGCGTCACGGTGTTGACGGTGATGCCGATGCTGTCGTCGTGGAGCTTGTCGTTGCGCTTGAGGATGAACGCCGCCTCCTTGGCCAGCGTCTTGGTGAGGCCGAGCATCCCCGCCTTGGACGCGGCGTAGTTGGCCTGGCCGATGTTGCCGGTCTCGCCGATCACCGAGGAGACGAAGATGATGCGGCCGGTGCCGCGCTCGACCATGTGCTCCAGAGCCGGCTGGGCCATGTAGAACGACCCGGACAGGTTCACCGCGATCACGGTGTTCCACTCCTCGGGCGACATCTGCATCGCCATCTTGTCCATGGTGATGCCGGCGTTGTTCACCAGGATGTCGAGCCGCCCGTGCTGCTCGATCACCTCCTCGACCGTCCGGCGGCAGTCCTCGGGCTTGGACACGTTGCCCCGGTGGATCGTCGCCCGGGTCTCACCGCCGAAGTCCGCCTCGAACTGCTTGAGGAACTCCTCCGCCTTCTCGGTGTTGCCGCTGTAGCCGGCCGCGACCGAGGCACCCTGGCTGGCCAGGCTGCGGGAGATCGCCGCGCCGATGCCACGCGTGCCACCGGTCACCAGGGCGACACGGCCGGCCAGCTTGCTGCCTGCCATCACCGAGGACCGCTCGTCGGGGGACGGGTCGAGAACTGTCATTGAGGCCTCCAAGGGCTGAGCCGAGACGGGGAAAAGGGGCTGCCTACCATGCCGACGCGAGGGACGTCGTGCGGTCCCTGCAGGCTCCGCCCCATGTGTCGGGGCCCACAGTGAGATGCGTCATGCCCGATCATAGGAGCCTTGCACCGCCCGCTGACAACTCGACCTCGACCGCGTGCCGTCGGGGCCCAGCGGCCGACCGGTCCCTCACACAGGCGCGTCCGGGTCCTCGGTGAGATAGGGCGCCAGCTCGGTCACCGCCGCACCGAAGACCCAGGTCAGCAGGAGCACGTCGTCGAGATAGCCGCCGGCGCGGAAGTCGGGCACCAGGTCGTCCGGCGTCACCAGGTAGACCAGGCTGGCTGCGAGCAGCCTCTCCCGAGCCGCGGACCCGGCGCTCGGCGCAGGCTGTGGCTCGATGCGGTCGGCTCTGGCGCGCAGGAAGCACACAGCCGCGGCGACCCGGTCGGCAACCGCCGACAGCGGTGCCTCCACGTGGTTCAGGGACTCGACCTGGTCCGCCAGGGCACGGAGCTCGTCGGGACTCTCGAGGAGGTCCGCCGAGCGCTCCCGGGCGTGCAGGAACGCCGGGCTCCGCAGGACCCTGGTCACCGTCGATGCCGGCGTGCGGAACATCGGCTTCCAGCTCTGCTCGCTCATCGTCCACCTCCTGCACCGGTCGAGCGCCGCGTCTGACTATGTCAGGTGGTCCGCAGGAGGTACTACGACCATCGCCCGATGGTGCGACGTACCGGACGGCCCGCACAGTGATGACGACGCCGGACCAGCCGGCCCCATCACGAGGAGCCCGACCATGCCCACCACCACCCGCCGCACCCTGGCCACCGGCCTGCTCACCGTCGTCCTCATCGGCTCCGGCAGCGGAGCGGCCCGAGCCAGCGGGGGCGACGACCACGAGCGCCGGGTGACCGGCAGCTGCTCCTCGGCCACCGACTGGACGCTGAAGGTCAAACGCGACGACCGCCGGCTCGAGGTGGAGCTCGAGATCGACGCCGACCGGGCCGGTCAGCGGTGGCGGGTCTCGATGTCGCACGACCGGCACGAGATCTTCTCCGGCACCCGCGTGACGCGAGGACGCAGCGGGTCCTTCGAGATCGAGAGGCAGGTCGCCGACCGTGCCGGCGCCGACCGCATCACGGCGGTGGCCCACAACCTCCGGACGGGGGAGCGGTGCCGGGCGGCCCTCGGCTACGCCGGCTGAGCGACAACCGCGGCGGCCCACCCCGACGTCGCGGACAATGACCCCCAGGAGGAGCACCCGATGAAGCGCATCCACGTGTACGTCGTCGCCGCCGTCCTGGCACTCGCCCCGGCGGTGCTCGGACTGTGGGGGAACGCCTCGTTCTCCCAGGACGTCCCGGTGCGGGTGCCGACGAGCGCCGCCAGCGCCACCGCGTCCCCGTCGACCGGCCGACCGGCCACGCCGGCCCGGCCTGCGGCCAGCCAGAGCCCCAGCCCCAGCCGACGGACCACCCCGCGCGCCGGACACGAGGGCCCTGAGCACGGCGAGGACCATGGCGGTGAGCGCCGGCACCGAGGCGGCGAGCACGGCGGGGACCACGGGGACGACCACGGCGGGGGGTCGGGTGGACACGGATCCGACGGCTGAGCCCACCCAGCCGCTCGTCGTCCTGCCGGCGCCCGACGAGCCGGCCTGGACCACCGTCGGCACGCCGTACGCCCGGCTGGACACCGAGCTGCCGCCGAGCGGCCGTCGCGTCGTGTCCCAGCTGGTCATCGGCATCGTCGTGGTGCTGGCCGTGGTGAGCATCGGCGGGTCGCTGGCCGCGCGGCGGCTGGCCGAGCGGGAGGCGGTCAACGACGCCGCGACGATCGCCGACGTGCTGGCCGAGACGGTCGTCCAGCCGGCCGTGAGCGACCGGCTGGCCGCGGGCGACGCGGGCGCCGTCCGGCGGTTCGACCGGCTGGTCCGCGAGCGGGTGCTGAGCGACTCGGTGGTGCGGGTCAAGCTGTGGTCGCCCCAGGGTGAGGTGCTCTACGCCGACGAGCCGGAGCTGATCGGCCGCACGTTCACCCTGGACCCTCCGCAGCGCGCCGTGCTGGCCCAGCCGAGGACCGAGGCCGAGATCTCCGACCTCGACCGGGACGAGAACACCTTCGACCGGGCCGTGGGCGACAAGCTGGTGGAGGTCTACCGGCCCGTGTGGACCCCCAGCGGCCAGGAGATGCTCTTCGAGATCTACACGCCGTACGACGCGGTGAGCCGGCGCAGCGGCCAGCTCTGGCGCGGGTTCGCGGGGCTGACCCTGACCAGCCTGCTGCTGTTCGTGGTGCTCGTCGCGCCGCTGCTGCTGCACCTGGTCGGGCGGGTGCGACGTGCCCAGCAGCAGCGCGAGCTGCTGCTGCAGCGGGCGGTGGACGCCTCGGCGGCCGAGCGCCGCCGGATCGCTGCCAGCCTGCACGACGGCCCGGTCCAGGATCTGGCCGCGGCGTCGTTCGTGGTGGCCGGTGCGACCGCGCGCGCCGAGTCCGCGGGCCGGTCGCAGCTCGCCGACGAGCTGCGCACGGTCGCCGGCTCCGTGCGGACCAGCATCGGCGCCCTGCGCTCGCTCCTGGTCGAGATCTACCCGCCGAGCCTCGCGCAGGGCGGCCTCGTGGCGGCGCTGACCGACCTGGTGCAGACGACGCGGGCACCCGGTCTCGGTCTGCGGCTCGACGCGGACCCGGACGCCGAGCTCGGCCTCTCGCCCGAGCAGCAGCGGCTGGTCTTCCGGGTCGCCCAGGAGACCGTTCGCAACGCGGCGCGACATGCGCGGGCCGGCTCGGTGGTCCTCACGCTGCACCGGCGCGGCGAGGAAGTGCTTCTCGACGTCGTCGACGACGGGCAGGGCTTCGACGTCGACCTCGCTCTGGCCGGGCCGGAGCCGGGCCACCTCGGGCTGCAGCTGCTGGCGGATCTGGCCTCGCGTGACGGGAGCACGCTGCAGGTGGCCGCCGCACCCGGTCGGGGCACGCACTGGCGGCTCGTGCTCGCCGTCGGACCGGGCACGGACTCCGGGCGTGGGCCGCGATGATCACGGTGCTTGTCGTCGACGACCACCACCTGGTCCGCTCGGGTCTCGTCGCGCTCCTCGGGGCGACCGACGATCTCGTGGTCCTCGACCAGGCCGCCGACGGGGCCGAGGCGGTCGAGGCGGTCGCGCGGCAGACGCCGGACGTGGTGCTGATGGACCTCTCGATGCCGGTCCTGGACGGCGTGGCGGCCACCAGGCTGATCCTGGCCGACCACCCCTCGGTGAAGGTGGTCGTCCTGACCTCGTTCTCGGACCGGGACCGCGTCGACGACGCGCTGGCAGCCGGTGCCGTGGGCTACCAGCTCAAGGACTCCGAGCCGGCCGGCCTGCTGGCCGCCGTACGAGCCGCGGCCGAGGGTCATGCGCCGCTGGACCCGCGGGTGGCACGCGCCCTGCTGCCGGACCGGTCCGCGCGTCGGCCGGAGGACGCCATGACGCCTCGCGAGCTGGAGGTGCTCCGGCTCGTAGCCCGTGGCCTGGCCAACAAGCAGGTGGGTCGCGCGCTGGGCATCAGCGAGCGGACCGTCAAGGCGCACCTGGGCCGGGTGTTCAGCCACCTCGGCGTCAGCGACCGGACCAGCGCCGCCCTGTGGGCTCGCGACCACCTGGGTGAGACGGGCCGTCCCTGATGCCAGAGGCGCCTCGCGGGTCAGACGGTGGCGGCGTCCTCGGCCCCCGCGCCGCGCACGGGGAGGGTGCCGAACACCTCGGGCGGCTCCCGCCAGGTGTCGTCGAGCCGACCGGCGGCCACGGCGTTCAGAGCGGCGACGATGCGATCGGGCTTCAGGGGCATGTCGAGGTGCCGGACACCCAGGTGGCTGAGGGCGTCCACGACGGCGTTCTGCACCGCAGGGGTCGACCCGACGGTGGCCGACTCACCGATGCCCTTGGCCCCGAGCGGGTTGCGCGGGGTCTCGGTGACGGTGTTCGCCAAGGTCATCGGCGGGATCTCGGTCGCCGCCGGGATGGCGTAGTCGGCGAAGCTCGAGGTGATCGGGTTGCCGTCGGCGTCGTAGCAGAACTCCTCCCAGAGCGCCTGCGCGACGCCCTGAGCGACGCCGCCCATCTGCTGGCCGGCCACCAGCAGCGGGTTCAGGATGCGCCCACAGTCGTCGACGGCGACGTGTCGCACAGGTGTCACCAGCCCGGTCTCGGTGTCCACCTCGACGACGGCGACGTGGGCGCCGAACGGGAAGGTGGAGCCCTGGGCCGCGAAGTCGTGGTCGGCACGCAGCGGGGCGCCCTCGGCCTCGGCGGCGACGGCCACGTCGGCCCAGGAGAGGGTCGCTCCCGGCACCCCGACGACCTGGAAGCCCCCGTCGGCGACCTCGAGGTCGTCGGCATTGACCTCGAGCAGCCCGGCGGCCAGCTCGCGGCCACGCTCCAGCACCAGGACGGCTGCCTCGCTGACCGCGCTGCCGCCCAGCTGCAGGGACCGCGAGCCCCCGGTGCCGCCACCACGCGGGACGAGAGCGGTGTCGGACTGCTCGAACCGGATGCTGCTCATGGGCACGCCGAGCCGGTCGGCGACGATCATCGCGAAGGAGGTGGCGTGCCCCTGGCCATGGGCGGAGGTGCCGGCGCGCACGGTCACCGTCCCGTCGGTGGACACGTCGACGACGCCGTACTCCCCGGCGCCACCGCCCGTCACCTCGACGTAGCACGACATCCCGATGCCCAGCAGGGTGCTGTCGCCTCGATCGCGCCGACGCGCCTGCTCCGCGAGCAGCTCCTCGTAGCCCGCGATCCGCAGCGCCTCGTCGAGCGCTCGCCCGTAGTCACCGGTGTCGTAGGACGCCCCCGTCCGGGTCGTGTAGGGGAACGCGTCGGGGGGCAGCAGGTTGCGCCGCCGGAGCTCGGCGGGGTCGAGGCCGATCTCGTCGGCCGCGAGGTCGATCAGGCGCTCGAGCATCGCTGCCGCCTCCGGCCGGCCCGCCCCCCGGAAGGCCCCGACGGGACTGGTGTTCGTCAGCGCTGCGACGGCGGCGTACTCCAGTCGTGGCACCTCGTAGACCCCGGTCGCCATCAGGTACGTCGGGCCGAGGGCGAGGAACCCGCCGAAGCCGGCATACGCGCCGCAGTCGCCGACGACCCGACAGCGCAGGCCGGTGATCCGGCCGTCGTCGTCGAGCCCCAGCTCGGCGTACTGCACCTGGCCCCGGCCGTGCATCGACAGCATCGACTCGGACCGGGTCTCCGCCCAGGAGACCGGACGTCCCAGTCTCAGCGCGGAGGCAACGAGCACGAGGTGCTCCGACGGGAGTCCTGCCTTGCCCCCGAAGGCGCCACCGACGTGCGGGGCGACGACGCGCACCCGCTCCGGCTCGATGCCGAACGCCTTGGCCACCAGGGACTGGGCGGTGTGCGGCATCTGGGTGGCCATGTGCAGCGTCAGCTCGTGGTCGTCCCCGGGCGCGCCCGGTGTCACCAGCAGCGCGTTGCCCTCCATCGGCGCCACCGCGAGACGTTGGTTCTCGATCCGGAGGCGTACGACGTGAGCCGCTCCGGCCAGCACGTCCCCGTCCGGGCTCCGCTCGCCGTGCGCGACGTTCCCGGCCACGTCGTCGAACTGCAGCGCGGCGCCCGGCGACAGGGCGACCTCGGCATCGACGACCACGTCGAGAGGCTCGTAGTCGACGTCGACCAGCTCGGTCGCGTCGACCGCCTGTGCCTGGGTCTCCGCGAGCACGACGGCGACCGCCTCACCGACGAAGCGCACCTTGCCGTCGGCCAACGGAGGCCGAGCACACAGCGGGTTGGTGGCCATGAACGGGAAGGCGGGGGCCAGCCCGAGGTCGGCGGCCGTGTAGACGGCGACCACCCCCGGCGCCTCGGTCGCCGTGGAGGTGTCGACACGCAGCAGCTCCGCGTGGGCGTACGGCGTCCGGACGAACGCCGCGAACAGCACGCCCGGCGGCCGCATGTTGTCCACGAACGTGCTCCGGCCCCGCAGCAGGTCCGGGTCCTCGACGCGGGGAACGGCATTGCCCAGAAGTGAACCGGCCATGCCTGCGAGTGTAGGACCGGCGAACCATGCGTTCGTGCTAGACCACCGCGGGCGGAAGACCCGAAACCGGGACACCGGCCGATCACCGTGATCGACTCGACGCACAGGCACAACAGGCGACGACTCGATCTGCAGGGGGCTGGCCCGTGACGCGAGTGCTGAGGCCCGCCGCGATACCCGCCCAGTCGACCACGGACGCCGACGGCTGCCGCACGACGACGACGGAGAACCCACGCGAGACGGACCACGACCACGCATGGCGTCGCAGCCCGAGTCCACGTGGGTCCACGGTCGTCGAGTACCGCTGCGACCTGTGTGAGCTCAGCTTCCTCGAGTAGGAGCTCCGGTCAGGCGGCGGCGGAGGGCGGCGTGCCCACCGAGGGGTAGCCGACCGTCTCCTCCGACGGCATCAGGATCCACAGCACCGGATAGGCCAGGATCTGGCTGCCCGGGATGATCATCAGCAGCAGCACGAAGAGCAGCCGCGCGGTCCACGGCGCCAGCCCGAAGCGCCGGCCGAGGCCGGCGCAGACGCCGCCGAGGACACGGTCCTCGCGCGGACGGACCAGACCCTGGTGGGCGAAGCTTCGGTGGATGTCGTTCATGGCGGTGCACTCCTTCGAGTCGGTGGAGGGTGTCTCCCTCATGGCTCCACTGTGCCGCCGCGGAGCCCTCAGGCACATCGGGTGCCGCCCTGACCCGACCCCGGACCTTTCCCCTGAGGGGACGTCAGTGGTAGCGGAAGCCGTCGCGGAACCGGCGGAAGAGGCCGCCCCGCTGCGGCAGCGCCGGCTCGGGCGGAGGTGCCGTCGCCCGGCGGGTGGCGATCGGCTTGTCGTAGTCGGTGCGCAGGATCGCGTCGATCACCTGCTCCTCGGTGTAGTCCTCCGAGCCCTCGATCACCGGCACGAAGCCCACCAGCATGCCGTTGCGCATCACCTGCGCCTCCAGTGCGGCCGTGCCGTCGGAGTCCCAGGTCGCCTCGCGCCCGTCCGGCAGCCGGATGCTCACCCCGAACTGGTAGACGCCCACCCGCGCCAGGTCTGCGTCGGTGCCCCGCGCACGCAGGGCGTCGACGACGCGACGGGCCTTGTTCTCGTCCATCGTCCGGAGTGTAGCCAGGCACCTCACGTGTCCGACCCGCGTTGCCTGCCCAGCGTCGCCAGCAGGTCCTCGTGGAGCTCGCGCGACAGCCGGCGCTCGTTCTCCGCGCGGCCGGACTCGTCATCGACCACCCCGAGGTGCCGGCGAAGCCCGACTGCCGCACCCAGCCCCTCGCCTCGGAGTCCAGCAGCTGGTCCTCGACCAGGGTGCGGTCGATGCCGAACCGTTCGGCGATGCGGGGGCCGAGGCGAACCCGAGCACGCGGGCCGTGGAGGGCGAGTTCGCCCGGGTCCGAGGTGGGCCGGCATCCCAGCAGCCTAGGCGGCCTTGGACATGGCGCGGATGGAGCGGCGGTGAGAGCCTCGTGCCGGGAAGCTTCGTCGTGCCATAGTGCGCGGGTGGACGCTGCCTCCGAGAACGACGACGTGGGGCGTGCGACCTTCAGCTCCAGGGACTGGGTGGCCACCGCGGCCGGGCTGGCCGACCGGCGACCCGACGTGGCGGTCGTCGGCGCACCGCTGGACATCGCCACGACGAACCGCGCCGGAGCGCGGTTCGGCCCACGGGCGCTGCGGTCGTCGGCCTACGAGCCCGGAAGCTACCACCTCGACCTCGGGCTGGACCTGTTCGAGTGGCTCGACGTCGTCGACGCGGGGGACGCCTTCTGCCCGCACGGACAGCCGGCCCGCTCGCACCGCAACATCGAGGCGAAGGTCACCGACGTGCTGCGTGCCGGTGCCTTCCCGGTGGTCATCGGTGGCGACCACTCGGTGACGCATCCGGCGGCCTCCGCAGTGGCCGCCCGGTACGGCTGGGGGGAGGTCGGGCTGCTGCACTTCGACGCGCACGCCGACACCGCCGACAGCATCGAGGGCAACCTGCACTCGCACGGGACCCCGATGCGGCGGCTGATCGAGTCCGGGGCCATCAGAGGGCGCAACTTCGTGCAGGTCGGCCTGCGCGGCTACTGGCCACCGCCGGAGGTCTTCGACTGGATGCGTGAGCAGGACATGACCTGGCACCTGATGCACGAGGTCTGGGAGCGCGGGATGCGGCCGGTGGTGGCGGATGCGGTCGCCCGGGCGTCCGAGGGCTGCCAGTGGCTGTACCTCTCGATCGACATCGACGTCCTGGACCCCGGGTTCGCCCCTGGCACGGGCACCCCCGAGCCGGGTGGGATGAACCCGGCGGACCTGCTGCGCGCCGTACGGTCCATCGCGCTGGAGACCCCGGTCGTCGCGCTGGACGTGGTGGAGGTGTCGCCGCCGTACGACCACGCGGAGAACACCGTCAACGCCGCCCACCGCGTCGTGCTCGAGACGCTCGGCGCCCTGGCCCACAAGAAGCGCGAACGCGCGGGCGGTCCTGTCACCCGCCCCGGTGCCCGGCCGGACCCCGCCGCGCTGCGCTACCCGGTGGAGCCCACGGTCTGGTCGCGGCCCGCCGGGTCGGGCAACACCTACACCGACGCCGACCTGCCGGGGCATCCGTCGGGGCCGCTTTCCCCCTCTTAGCGGACATCACGGGCATGTCAAGAGCCCTTTACTTGCCAGGACCTCGCTGGATGTGAACCCTTGTCCCATACCGGGTCATCAGCAGTCGATCTCGGGTGACGAGGCTTCCGCCCCGTTGCCGTGGCTCGGTGCCGGCGACCCTCAGGGGGAAGCGTGACCGCAACAGAGGCCGGAATGCTCACCGGCACGTGGGCCCACGTGCACGAGGAGGACCGCGACGGGGTCCAGGTGTTCCGTCCGGGTGACCTGCCGCTGCCTCCGGCTCGGGGGCGCACCTTCCTCACGCTCGAGCCGGACGGGTCCGCGAGCAGACGTGCTCCCGGCGCGGACGACCGCCGGGTCCGCTCGGAGGGTCGCTGGGACGTCACCGGCGAGCGCCTGCGGGTGTCCTTCGCCGACCGGGACGTGCTGGAGTTCGACGTCGTGTCGGCGGACCCTGGCAGGCTGACGCTCCGGCCACACACCGACGACGAGTGAGGAGACGCGCCGATGTCCACACCGGGTGGCCAGGAGCCGCCACGACGCAGGAGCTGCGGGACCATGGCGGTGCACCATCGGCTGCTGAGCACCGTGCCGACGTACGCCGCCGCGCGATCGTCGAGCGAGACGCGTGCCTGGGAGTATCGCCTCGGTCAGCGGTCGGTCCAGCGCACCGAGGTCACCGTCATCCCGACGGTCGTGCACGTGGTCTGGAAGCTGGACCAGGAGAACATCTCCGACGCCCAGGTGCAGAGCCAGCTCGACGTGCTCAACGCGGACTTCCGCAAGAGCAACGCCGACGTGTCGAACACCCCCGCGGCCTTCGCTCCGCTGTGCACCGACGCCCGGGTGGAGTTCCGGCTCGCCGAGATCGTCCGGGTCCAGACGGAGACCGCCTCGTTCAGCGACGACGACGGCGTGAAGCACGTGTCCTCGGGCGGTTCGGACGCCTGGCCGTCCGCTGACTACCTCAACGTGTGGGTCTGCACCCTCGGTGGCGGCCTGCTCGGCTACGCCCAGTTCCCCGGTGGTCCTGCGGCCACGGACGGGGTCGTCATCCTCAACACGGCGTTCGGGACCACCGGCACCGCGACAGCACCGTTCGACCGTGGCCGCAGCGCCACCCACGAGATCGGGCACTGGCTCAACCTGCACCACATCTGGGGTGACGACGGCACCGGCTGCAACGGCAGCGACTTCGTCGACGACACGCCCAACCAGGCAGGGCCGAACTTCGGGGCCCCGACGTTCCCCCACGTCACGTGCGACAACGCCCCCGACGGGGACCTGTTCATGAACTTCATGGATTACGTGGACGACGCAGCGATGTTCATGTTCTCCGGCGGCCAGGTGGTGCGGATGCAGGCCACCCTGGACAGCGACCGCTCCTCGATGGGTCACGCCACCCCGGCTCCCACCCCGGCTCCCGCCCCGGCTTCCGCCCCGGCTCCTACGGGCACCGGAGGCGGCTAGCGCTGCGTGGAGCGGGGCCGACCAGTGCCCCAGGCGTCGAGCGCCGCCCGTCGCCTCAGCTCGTCGAGGAACTGCTCCCAGCTGCCCGTGCCACCGGCGTCCCCGGGGCAGAGGTTGGCTCCGGCACGGATGGCCGCGGGCACCCGTCCCGGCACGGGGATCGCCAGCACCCGGCGACGCAACCCGGTGGCCTGCATCCAGGACCGCGCGAGGTAGTCGAGGTCGAGCACCTGTGGCCCCCCGAGTGCCTCCGCGTGCCCGGCCGGACCGCCCTGCACGTGGGACACCAGCCGCGCGGCCAGGTCCGCCGCCGCCAAGGGCTGGAACCGGAAGCCGCGGGGAAGCGCCATCACCGGCGTCCGGGCCAGCTGCCACAGCATCTGCGCGACGAACGGATGGAACTGGGTGGCGCGCTGCACCGTCCAGGGCAGGCCTGAGGCCTGCACGATCTCCTCGACCCGGTGCTTGGCACGGTAGTAGCTCCAGGGGATCCGGTCGACGCCGACGATCGAGACGTACACCAGGTGCGGCGTCCCGCCCGCCTGACCCGTGGCGCGCACCAGCCGCTCGGTGCCGGAGACGTCGACTGCTCGCGCGCGCCGGGGGTCGGTGGCGCAGTGGACCACCGCGTCGACGCCGTCGAGTGCCTCGGTGAGGCCGCGTCCGTCCGCGAGGTCGCCGCGCAGGTACGCCGGACCGGTGCCGGAACCTCCGGACGACAGCGGTGCCGGTCCCGCCGCGGGGCTGCTGCGGGTGAGCACCCGCACGTCGTGACCAGCGGCGACCAGCTGCTGCACGGTCGGTCGGCCGAGCACGCCCGTGCCGCCGGTGACCAGGACCCGGCTCACCGGCTGCCGAGCGGTCCGCGCGCCTCCATGCCGCCTGAGGCTACCGGCCCTGGTGGCCGGGCAGCCAACGGTGGCTGCCGGACATCGCGGACCAGGTGCCCTGCCGCCTTGCCGCCGCCTGCCCCGCGAGGATGCCTCGCACCTCGTGGGTGACGCGGTCGGGACAGCTGTCGAGCAGGGCTTCGAAGTCACGCAGGTCGGATTCGGAGGCGTACCCGGCGAGCTCCAGCTCCAGGTTCCTGCGTCGCTCCCGCGCCGTCCGTCGAGTCACCGCCGACGCCCGGGCGAGGAGAAGATGCGCAGAGAGACTCACGTCGACCTCCCGGTCCGCGATCGGCAAGCGTCGATCGCCAGTGCGACCAGCATAGGTCCAGCGGCGAGCCAGCTCGGTGGAACGTCCCAGGGACCGCTCAGAGGCGATAGGTGGTCTGGCCGTGGGCCCCACCGAACGCGATGACCTTGGTGGGGTCGACCCGATAGACCCAGGCGCCGTTCGATGTCCTGCCACGAGGGCGCGACGGCCGAGGGGTCGCCGTACCTGGGGTCGATTGTCCCGGTGATCATGCCGATACCGACCGCGGCGCAGGCCATTGCTCATCGGACCTGGGATCAGTAGTCGGGAGGACGGGCATGGCGACGGCACCGCAAAGTTAGGTTAGCCTAACCTCATGTCTCCACCAGACGCTCTCACCGCGGACCCCACCCGGGAGGCCGCTGCTGCGGTGCAGGTCGGCCTCTACGTGGCGGCCGTGCGCTGCCTGCTGACCTACGTCGTGGCACCGGCCGCCGGAAGCATCGGGATCCTCCTCGGCCCGATCGGTCTGCTCCTGCAGCTGCTGGGCGCCATCACCTCCACGGCCGGCGCCGTGCGTCTGTGGCGGCTCGGGCACCGAGCAAGGGTCCCCTACGCCGCGGTCGCGGCAGCGCTGTGCGCCCTCACCGCCGTCTCGGTCCTCCAGCTGGCCGGCGAGGCGGTCCGGTGACCACCGAGACCTCCGCAGACACGGCCGCGCGCACGCGGCGAGGTGCCGCGGCCGGGCGCCCTCCCAGGCGTCGCACCGGCCGACGGGTCCGGCGACTTCTCGTCCTCACCCACAGGTGGCTGTCGCTGGGGCTGGGCCTCGTCCTGCTGGTGATCACCATGTCCGGTGCGGTCCTGCTCTACCGCCCGGAGATCCAGCGCGCACTGCACCACGACGCCTACGAGACCAGCGGCAGGCCCGCCACGACCAGCCTGGCCCAGGCGCGTCAGACCGTCCTCGACGCACATCCCACCTTCGCCGCAGACAGCGTCTGGGCCGAGCACGGCGTCTTCCGCGTCACCGACTACGAGACTTCGTGGACGGTCGATCCCGGCACCGGCAGGATCCTGGGCCACGTCGGCAAGACGCCCTCCTGGCTCCAGCTGATGGACAACGTCCATGAGTGCTTCTTGTCCTGCGAGGAGTACCCCGGGTACGTCGCCCTGCTGGTGAAGGACGTGCCGGGCTCGGCCTGGCTGGGCTTCGACGACACCGAGGTCACCTACGGCGGTCTGGTGCTCGGTGCGTTCGGTCTGTTGCTGCTGTACCTGTCGCTGACCGGGATCTGGCTGTGGTTCCCGCGGCCTGGCAGGTGGCGCGGCTCGATGAGCGTCCGCTGGAGGCGCGGAAGGTTCGCCCGCGACGGCGACCTCCACAACGTCGCGGGCATGATCGCTGTCCCGTTCCTGCTGCTGTGGGCGGTCACCGGCGCGGGCTACGAGCTCGGTGTCGTCGAGAAGGGCTACTACGCGGCGACCCCGGGCACGCCGCACGGCGAGGTCGAGGCGGTGTCCGAGAAGCTCCCCAAGCGCGACAGCACGCCGGACATCGGCATCGAGCAGGCGGTCACCGCTGCGACTGCACTGCACCCCGAGGCGCGGCTGGTCAACGTGGACGTCCCTGCCGAGGACGACCCCACCGCGGCGTACACGATGTACTTCTCCCGCGGGTTCGACCCCTGGGCCAACAGCGAGTACCCCGGCGAGCTCGCCACGTTCGTTGACCGGCACACCGGGGTGGCGAAGGACTACTACGGCTTCCCGGGGGAGCCGGCGTCCCAGGTGCTGTGGGAGGACTTCAACTACCCGGTGCACTCGGGCTACGTCGTGAACGGCTGGTGGCGGGTCCTGTGGCTGGTCCTGGGACTCTCGCCGTTGTTGCTCGCGATCACCGGCGTCTCCACCTGGTTGGTACGTCGTCGGACGCGGGTCGCGCGCAGGAGGGCCGACTGAGCCCAGGGGTCAGCCGCCGGGCAGACGTGCCTCGACGGCCCACCCGCCGACGCCCGTGGCGCCCGCGCTGAACTGTCCGCCGAGTGCCGCGATGCGTTCGCGCAGGCCGATCAGGCCGCGGCCGGTCGAGGTGAGCGGCGCGACGACCTGGGTGGTCCGGTCGTTCTCGACGCAGACGGCGAGGCCTCGCCCGGCCTCGTCGACGCTGATCAGGATCCGGACGTTCGCACCGGGTGCGTACCTGAGCGCGTTGGTCAGGCTCTCCTGCACCACGCGGAACGCCAGGTGCCCGACCGGCTCGGGGATCCGTTCGCGATCACCCTCGAAGCGACACGTCACGCTCAGACCGCTGCGGCTCGCGCGGGTGACCACCTCCTCGACCAGGGAGAGGTCGGTTCCACCGCCCACGTGGCCCTCCCTGCCACCGAGGAGCTCGATCAGCCGCTCGAGATCCTTGGTGCCCTGCCGTGCGGACTCCGAGATGGCCGCGAAGGCCTCCCTGGCGCGCTCGGGCTCGGCAGCGACCAGTCGCTGACCGGCGGCGGCCTGGATCACCATCACGCTGATGGCGTGGCCGACGATGTCGTGCAGCTCGCTGGCGATGCGCGCGCGCTCGTGACGCAGGGCGATCGCGGAGAACAGCTCCCGCTCCTCCTCGAGCTCCCGGGCCCGCACCGCTAGCTGGTCCGCGGTCTCGTTGCGGAGTCGCAGGGCCGTTCCGGCGACGTACGGCGGCACCGTGAACATGAGCGTCGCCACCCAGCTGTCCGTGTGCGCCAGGTAGGAGAACGGCACCAGGTAGGCGGCAGCGCACAGGGCCACCAGCCACGCTGCGCGGCCCGACCAGCCGAGGGCGAGCACGGCGAAGCTGACGGAGTAGACGGCCACTCCCACATCGGGGAACCAGCCGCCGCCCAGGGCGAGCGCCGCCAGGAACAGCCCGAGCGCCACCACCGAGGCGGCTCGCGGAGAGGTGCGCCACCACATCAGGGCGAGTCCACCCGCGAGGACCAGGACGGTGAAGAGGTTGCCATGGAGAGTCGTCGGCCAGCCGTGCAGCGCGGTCGGCAGCGCCACCAGGAGAAGGACCCCCACCGCGATCCCGCACTGCTCGAGGCGATGCATGCGGGTCGCCGCTATCCGAGCACGGGGAGCTGGGCCACGGCCCTGGCGTAGCCCCGGCTCACCTTCACGTCCAGGGATCCGCCCAGGAACTTGGCGCGCTCCTTGGCTCGGGCGACCGCTGCCTTGAGGTCGGCAGACCTGTCCACCGGTCCGTTGACTCGGATGTCGAGCGCGTCGGCGTCGAAGCGCAGACCGACCTCGATGCGGTCGTCCGGCCGGTCGGCCAGGACGGTGACCAAATGCTCGACGATGCGGTAGGCCGACAGCTCGACCGTCGCGGGCAGCGAGCGGGGGTCGCCGGCAACGGTCAGACGTGCATCCGCCCGGGTGTGCCGGGCCAGCAGGGCGTCGAGGTGTGCGACGGTGGGCGCCGGAGCCAGGGCGACGTCGCCACCTCGCAGCAGGCCGACGATCTCCCGCATGCCGTCGAGGGTCGCACGACTGTCGGTCTCGATCGACTCGAAGAGTGCCCTGGCTCGGTCCGGGTCGAGATCGCGACCCGAGTCGGCAGCGCTCGTGAGCTGTCCGAGCCGCTCCTGCAGGAGCCCGTCGAGCTGGTGGGAGAGCTCGGCGCGGTCGCCCGCGACCTCCAGCGCCACCCGTTCGTCCCGCAGCAGCTGCAGCTGCTGCGTGCGAGCCTCGAGCTCTGCGCTCAGGGCCGTGCGGTGGCGGACGGCCCGACCGATCCCGAAGACGATCAGCACGATCGGGAGCGCGAGCAGGATCGGCTCGAAGCCGGTGGTCGAGTCGACCACGAGCACCGTGGCCGTGAGAAGCGTGGTGAGACCCAGCACCAGCCACGCCCGCGTGCGCTCCAGGGAGACGGCGCCGAGGTAGGCGAGCACGAAGGCGAGCGGCAGGCCCGCGCCGCACCTGGTCACCCAGCCGAAGAGCAGGTCGTGCAGCACCATGACGGCCAGGGCGAGTCCGGCCACGGCGACGAGGTTGCGCCGCCACCACAGCACGGCAACCGTCGCGACGGCGAACACCGGGACCATGGCCCACGAGTGGGACGACAGCTGGTGGACCATGCCGCCGTGGGCGACCTGCGAGGCGATCTGGTCGTCCGGGGTGAGGACGTCCTCCGTCATCAGCCAGATGCCGAGCGCGGTGAGGGCTCCCGACAGCACCCAGTCGAAGGGACGGATCCCGCGGAAGACCTCACTCATCGCTCGGCCCTCCTCAGGCGTGGACGTGCTCGACGCCCAGCGTAGGCGCAACGGTCTTCGCCGCACGAGACTCGACGAAGACCCCGATGCCGTAGAAGACAGCGGCGATCGGCACCGAGAGGAACAGGGCGCCCACGCCACCGGTCGAGGCGTCCTTCATCAGGGTCACGACCTGGAGGGCGAGGATGCCGACCAGCCCGACGACGTGGTTCTGCCTGCTGCCGGCGAAGCGCGCCACGGCGTAGGCCATCGCGAACGACAGCGGCAGCGCGAAGCCGCAGCGGGTGACCCACCCGAACGCCGGGACGCTGGCCGCGACGACCACGAACGACACGGCGATCGCGGCCAGGATGCCGCGCCGTCTCCAGAGGATCGGCAGCGCGGCGAGGACGAAGACCGGAACCATCAGCCACGACTGCGAGTCGAGCGGGTGGGCGAGGTCGTTGTGGGCCGGTGCAGTCACGTTCTCGAAGCCGAGCAGGGCGGCGACCGCGACCAGCACGGCCGTCAGCACGTAGTCGAGGGGCCGGATGCCCTTGAGGATGTCCATGGTGGCTGTTCCTTTCGATCCGGCGTCTGGGTGACCCCGTTGGCATCACGCTCCCAACAGCGGTCCGTAGTCGGCGTCGGCACCGAGGACGATCCTCTCGGCTCCGGTCATCCTCAAGGAGGACCCGCGAATGGCTGGAGGTCGGCACAATGAGCGGGTGATCAAGGTCCTCATCGCCGACGACCAGGAGCTCGTGCGCACCGGCTTCCGGGTGATCCTGGAGGCCGAGGGCGACATCGAGGTGGTCGCCGAGGCCGAGAACGGCCACGAGGCGGTCCGTCAGTCGGCACTGGCGACGCCCGAGGTCGTGCTGATGGACATCCGGATGCCCGTGCTCGACGGGCTGGCCGCGACCGAGCAGATCCTGCGTCAGCCGAACCCGCCCACCGTCGTGGTGCTCACGACGTTCGACCAGAACGAGTACATCTACCGCGCCTTGCGGGCCGGTGCAGCGGGATTCCTGCTCAAGGACGCACCCTCCTCCCGCCTGATCGCCGCGGTCCGCGCCGCGGCCACCGGCGACTCGCTGATCGAGCCGTCGATCACCCGGCGGCTGGTCGAGCGGTTCGCCGAGCCGGTGGCCGCCCCCGGCATCCCGGCGCGCCTCGCGAAGCTGACCGAGCGTGAGCTCGACGTGCTCCGACTGATCACCCGTGGCCTGTCGAACGCGGAGATCGCGTCGGAGATGGTGGTCGCCGAGACGACGGTCAAGACCCATGTGGCGCGCATCCTGGCCAAGCTCGGTGTGCGCGACCGGGTCCAGGCGGTCGTGGTCGCCTTCGAGACGGGCTTCGTCGGCCGTCGCGAGGCCTGAGCCAGGCGGTCAGCGTTCGGTCGGGTCCGTCTCTGCGATCCGGGTGAGCAGCCGGCGCAGCCGGGCCACCTCACGTGCGCCGACGGTCGCGTCCAGCCAGCGGTCGAAGTCGCCGATCACCCGCTCGCCGAGCCGGATCGCCTCCCAGCCGCGCTCGGTGAGCCGCACCTGCTTGGCCCGGCGGTCACTCGGGTCGGGGGACACCGTCAGGTAGCCACGGTCGGTGAGGTAGCGGATCAGCTCACCTGCGGCCTGCTTGGTCATCCGGGTGCGCTCGGCGAGCTCGGTGACGCGGGACCCCTCCGGCTCGATGCTCATGAAGACGGCCGCGTGCGCCGACCGGAGGTCGGCGAAGCCGGCGGCGCGCAGCGAGGCGTCCAGCTCACCGGAGCACCGCTGTCCGGCTGCGGTGAGCAACGACCCCAGGGGCGTCGGACGGTTCAGAAAGGGATTAGTAAGGCTCTTGACCATTACGCTCCTCTAGGTCTAGGTTCGTAAGGAACCTTACTAGTAGAGGAGTGCAGATGACTGACACGACACGCGACCGGCACCTCGCCGGCCTGCTGGTGACCGGGGCCGGACTGGCGTTCCAGGTGGTCTGGCTCGCCGGCCACGGCGTGCTGCCGCGTCCGGTGACGTTGGCGCTGATCGGGTCGATCGGCCTGCTCGGCGGCGTCGTCCTGCTGCGGGCGCGCACCTGGACGTGGGTGGTCGGTCGACTCACGTCGGTCCTGCTGGGTCTCGACTTCGCCGGCGCGGTCGCTGACCGCTTCGGCGCCTTCGGCGGACCCGGCCGGCCCGGTGTCTCGTGGGGCAGCTGGACGGCGTTCGTCGACTACACGGCCCGTCTGCTGCCCGCCTTCGACCGGTGGGTGGTGGTCCTCGCCGCCACGGCCGCGACGGCGCTCGAGGTGACGCTGGCCGGGCTGCTGCTGTGCGGCTGGCAGCGTCGGTGGGTCGGCTCGGTGGCGGCGGCCCTGCTGACGGTGTACCTCGTCGCCATGGGACTGGCCCTCGGCGCGGACTCCGTCGCGCGGTTCGCGATGCCCGTGCTCGTCGGCGGTGCACTGCTGGTGGCCAGCACCCCGGCATCGCGCCCGGTCGTCCGGTCGGTGTCGCAGGTGTCGCAGGTGTCGCAGGTGACGGAGACCGTCCGATGACCGGGGAGGCCCGCTCGGACCAGGGTGACCGGAACCCCGTGGACCGCGAGCAGGTCCGGTTCGCCAGCGGGAACGGCGAGTGCGCTGCCTGGCACTACCCGGGACGCAACGGGGCCTGCGTGGTGATGGCCGGCGGGTTCGCCGTCACCAAGGAGCCGGGGACCGACCTGTTCGCCCGGCGGTTCCATCGGGCCGGCTTCACCGTCCTGGCCTTCGACTACCGGGGGCTGGGGCAAAGCAGCGGCCGGCCGCGTCAGGTCGTCCGCATCGCCGAGCAGCTGGCGGACTGGCGGGCGGCCCTCGCGCGCGCAGCGGCCCTTCCTGGCGTCGATCCCGCGCGGATTGCAGTCTGGGGCTTCTCGGTGTCGGGCGGCCACGTGCTCGAGGTGGCGGCCGCCGATCCGCTGGTCGCCGCGGCCATCGCCCAGACGCCCAACGTCGACGGCGTCGCTGCCGCCGTCAACGCGAGGCGACACACCACGACCTGGGCGCTCGCCCGGCTCACCGCCCGCGGGCTGGTGGACGCCGCGCTCGGCGTCGTGGGGCGGGGTCCTCTCCTGGTGCCGCTGGTCGGCGCACCCGGGACGGTGGCGCTGCTGTCGACGCCGGACGCCGTGGCCGACAGCGCCCGGGCGCTCGACCCGGACCACAGGTATCCCGACTGGCAGCAGTCGGTCGCCGCTCGTTCGGCGCTCGCCGTGGGGTTCTACCGCCCCGGTCACGCGGCCGCCCGCGTCCGGTGTCCTCTGCTGGTCCTGGTCTGCGACGAAGACCGGTCCGCCCCGACCGGGCCGGCCGGGCGAGCGGCGGCCCGCGCCCCCCGGGGCGAGCTGCACACCGTCGGGGGCGGGCACTACGAGCCGTTCCTGCGTGGACACGAGCAGGCCGTCGAGGCGGAGCTCTCGTTCCTGCGCCGGCATCTGCTCGGTCCGGCAGAGCCGGTCGGTCTGCGTCAGGCAGGCAGCGCCCGGTGACGTCTGCCTGTCCCTCATGAGGTGGACGGGACGTCGCCGTCGGGCGTGGCGACGCGGCGGGCGCGCAGGCCGGCCAGGAGCAGCACCAGGCAGAGGGCGATCAGCACGGGCTCGACGGCGAACGCGGTCCTGAGTCCGAGGGGGTCGGCCAGGCTGCCGAGCAGGTACGGCGCGGTGATGACCAGCAGTCCGCCCAGCAGCTGCGACCGCGAGTTGGCCTGGTCCTCGTGGCCCGGGGCCGCCTCGAGGCTGAGCGCCACCGAGAGCGGGTAGAGGTTGGCGACGCCGAGGCCGGCGAGCAGCAGGCCGACCACGGCGACGGCAGGGACCCCGCTGAGCCAGAACAGCAGGAACCCGACGGTCGTCGTGGCGAGCGAGACGTGGAGCAGGAGGACGGCCCGGCCGGGTCGTCTGGTCGCGAACGCACCGCCGACGCGGCCGAGCAGGAGCCCCAGGTAGTGACTGCTCATCGCGGTGACGGCAGCGGTGGTGGACAGTCCGGTGACCCTGAGCTGCTCGGCACCGAAGTAGACCAGGCAGAACTCCACGCCCATGCTCGCTGCGGCCAGGCCCGCGAGCAGCCAGCTGGCCTTCGGCAGCCGCCCCTGCGTCGACGTACCCCGCGGAGTCGGTGCGGACGGCAGTGGCTGGCGCCGGTAGCGCAGGTAGAGACCGGCGAGTCCGATCACCGGCAGGGCGAAGGCGGCCCGCCAGCCGGCCGGCCCCGTGGCCAGTGCGCCCAGGGCCAGGGGGGCGAGCACGGCACAGGCCGCGGCTCCGATGTTGGCCTCCGTCAGCGCGCGGTCCCGCCGCGACCCGTGGCCGTCGGACAGGATCGCCTGGATGACGGTGAGCAGCGTCGTCCCTCCCAGACCGAGGATGCCGGCGCCGGCCAGGGTCATCAGGACACTCGATCCGGTCGCGAACAGGGTCGCGCCGCAGACAGCCAGCAGGGCCGAGCCCCACATCAGCCTCGGGCGCGGGACCCGGCGTGCGATCGCGGGGAACGCCACGCCGGTCAGGACCGTGCCGGTCGACCAGGCGGCGGTGTAGACGCCCAGCAGCATGTAGGAGAAGTGCAGCTCCTCGCGCAGCAGGGCCAGTGCCGGCCCGTAGCCGTAGTTCCAGAACGCGAAGCAGATCAGCGCCGCATAGGCCAGGACGGTCGGAGCGTCCCTCCGGAACTCCGTCGTCGGGGTGGGGTTCGTCCGGGTCGGATCCGTGGGAGCCGCCATGCTGTGTAACGCTACACACGTATGCTGGGGGGGTGCAACCACCAGGCTCCGCGACCCGTCGCGTCACGATGACCGACGTGGCGCGGGCGGCGGGGGTGTCGCCGATGACGGTGTCCTACTCCTACAACAGGCCCGACCGGGTGTCGGTGGAGAGCCGCGCCAAGGTGCTCGAGGCCGCAGTGGCGCTGGGCTACCCCGGGCCGGATCCGAGCGCGCGATCCCTGCGGTACGGCGAGACGCGCACCCTCGGCGTGGTGCTGGGGGAGCACCTCACCTACGCCTTCGACGACCGGCAGGCGGTCGCCTTCCTCGCCGGCGTCGCCGAGGTCTGCGCCGAGCGTGGCTACGGACTGCTCATCGTGCCCACCGGCACCGGCGAGGACGACCGCGACCGCGACCGCATCGCCGCCGCAGCGGTGGACGCCTACGTCGTGTGGACCACCACCGCGGAGGATCCGGTGCTCGAAGCCGCGTGCGGCACCCGGCGGCCGGTCGTCGTTCACGGTGGGCCGGACCGTGACGGCACGACCCTGGTCGGCATCGACAACCGCGCCGCGGCGCGTGCGGTGGCCGCCGAGGTGTTCACGGGGGCTCGCCGCCCGGGTGTGGTGAGCTTCCCGGTCGACCGTCGCCGGGAGACCTTCCTGGGTCTCGGCCTGGACCCGGACAGCGTCGCGTACCCGGTGACCCGGGACCGACTGGCTGGATATCGCGACGCGGCCCAGGAGCTCGGCCTCGACTGGTCCACGGTGCCCGTCGGGGTCTGCCGCACGAACGACGAGGGGGAGGCCCGGACCGTGATGCGGCAGCTGCTCGAAGTGGCACCCGACCTCGACGCGGTCGCCGCCATGAGCGACGTCCTGGCGCTGGGTGCCCGTCGGTCGACGAGCGGTTCCCTCCGCGTCAGTGGCTGGGACGACTCGGACGTCGCCCGCGACCACCAGCTGACCACGGTGGCCCAGTCGCTGCGGGAGCAGGGGTCGGCCTGCGCGACCGCGGCGCTCGGTGACCCCGCCCCGGACCACCGCGACGCCTGGCGGCTGGTGCGACGGGCGTCCACCGACCGGTGACCCGCTGCCCCGGGGCCAGGACGCGCCCCTGCTAGGGGCACCCGAGTGCGTCAGCCGCGTCGGTCAGCGACTCGGCGACGACGTCCCAGTCCTCGGTCGCGACGAGGTCCGTCGTCTGTCCGGGGCCGTGCTCGTGGGGTCGGGCGACGAACACGGTGCGCATGCCCACCGACCGTGCCGCGCGTAGGTCGTCGTTGTGCGCCGCCACCATGGCGACCTCGTGCGGCTGCCTGCCCACCGCGTCGGCGGACCTCAGGAAGGTCTGCGGCATCGGCTTGTAGCTCCTGGCGACCTCGGCGCCGACGATGACGTCCCACGGCAGGCCGCCGAAGCGGGCCAGGTTGAGCATCCCGGCGATGTGCCCGTTCGACAGCGGTCCGATCGGGAAGCGCTCCTTGAGCCGTCGCAGGCCCGCGACCGAGTCCGGCCACGGGTCGAGCCGCTCCCACGCCGCGTTGAGCTCCGCGAGCTCCGCGTGCGGTATGGCGCCGAAGTCCGCGTCGTGGCGGCTGAGCACGGTCTCGAGGTTCTCCCGGTTCAGGACGTCGAGCCGCACCCAGGGACGTGCCCCGGAGCGCACCTGCTGCATGGCCGGCTGGTACAGCGCGCGCCACTCGTCAGCGAAGTCCAGAGGGTCGACCTCGATCGCGTGTCTGCGCAGGAACGGCTCGCTTGCGCGCGAGATCCCCGAGCGCCAGTCGACGACGGTGCCGAAGACGTCGAAGCCCAGGAAGGTGACGGATCCGAGGTCGTCGTTCGTCATCGGTGGAGTGCCTCGTCCGTGTCGGTCGCCTCTTCGGCGTGGGTGTGTCCGCGAAGCAGACGCTGTCCTCGCGCCGTACCCACCGACGCACGGCCGACACCCGGGGTGCCGGGAAGGGCTCGGCAGCTGTCGGCGGTGCGGGCTAGCGTGCCTGCCATGGAGAGCTTCGAGTCACGGGACCTCCGGGGGTCCACCTTCCGGGAGGTCGACCTTCGCGACACCCGCTTCCGAGAGGTGTGGTTCGGGCACGTCGTGATGCGCGGTGTCGCCCTCGTCGACGTGGACATCGACGGTGAGATCGACGACGTCCGGATCAACGGCGTCGACGTCGTGCCCCTGGTCGAGGCCGAGCTCGACCGCCGCATGCCCGAGCGGGTGAAGATGCGGCCGACCGATGCCGATGGGTTCCGCGAGGCCTGGGACATCCTCGAGCGGCTGTGGGCCGGCACTGTCGAGCGGGCCCGCACGTGCCGGCCCGAGCAGCTCGACGAGTCGGTGGACGGCGAGTGGTCGTTCATCCAGACGCTGCGGCATCTCACCTTCGCCACCGACTGCTGGGTCAACCGGGTGCTGCTCGGTGATCCGCTGCCCTTCGACCGGCTCGGTCTGCCGTTCGAGGGCGCGGAGCCGCACCCGGACGTGCAGCTGGCCCTCGACGCCCGGCCCTCCCTCGCGGAGGTGCTCGAGCTGCGCCGGGACCGGATGGCCACCGTGCGACGGGTGCTCGACGAGCTCACCGACGATCGCCTCGCCGAGCACACCGAGCCGGTGGCCGGACCGTCCTGGCCGCCCGCGGACTCCTACCCGGTCAGTCGGGCACTGCTCACGGTCATCAACGAGGAGTGGCTGCACCGGCTCTACGCCGAGCGCGACCTGGACGTGATCGCCGCCAGGCGCGAAGGCTGACCCCTCGGCACCCCACCAGGACTCCCGAGGTTGCCGGGTGCTGCTCCCGCGGCCTACCCTGAGCAAACGATTGACCCGGCTTCGTGGCGTGATCACCGAGGAGGAGCCCGTGCTGCAGCGCGAGGCCCTCCCGCTCGACGGGGTGCTGGTCGTGGACTTCAGCCAGTTCCTCGCCGGCCCGGTCGCAGCGCTGCGGCTGGCCGACCTGGGCGCCCGCGTCGTCAAGGTGGAGCGTCCGGGGACCGGGGAGATCGGGCGGACGCTCGCCCTCGCCGGCCGGTCCGCTGACGGCGACACGCTGTCGTTCCACGCGATGAACCGCAACAAGGAGGCCGTGACCGCCGACCTCAAGGACGCCCACGACCTCGAGCGGGTGCGGTCCATGGTGCGCCGGGCGGACGTGGTGATCCAGAACTTCCGGCCCGGCGTGATGGAGCGCATCGGCCTGGACTTCGACGCCGTACGACGGATCCACCCGGGCATCGTCTACGCAAGCGCCAGCGGGTACGGCGACCTGGGACCGCTGCGCCGCAGGCCGGGTCAGGACCTCCTGGCGCAGGCGGTGTCCGGGCTGGCGTGGCAGAACGGCACCGGGGACCGACCCGTCGCCGTGGGCCTGTCGCTGGCCGACCACCTGATGAGCTGCCACCTGGCGCAGGGGGTGACCGCCCTGCTGGTGCGCAGGGCGCGCACCGGCCACGGGGGCCTCGTGGAGACGAGTCTCCTGGAGGGCGTGCTGGACCTGCAGCGTGACCTGCTGACCGAGCTGCTCAACCCGGCGCTGCACCCGGGTGCGACGACGGCCGGCGGCATCGTCGAGACCGCGGACGGGCACGTGGCGGTCGTCGACACGACCGAGCTGGTGGAGCTGCTGGCGGTGCCGGACTCCGAGGAGCTGGGACGCGTGCTCCGGACGCGCACGAGTGCGCACTGGACGCAGGTGCTCGACCAGGCCGGGATCGCCTCTGCGCCGGTGCTCGGGCTCGAGCAGCTGCTGAGCCATCCGGGCTTCGAGGCGGCGCGGATGACTCAGCGCGTGGTGCGCCCAGGCGCCCTGACCCGCAGTGGCTCGGAGCTGAGCCTGACCACCACCAGGAGCCCGATCCGCATCGACGGACACCTCCTGACCAGCGAGCGTCCCGCTCCGCGGCTGGGTCAGCACGACGGCCTGCTCGACGAGTCCGACCCGCTGCCGGGGACCTGAGCGGAGGTTAGAGTGCGACATGGCAACCCTCGGCGATGTGGCAGCCAAGGCCGGGGTCTCGGTGTCGGCGGTCTCCCGCGTCCTGAGCGACCACCCGTCGGCGCGGGTGAGCCCGGACACCCGGGCGAGGATCCAGCTGGCCGCCCGGGAGCTGGACTACCGGCCCAACTTCGCCGGCCGCGCACTGAAGTCGGCGCGCACCAACGTGATCGGCCTGGTGATGCCGGACCTCACCAACG
Organism: uncultured Nocardioidaceae bacterium; assembly: GCA_964237315.1. Taxonomy (GTDB): domain Bacteria; phylum Actinomycetota; class Actinomycetes; order Propionibacteriales; family Nocardioidaceae; genus Nocardioides_B. The sequence goes on from CAXSHL010000003.1 coordinate 38,378, forward strand.
CGCTCTTCACCGACCTCATCGACGGCGCGGAGGCGGAGGTCCGCGAGCACGGCTACATGCTGCTGCTCGGGCGGTCCGACGAGGTGCGGGCCGGCGGTGACGTGATCGGCCGGCTCATCGGCGAGGGCCGGGTGGACGGCGTCATGGTGCAGCTCGGCGACGCCATCAAGCCGACCGCGCTGAGCAGCCTCTTCACGGCGGGTTCGCCGGTCATCATGATCAACTCGCGCGAGGACGAGCACGTCGGGTCGGTGGTCCTCGACGACGAGGCCGGCGGCCGGATGGCCACCGAGCACCTGCTGGACCTGGGACACACGCGGATCGGCGCCATCACCGGCCTGCCCGCGACGTTCACCGCGCAACGACGGCTCAAGGGCTTCCGCACGTCCATGCGGGCGGCCGGGCTGCGGGCGGAACCCCGCCACGTGACGAAGCTGGGATACCTGCCGCACCAGGGCCGCACGGCGCTGCGACGGATCATGTCGTCCGAGCGGCCGCCGACCGCCATCGTGGTGGCCAACGTGAACGCCGCCATCGGCGCGCTCGCCGAGGCGCGCGCCCTCGGCATCCGGGTGCCCGACGACCTCTCGATCGTGTCGGTGCACGACTCCTGGACCGCGGAGAACACCTGGCCGCCGCTGACGACGGTGAAGATGCCGTTCTACGAGATGGGGCGCACGGCGGTCCGCGGCATGATCCACCGGCTGCAGGACGGCTCCGGCCAGGACGCCGTGGTGACGGACCCCGCGCCTCGGCTGATCATGCGCGAGTCGGCCGTCCGGGCCCGGTAGACCGCGACCACGCCCGAAGTGACGGCGCTCACGTCAAACGATTGACCTCAGCATGGCGGAGGGCTAACGTTTGAGCAAGCGGGGGGTCCTCCCCTGGGGCTGACCTACGAAGGAGAGTCCATGAAGCGAATCAGTGTGCTGCGGCACCGCAGGGTCACGGCAGCGGTGGGACTCGCCGCCATGCTGGCGCTCAGTGCGTGTGGTGGCAACTCCTCGAGCAGCTCGGGGAGCAACAGCGACAAGACCGACTCGGGCGGCGCGATCACGGTGTGGGTGGACCCGCCACGGGTGCCGGCCGCCCAGGCGTTCAAGAAGGCCTACCCGGACATCGACATCAAGATCAACCAGATCGACGGGACCGTGGGCGGCAAGGGGCTGCAGCAGCAGTTCTCGCAGTTCAACCAGGCGAAGAAGGGCTGGCCGGACGCCATCTTCTTCCCCTCCAACGACGACATCGCCTGGGCGTCGAGCCCGCAGATCAAGTACACCGCGGACCTGACGACCATCATGAAGGACACCATCGGCGGCTACGACCCGGCCGTCCTGGCTCCGTGCGACATCGACGGCAAGATCCAGTGCCTGCGCAACGACGCGGCGCCGGACGTGTTCTGGTACGACACCAAGTTCTTCAAGGCCAACGGCTACCAGGTCCCCAAGACGTGGGAGGACTACGCGACCCTGGCGGTCAAGATCGCCAAGGAGCACCCGGGCAAGGTCTCCGGCTTCACCGGTGACCCCTACGCCCCGGACCGCTACCTGTGGGCGAGCGACTGCCCCACCAACGACCGGACGTCCGCGACGAAGGTCCGCATCGCCCTCGACGACCCGAACTGCACGCGAGCGAAGAACCTGCTGTCCACGATGGTCGACGGCAAGGCCCTGTCCAGCCTCGGCATCTTCGACGCCGACGCGGCCAAGACCGGGAAGAACATGGTGATGAGCCCCGGTGCCGTGTGGTGGGGGGACTACCTGTTCCACCAGACCTGGAAGATCCCGGCCGGCGTGATGAGCGCCGTGGCCCCCCTGACCTGGAAGGGCGAGTCCACGCCCTCCACGGGTGACGAGGGCGGTGGCCTGTGGGGCGCGTCGAGCCACATCAAGGGCAAGGAGCTCGCGAACACGCTCACGTTCATGAAGTTCGTCGCGAAGGACCCGCGCTGGCAGGTCGCGCTCAGCACCGGGCTGCCCGGGTTCGCCGGGGTGCAGGACGCCTGGATCGACAAGCAGTCCAAGACGAACTACTTCGCCGACAACAAGACCACGTTCGCAGCGGCCAAGACGGCGCTCGGCCTGGTCCCGGACCACCACGCCTACATGCTCTACAACACGGGCAGCGTGTGGACCGAGACCGTCACTCCGGCTCTCACCAGCGGGAAGAGCTTCGACGACGCGTGGAAGGCCTTCGGATCCGACCTGGTCAACCAGGCCAAGTCCGTCGGCTACACGGTCACCTCCAAGTGATCTCAGGTGTCGTGGGGAGGGGACGACCTCCCCACGGCGCCTCACTCTGCGCAGAGGACGACACATGAGCACTGAGACGGCTGCCGGGCTGGCCTCGGCGACGTCGGCGGACGAGGGAGCAGGGACCCGCCGACGGCGTCGCAGTCGGCACTCGGCCCCGGTCGGGCGTGCGGAGACCAGGGGCGCCTGGACGCTGATGGCGCCCTACGTGGTGCTGCTACTCGTCGCCGGAGTCATCCCCATCGCCTACGCACTGGTCACCGCGTTGCAGACGCCTCCGACCGCGTTGCAGCCCGACGTCACCTTCGGTGGCATCTCGAGCTTCAGGACGGTGGTCACCGACTTCCGCTTCGTGTCCACGTTCAAGAACATCTTCGCGGTCCTGATCATCTGGCTGCCGATCATGATGATCGGCATCGTCGGGCTGGCGCTGCTCATCCACGCGAGCCCCGGCCGGTTCGGTGCCGCCATGCGGTTCGTCTACTTCGTGCCGGGAGCGCTGGCCGGCGTCGCCAACTTCACCCTGTGGGTGTATCTGCTCAACCCCGGTCAGTCACCGGTCGAGTCCTTCTGGCACCACCTGGGGATCACCTCGATCAAGCAGGCCGTCGCGACACCGGGGCACCTGCCGTTCATCCTCGCCGCGATGATGTTCTTCCAGGGCGTCGGATCGTGGATCGTGGTCGTCAACGGCGGCCTGAACGGCATCTCGGACGACGTGCTCGAGGCCGCGGCGATCGACGGCGCGAGTGCGTGGCGGATCGCGTGGTACATCAAGCTCCCCATCATCCGCCCGTGGGTGGGGTACGCCGCACTGATGAACCTCGCCTACGGGTTCCAGCTGTTCCTCGAGCCGCAGCTGCTCGACCAGGTGGCGTCCAACGCGATCCCGGACCAGTGGACGCCCACCCAGCTCGGCTACGCGTTCGCGTTCACCAACACCAACTTCCCGGCCGCTGCGGCGATGTCGCTGATCCTGCTGGTCATCACGCTGGTCATCGGACTGCTCATCGTGTTCCGCAGTGGCCTGTTCGGAGAGGAGCGCTGATGGCGGGGACCGGTGCACGGCTGACAGGCGTCGCGGCGTGGAGCCCGGGCCGGCTGGCGCGGGTGGTCACGATGCTGTTCGTCGCGGCCTTCTTCGTCCTCCCCATCGTGGGGTTCATCGCGATGGCGTTCCGCGACAACGACGGGGTGCAGGCCGGCACCGGCGGTCTCCTCGGCCTCGGAGGCGTCTCGTGGGACAACGCGAAGTTCAGCTGGTCGCAGATCGAGGGGTTCGGGCCCGGTGACGGCGGTCTGTTCGGCCGCTGGCTGGTCAACTCCCTCATCGTCTCGGTCGGCGGTGCGCTGCTCGCGGTGCTGGCCGGGCTGCCCGCGGGCTACGCGATGGCCCGGCTGCGCTTCCGGTTCCGGCGGCCGATGCTGCTGGTCACCCTGGTGACGATGGTGATGCCGAACACCGTGCTGGTCATCCCGCTGTTCCTCGAGGTGAACGCGGTCGGCGCGGTGGGACAGCTGTGGCCGGTCGTGGTGATCATGGGCTTCTTCCCGTTCGGGGTCTACCTCTCCTACATCCACTTCATGACCGCGATGCCGTTCGAGCTGGTCGAGGCGGCGCGCATGGACGGCCTCGGGGAGGTCTCGATCTTCATGAGGATCGCCACGCCGATCTCCAAGCAGGCGGTCGTCCTGGTCGGCTTCTTCGCGTTCGTGGCGAACTGGACGAACTTCTTCCTGCCGCTGGCGCTGCTCTCGTCGAACCAGCAGAACAAGACGGTCTCCACCGGCCTCCAGGACCTGATCGGTGCGAGCCCGCTGTTCAACCCCACGGTCGCGGCGGGGCTGGACGTCAAGCTCTACATGCCGCAGCTCGCCCTGGCCACCTTCATCAGCATGCTCCCGCTGCTGGCGGTGTTCATCGGCGCCCAGCGCTACCTCATCCGGGGCGAGACCGTGGGCGCGGTGAAGGGCTGATGCCGATGCTCCCCGAGCGCTGTCCCGACCCGGCGTACACCCTGGACCTGCCCGAGGAGCCGCGGCCGATCGTGGTGATCGGGGCGGGCGGCATCGTGCGGGACGCCCACCTGCCGGCGTACGCCAAGGCCGGCTTCCCGGTGGTGAGCATCTGCGACGTGCTGGAGGAGCGGGCCAGGACGCTCGCCGGGCAGTACGACATCCCGCGCGTGCACGACTCGGTCGCTGCGGCGGTGCAGGCAGCCCCCGAGGGCGCGGTCTTCGACGTCGCCCTGATGCCGGAGCACCACGTCGCCACCCTCGAGCAGCTGCCCGACGGCGCCGCGGTGCTGCTGCAGAAGCCGCTGGGGCACTACCTCGAGGACGCCCGGGCGGTCCTCGAGGTCTGCCACCGCAAGCAGCTGGTGGCGGCGGTGAACACCCAGCTGCGGTTCTGTCCCTACATCGCAGGAGCCCGGGCGCTGATCGCCTCGGGTGCGATCGGCGAGCTGTACGACGTCGAGGTGCGCGTCTCCGTCCGGACGCCGTGGGAGATGTTCCCGGCCGTGCTGACCCTGGACCGGCTCGAGCTGAACATGCACAGCGTGCACTACCTGGACCTGGTGCGGTCCTTCCTCGGCGACCCGACCGGGGTGTCCGCGACGACCGTGCGACACCCGGCGAAGACCACGGCGAACAGCCGGTCCGACATCATCCTGCACTACGGCGACCGCCCGCTGCGGGTCGTCGTGTCGACCAACCACGACCACCACTTCGGTCCGACGTACGAGGAGAGCTTCGTGAAGTGGGAGGGTACCGCCGGCGCCGTCCGAGCGCAGATGGGCCTGCTGCTGGACTACCCCACGGGCGGACCGGACCTGCTGGAGCACCAGCTCGACGCCGAGGCCGACAAGGGCTGGCAGCCGCTGCCGTTCGAGGGCAGCTGGTTCCCCGACGCCTTCATCGGCTCGATGGGTGTGGTGCACCGCTACCTCGAGGGCAGCATCGCCGCCCTCCCGACCAACGTCGACGACGTGTTCCGCACGATGGCGGTCATCGAGGCGGCCCACACCGACGCGGCCCGGCACGGCGTCCCGCCGCCCTACGGTCCGTGACCACCGCACCCAGCCAAGAACGCAGCCACCCAGCCAGCCACCGTCACCAGCAAGGAGCCCGCATGTCGCACGACCGGAGCCTGCCGCTCAGCGGCGTGACCGTCCTCGACCTCAGCCAGTTCCTCGCCGGACCGGTCGCCGCCCTGCGGCTTGCCGACCTGGGCGCGCGGGTGATCAAGGTGGAGCGTCCCGGAAGCGGCGACCTCGGCCGGCAGCTGGCGTTCGCCGGCCGGATGAGGGACGAGAGCAGCCTGTCGTTCCAGGCGATGAACCGCAACAAGGAGAGCGTCACCGCCGACCTGAAGGACCCTGGTGACCTGGCGTTCGTCCGCGACCTCATCGGCTCCGCGGACGTGCTGATCTCGAACTTCCGGCCCGGCGTGATGGAGCGCATCGGGTTGGACTATGCGTCCGTGCACGAGCTCAACCCGCAGCTGGTCTACGGCACCGTCAGCGGCTACGGGGACACCGGCCCCTGGAAGGACCGTCCCGGCCAGGACCTGCTGGCCCAGTCCGTCGCGGGCATCCCGTGGCTGAACGGGTCCGCCGACGACCCGCCGGTGCCGGTCGGGCTCGCCGTCGCCGACCACCTCGCCAGCTGCCACCTCGCCCTCGGCATAACCGCCCTGCTCGTGAGGCGGTTCCGGACGGGGGAGGGCGGCCTCGTCCAGACCAGCCTGCTGGAGTCGCTCCTCGACCTGGAGTTCGAGCTGCTCACCACCCGGCTGAACGACCCGACCGTGCAGGTGCGCCGGAAGGGTCCGCGGTCCGCGCACGCGTTCCTGCCCGCGCCCTACGGCATCTACCCGACCAGTGACGGCTACCTGGCGCTCGCGATGAACCCCGTGGACACCATCGGCACGCTGATCGGCGACGAGGAGCTGGCGGCGATGTCCGACCCGGCACTGTGGTGGACCCGCCAGGGCGAGATCGAGGAGCTGATCGCGTCGCGGCTGGCCGGCGGCACCCGCGACCACTGGCTGGAGGTGCTGGACGCCGCGGACGTGTGGTGCGCCCCCGTGCTGACCCTCGAGGAGCTGGTCGGGCACGAGGCCTTCACGGCGATCGCCATGACCCACCAGACCGTCCGCGAGGGGCCCGACGGCGAGCCGCTGACGGTGACCACGACCCGCGGACCGCTGCGCATCGACGGAGAGGCGCTCGTCAGCGCGACGCCGGCGCCGCGTCTCGGCGAGCACACCGAGGCGGTCCGCGCCGAGGTGTCGTCGGGGTCGTCGGGGTCGTCGGGGTCATCGACCACGGAGGTGCCGCGGTGACGGTGCTGCGCGGGATGACCTGGGAGCACGCCCGCGGCCACGACAGCATGGTCGCGTCCGCGGGGGAGTACACCCGGCTCACCGGCGTCCGGGTCGAGTGGGAGTTCCGGTCCCTGCAGGCGTTCGCCGACGAGCCGCTCGAGCACCTGGCCGCGTCGTACGACCTGCTCGTGATCGACCACCCGCACATCCCGCTGGCCGCGGACCAGGGGATCCTGGCACCCCTCGACGGCGTCGGGCACGACGACCGGCTGGAGGTGCTCGCCGAGCAGTCGGTGGGCCGCTCGCACGAGAGCTACCGGCACCACGGACACCAGTACGGTCTGGCCAGCGACGCAGCCGCCCAGGTCGCCGCGCTCCGCCCGGACCTCCTGGAGGCACCGCCCCGGGACTGGCCCGAGGTGCTCGAGCTGGCCCGTCGAGGCGTCGTCGTGTGGCCCGCGAAGCCGATCGACGCGTTCTCCAGCCTGGTCAGCGTCGCGGCGAACAACGGCACCCCGCCGGCGACCGTGCCCGGGGTCTTCCTCACCGAGGACGCGGCAGCGCCGGTGCTCGCCTGCCTGCGCGAGCTCGCCGCCCACGTCCCGGACTGGTGCTTCACCGCCAACCCGATCCGGGTCGCCGAGGCCCTCGCCGACGGTGACCGGTGGGCCTACGCGCCGCTGCTGTTCGGCTACACGAACTACGCCCGCGTGGGGTACCGGCCCAGACGGCTCAGGTACGTCGACATCCCGGCCGGCCGCGAGGGCGTGTCCGGCTCATTGCTCGGAGGAGCCGGGATCGCCGTCTCGGCACAGGCCCGGGACCTCGACGCGGCTCGGGCGTTCGCGTTCTGGGTGGCCTCCGCCGAGGTGCAGGCCGGTGTCTACTACGCCGCCGGCGGGCAGCCCGGCAACGCCGTCGCCTGGGAGGACGAGGCGGTCAACCAGGACTGCTGGGACTTCTTCACCGGCACCCGGGCGACCCTCGAGGGCGCCTACGTCCGGCCCCGGACCGCGGGCTACCTCACCTTCCAGGACCAGGCGTCGCCCTGGGTGACCGAGGCGCTGCAGGGCGGGATGGACGACGCGACGCTGGTGCGCCGGCTCAACGACCTGGCGGCCCGGCTGCTGGTCGACCCGCCCGTGATCGACCCGCCCGTGATCGAACCGCCCGTGATCGAACCGCCCGGGGCCGATCCGCTCGTGAGGGGGAAGCAGAGATGAACACCGTGGACCGCTGGTTCGAGGACTACGAGGTGGGGGAGACCCGGCGCAGCGTCGGGCGCACCATCACCGAGGCCGACATCGTGCTGCACGCCGGGCAGACCGGCGACTTCTTCCCGCACCACATGGACGCCGAGTGGACGGCGACGCAGCCGATCGGCCAGCGGATCGCGCACGGCACGCTCATCCTGTCGGTGGCCGTGGGCATGACCGCCGGCGACATCAACCCGCAGTCGATGAGCTACGGCTACGACACCATCCGGTTCGTCCGGCCGGTGTTCATCGGCGACACCATCACCGTCACCGCCACCATCGAGGAGAAGTCCGACCACCGCAGGCGCCCCGACGAGCTGGGCTACCTGCACGAGAAGGTCACGGTCGTGAACCAGCGGGACGAGACCGTGCTGGTGCTCACCCACCTCTACCTCACCAACAAGCGGCACGGGTCCCCGGCATGACGCGACTGTCCCTGGTCGGCCGGGACTTCGAGGGCTTCGGCAGCGCCGCGTCCGCGCACGCACACGCCTGGCCCGGTGACGTCGACGCCCACTGGCTCGGCCTGCGCGACCTCCAGCACCTGATGCTCGGGACGTCCGCCGGCCGCGACGGCACCGTCGACCTGGTCGTCGTACCGGCCGACTGGCTGCCGGCCCTCGCAGACGCAGGCGCGGTCCGCTCACTGACGCCCCTGCTGGAGCGCCGCCCCCCGCAGGGCTGGCCTGGGGACTGGTCGCCGTCCTTCCACGAGGGGGTCGGCTACGACGGTCAGGTGTGGGGGCTGCCGTTCCACGACGGGCCCCAGCTGCTGTTCACCAGGACCGACCTCTACGACGACGAGCGCGAGCGGACCGACTTCCACACGCGGTACGGCGACGACCTCGCCCCCGCACGGACCTGGGACGACCTCCTCCGGCAGGCGGCCCACTTCACCCGCCCGCCCGGCCTGTTCGGCACCGTCCTGGCGGGAGCACCGGACGGGCACAACAACGTCTACGACTTCGCCGTCCAGCTGTGGCTCCGCGACGGCGACCTGCTCGAGGACGGTCTGGGAGGCGAGGTGGCCCTCGACTCGACCGCAGCTCTGGACGCACTTCTGTTCCTGCGCGACGTGGCCAACCGGGTCGTCACCCCCGCGGCTCACTCCCTCGACAGCGTGCAGAGCGGCGAGGAGTTCGCGGCCGGCCGGGTGGCGACCATGCTCAACTGGGCCGGCTTCGCCGCCTTCGGGCATCACCCGGGCAGCCCTGTGCACCGCCGCACCCGCTGCGACCTCGCGCCGACCGCGGCCGACGGCACGCCGACGACCACCGTCAACGCCTTCTGGGCGACCGCGATCACCGCCGGCTGCACCGACGCGGAGGCAGCCTGGGACTACGTCGTGCACTCGACCTCCCCCGCCATGGACCGGGCCACCACCCGGGCCGGCTCCTCCGGCGCCCGGTCGAGCACCTGGGACGACCCCGAGCTGCTCGCGGACCACCCCGAGCAGGCGCTGTTCCGTGCGGCGCACCAGCACTCCCGGCCGCTGTGGCGCATCCCTGAGCTGCCCGCAGTGGTGGACGTGCTCAGCACCCTCGTCGACGACGTCGTGTGGAGAGCCGCTCCTGCCGAGCCACGCCTGACCGCTGCCGCCCGGCAGGTCCGGGCGCTCCTCGGGTCCCACCCACCGAAGGCCGCCCTCGAGCACCACCAGGAGCACTCGTGACCACCATCATCGGCGTCGACGTGACCGACGTACGCTTCCCGACCTCGCGCACCCAGGACGGCTCGGACGCCATGAACAAGGACGGCGACTACTCCGCCGCCTACGTCGCGATCCGCACCGACGACGCCGACCTGTCCGGCTTCGGGTTCACCTTCACCATCGGCCGCGGCACGGACATCTGCGTGCTCGCCGCCCGGCAGCGGGCCGAGCCGCTCGTGGGGAGGCGGGTCGAGGACGTCGTCGGCGACCTCGGCGGCATCTACGAGGAGCTGAAGTCGGACTCGCAGCTGCGCTGGCTGGGCCCGGAGAAGGGGGTCGAGCACCTCGCGCTGGCCGCCGTGATGAACGCCGTGTGGGACCTCGCCGCCCGGGTGGCGGGCAAGCCGCTGTGGCGGCTGCTGGTCGAGATGAGCCCGCAGGAGCTCGTGGACATCGCTGACCTGACCTACCTCTCCGACGAGCTGACTCCCGTGCAGGCGCTGGCGATGCTCGAGGAGATGGTCCCCGGCCGCGAGCAGCGGGTCGCCGACCTGGAGAGGACGGGATACCCCTGCTACACGACCTCCGCCGGCTGGTTGGGCTACTCCGACGACAAGCTGCGTCGGCTCTGCCAGGAGGCCGTCGACAGCGGCTACCGCCACGTCAAGCTCAAGGTCGGCGCCGATCTGGACGAGGACATCAGGCGCTGCTCGATCGCCCGCGAGGTGATCGGCGACGATGCCAGCCTGATGATCGACGCGAACCAGGTCTGGGACGTCCCGCAGGCGATCACCTGGGTGCGGGCGCTCAGCAGGTTCCGGCCGATGTGGATCGAGGAGCCGACCAGCCCAGACGACATCCTCGGGCACGCCGCCGTGCGCCGGGCGGTGGCGCCCATCGGGGTCGCCAGCGGTGAGCACGGGATGAACCGCGTGCTGTTCAAGCAGATGTTCCAGGCCCAGGCGCTGGACTTCTGCCAGCTGGACGCCGCCCGGCTGGCGAGCATCAACGAGATCGTCGCGGTCTACCTGCTGGCCAGGAAGTTCGGCGTGCCGGTGTGCCCGCACGCCGGCGGCGTAGGGCTGTGCGAGCTGGTCCAGCACCTGTCGATCTTCGACTACGTCGCGGTCTCGGGCACCCTGGAGAACCGCGTGACGGAGTACGTCGACCACCTGCACGAGCACTTCACGGACCCGTGCGTCGTCGAGCACGGTGCCTACCGGCTGCCGACGCGCCCGGGCTACAGCGCCGAGATGCACCCGGCCTCAGTCGCGGAGTTCCGCTTTCCGGACGGCGCGTTCTGGGCCGGCGACAGCGGCGCACCCGAGGACACCGCGGCACGGGAGGTGACGCCGGCATGACGGTCATCGACGCCCACCAGCACGTCTGGGACCTCGCGCGGGCGTCGTACCCGTGGCTGGGGCCGCACCTCGGTCCCGTCAACCGCACCTTCACCTTCGACGAGCTGCGACCCCACCTGCAGCGGGCCGGCGTGGCGTCCACGGTGCTGGTGCAGTCCGCGGACAACGCCGAGGACACCGCTCTGATGCTCGAGGTGGCGGACCGGACCCCGGAGGTCGCGGCGGTGGTGGCCTACGTGCCGCTCGAGCGGCCCGAGGAGGCGTCGCTGGCCCTGGAGGACCTGCGCCGGAGCCCGTACGTCGTCGGCGTGCGCAACCTGATCCACGACATCCCCGACCCCGACTGGATCCTGCGTCCCGACGTCGACGAGGGGCTGGGGGTCCTGGAGCGGGCAGGTGTCACCTTCGACTACGTGGCCGTGCTGCCGCGGCACCTCGAGCACGTCCCCACCCTGTGCGCGCGCCACCCCGAGCTGCGCATCGTCATCGACCACCTCGCCAAGCCGCCGATCGGCAGCGACGACCGTGAGCCCTGGTGGTCGCTGGTCGCGCGCGCCGCCGAGAGCCCCCTGGTGCACGCCAAGGTCTCCGGGCTCTACCCCGGCGAGCACCCCGAGCGGTGGTCACCCGAGGCGATCCGGCCGTTCGTGCACCGCGCGGTCGAGGTGTTCGGCTGCGACCGACTGATGTACGGCGGCGACTGGCCGATCTCGGTGACCGCAGGTGGATACGACAGGGTCTGGGACGGGCTCTCGCAGGTGCTCCACGACCTCGACGACCGTGAACGGGCCCGGGTCCTCGGCGGCACCGCCGCCGCGTTCTACGCGATCGACCCCGCCCTGCTCGACCGATGACCGAGCGAGGTTTCATGGACCACCTGCAAGAGGTCCGCACACCCGTTCACCCACCCGTTCAGTGAGACAGAGGAGACAACGCATGAGGCTCGCACGCACAGGTCCCCCCGGACACGAGACGCCGGTCGTCTGGCACGAGGAGGCGTGGCACGACCTGAGCCCGGTGCTCGGCACGGTCGACGGGCAGGTGTTCTCCCGTCTCGACGAGATCCGCGCCGCGCTGGACAGCGGGTCACTGCCGGCCGTGCCGGAGCCGGAGCGGTTCGGCCCGCCGCTGACCGGCATCGGCAAGATCGTGTGCATCGGCCTGAACTATCGCGACCACGCCGAGGAGACCGGCGCGCCCTCGCCGGCCGAGCCCATCATGTTCCTCAAGACGCCCGACACCGTCGTCGGTCCGGACGACGAGGTGCTCATCCCGCGGCGGTCCACCAAGACCGACTACGAGGTCGAGCTCGCCGTCGTGATCGGGGCCGAGGCCCGCTACCTGCCCGACGAGGCCGCGGCCGCTGCCGTGGTCGGCGGCTACGCGATCAGCAACGACGTCTCCGAGCGGGAGTTCCAGACCGAGCGCGGTGGCCAGTGGGACAAGGGGAAGAACTGCGAGACGTTCAACCCGCTCGGGCCGTGGCTGGTCACCGCCGACGAGGTGCCCGACCCGCAGGGCCTCGGCCTGCGTGCGTGGGTCAACGGGGAGCCGCGGCAGGACGGCAGCACGAAGAACATGATCTTCGGGGTGCACCACGTGATCTGGTACCTCAGCCAGTTCCTGGTGCTGCGACCCGGCGACGTCATCAACACCGGAACGCCGGCCGGGGTGGCGACCGGCGCCAACGACTTCCCGTTCCTGCGCGAGGGCGACGTCGTGGACCTCGAGATAGACGGGCTGGGCCACGCCCGCCACCAATTCGGGCAGGCCTGAGATGGCCCAGCTGGACGGGCTGCGAGCCCTGGTGACCGGAGGCGCGTCGGGGATCGGGCTGGCCGTCGCACTCGCCTTCCGTGCCGAGGGAGCGACGGTCACCGTGCTGGACCGCACGACGGAGGCGCCGGAGGAGCTGGCCGGCGACGACGCCCTGTCCTACCTCTCCGCCGACATCACCGACGACGCCGGCGTACGACGTGCCGTCGACGCAGCCGTGCAGGCGATGGGCGGCCTGGACATCCTGGTCAACAACGCGGGCATCGGCGCGCAGGGAAGCGTCACCGACAACGACGACGACGAGTGGCACCGGGTGCTCGACGTCAACGTGGTCGGGACCGCCCGGGTGTCGCGGGCCGCGTGGCCGCACCTGGTCGCGTCGTCGGCGGCGGCCGTGGTCAACACCGCCTCCATCGCCGCGACCGCCGGTCTGCCGCAGCGCGCGGTCTACTCGGCCAGCAAGGGCGCCGTGCTGTCGCTGACCCGGGCGATGGCCGCCGACGGGATGGCGGACGGGATCCGCGTCAACGCCGTGAACCCGGGCACCGCCGACACCCCCTGGGTGCAGCGGCTGCTCGACAGCGCGGACGACCCGGAGGCGGAGCGACGGGCGCTCGAGGCCCGCCAGCCCCACGGTCGCCTGGTCGACGCGGACGAGATCGCCCGCGCCGTGGTCTACCTCGCGTCGCCGGCGGCCGGCTCCACGACGGGCACCGACATCGCCGTGGACGGAGGCATGTCGGGGCTGCGGCTGCGTCCGCGCGCATGACCGGGGTGGACGCCGGTCCCGGCATGCTCCCCCTGCGGCCGCTCGGCTCCACCGCGGTCCGGGTCACCGAGCTCGGCCTCGGCGGCGCGGCGATCGGCAACCTCTACCGCGCGGTCGACGACGACACCGCGCTCGCGGCGGTCCGGGCTGCTCACGAAGGCGGGGTCCGCTACTTCGACACCGCCCCGCACTACGGCCTCGGGCTGTCCGAGCGCCGGCTGGGGCAGGCGCTGGCGGGCCTGCCCCGCGACGAGTACGTGCTGTCCACCAAGGTGGGCAGGCTGCTCGAGCCGCACCCGGCCCCCACCGGCTCGGACCTGGCGGCCGGCGGCTTCGACGTACCCGACCGGCTGGTGCGGCGCCTCGACTTCTCCGCCGACGGCGTACGACGCTCCCTCGACGCGAGCCTGGAGCGGCTCGGGACCGACCACGTCGACATCGTCTACGTGCACGACCCCGACGACCATCTCGACCAGGCGATCGCCGAGGCGGTTCCCGCGCTGGTCCGGTTGCGCGAGGAGGGAGTGGTCGGGGCCGTCGGAGTCGGCATGAACGGCTGGGAGGGCCCGGACCGGGTGGTGCGGGAGAGCGACGTGGACGTGGTGATGCTGGCCGGTCGGTGGACCCTTCTGGACCGGTCCGGGCAGCCGCTGCTCGAGAGGTGTCTGCACCGCGGCGTCTCGGTCGTCGCTGCGGCCCCCTACAACTCCGGGCTGCTCGCCACGCCACAGCCGGCCGCCGACGCCCACTTCGACTATGCCGAGGTGTCCCCGGCGGTGCTCCAGCGGGCGCGTGACCTCGCCGGCCGCTGTGCCGACGCCGGGGTCGAGCTGCCGGCCGCTGCCCTGCAGTTCCCGCTGCGACACCCGGCGGTCGCCTCGGTCGTGGTCGGCATGCGGTCGGCTGCCCAGGTCGCCCAGGGCCTCGAGCGCTTCGGGGCCCTCATCACCGAGCGGACCTGGAGCGCGCTCGAGGGCTGACCGGCCGCGTCGTGGCCGCCTCCGGACCGCGTGGCCTCATCGGTATGTCCGGTCCGTCGGTCCGGCGCCGGTAGTAGGAGTAGGTCGCGAGCAGCAGCGCGGGTCCCCAGACCGGGGCCGGGATGAACAGCAGCAGCCCCGGGCCTCCCTCGCGGACGGTCATCACGACCAGGCTGACCGAGGCGCCGCACAGGGCAACGCCGACAGTGGCGGCGGGCACGACGGCAGCCCGCACCGGCACCGGCCGCCCCCGCAGCCCTGGCAACCACCCCGGCCACACCTCGCCCCAGCGGGCCAGCAGGCCGAGCGTGAGCCAGGAGCCGCAGAGCGCCGAGAGTCCCAGGCAGAGGCCGAAGACCCGGATGCCTCCCTCCAGGACACTCGCGTCGCCTCCCAGGAGACCCTGTGGCCAGGGCGTCAACCAGGTCATCCGGATCAGGCCGTAGGGGAGTGGGCCGAGCGCAGCGACGAGCGTCGCGCCCCGACCCCATCGCGCCAGTCGATCGCGCGAGGAGCGGCTCGTCCTGGCCCTGGCGGCGTCCAGGACGGTCAGCCCGAGCAGCATCCCGCCGGCAGCCAGGAAGGCGACGACCAGCGGGCGGAGGCCGACGCGCGCGAACCCGTCCCGGACCTGGCCGAGCATCTCCAGCGTGGGCGACCCGATCTCGCCCGCGGCGACGCCGACGCCGACGGCCGCGGCGATGAGCGCGAGCACGACCAGGTTCGCCCGACGCCGGGCCGCCCCGACCAGCAGCAGACCGACGAGGACCGGACCGCCGAGCAGAGCCATCGCGTAGCCGAGGACGCTGAGCAGCTCGATGTCCGGGGCGACGACGCCGAAGAACAGGCAGCCTGCCGCTGCGGCCGCGACGAGGCTCCTGGGCTCCGCTCCCCGAGCCGTGTGGAGGAGCCGGGCCGCCACCGCCGCGGCCACCAGGCCGAACACGAGGCACAGAACCGCTCCCGTGCGGGGTTGGACGTAGCCGAGCAGCGAGACCGGCTCGTCGTCCGCTCGCAGGGAGTACGCCGACGGGTCCACGAGCCACCAGCAGCTGATCGCGACGCAGGCCAGTGACCAGGCCAGAACGACACGGTGGAGCCGGCGCGGGCGGCCGCCGGCGAGCCCGGTGCTCATCCGCGTGCCTCCACAACGCCACGAGAGCCGTCGAGCCTCGCCTGCAGCCCGCCGGAGAGCTCCGGTGTCGTCAGGTCCCGACGCCCCACCAGCGCGCCGACCCAACCCAGGGCGATCCGCACCTTGCGCCCGAACGTGGGGACCATCGCGAGGTGGTAGACCCGGTGCAGCACCCAGGCAGGCAGGCCGCGCAGCGGCACACCGTAGACCCGCGCGACCCCGCGATGGCGACCCAGACTGGCCACGGTCCCGGCGTCGCGGTGGACGTACGCCGTCAGTGGACGCCCGCGCAGGGCGGACACCAGGTTCCGGGCGAGCACTCGCGCCTGCCGCACTGCGTGCTGTGCTGTTGCTCCACACATCGGCACGGATCCGGGGTGCGCCGGCGGCCGGCTGAGGTCCGGTACGGCGGCCCCGTCGCCGGCCGCCCACAGATGTGGTGCCCCCTCCACCTGCAGGGTGGCGCGGGTGACCAGTCGACCTCGCGGATCGGTCGGCAGGCCGAGCCGACCGAGCAGCGGGTTCCCTCGGACCCCGGCAGCCCACACGACGGTGTCCGCCGCCAGCCGGTCGCCGTCGGACAGCTCGACGACGCCTCCGGTGATGGACCGCACCTGGCGCCGCAGCCGGACCTCGACCCCGCTCCGGGTCAGTCGCCGGCGGGCATAGGCACCCAGCTCGGGTGGCAGCTCGGACAGGAGCTCGGCGGCCGCCTCGACCAGCACGAAGCGGGCCGCGTCCGCGGACAGGCCGGGGAAGCGGCGCGCCGCCGCCACCGCGAGGTCCTGCAGCTCGGCCACGGCCTCGACGCCGCTGTAGCCGCCGCCGATCACCACGAAGGTCAGCGCGGACCGACGCCGGTCCTGGTCGGGCGCGTCGGCGGCGAGGGCGAGCCGGGTGAGCACGGTGTCTCGCAGGTGCCGGGCCTCGGCCAGGCTGGTGAAGCCGACGGCGTGCGTCGTCAGGCCTGGGACCGGTTGCGTGCGGGTCACCGAACCCGGGGCGAGGACGAGCTCGTCGTACTCCACGAGCGTGGTCATCCCGTCGGGCAGCGCGATGCGCAGCTGTCGGGTGGAGCGGTCGACGTCGGTGACCCGGCCGGTGATCACGCGCGTGTGCCGCAGAGTGCTGCGAAGCGGCACGGCGACGTGTCGGGGCTCGATGCAGCCGGCGGCCGTCTCGGCGAGGAAGGGCTGGTAGGTCATCGACGGCGAGGCGTCGACCAGCACCACCTCGGCCTCGTCGCGCCGCAGTCCTCGCTGCAGGCGGCGGGCCAGCGTGAAGCCGACGAAGCCGCCGCCGACGATGACAATGCGCGGCGGGCGAGGCTGGAGCGGCGCGTCGGCCGCCGTCAGCGTGGGCGCGGTGGCGGCAGTGCTCGAGGTGATCGAGGTGGTCGCGGGTGTGCTGGTCCGGCGTGTGGTGGTCATGGCATCGAGGCTTCCGGCTCCGTGCGCCGCGCACATCGGGCGACGGGATCCGAGGTGTGCGACCACGGGAGGACCAGTGGGCGACCGTGGTCGCATGCGCAGCGGCCGTGCGCTGCCTAGGCTCGGGACGTGAGCAGCGACCGGGCCACCGCCCCCGAAGAGGACTGGGTGAGCCGGCACCGATGGGCCGGCGACCTGGTGCTGGCGGCTGTCCTGGCGGCCGTTCTGCTGCCCGCCTCGGTCGGTGTGGTCCGCGACAGCGCGCTCGGCCCGGGCTGGGCCGCCGGCCTGTACGTCGCCCTGGCAGCGATGCACGTCGCCGTCGGGCTGCGCAGCCGCGCTCCGCTCGTGGTGTTCGCGGTGTGCGCCGGGGCGGAGCTCCTCCTGGCGCTGGGGCCGCGGCTGCACGACGCCGGCACCGTGGCGACCTACCCGGCGGTGCTGGTGCCCTCGAGCGCGGCGTACCTGGTGGCGGCGTACTCGCTCAGTGCCGACAGTAGGGGCAGGTGGCCCCTGCTGTCCCTGCTCGTCGGGGTGACGGGGTCGCTTCTCGTGGCGGTCCGGGCGTGGGTGTCGCGGTCGGAGCCTGCCGAGATGGTGGGCGGGGTCCCCGACCTGCTTTTCCTGACCGGCCTGATGGTGGCGAGCGTGCTGGCGGCGTGGGCACTCGGCCGGTTCCGTCGGCTGCGGACCGACCAGATGATGGCCCTGGTCGAGCGCGCCCACCGCGCCGAGGTCGATCGGGACCGTCGTCGGCGGGAGGCCGCCGCGGACGAGCGGGCCCGGATCGCCCGGGAGCTGCACGACGTCATCGCCCACTCCGTGTCGGTGATGGTCCGGCAGGCCGAGGGCGGCCGGTACGTCGCCGCCAAGGACCCCCGGGCCGCGGCGGTCGCACTCGCCACGATCGCCGACACCGGTCGGGAGGCGCTCAACGACATCCGCACCATGCTCGGGGTCCTCGACGCGGACCCCGGACCCGCCGCGCTGGGCCCGCAGCCGATGCTCGACAGCCTGCCGGAGCTCGTCGAGCGGGTCAGGGCCTCCGGACAGCCGGTCGGGCTCCGGATCGAGGGTGAGCCGCAGCCGTTGGACCGCTCAGGCCACCTGGCCGCCTACCGCCTGGTCCAGGAGGCGCTGACCAACGTCGTGAAGCACGCGGGCCCCGACGTCTCGGCAGAGGTGGTGCTGACCTGGAGCGACCGGGCTCTGCGGCTGGAGGTGACCGACCACGGCTCGCCGTCGAGGGCCACCGAAGGGATGGCGCCGGGCGGTCGCGGGCTGGTCGGCATGCGGGAGCGGCTGCACCTCGTCGGTGGCACGCTGAGCGCCGGACCTGCGGAGTCGGGCGGCTTCGCCGTGGTCGGGGAGATCCCGACAGTCGCGTCGGTGCAGGAGGTGGGCTGAGCATGCCCTCCGACATCCGGGTGGTGCTGGTCGACGACCAGGCGCTGGTGCGCACCGGTCTGGCCATGGTGGTCGACGCCGTGGACGACATGCGGGTGGTGGGCGAGGCCGCGGACGGGTCGCAGGCGCTGGACGTCATCGCGACGACCCCGTGCGACATCGTGCTGATGGACGTGCGGATGCCCACGATGGACGGGGTCGCGGCTACTCGCGAGCTGGTGCGTCGTCACCCGGCCGGCCTCCCGAGGGTCGTCGTGCTGACGACGTTCGACCTCGACGAGTACGCCTTCGCCGCGCTACAGGCAGGGGCGAGCGGCTTCCTGCTCAAGGACGCGTCGGCCGAGGACGTGATCGCCGCGATCCGCTCCGTGCACGCAGGTGACGCCGTCATCGCCGCATCGACCACGCGGCGGCTGCTCGACCACGTCGCTGCGCACCTGCCCAGATCGTCATCCGGGCCTACGAGACGGGGCTGGTGGGACGCGGCCGCACCCGCCCGACGTCCCCGCACTAGGGAGCCGACGTCCTCGGTTGCGGATGCGTAACGAACAGGTACGCATCGCGGCAATGCCGTGGTGTCGAATTGCAGGGCCTCGTCCCGGCTGCCAGTATGACGAGCGCCCTCCCGCTCACTTCCTCCAGCACCCGAGGTGTCATCTGCATGACCATGACCGAGCCTGACAACAGCCCGCATCATTCGCTCGACGCCGAGCAGGTGGGCTACAAGCAGTCGCTGGGGCGTCGTCACGTCCAGATGATCGCGATCGGCGGAGCCATCGGCACCGGCCTGTTCCTGGGGTCGGCGTCGCGCCTGCACTCCACCGGCCCGGCGCTGCTGATCAGCTACGCCGTGGTCGGCGTCATCGCCTACTTCCTGATGCGCGCGCTCGGTGAGCTGGTGCTGCACCGTGCGACCTCGGGCGCCTTCGTGTCCTACATGCGAGAGTTCTACGGCGAGTTCGCTGCCTACCTCACCGGCTGGCTCTACTGGCTCAACTGGGCGCTGACCGGCATCGCGGAGCTCTCCGCGGTCGGCCTCTACGTCCAGTACTGGTTCCCGACCATGCCGACCTGGCTCACGGTGCTGATCGCCCTCGCAGTCGTGCTGGTGATCAACCTGCTCTCGGCCCGCGCCTTCGGCGAGTTCGAGTTCTGGGCGTCGCTGCTCAAGGTGGGCGCCATCGTCATCTTCCTCGTCGTCGGGCTCGTCGTCGTGATCGGCCGTCTGGACATCGACGGGCACAAGGCTGGCTTCCAGAACCTGTGGAGCAACCCGGGTGGCTTCTGGCCCGCGTCCGGTGACTACAACTGGTACGGACCGATCCTGGTGATGTCCGGCGTGGTCTTCGCCTACGCCGCCATCGAGATGGTCGGGGTGGCCGCCGGCGAGATGGAGGACGCGCGCACCGAGGTGCCCAAGGCCGTCAACGCGGTCATCTTCCGCATCGCCGTCTTCTACTGCGGCTCGATCCTCCTGCTGGTCTCGATGCTGCCGACCACGGACTACAAGGCCGGCATCAGCCCGTTCGTGACGGTCTTCGAACGCCTCGGCATCAACTGGATGGGCGCGGTGATCCAGGCCATCCTCATCGTCGCGGCCATGTCCAGCCTGAACTCCGGTCTCTACTCCACCGGCCGCGTGCTGCGCAGCCTCGGCACCTCCAAGCAGGCGCCGGCCTTCACCCTCAAGATGAGCTCCTCGGGCGTTCCGTGGGCCGGGATCCTGATGACGTCGGTGGTCTTCGTGCTCGGGTCCGTCCTGAACGCCCTGGAGCCCGACGCCTTCGAGATCGCCCTGGAGGCAGCCGCCATCGGGGTGCTGTTCACCTGGGGCACGATCTTCGCCTGCCAGATCCGGCTGCGGCAGCTCAGCGACCGAGGGGTCGTCCCGGAGAGCCCGTTCAAGACGCCCGGGTCGCCGTACACCAGCTATCTCGGCCTGGTCTTCTTGTTCCTGGTGCTGATCGGGATGGCCATCTCCGGGTGGCAGACCTCGCCGTACTTCTGGCACAAGACCACCTTCGTGGTCATCGTCGTCGGGATCCCGGTCGTCGCGGTCGCACTCGGCATCGGCTGGCTGGTCGTGCGACCGGCCGTCATCGAGAACACCGGTGACCGGATCAAGTCGGTGTGGACCAACGAGGGGCCGCGGTACGGCGTCCCACCGGAGGCTCTCGACCCTGCGGTGAACGAGGACCAGGCATGACGCGCGCATCCCGGCTCGGCGCACTCGCCCTCGCCGCACTCATGACGTCCGCGCTGGCCGGCTGCGGGTCCGACAGCGATGTGGCACCCACGCCCAAGCCGACGGAGACCTTCGGCAGCGGCAAGATGACCATCGGTGTCGACACCGACCAGCCGGGCATCGGGTTCAAGGACGGCGACACCTACTCCGGGTTCGACGTCGAGACCGCCAAGTACGTCGCGGCGAAGCTCGGCGTCAAGCCGGACGGCATCACGTGGGTCGAGGCGCAGCCCGCCAACCGCGAGGAGCTGCTCGAGTCCGGCAAGGTGGACATGGTGCTCTCGTCCTACTCCATCACCGACGCGCGCAAGAAGAAGGTCGACTTCGCCGGGCCCTACTTCGAGGCCCACCAGAAGCTCCTGGTCCGCCGCAACGAGGAGGAGATCACCGGCCCGAAGACTCTGAACGGCAAGACCCTGTGCTCGGTGACCGGCACGACCTCGGCCCAGCTGGTCAAGGACCGCTACAAGGGCAGGATCACCCTGAAGGAGAAGCCCGAGTTCTCCGACTGCGTCGAGGCCCTCGTCGACGGGGACGTGGACACGGTGACCACCGACGACGTGATCCTGGCCGGCTTCGCCGCGGTCAAGAAGTACAAGGGCAAGGTCAGGGTCGTCGGTGGGGGCTTCTCCGACGAGCTGTACGGCGTCGGCATCAAGAAGGGCGACACCGCGCTCGTCGACAAGGTCAACAAGGCTCTCAAGGACTACATCGACTCCGGCGCGTGGAAGCAGAACCTCGACGCCACCGTCGGCCCGTCCGGCTACTCCTTGCCCGACCCCCCCACGCCCGGCACGAGCTGAGGGCTGCGTCGACGGGCTGTGGAGGAGAACACCGACGCGGGCACGCTGGCGGTGCAGCTGGCGTCGCTGGCCCCGTTCGACGCCCTCGACCCGGCCGATCGTGACGCAGTCGCGGCTGCCGGCCGGATCGAGCGGCATCACGCGGGGCAGGTGCTGCTGGACGCGTTCGACGCCCCCGCAGACGACGTCTTCGTGGTCCTGCGGGGGCGGGTCGAGCTCTGGGAGGACCAGGGTCCGGTCGGTCGTCCCGCCGACACCGTCCTCGGGGCGGGCGGGGTCTTCGGCTTCTCCGCGCTGCTGACCGGTCGCGCGATCGGCCCCCGTGCGGTCGCCGCGAGAGACGTCGTGGTGGCCCGGCTCCCGAGGTCGGCGGTCGAGCCCGTGTTCGCCTCCCGGCGCGGCGCGCGCTTCCTGGCCGACCAGCTGAGCCTCTCCCTGCGTAGACAGGGGGGCGCTCCGACGTACGCCGTGGTCGACGACCTCCTGCACTCGGAGCCGCTCGTGGTCGACGAGAGCCTGCCGGCTGCGGACGTGGCCCGACTGATGACCGAGCACTCCTCGGCCTACGCTGCCATCGTGCGGCCCGGGGTCGGTGGCGACTCCAGCGTTGCGCTGGTCACCGACCAGCTGCTGCGTGAGCGGCTGGTGGCCGAGGGACGACCGTCCTCGACACCGGTCGGCCTGCTGGCCGAGCCGGTCGCCGCGCACGCGACGCTGGGGGACTCGGCGACCGAGGCGCTGCTGCAGCTCCTGGACGACGACGTCGACCTGCTCGTAGTCAGGGACCGGGCGGGGTTGCTGCGGGGTGTGCTCACCACGCGCGACTTCACCGTCTCGCCGTCGCTGACGGGCGTCGCCCTGCACGAGCAGCTGCGTCGGTCCACCACGGTCGCCGAGCTGACCACCCGCGCGAGGCGGGTGCCGGACACCCTGGACGACCTGGTCGCCCGCGGCCTGTCCACGGAGCGGGTCATCAACGTGCACACCTCGCTCCTGGACACCATCGTCCGGCGAGCGATCGGCCTCGTCTTCGCTGATCATCCCGACCTGTCCCGAGACGCCTTCACCTGGATCGCGCTGGGCAGTGTGGGGCGCCGTGAGGCGGTGCTCGGCTCCGACGTCGACTCCGCGGTGGCCTTCGTCGACCGGACCCCGACTGCGGAGCTGCCGCGCTATCGGGAGGCGTTCCGCGAGGTGGGTGCGGTGCTCACCGGAGCCGGGCTGTCGAGCGACGCCCACGGCGCCACCGCCGACCAGCCGGCCTTCTCCCGCACCAACAAGGCCTGGCGCTCCGCCGCGCACAGCTGGATGGCCAGCCCGGAGCTCGACCAGGGGGCGGTGATGGCCGCCCTCCTGGTCGACGGTCGGCCCATCCACGGAGACCCGGGTCTGCTCGCTGCCACCGCGGTGATGTCCGAGCTGCGCTCGCACCCGGGCACCATGCGCCTGCTGCTCCGGGAGGCGCTCGCCGCCCGGGCCAGGCTCGGCCCGCGACGGGGTCTGATCTCCCGACGCCCCGAGACCTTCGACGTCAAGAACGGCGCCCTGCAGCCCATCGTGCGCATCGCGCGCTGGGCGGCGCTCACGGCGGCGTCCTCAGCGCTCAGCACCGTCGACCGGCTGCGGGACGCCGCCGGCACCGAGATCCTGCCGCAGGAGCAGGCCGAGACCCTGATCGAGGTGTTCGAGGTCCTGCAGGGGCTGCGGCTGCGCCACCAGCTCCACCAGCACCGTGCGGGGGAGTCGCCCACCGACGCCCTCGACCTCTCGATGGTCTCGGCCATCGACCGGGCGGTCATCGCCCAGGCGGTGCGCGAGGTGGTCGCCGTCCAACGGCGGATGACCAACGTGTCGGCGTACGCCGATCCCGCCGAGTGGACCGACCCCTCGAGATGAAGCCACGCGAGTGGGCCTCCGTCCCGGGCGCGCGCAGCGACGAATGATGCGGTAGAACAGCCGCTGTGAGATGGACTCGACTCGCGGCATCCGGATCGGCTGCGGCGATGGCCGGTGTCGCTGCCTACGACATGCTTCAGAAGAAGCACGCGCTGCTGCGCAACTTCCCGCTCCTGGGTCACGGCCGCTACCTGCTCGAGTCGATAGGGCCAGAGCTGCGGCAGTACATCGTCACCGGCAACGACGAGGAGCGGCCGTTCAGCCGTGACCAGCGGCGCTGGGTGTACGCGTCGTCGAAGCTGGAGAACAACTACTTCGGCTTCGGGACCGACAACGACGTCGAGCACACCGAGGCCTACCCCGTCATCAAGCACCGCACCTTCTCCG
Source organism: uncultured Nocardioidaceae bacterium (assembly GCA_964237315.1). GTDB lineage: Bacteria > Actinomycetota > Actinomycetes > Propionibacteriales > Nocardioidaceae > Nocardioides_B. Next base: position 62,056 of record CAXSHL010000003.1, read on the forward strand.
AGATCTCTCCGGCGACCCACCACCACGCGGGGGAGGAGCAGCCGCTGCCGGCGGCCAAGGTGCTCGGGGCGGCTCGTCAGCGAGCCGGCCAGTTCCGCCCGAGCTCGATCGTCAACATCTCCGCGATGAGCTTCGGCTCGCTCTCGCCCCAGGCGATCGAGGCGCTGAACCGGGGCGCTGCCCTGGCGGGCTGCATGCACAACACCGGTGAGGGTGGGTTGTCGCCGTACCACCGCAACGGCGGCGACCTGGTGCTCCAGATCGGCACCGCCTACTTCGGGTGCCGCGACCGGCAGGGCCGCTTCGACCTGGGTCGGCTCAAGGACGTGGTCCAGTCCGGGCCGGTGCGGGCGCTCGAGATCAAGCTCAGCCAAGGCGCCAAGCCGGGCCTGGGTGGGGTCCTCCCCGGACCGAAGGTGACCGAGGAGATCGCTGCGATCCGGGGCATCGAACCGGGCGTCGACTGCATCAGTCCCTCGCGCCACGCGGAGTTCAACGACGTGGACAGCATGCTGGACTGGGTCGAGCTGCTCGCGACCGAGACCGGACTGCCGGTGGGCGTCAAGTCCGCAGTGGGGGACCTCTCGTTCTGGCAGAGCCTCGCCACCCACATGTCACCAGGCGACCGCGGTGTCGACTTCGTGACCATCGACGGCGGCGAGGGCGGGACCGGGGCGGCGCCCATGGTGTTCGCGGACTCGGTGTCGCTGCCCTTCAGAGTGGGGTTCAGCCGGGTCTACTCGGTGTTCGCCGAGGCCGGACTCCAGGACGACGTGGCCTTCATCGGTGGCGGGAAGCTCGGACTGCCCGACAACGCCGTCGTCGCGATGGCGCTCGGCTGCGACATGGTCAACGTGGCCCGCGAGGCCATGCTGGCCATCGGGTGCATCCAGGCCCAGCGGTGCCACACCGACAAGTGCCCCACCGGCGTCGCCACCCAGGACGCGTGGCTCGCCCACGGGCTCGACCCCACCCTCAAGTCGGTGCGCGTGGCCAACTACGTCAGCACCCTGCGCCGTGACCTCCTCAAGCTCGCCGAGACCTGCGGAGTGGCCCACCCGGCACTGATCGACGCCGACGACATCGAGGTCCTGAACGGGACCAGCTCAGGCACGCCGCTACGCGAGATCTACGGCTACGGCCCGCACTGGGGTCGCGTGTCGAGCGGGCAACGGGCCGAGATCGAGCAGCTGATGGCCGGCGCACCGGTCGGGACGTCAGCCCCGACCACCTGACGCCCGGAGCCGCGCTAGAGGCGCATGGCCGTCTGGACGAGACCGGCCACGGCTCCGGAGCGGCTCTGCGGCGGCCACGCGATGACGGTGGTGACCTGCGGCGCATCGACCACCGGGACGGTGACGAGGTCGTCGCGAAGCTGGCTCCGACACGACTCGGCAAGGATCGCCGTCGTGCGGCCGAGAGCGATCAGCTGGAGCAGCTGCGCGTGCTCGCGCACCTGCGGACCCGGTCCGTCCGGATAGCTGCCGTCCCGGCGCTCCGGCAGCCTCCACGGCCTCGAGTGCCGCGCGACCCTCTCGGAGGAGCACGACTCCCGCCTCGGTCAGGGTGACCGAACGACTGGAGCGCTCGAGGAGCGCCGCGAGGCTGCCGAGGCGGCCCTGCGAGCGAGCGGGACCGACGCCTTCGCAGTGCCCCTCGACGTGAACATGTCGTCCACCGTCGGTTCGCTGACCCTGCAGACCACTCCGGGCTCCGGAACAGGCCCGATCGCCGTCGCGTACTCCCCGTCCAAGTCCTTCCTCAACGCGGTCACCGTCCAGTACGCCAAGGAGCTCCACGACACGGGCGTCCTGGTCAACGCGGCCTGCCCCGGCTTCGTCGCCACCGACCTCAACGGCTTCCGCGGCGTCCGCACCACTCAACAGGGCGCCGCCATCGCCGTGCAGCTGGCGACCCTGCCGGACGACGGCCCCACCGGCGGGTTCTTCGACGACGAGGGAGACGAGGGAGTGGTGCCGTGGTGACCTCGTTCACTGCTCCGTCTGGTCCGGGAAGTCCGCGTGCGTCATCCCTTCGGGGTGGCCGGCGGGCCACTGGACGAGCTCGATCCGGTAGCCGTCCGGATCGGTGAGCCAGGTGGTCCAGAAGTCCTCGGACCCGTTCAGCGAGCCGGGGGTCTCCGCTTCGATGTCCAGTGCGGCGAGGCGAGCGACCGTCTCGTGGAGTGCCTCGACGACGATGACGAGATGGTGCAGGCCTCCCGGGTCGACCCGTCCGGCGGATGGGTCGTGGACCAGCTCGAGGCTGACGAAGAGGTCCCCGGGCAGCTTCAGCATCGTCAGGGTGCCGATCTCGGTGCCGGGCACCACGCCGACGACCTGGTAGCCGAGGCTCGTGTAGAACCGTGTCGAACGACCGAGGTCTTGCACGCGGATCCCCACGTGGAGCGTCCTCACGGGCGCGCGTCGGTCGAGCGCGACGACTCCGCGACCGGGAACACGAGGTGGGTGACCCGATCGCCCTGGATGCACTCGACCGGGTCACCGAGAGGTACGTCGCCCATTGGCAGCTCCCCGAAGAAGGGCCGACCCCCGCCCATGACCACGGGCACGAGGTCGACAGCGACCGCGTCGAGCAGACCGAGCTCGAGGCACTGGCGGGAGATGGTGCCGGCCGTCACCGCGACGGTGCGGTCCCCGGCGAGCGTCTGTGCCTTCGCCACCGCTGCCTGGACGCCCTCGGTGACGAAGTGGAACGGTGCGTCGGGATGGGCCGCGACCCAGTCCGTGGGGATCTCGTGGGTGACGACGACCACCGGGACACCGATCGTGTGCTTCCCGTCCCAGCCGCCGGTGAAGTCGAACAGCGTGCGCCCGCACACCAGGGCGCCCAGCCCGCCCACCCACCTCCGCCAGTTCTCAGCGCTGGGCGGGCTCATGTGGAGCGTGATGCGGTCGTCGATCGTGGGGACCTCGACCTCTCCGTTCTGCAGCCAGTCGAAGAGCCGGCCGATCGTGTTGTCGTGCTTGGCGATGTAGCCGTCCAGCGACATCGACGCGGACGCGATGACCTGTCCCATGCTGAGCTCCTTCGCTAGGAGGGTTCGTGGTCGTTGCGACGTACCGACCCGCGCTGTGCACCCAAGTCATCGTTGGTCGCCGGTCGGGACGACGACGACCTTGCCGGTGAGGGTCCCCGCGGCCGCGCGTGCGTGGACCGATGCGAGCTCTGCCAGCGACAGTCGCTCGGCGACGTCGACGACGAGCTCGCCGCGGTCGACCCGTGCCACGAGCTCGGAGAGCTGCTGGGTGTCGCTGCGGACGTAGAGATCGATGCCGCGCACACCACGCGCCTCGTCGCTGGGGGCGGGCATCCACACGGTCGTGTTGACCACGACACCGCCGTTGCCGACGAGAGTGGCCAGCGTCGCGAGCTGCTCGGGGGTGACGGGCGCCAGGTTGAGCAGGACATCGACCGGTTCGGTCACCGCGGACCTCACCTCGGTGGCGGTGTGGTCGACGACCTCGTCCGCGCCGAGGGCCAGCAGGTGCTCGCTGCTGTAGGCGCTGCCGGTGGCGATGACGTGGGCGCCGGCCGCCTTCGCCAGCTGCACGGCGTAGCCACCCACAGCTCCGCTCGCGCCGTTGACGAGGATCCGCTGTCCGGACCTGAGGTCGGCGTGCTCGAAGAGGGCCTGCCAGGCGGTCAGGCCGACCAGGGGGAGCGCGGCCGCGTCGGCGAGCGGGATCGAGGTCGGGGCCGAGGTCAGGCTGTCGGCGGCAGCGAGGACGTAGTCCGCCGAGGCGCCGTCGACGACGAAGGGCAGGAAGCCGACGACCCGGTCGCCGACCTCGAGACCGCTGACGTCATCGCCTCGAGCGTCCACGGTGCCCGCGAGGTCCAGGCCTGGCACGTGCGGGAGCGTCAGGGGCATCGGGCCCTGCATGGCGCCGGCGCGGATGTTGGCGTCGACGCCGTTGAACGTCGTCGCGGCGACGCGGACGCGCACCTGGCCGGCGCCGGGCACGGGGACCTCGACGTCCTCGTAGCGCAGCACGTCGGCGTCGCCGTACTGGTGGAAGCGGATGGCCTTCATGGCGATCTCTCTCTCTTCGGGAAGTGCTTCGAATTCGAAGTACACAGCGACGTTAGCAGTGCTTTGAACTCAAAGCAAACGCTTCGAACCTGAAGCAGTCCTAGACTGACGCCATGCCGGGCTCACCTCCCTCCCTCGACTCCGTCCAGCTGGGTGCCTACTTCGCCCTGATGGAGGTGGCGGGACTGCTGCGCCACGCTGTCGAGCACCAGCTGCGTGAGGACGGCGACCTGAGCTATGTGCAGTTCCAGCTCCTGGCGCGCCTCGCCCTGGACTCTGGCACCGGCAGCGAGCGGATGACCGACCTGGCCGACGGCGTCGTCTACAGTCGCAGCGGCCTGACCTACCAGGCCGGTCTGCTCGAGAAGGCCGGTCTCGTCGTGCGTGCGCCGTCCGCCGACGACGAGCGGAGCGTGACTCTCACGATCACCGACGCGGGACGCTCGCTGATCGGGCGGGTGATCCCCGGCCACGTCGAGGTCCTGCGCCTGCAGCTGTTCGCACCGCTCTCGCGCGCGGACACCCAGGCGCTGAGCGACCTGCTGGCGCCGGTGCGCGACCACATGCGCGCGGCGCCACCACGCTCAGCCGGCTCCCGCCGACGTCGCTGACGGGGTGGACACGAAGGCGTCGAGGTCGGCCGCGACCCGTCGCACCGTCGCGACGAACGCGTCACGGCCGGGGTCCTCGTGCCCGCTGAGCCAGACCAGCGCGCTGGAGGAGGGAGGTTGGTCGCGCACCGGGACGATCGTGATGTCCGGATGCCGGAAGTGCTCGGCGAAGGGGGCCACGGTCGGGTGCATCAGCCTGCCCCGGGCGATGAGCATCAGCAGCTCCGAGACGTCGTCGACCGGCAGGTCCGCGGGGACGATGGGCCGCCCGCTCGGCGTACGGCGCGGGCAGCTCGCCTCCGCCAGCTCGGGTACGTCGTCCGGGCGGCGCACCGGGTGGTCCGCGAAGTCCTCGACGGAGACGTCGTGGCGACCCGCCAGCGGGTGGTCCCTGGCGACCATCACGACCCGGCGGTCACCCTCGGGGAGAGCAACGGGCCGATCTCGATGTCGGGCTGGTCGAGCGGCAACCGGGTCACGGCGAGATCCACCTCGCGGCGCCTCAGCGCTCCGAGCCGGTCACCGAACGAGGTCGTGATCAGCCGCACCGAAGCCCCGTCGTAGGTCGTCTCGAACCGCCGCACCGCCTCGTTCAGGACGGCGCTTCCCGACGCGGCGTTCAGGATGCCGACGCGCACCTGCCCGGGTCCGCCGCCACGGACCCGGGCCCGCTCCAGCACGTCGTCGACCGACGCCAGTGCGGGGCCGAGCTCCGTGCGCAGCGCCTCACCGGCGTGCGTCAGCGTGACGACGCGGCTCGTGCGGTCGAACAGCGCACGTCCTCCGAGCTTGCGCTCCAGGGCGCGCAGCGACTGACTGACGCGTGATGTCGTGAGTCCGAGCCGGTCCCCGGTTCGGCCGAAGTGCAGCTCCTCGGCGAGGACCAGGAACACACGGATCTCACGCACCTCGATGTCGGCCATCGTGCAATCCTGCTACACGGTGCGTGCTTCGGACAGTGGTTGATGCGCGATCCGGCTGCTGGCACGGTCGGAGCCATGAGCAGTCACACTCCAGGAATGCGGGACCTCGTCCTCCAGATGGGCGTCTCGATCGACGGGTACGTCTCCGGCGGGCCCGGCTCGGACGTCGGGGGAGGGGAGCCCGAACATCCGGACGTCGTCGCCAGGAAGCTCGCCTGGGTCAGTCGTGCGGGCGCCCATGCGATGGGTCGCACGACCTACGAGGGGATGTCAGGTGTCTGGCCGACGTCGACCGGCGAGTACGCCAAGCCGATGAACGAGATCCCGAAGGTGGTCTTCTCCACCACCCTCACGCACGCCGACTGGCCGACCACCACGATCGCGAGTGGTGACCTGGCAGAGGAGATCGCCCGGCTCAAGGACCGGTCGGGCGGCGACATCATCGCCTATGGCGGCTTCACCTTCGCCCAGTCCCTCACCCGCGCCGACCTGGTCGACGAGTACCGCCTGGTCGTCCGCCCGGTGGCGCTCGGCAGCGGAGAGCCGATGTTCCGCGACCTACCGGTCGAGCGTCGCCTCGAGCTGGTCGAGGCCACGCCGTACCCTGACGGGACCCTGATCGTGGTGTACAGGAGGCGTCGGTGAGCGCGAACGTGGCGAAGGCGGTCGTCGAGGATCTGTTCCGGCGACAGCTGGCAGGGGACCCCACCGCGATCGACGACCTGGTTGCCGAGGACCTGGTGAACCACGCCGCCGGGCCCCAGGGCCGTGAAGGACTCAAGCGCATCCTGCGCGTCATCGAGCACGACTTCGGGCCGGTGACCCCTGATCAGCACCACCTGTTCGGCGAAGGCGATCTCGTCGCGCAGCACCTGACGCTGCGCGGCGTGCACAAGGCCTCGACGATGCCCCTGCTCGCGCACGTGCCCGCCTCCGGTCACCCGATGGCGTGGGAGTTCATCCACATCTGGCGGGTCGCCGACGGGATGATCGTCGAGCACTGGGCCTGCCGGAACGACATGGGGCTGCTCGAGCAGCTGCGCGGCTGATCGGGCCGGCGAGCAGGGCCACGCACGTCGCTCCTCGAGGGACACTCCGGACGGACTAGGGTCGCCGGATGGCCCCACAGCTCCCCGACGCCGGCAGTCCCGACCCGATCGTCACCGAGGTGGCGGCCGGCTACGCGTTCGACGGCCCCGCCCTCGAGCTGGGCAGCCTGATGCTCGACCCCGACACGGTCGCGCCCGCGCCGGTCAGGATCCCGCTCGCGATGCTCAACCGGCACGGCCTGGTCGCCGGAGCAACCGGCACCGGGAAGACCAAGACGCTCCAGCTGCTGGCCGAGCAGCTGTCCGCCCACGGCGTCCCCGTGTTCGCCGCGGACATCAAGGGCGACCTCTCCGGCATCTCGACCCCCGGCGCCGAGAGCGCCCGGCTCACGGCCCGGGCCGCCTCGGTCGGTCAGCAGTGGACGGCGAGCGGCTTCCCGGTCGAGTACTTCGCCCTCGGCGGGGAGGGGACCGGCATCCCGCTGCGGGCGACGATGACCTCGTTCGGCCCGACCCTGCTCGCCAAGGTGCTGGGGCTGAACGCCACGCAGGAGTCATCGCTCGGGCTGGTGTTCCACTACGCCGACGGTGCGGGCCTGCCGCTGCTGGACCTCGCCGACCTGCGGGCGGTGGTCGGCTTCCTGGTGTCCGACGAGGGCAAGGCTGACCTCAAGGGGCTGGGTGGTCTCTCCTCGGCCACCGCGGGCGTGATCCTGCGCGAGCTGATCGCCTTCAGCGACCAGGGCGCGGACGCCTTCTTCGGCGAGCCGGAGTTCGACACCCGGGACCTGCTGAGGACCGCGAGCGACGGCAGGGGGCTGATCTCGCTGGTCGAGCTGCCGAACCTGCAGGACCGGCCGGCGATCTTCTCCACCTTCTTGATGTGGCTGCTCGCCGACCTGTTCCACGACCTGCCTGAGCTCGGTGACCCCGAGAAGCCGAGCCTCGTGTTCTTCTTCGACGAGGCGCACCTGCTGTTCGCGGACGCGTCCAAGGACTTCAAGCAGGCGATCACCCAGACCGTGCGGCTGATCCGCTCCAAGGGCGTCGGGGTGTTCTTCGTGACCCAGAGCCCGACCGACGTACCCGACGAGGTGCTCGGCCAGCTCGGGTCACGGGTCCAGCACCAGTTGCGCGCGGCCACCCCGAACGACGCCAAGGCACTCAAGGCCACCGTGAACACCTACCCGACCTCGACCTACGACGACCTGGGCAAGGTGATCCTCTCGCTCGGGATCGGGGAGGCGGTGGTGACGGTGATGAACGAGCGCGGCGCGCCGACACCCGTGGCCTGGACCCGGCTGCGGGCACCGCAGTCCCTGATGGCGCCCGCCGACCCGGCGGCGATGGCGGCGACCGTCCAGGCGTCGGCCCTGCAGGCGAGGTACGGCGTCGCGGTGGACCGGGAGTCCGCACACGAGATGCTGGCCGGCAAGCTGGAGGCCGGTGCGGCCGCCGCTCGCCAGGAGCCGGCGCCATCCCCGGACGACGGGCACGTCGGCTACCCCAAGGCCCCGACCACGAGGTCCGGCAACCGGAAGCGGCCGGCCGGCACCCGCTCCTCGGGCTCCGGCGGGACGGTGCAGGACATCATGACGTCGCCGGTGGCCCGGGAGCTGATGCGGACCGCGGCCCGGGAGATCGTGCGGGGCGTGTTCCGGGTCGGGCGACGCCGCTGATGCGGCGCGACGAGAACCCTGGGGCTACGGATGCATGGTGGTGCCCTTCGTGATCTTGTCGACCGCGCTGCGGGGGCCGTGGACGGCGATGCCGACCAGGTCCAGGTCATCAGCGGCGACAGCGCTGACGACCGCCCTGTTGTCCTCGTCGTTGCCGGTCGCGAACATGTCGGCCGTGAACACCGCCACCGGCAGCTCCCGACGTACGGCTCGCTGAAGTGCGGCACGCACCGACTCGGCACTGCCCTGGAGAACCATCACCGGCTGCCCGAGCAGGGCGAGGTACGTCGTGCCGTCGGCGTCCCGGTAGGGCTCCCCGACGAGCTGAGGGTGGGCCGCGGTGATGCCACTGGCCAGGAACGCCGTCACGTTGAGCCGCTGCCACGCCAGCAGGTCCTCGCGCAGCACGATCGCGATCTTGGTGTCGAAGCGTCTCTCCATGCGCCTCATCGTGCCGCCGGCCTCGTGCGTCGTCTTGTACGTTCTTGACGTGCCTCGAGCAGCCGACGTCAGAGCCTGGGACCCGGCGGTCCCGGGTGTCGCCGAGGTGCTCCACGCGTCCTTCACCGACCACGCCTACCCGCTGCACACGCACGACACGTGGAGCGTGCTGATCATCGACCACGGCGCCGTCGCCTACGACCTCGAGCACGACCAGCACGGAGCGGCCGCCTCCACGGTGACCCTCCTACCGCCTCACGTTCCGCACGACGGACGCTCGGCGACGTCCTCCGGGTTCCAGAAGCGGGTCCTGTACCTCGAGCACGACCAGCTGGACGAGCAGCTGATCGGTCGCGCCGTCGACCGCCCCACGCTGCACGACCTGCCGCTGCGCGACCGCATAGCCGGGCTGCACCAGGCGTTGCGCCACCCGGGCGACGAGCTCGAGGCCGAGTCCCGGCTGGCCCTGGTGCGTGAGCGGCTGCTGCTCCATCTGCACCGCAGCGTCGCCTCGTCGCCACCGGCCCGGGACCGGGTGCTCGCGCAGAGGATGCGCACGCTCCTGGACGCCCGCATCGAGGCCGGCCTGACCCTCGGTGAGGCTGCCCGACTACTGGGCGCCGACGCGACTCATCTCGTGAGGTGCTTCACCCATGAGTACGGCATGCCGCCCCACCGCTACCTCACCGGTCGCCGGCTCGACCAGGCACGGCGGCTGCTCCTGGCGGGCGAGCCGGCGGCCGCCGTGGCGCACCAGGTCGGCTTCTTCGACCAGTCCCATCTCACCCGTCACTTCAAGCGCCTGCTCGGTGTCACCCCCACTGCCTACGCAGGTCGACGGAGGTCACGCGGTGCGGGACGACCGACGGCCATGCCGGTCGCCCGCCGCGACGACGCACATGAGCAGACCCAGGAGGAACAGTGGTCCGTCGGCGGGGCTTCGTCCGAGACCGCCGGCCATGGCGATGGGATGAGGGGATAGGGCTCGTCTCGGTGCAGACCGTGAAGACCCACGTCGCCCGGATCCTCGCCGAGCTCGAGCTGCGGGACCGGGTGCAAGCCGTCGTCGTCGCCTACGAGAGCGGACCTGTACCTACCGGGCGGAACTGGCACGCTTCACCCGTTATCCCGTCTTCGTCGGCCGTGTCGTAGGCGCCGGATTCCCTGTGTGGCAACGGATGCACGCCGATCTTGACGGCTGAGAACTCGACGGAGGAGTGTTGAAGCCAGGGATCCGGAAGCGAGGTCCTGACGCCATCAACAGGAGGCACCGATGAGCAGCGTCGACACCAGCACAGGCACCAGCACCGCCAGCCCACCGGTGAAGCCGGGTGAGATGAGGCTGGAGGTCGTGGTGCTCCCCGTCTCGGACGTCGACCGGGCCAAGAGCTTCTACACCGGCCTGGGATGGCGGCTCGACGCGGATCTCGTCGTGGACGACGGCTACCGGGTGGTCCAGGTGACACCCCCTGGCTCCGGGTGCTCGATCATCTTCGGCACGGGCGTCTCCTCTGCGACGCCCGGCTCGGCCCAGGGGCTGCAGCTCTCGGTCCACGACATCGACGAGGCGCGTGCCGACCTGGTCTCCCGAGGGGCCGAGGTCAGCGAGCTGTTCCACGACCGGACGGGGATCTTCCACCACGCCGGCACGGAGGGGCGGCTGGACGGCCCGGCGGCGCAGCACGCCGACTACGGCTCGTTCACTTCCTTCTCGGACCCCGACGGCAACGGCTGGCTGCTCCAGGAGATCAAGACCCGGCTGCCGGGCCGCTGAGGGGAGGGGAGATGGGTACGACGTACGAGTCCGCGAGCGATCTGGCGCTGGCCCTCCTGAGAGCCGCTGATGCACACGGACAGCACGAGGAGCGGACCGGCGAGGCGGACGCCGACTGGCCGGACTGGTACGCGCTGTACATGGTGCGGGAGCGGGCGGGCGAAGAGCTGCCGACATGACCAGCGACTACGACGTGATCGTGCTCGGTGGTGGGTCGCCGGGTGAGCACTGCGCCGGGGCTCTCGCCGAGGGCGGGCTGCGGGTGGCCGTGGTGGAGCGTGAGCTCGTGGGCGGGGAGTGCTCCTACTGGGCGTGCATCCCGTCCAAGACGCTGCTCCGTCCCGGGGAGGCGGTGCACGGGGCGCTCGAGGCTGCCGCCACGGCCGAGGTCTTCGTCGAGGCGGCGCTCGCCTGGCGTGACTTCATGGTCTCGGACTACTCCGACGTTGGTCAGGAGCGGTGGCTCGCCGGACAGGGCATCGCCCTGCTCCGGGGCACGGGTCGACTCGCAGGCCCGGGTGTCGTGGAGGTGGACGGCGAGCGGTACACGACCGAGCACGTCGTGTTGGCCAACGGCGCTGCTCCGGTGGTGCCACCCGTGCCTGGGCTACGTGAGCTCGAGGGTGTGTGGACGAGTCGCGAGGTGACGTCCATGAAGGCCGTCCCACGTCGCCTGCTGATCATGGGCGGCGGGCCCGTCGGCGTCGAGATGGCACAGGCGGTACGCCGGCTGGGAGGCGAGGTCGTCGTCGTCGACAGGGCCGCTCATCTGCTCGCTCGGGAGCCCGCCGCGCTCGGTG
>CAXSHL010000003.1:73399-132990 GCA_964237315.1 uncultured Nocardioidaceae bacterium
TTCTTTTTCCGGCACCTCTACGTGCAGGTGCTGCTCGGGGTGGCGCTGGGAGTGTCGCTGGGGGTGGCGCTCGGTGAGGCGCTGGGCGAGGTGCTCCGCCGGGACGGCATCGAGCTCGCGCTGTCTGCCGGTGTGGCCGCCGCGCGCCGCGAGGCCGAGGACTACGTCGTGGAGCTCGACGACGGGCGGGAGCTGCGCGGTGACCGGCTGCTGGTCGCCACCGGCCGGCGTCCGCGGGTCGACGGCCTCGGTCTGGAGACCGTCGGGGTCGTGGCGGACGCCCACGGCGTTCCCGTCGATGCCTACCTGCGGGTGGCTGCGCCGTCGGCCGAGGCGAGCCTGTGGGCCATCGGCGATGTCACGGGCCTGTGGCCGCTGACGCATGTCGGCAAGTACCAGGGTGAGGTCGTCGCGACGAACATCCTCGGTGGCTCACGACCGGCCAACTACGAGGCGGTTCCACGCGTCACCTACACCGATCCCCAAGCCGCCGCGGTCGGCGCAGCGCATGACCGCTTCAGTGGCACGGCGCTGCTCTCGGGGGTGGCGAAGACTGCGACGTACACGCGCGCGTACGCGGAGAGCAACGGCTACCTGACGCTGGTCAGCGACGGGCAGCGAGTGACGGGTGCCCACGGGCTCGGTCCGGAGGCGGGGGAGTGGATGCAGCAGGCGACACTCGCCATCCGGGCGCACGTGCCGCTGGACGTCCTGGTCGACACGATCCAGCCGTTCCCCACCTTCTCGGAGATCTACGTCGCGGCGCTCAAGGCGCTGGGCACCGAGATCGCGGCGGGGCGCACACCGGCACGCGCGGCACAGGAGGCAGCACGATGACCACCGACACAGCCGTGGCGCAGGCCTCGCAGTCAGGACTGCTCGGGCAGACCGTGGTCGTGGTCGGCGGCAGCGCAGGGATCGGCCTGGAGACCGCGAGAGCCGCGCGTGACCAAGGAGCCGACGTCATCCTGACCGGTCGCGACCGTGATCGCCTCGAGAGCGCCGCGACGACGGTCGGCGCGCGGAGCATCGCGGCGTTCGACGCCAACGACCTGGTCGCCCTCGAGCAGTTCTTCGCAGGTCTCGACGCACCGATCGACCACGTGATGGTGACGGCCGGTCGGCCCTACTACTCGCCGCTGGCCGAGATGGACCTCGACGAGGCGCGCAACGCGCTGCAGGAGCATCCGATGATGATGCTCGCAGTGGCGCGCTTCGCCAGAGTCCGCCCAGGGGGCACGCTGCTCTTCATGGGCGGCACCGGCGGCCGGCACACCGGCGTCGGCCTGGCCGTCATCTCGGCGATGACCGCCGCGCTACCGGCCCTGACCGCCAACCTGGCGCTCGAGATCGCGCCCGTGCGGGTGAACCTGATCGCCGCCGGCTTCGTCGACACACCGCTGTCGGCGTCGCTGCTCGGTGCCCAGCTCGACGCCCGCCGGGCCGAGCTGCGCACGTCCCTGCCGATCGGGCGTGTCGTCGGGCCGGCCGACGTCGCAGCGCTGGCGATCCACCTGATGACCAACACCGCGCTGACCGGGGCGACGTACGACGTCGACGGCGGCCAACAGCTCGTCTCCGGCTGATCACGCCGGGTCGCACCACGATCACGTCATCGACCACGTCATCGGAAGGGACCTGCGATGCGCTCCGACATCGTCCCTGGCGCCACGTTCCCCGACTACGAGCTGCCCGACCACACGGGTGTGCCACGAACCCTCAGCGAGCTCCAGGGCGACGACCCACTGGTGCTCACCCTCGCGCGTGGCCACTTCTGCCCGAAGGAGCACCAGCAGCACCTCGAGCTCGCCGCGTCCTATCCGAAGTTCGCCGTCGCCTACACCCGGGTGGTGACCATAGCGACCGACGAGCACCACACGCTGCAGGAGTTCCGTGCCTCGGTCGGAGCGCAGTGGTCCTTCCTGTCCGACCCAGGACGCATCGTCCAGCAGGACCTCGACATCGCGGAGTACACCGACCCCGACAACGACCCGATGATCCCGCACACGCTCGTGCTCAAGCCGGGGCTCGTCGTGCACAGCATCTACAACGGCTACTGGTTCTGGGGTCGCCCGTCGGTCGTCGACCTCTGGCACGACCTTCGAGAGGTGTTGCGGGAGACTCGCCGGGACTGGGACCTCAGCGCGCCGGGGCTCCGCCAGGCCTGGGACGCAGGCGACCTCGCCGCCTTCCACGGCTGGGACCGGCGGGCCGCACACGGGTCGGTCGGCTCCTGAGGCTCGTGCCCTTGGATCACCGTCGTTGCCGACCCGGCGCGTCTGCACGCCCCTCGTCTGGCCGGCCCGTCGCGTTCGCGCACCAGTTGCCTGTGCCTTCGGAGGACTGCTGCTGCCTGTACATGGATGGAGTCGCCAGGATCGGTCCTGGCGACCGATGATGGCGATCGTCGCCATCGCGAGAGGGCCACAACAGGTCATGGAGAACGGTTGTGGCGGTCGTGCTCGCCGGCTTCACCCTGTCGTCGGCTCACACCCGGTTGCCGCGCAGATGCGCCGACGCGACATCCACCCTGACGACGTACGCCGTGCTGGGTTCGAGGCATCTGCGCTGCCGACGGAGCAGGTGCTCGGCGCGGACGGCAGACCGTCGTACGTCCCTCGGAGAACCGGTGCTTCCCACGGGTCACGGCCCATGGGAAGCGCCAAACGTCCTGCATCCCCTGGTAACCGGCGCGGAATCCGGTCAGTGTGCGGACGGGACACGTCGAGCACCGCGCCCAGCGATAGACCCGCTACGCGGCCGAGACCGTCGGCGGTCTCAGGTCGCCGTACAGCCGGACCGCGGCGACCTTGCCGCCGTCACCTCGGACGAAGACGGCCACGCCTGCCTCGGGCGGGCCCTGCAGGCGTCCCCGCCCGACCCGGTTGTACTCCAGCGCACACCGGCGACCGTCGTCGACCAGCGCGCAGGCCTCCAGGGGGATGCCGCCGCCGTCCGCGAACAGGCGCTCGTGGTAGGCCCTCAGATCGTCCCGACCCCGGTGGACCTGCTGGTCCGCCTCGCGGACCCAGCCGTCCGGCTCGAAGGCGGCAACCACGCCGTCCGGGTCTCCCGACGCCAGCTCTCGCAGGTAGCCTTCCACGCCGTCCGGCACGGGCAGCGTGGGGTCGGCCTGGAGCAGCGGCGGTCGCGTCATGTGCCTGCCGGTGAGGGGATCACGCGGGAAGTAGACCCGCACCTCGTCGATGCGCCCGTCGAGCTGCCGGTCGGCGACGACGGCGACCGGCAGGTCGACGGTGCCGGCGTCCGTGTCGAGGTGGAGGACCACCTCCTCCATGCCGCGCCGGTCCAGGATGACGTGCTCGACGTCCTCGACCGAGGCGTCGTGCCGTTGCAGCCACGAGCTGGTCTCGCCGACGAACCTGCGGAACGCGTCGACACCCTTGATCCGTCCGAGCACCGGGTCGAACACCTCGGGCTCGGCGGCGAACGACTCGACCAGGGGGTCGGGATCGCCGGCCAGCAGACCGTCGAAGTAGGGCACCGCCACCAGCGCGGCCTGGCGTCGTCTGTCGAGCACCTGCTGCAGCACCGGCGCGGTGAAGAGCTCAGGCTGCCACGGCATGCGACCAGCCTCCCACTGATCGCCGTCAGAGATCCAGCACCAGATCCATGGTGGGCCGCGCGGAGCAGATGAGCAGCTCGCCGTCGCCTGGCGGCTCGAGCGGCGGTGTCTCGTAGGACGCCTCCCCGGACAGCACCGCGGTCACGCACGTGTGGCACACACCTGTGCGACAGGACCACTGCGTGGGTACGTCGCACGCCTCGGCCAGCTCGAGGACCGATGAGAAGCGGCCCGACCAGCCGGTCGTCAGCGCCGAGCGGGCGAAGGTGACCGCCGGGCCCGTGCCGCGCGACCCGACCGGCTGGTGCGGCGGCACCGCAGCTGCTCCCACGACGCCCGGGTTGATCGGTGCCAGGGATCCGAACCGCTCGCTGTGGATGCGTGCCGGGTCGATGCCGGCGCCGACCAGGCCGGCTGTGACGTCGTCCATGAACGCCTGTGGGCCGCAGACAAACGCCTGTGCCTCCTGCGGCAGCCCCAGCCCGGCGAGCGCCTCCGCCGTGACGCGACCTGCCCGGACGGCCGAGCCGGACGGGATCGGCTGCGCAGGAGTCGTGTAGTAGACGACGGAGTGCGCCGACGGCAGGCGGTCGAGGAGGGTGGCCACCTCGGCGGAGAACGCATGGCTGTCTGCGTCGTGCGTGGTGTGGATCCACCACACCACGCGCCTGCTGTGCTCACTCGCGAGTCGGTGCAGCATCGCCAGCAGGGGCGTCTGCCCGATGCCCGCGGAGATGAGCAGGACCGGCTCCGAGCCGTCGTCGAGCACGAAGGTGCCCCGCGGAGCAGCGACCTCGATGCGGTCGCCGCGTCGAAGGCGTGACTGGAGGTGTGAGCTGACCAGCCCGTGCATCTCACGCTTCACGCTGATCCGGTATCCGCCGTCGTCCGGCGCGCCCGACAGGGAGTACGTCCGCACCGGCTCGGGGTCGCCGGCGCCCGCAACGCGAAGGGTCAGGAACTGGCCCGGCAGGTACGACGGCAGCGGCTCGTCGGCCCCGAGACGGAAGGACGTCACGAGCACGCTCTCGGCGACCACGTCGGTCACGGTCAGGGTGCGGAAGCCCGACCAGGCCGGTGGAGGCGCAACGGCGACGCCTGCCGGTCGAGCGGTCGCCTCGTTCTCCAGCATGCCGCGGAACGACTCGTGCCACCCCGGGCTCAGGGCCGCGACGTCCAGAGCGGCGACCAGCTGCTCCGCGTCCGGGCAGGTAGAGCAGCGCATCCACGTCCGCCACGCTCAGCCCGTGCGGACCGTGCGCCGTGCGCACGATCTCGTCACCGGCTCTGACCCGCCCTTCGCGCAGGACACGGAGGTAGAAGCCCGGGCGGTGGTGCGCGACGAGCAGTGACGGCAGTCGCGGCTCACCCATCCGCATGCCGACGCGGAAACAGGTCACACGCGGCTGGGTGACCTCGAACTCCGCCTCACCGATCCGATAGCGGTCTCCGATGCAGACCTCGTCGTCGTCGAGGCCCTCCGTCGTGAAGTTCTCCCCGAAGGCGCCGTGCTGCAGGTCCTCGCGCCCCAGGAACTCTCGCCAGTGGCGGTAGGAACCGTCCTGGTAGACGAGCACCGCGCGCTGCTCGCCGCCGTGTCCTCCCAGGTCGCCCTGCCCGTCGCCGTCGATGTTCAAGCGGCGGACCATCTGCGGCCCGGTGACCGGGCTCTTCCAGACACCGGTGTGCACTGTGCGACCGCGCCACTCCACGTCCTTGGGCATTCCCACGTTGACCGACAGGAGTGTCGCCATGGTGCCTCACCTCCTCCGTACGCAGTTCTCACCGAGTGCTGCCGTCATACCCAGGGTCGGGCATAGGCTTGGCGATGTGGCCCAGGGCAAGCTGATCAATCTTCCGGCCGACACCTTCACGCGTGTCCTCTGCGTGGTGGCGCACCCGGACGACATGGAGTACGGCGCGTCCGCCGCAGTCGCAGCCCGGACCGCGGCAGGGGTGGATGTCCACTACCTGCTGCTGACCCGCGGTGGAGCCGGCATCGACACGATGCCTCCTGAGCAGACCGCGGAGGTTCGCAGCGCGGAGCAGATCGCCGCCTGCCGGGCCGTGGGGGTGGAGGACGTCGAGTTCCTCGACCATCCCGACGGGGTGCTCGAGTACGGTCTGGGCCTGCGGCGCGACATCGCCCGGACGGTACGGCGGGTGCGCCCCGATGCGGTGGTGACGGGAGCCTGGGACCTGGAGGTGATGGGCGGCCTCAACCAGGCGGACCACCGGGCTGCCGGGCTGGCCACCCTGGACGCCGTCCGCGACGCCGGCAACAGGTGGGTCTTCCCCGAGCTCGTCGACGACGGCCTCGAGCCCCACTCGGCGAGGTGGCTGCTCGTCGCCGGTCACGACCACCCCACCCACGGCGTCGATGTCACCGGAGCCCCACTCGAGGCCGGGGCGCGTTCCCTCGAGGCGCATGCGGCGTACCTGGCCGCGCTCCCGTGGCACCCTCCGCCGCGCGAGCTGGTCGAGTGGATCGCGGCGGCCGGCGGTCCCGCGCTCGGGACCGAGCACGCGGTGCTGTTCCGCGGCTGGGACCTGCAGGCCCCGCCCTCACTCGACGAGGTCTGAGCCAGGATCCTCATGCCCCACAGCGGGTGCGGCTGACCGAGTGGTGACTTCGGTCGCGACACTCTCGAGCAGGTCGACCGGCGTGAAGCCCAGGCTGCGCAGGATCTGCACGGCGGGGCTCTCCTCGCCACGGATCAGGCCCAGCAGCGTGTGCTCCGTGCCGACCCAGTCGTGGCCCAGCTCGGCCGACGCACGGTGCGCCTGCGCGATGGCCTCCTTGCTGTCCGCCCGGAACGCGATGTGACCCCGCGGCGCCTTCTTCTCTGCCGGCGGCATCAGGGCGTCGACCGCGTCGCGGATGTGTCGCTCCGACCCGCCTCGCGCGACCAGCAGCTGGTAGGCCAGGCCCCGCGGTTCGCCGAGGAGGCCGAGCAAGAGGTGCTCGGTGCCGATGAAGTCGTGCTTGTGCGTCCGGGCGGCCTCCTGGGCCAGCACGATGCTGTGCCGGTTGAGGTCGGTGAACCGCTCGAAGGGGGCGGGCGCCGGGCGCTGCTGGGCGGCCTGCTTGGACACTCCTAGGGCGTCACCGATCTGGCTCCAGGACGCGCCGACCAGCTTGGCCTTTCCGACGTAGTGGTCGACGAGCTGGTCACCGAGGTCGGTCAGGGTCTGCGCACGCAGATGGGCCTCGCTGATGCGGGCCAGGTCGTCTGCGCCCGGAAGCTCCTCATCCAGACGGGCGATCAGGTCGGTGAGGCTGATGTTGAGTGGGGTCATGTGTCAACCTTAGATTGACGATGGTTCCATGATCAACCCGCGGTTGACACACTCCGCCCCGGGCGGTGAGTGCGATCGACCACAGCTCGGCCGGCCGCACCCCGCCGTAACCGTGTCGGGCTGTACGGATGCGAGTGGGGTGACACTCAGGCGACGCCGGCCACTGCTCGGGTGCGGTAGTCGCGCGGGCTGGCGCCCATCTCCCGCTTGAATGCGACGCTGAGCGCGAACGGCGTCCCGTACCCCACTCGCAGTGCGACCGAGGCGACCGTGGCGTCGGGGTCCGCGAGGAGGTCGGCGGCGAGCATGATCCGCCACCGGGTGAGGTAGGCCATCGGCGGCTCGCCGAGCACGGTGGTGAACCGACGGGCGAACGCAGCCCGGGACAGGCCGGCAGCTCGCGCGAGCTCGACCACCGTCCAGGGGTGGGCCGGGTTGTGCTGGAGCAGCTGCAGCACCGGACCCAGCACGGGGTCGGTCTGCCCGGCCCACCACCGGGGCGTGCGCGACTCGGGGCGGGCGAACCACGTGCGCAGCACCGTGATCAGCAGCAGGTCCAGGAGCCGGTCGAGGACCGCCTCCTGGCCGGGCCGGTCACGGCCCACCTCGTCTGCCAGCACGCTGACGAGAGGTGACTCGAGCTCGACCCCACGCAGCACGAGCAGGGGAGGCAGGCTCTGCATCAGCCGGCGGCCGACCTCACCCTGGACCCAGTAGGCGCCGGTGACGAACAGGTCCTCCGCCTCCTCGACGGGGGCGTTGCCCCACGTGCGCACGCCGCGGGCCATCTCCTGCTCCAGGGAGCGTCCGTCGGGCGTGGTGCAGTGCTGGCCGGGGTGGATCACCACCGCGGGTGGCGTGGCCGGGTCGTCGGCGAGGCCCCAGTGCGTCGGGCCGACCGACACGATCACGTCGCCTTCACCCACGAGCACCGGCGCGTCCGCGTCCGGCAGCGCCCACGCGTGCCCCCGCACGACCGAGGTGACCGTCAGCGGCGCCTCGTCCTGCAGCCGGATCGCCCAGGGCCTGCGCATCGGGCAGCGCAGCAGGAACGCGTTGTGGGCGCGCGGCCCGTCCAGGAGGGAGGCGAGGTCGTCCATGTCGCTCAGGCTAGACGATGACGTATGCGGGCGAGCCTCACGACCATGGATCAACCACCACCGGCAGCAGTGAAATGGACCCATGACCGACACCTTGGATCTCGTCACCACTTCCTCCGCCGGGGGCACGTCCGCCGCCCTTCGGGCCCCCGTCCTGCTGCTCGCCACCGTGCTCTGCGGGCTCCAGGCGGGCACCTACTACACCTGGGCCACGGGCGTGATGCCCGGACTGGCCCGGGTCGACGACCACGGGTTCATCTCGACGATGCAGCACGTGAACGTCGCCATCGTGAACCCGCTCTTCATGCTCAGCTTCCTCGGCGCTCCGCTGCTGGCCGCGGCCGCGGTCTTCACCTCGGGGTCGGCTGCGCGCCCGTGGACGGTGGCCGCACTCGTCCTGGCCTTGGGCACCGTGGTGGTGAGCGCTGCGGGGAACATCCCGTTGAACGACGCGCTCGCCGCAGCGGGACCAGTGAACCGGATGGCCGACCTCGGCGACGTGCGGGAGCACTTCGAGACGCTGTGGGTCCGGTGGAACATCGTGCGCACCCTCACCTCCACCGGCTCGCTGGCCCTCCTGGCGTGGGCGGCGCTGCGCCCCACCCGTTGACCCCGTCGCCTGGTGACAGCACGTGTTCGTACCGCTACGGTTCGGTCCACCCACACCGTCGTCGGGAGGCACATCGTGACGCACCGCCCGAGCAAGGTCCATCGCCGTGTCGGCGCCCTGCTGGTGATGGTCGCCACGCTGGTGGCCCTGCTGCCTGCATCGACCGTCACTGCTGCCGGGCCCGTCGTTCCGTCGGCCGGGGGCTCCTCCTCGGGGGGTGAGCCACCGGAGAGCGGCGCGAACGTGGGCTCGGTGCCGGCTGTGAAGTGGCACGGCTGCGGCTCCGGCGGCGGGGGCCTGCAGTGTGCGACGTACGTCCTTCCCCTGGACTACCAGCACCCCTCGGCAGGCAGAGTGCGGGTGGCGCTGAACCGGGCGGCCGCGTCCGGACCCGGGCGGATCGGGTCGCTGTTCATCAACCCCGGCGGCCCGGGTGGCTCGGGGGTCGACTTCGTGGCCGCAGCGGCGAGGAGCCCTGAGCTGAAGGCCCTGCGGCGGCACTTCGACCTGGTCGGGTTCGACCCGCGGGGCACCAACCGCAGCAGGCCTGCCATCGTCTGCGAGCCGCTTGCCCGCTCAGTACGTCGCTTCGACCGGGCGCTGGGCCACCCGGGAGCCGCCCGAACCGTCCAGGACGCCCTGCGCGAGGGACGCCAGTTCGCCGCTAGCTGTCAGCGCCGCAGCGGGCGGCTGCTGCCCTTCATGGGCACCGAGTACGCCGCGCGGGACCTCGACCGGCTGCGGGCAGCCGTGGGGGACACGCAGCTGAGCTACCTCGGGCTGTCCTACGGGACCTACCTGGGCGCGGTCTACGCCGACCTGTTCCCCGGGAGGGTCCGCGCGGTGGCCGTCGACGGGTCGCTCGACCCGTTCGCCTACGGCGACGACTACCTCGGCCTGCTCGGCCTCAACTACCGCGCCAGCGAGCGCTCGGTGGACGCGTTCCTCGCCTGGTGCTCCAGCCATGCCGCCCAGTGCCACTTCGGCGACGGCGCGGCCGCGGCGGCGCTGGACACCCTGGTCGCGCAGCTCGACAAGCAGCCGATCACCAAGGGGACGGGCGCCGATCGGGTCACCACCAACGGCTACACGGTCCTCTACCTGCTCTACCTCCTGACCGGCTCGGGCCGGGACGCCTGGCCACAGACGGGTGAGCTGCTCGCCGAGATCGCGGCCGGCACACCGGTGGTCACCAACCGGGACCTGCTGGCCCCGGCGGGTGGTGCGACCAACATCGTCATCGAGTGCACCGACGCCGCCGGCAGCCTCGACCCGACGGACTTCGTCCGGTTCGCCCGCCGCAGCGCCGCCCTGGCCCCTCGGCTCGGGCCGGCGCTGGCCTACGGCCCGCCCAGCTACGACGGCGCCAACGCCGCCGCCTGCAGCTCCTGGCCGGTGCGCAACCCGCCCAGTGACTGGCGTGGCGACTTCCGGGCCCAGGGCGCCGACCCGGTGCTGGTGGTGGGATCGGTCGGCGACCCGTCGACGCCGTACCCCGGTGCCGTGGCCCTGGCCGCCACCCTCGACAACGCTCGGCTGCTCACCGAGTCCGGTGGCCCCGGCGCCACACACACCTCGTTCTTCGACAACTCCTGCATCCGGGCCAAGGTCGCCACCTACCTGACCCGGCTGACCCTGCCGGCCCCCGGCACTCGCTGCCCGGAGGAACGATCCAGGTCGTCGGCAAGCAAGATGCGCCTGCTTCAACGACTCGGCAGCTGACGGCGGGGTCTCCGACCAGACGGTGGCGTCGGAAGGCCTCGTGAAACCGGCGTGCACCGCCGTGAAACCGGTGTGAAAGCGCCGCTCCCTATGGTCGCTGTGGGTCGTTCGATGCTCGAGCACCCTCCGACGGGAGGCACCACCATGACCACCACCACCACCGCCACGACGGCATCCTCGTCGAACGCCTACCCGAGCCTGCGCGCGGCGTGGATCCCCTTGGCTGCCCTGTGCCTGGCCTTCTTCGTCGAGATGGTCGACAACACGCTGCTGACGATCGCGCTGCCCACGATCGGCCGCGACCTCGGCAGCGGCACGACGGCTCTGCAGTGGGTCACCGGGGCCTACTCCCTGACCTTCGGTGGCCTGCTACTCACCGCCGGATCGATGGCCGACCGGCTCGGGCGCCGTCGGGTGCTGCTGGTGGGCCTCGCCGTGTTCGGCCTGCTGAGCCTGTGCGTCGTCGCCGTCACCACGGCGGGCGAGCTGATCGCTCTGCGGGCTGCGCTCGGTCTCGCCGCCGCGGCGATGGCACCCATCACCAACTCGCTGGTCTTCCGCCTCTTCGACGAGCAGGCGCTGCGCATGCGCGCCATGACGGTGATGATCGTCGTCGGCATGTCGGGCTTCGTCCTCGGCCCGCTGCTCGGCGGCACCGCGCTGGTCCACGTGCGGTGGGAGTGGCTGCTGGTCGTCAACGCCCCGATCGCACTGATCGCGTGCATCGGTGTCCGGCTCGGCGTGCCGGCCGACCGCAAGCAGGACCTGACCGACGATGCCCTCGACCTGCCCGGCGCCGTGCTCAGCATCAGCACCATCGGGCTGGCCTGCTACGCGCTGACCAGCGGCGTGGAGCACGGCTGGCTCTCCACCCTCACCCTTGCGTCCTTCGTCGGTGCGGTCGTCGCCGCCGTCGGGTTCGTGCAGCACGAGCGTCGCAGCGCCTCGCCCATGCTGGACCTCGGTCTGTTCGCGAACGGCACCGTCCGCGGCGCCACCATCGCCCAGATCGGCACGTCCATCGCGATGGCCAGCGTGATGTTCGGGCTGATCCTGCACTTCCAGTACGCCTACGGATGGAGCCCGATGCGCGCCGGACTGGCGAATCTGCCCATCATCGTGACGATGATCGGCGCGACCCCGGTGTCCGAGTGGCTCGCTCGGCGATTCGGCCACCGGATCGCATGCCTGGTCGGCGCGGCATGCCTGGCGGGCGCTCTCGCCTGTCTCTCCTGGGGTGTCGAGCACGGGTACGTCGCCATCGCCGCCTGCATGGTGCTGATGACCGTCGGACTGCGCACCGTCATGACCATCTGTGCGGTCGCTCTGGTCGACGCCATGCCGGACAACCGCACCTCGATCGGCGCGGCCCTCAACGACACCGCCCAGGAGGTCGGAAGCAGCGTCGGCACCGCTGTGGTCGGCACCTTGATAGCCGCCCTCGTCACCACCCAGCTCCCTGCAGGCACCTGGAGCAGCGCCCTCGTCGCATCGTTCTTCCACGGCGAGCGGCTCACCTACGCCCTGCTCGCGGTCGTCGTCGGACTGGTCGCTGCGGGTGGTGCTCTCAGCATCACCGACTCCCACGCCACCGAGGAACCACACTGACGGCGCGGTGGGTCCTACGGCTGGTCGGCGAGCTGGACGGCCCCCCCGATCCAGCAGCCGCGAGGTGTCCCGTCCGCGAGGTCGAAGCGGACCTGGATCTGCGACGGCCGGCCCATGGCGCGTCCCTGCCGCACCAGGATCGGCTCGTCGGTGGGCTCCACGCCGTCACCCGACCGCAGGCCGAAGGCCAGCGCCGCAGCCGCGATCCCGGTGGCCGCGTCCTCGGGGTAGCCCGAGGACCGAGGAAACTGCCGAGCCTCGAAGGTGCGCTGGGCGTCCTCCGCGACGGCGTACGGGTAGAGGCCGGTTGAGCCGAGGGTGCTGCACAGCGCCTCCACCCCGGCCCGGGCGTGGCAGAGCGGTGACCCGGCCGGGCGGCTGGCTGATCTCCACCGAGCGCTCGCCGTCGACGGTCCGCACCCGGGCGGCGACCCGCCCGCTCGGGGTCCACACCGTGACGTCCTCGGTGGGCAGCCGACCGAGCCGGTCCAGCAGCCAGACCGCGCCGACCGTCGCGTGGCCGCACATCTCCATCTCGTGCTCGGGAACCCAGAACCGCAGCGCGAGGTCGCAGGACGGGTCGACCGGCGGCCGCACCACGAACGCGCTCTCCAGCCCGTGGCTGCGAGCCACCCGCTGCATGTCGTCGTCGCTCATCGCGTACGCATCAACCATCACCGGGGCGGGGTTGCCGCCACCGGGCTCGGCCGCGAAGACGACGACGGTCTCGACGTGGTCGACCACGAGCGCCATCGTGCCAGAGGTCCTGCTCCGATCGGCGCGGCGGCTCAGCGACGCTCACTCGCAGAGGGCGGCTCGGTGCCCGGGGACGACGAGGTCCGTGTCGTGACCGCGGTCCGGATGATGGAGAGGATCTCCTCCGTGGTCCGGAGGAGGTAGGTCCTGCCGTCGGGGAGCCGCGCGTCCGCGCTGATGTAGCTCAGCGGACCCACGTGGTGTGCAGGATCGAGTCGGTGGGTGAGCACCCTGCCCGCCGAGCGGGCGCGGTTCCATCCGCTCCAGGTGCAGATCGGCCAGCGCTGCGGGAACATAGCGCGCCCGATCCGTTCGATCCGGTCGTGGTCACTCGTGAGCTCGTGCAGCGCACCGATGCCGGTCAGGTCGTTGGCCCCGTTGTGGAACCCTCCCAGCGTGATGAGGGTCAGCGGGGGTGCCAGGAGAACGCACAGGTCCCGAACGGCACCGGTGGCGAGCTGTGCGCCGCCGCTGTAGCTCAGCAGCACGACCGGGATGCTGCTTCGAGGTCGGTAGCCGGCGTGCTGCAGCTGCGCCGCGATCTGGTGGCCGACGGCCCGGTTGTACAGCGGCCGGTATCTGGAGTCGGCGGCCACGAAGATCTGCAGCACGTTGTAGACGAACAACGCGATCGCGGCGTGGCGCCGCAGCCATCTCGCCCCGGGTCGGTCGGTCAGCTGGCGGGCGATGGGGGAGTAGGGCAGCACGTGACCCAGCACCCGCAGCTCGGGGGCCCGCGCGACGATCTGGTCGACGAGCCGGCCCCCGTCGCGGGTGTCCCGGAACTTCATCTTGCCGATGCCGTCGAGGTACACCAGGTAGCCCGCGGGCGGTCGGCTCGCAGCGGCACCACGCGCGACCTCCATCCGGGCCGGCAGGTCCGTGCGCTCGGGCCGCCAGCCCGCCGCATAGACCAGGACCTCGTAGCGGGCGAGCAGACCCACGGCGACCACGACCAGGCCGATGCTCCCGACCGCCGTCACGACCGGCGCCCCGCTCACCCGGTCCACGCACCGTCCTGGGCGGAGCCCCACGCCCCGACAGCCCGGCGGACGGCCCCGACGAGCACCGCGAGGAACAGCCCGGAGCAGGCCACGCACGCAAGTGCCGGCCACCGGTCGAGGTTCGCTGCCACGGCGAGGTCGCCTGTGAGCGCCGTCCCTGCCACCGCCAGCACCACGACGTGCAGCGCGGGGCCGAGGAGGGGGAAGGCCAGGGTGCCGGCCAGCAGCAGTGGCGCGACGCTGCCCGTCGTCCAGACGGGCGCCACGCCGTACGGCGACCTGTGCACGACCAGGCCGGCGAGGACCCACCCGGTCAGCGGCCACAGCGCGAACACCATCGCCTCGACGACCGTGCCGGCGAGCACCAGGCGGATGACGGAGCCCCGCGAGGCGTGGTGGCGGCGAACGACCAGCGGGACGATGCGTCCCGCGGTCTCCGACAGCCCGGCGAGGAGAAGGAGCGCCCACACGGTCACGGCGCACCTGAGACCGGCGCGCGGAGGTGTGCCTCGAGCTCGTCAGCGGCTCGGACAGCTCCCCCCGGGCGGCGCTGGGCCTGCTCCATCCTGGTAGCGGCCGCGGCGAAGAGGGGCTCGTCCAACAGGCGGGCCGCGAGCAGTCGCACGTGCTCGGTCGATACCGGCCCGGAGGTGATCGACAGGCCGGCACCCAGTTCGACGACCCGGTCAGCGACCAGGAACTGGTCCGCACCCTGAGGCACCACCAGCAGGGGGACCCCGTAGAACAGCGCCTCGTTGACGCTGTTCATGCCCCCGTGGGTGACGAACATCGCAGCCCGGGACAGCACGGAGAGCTGCGGCACGGAGCGACGCGCCACGACGTTGGCCGGCAGGGGCGCCAGAGCCGCAGGGTCGGTGCGCCCGGTCGCCAGCACGACGCTGCCGGCCAGCGGGGCGAGCGCGATGGCGAAGCTGCGCAGCAGCTCGGGCTCGGCGTTGAAGATGGTTCCCAGCGATGCGTAGAGCACCGGGTCCCGCAGGTCGGCCAGCGGGAAGGCTGGGTCCGGAGGACGCGCCCCCAGGCTCGGTCCGACGAAGCGGTAGGACTGGTCGAACGAGGCTTCCGCGGGATGGAACTCCCGCGAGGTGTAGACCAGGTTCAGGGGTTGCCGGACGTTGAGCACGTCGAGAAGGGGAAGCCCACGTCCCCCGAACCTCGTCCGCAGATCGATGCGTGACCTGACGTAACGGGCGACGTTGCGCGGATGGGTGATCGCGCCCGCGACCACCTCGCGAGAGAGCCGGGTCGGGCTGCGCACCTGCCTGTTGAACGCGAACGTCGTGAACGACGACACCGCCGGCACGTCCAGGGCCCTGGCTGCCACCTGCCCCCACAGGCACGCGGCGTCGTGGACCACGAGATCCGGGGAGTCTCGCCGGAGATCGTCCATCACGCTGGGCAGCATCCGCACAGCGGTCAGGGCGAGCTGATCCATGAGCGTGACCGGCTCGGGCGGGTCGCCGGCGTCGATGTCATCCGGGGGATAGGTCTCCACCCGTGCACCGGTCGCCGCGACCTCGTCCCCGAACCCGTGGCCCACGTGGTAGGTCACGCTGTGCCCGCGGCGCACCAGCTCGGCGACCACGGGCAGGGTCGGGTTCACGTGACCGTGCATGTCGATGTTGACGAAGGAGATCGTGCTCATCCGTGCCCGCCTCTCTCTGCCAGAGCGCTGGCCCTCGTGTCCGTCGCGCGAGCCGCTCCTGTCGGGTCGGGGAACGCTGGTGCGCGGTACAGTCCGGCACCCGTGGGTGCTCCCAGGTCGTCGAGGAACTGCAGCGACGCGGCACGCGCGGTGCTGATAAGCCGCTCGGACTGCCCGAAGTCCCAGGGCTGTGGCCAGTCCTCGATGCCGGTGGGCAGCACCACCGTCGGGACGTGTCTCGACACCTCCTCGAGGTCCCGCTCGATCTGGTGGTGCAGCATGAGCAGCGCCGAGCGCGAGGCGATCGAGGGTGCGCGACGACGGGGAACGGTCGGCCGCATCGGCCAGCTCTCCGGCCCTGAGGAGAGCACGACCATGCTGGCCGCGCCGGCCGCCAGGGCCGCGGTGACCGGGACGTAGGCGATGACTCCTCCGTCCACGAGCAGCTGCCCGTCCCGCTCGACCGGCGGCAGCAGGCCCGGGATCGCCGCACTGGCCAGCACCGCTGACTCCAGCGGGCCTCCCTGCAACGTCGCCGCCCGGCCCGTCACCACGTCGGTGGCCACCGCGGTGAACGGAACCGGCAGCTCCTCCAGGCGGGCGGGGAGTCCCGCCTGGGCGATCAGGCGACGAAGACCGTCGCGGGAGAACACCCCGCCCGCCTGTCCCGTCCGCCAGGGTGCGCGCAGCGGAAGCACCTGGGAACGTCGGACGTGGGTCCACACGTCCGACAGCCACGGCGCCGCGGAGCCGGGGTGCGCAGCGACGATGGCACCGTTCAGCGCGCCGACCGAGGTGCCGACCACCAGGTCCGGAACGAACCCGTGGTCCTCCAGGGTGGCACCGACCCCCACGTGCGCGGCTCCCAGACAGCCCCCTCCGCCCACGACCAGAGCCACCGGACGCGGCAGGCCACCGAGGCCCGGGCGTCGACCCGATTCTTCCTCGTGCATGACTGCGTTCCCCTGCCACTCGAGCCGTCCTGCCGCCACTGCCGCTTCTCGCCCTCACGCAGGCCCGATCGTCGTCGCTTGCTCCGGCCTGCCGCTTCAGTCGACCGACTGTGTCCGGGGTCGACCGCCCGGACGGCCTCGTTCAGGCGTGGCGAGGGGAAGTCACATGACCGAAGCCAGCAGGATGCGCTGCTTCCTAGCGTTCTCATGTGAGGCGTCACGAGCCGGGCCGAGGATGACCGAGATGGCGGCCCTGCTGCTCCGCGTTCGCGACACCGGTGCGACCCGGATCCACGACGCCGTCCAGGAACGCGTGGCACGGCCGGTTCCCGAGCCGGGCCATCTCCTCGTGCGGGTCGGCGCAGCGCGCATCGGACCGACGGAGTGGAGACGGCCCACCGGGTCGGCCCGGGTGATCCCCGGTCGGGGGTTCTCGGGAGTGGTGGTCGGCGTCGGCGTCGGCGTGAGTGACGTCGCGCCGGGCGACGACGTCTACGGTCTGGTCCCGGCCGGTCGCGCGGGGGCTGCTGCTCAGTACGTGGCCGTTCCCGCCGCCTGCGTCGCGTTCAAGCCTCAGTCCCTCGACCACGTGGCTGCGGCCAGCGTGCCGATGGCCGCCCTGACGGCCTGGCAGGCCCTGGTGGACGGGGTCGCCGTGCAGGCCGGTGACCAGCTCCTGGTCCACGGCGGCGCAGGCGCCGTCGGTCGTTTCGCCATCCAGCTCGCCTTCCTCGCCGGGGCTCGCGTCACGACGACGTGCCGGGGGAGGGACACCCCGACTGCCTTCCGCCTCGGCGCGGAACGGGTGATCGACTTCGAGACCCGAGACTTCGCCTCGGCCCTCGGTCGCTGGGACGCGATCGTCGACACCGTGGGGGACGCGATCCTCGAGAGGTCGTTCGGCAAGCTGCGCGCCGGCGGTCGCATCGTCACCCTGCCGGCCGAGCCACCGCCGCGATATGTGCACGAGTACGGCGTTCGGTGCGCGTTCCTGGACGTCTCGGCCGACGGCTCGGTGCTTGCCGAGGTCACCCGCCTGATCGACGCCGGTGCCCTGCGGGTGGCGACGCCGTCACACGTCGCGTTCGACTGCGCCGGCGACGGGCACGGCCGGTGTTCGCTGACCGAGCAGGCGCTGCGGGCGGCCGTGGTCCGCATCGGCACGTTCGAGGGCGACGCGAGTGGCGTGTCCCTGCGGCACGGTGCGGACTCCGCAGTCGGTTGACCGAAGCCTGGACAGCGCCGACGACGTCGGCGACGCCTATGCCACTGCGGCGGAGCGCGCGAGGAGGTGTTCGGGCCCGTGATCACCGTCATCGAGGCGCGAGACGAGGAGGACGCGCTTCCGGCTCGCCAACGACACCGAGTACGCCCTGTCCAGTGCCGTGCACACCCGTGATCTCGAGCGGGGCGTGCGCTTCGGCCGCTTCGGGGGCGGGTGGTCGATGGAGGAGTTCACGACCCACCACTGGATCTCCGTGCAGCACGGCCGACGGCCCTACCCGCTCGGTGCGTCACGGTGAGGGCGAGGCCACCCCAGGTCGAGCGGCAGTCGACGAACCAGTCAGATTACTCAAGTCGGCCGAAGGGGGACCGACCTACCCTCACCTGACACGAGCGGAGAAAGGCTCCAGGTGGTGGTGTGCGACCGAGTTCCCCGGCGCTGTTGGGTCGCGAGCCCGAGAAGGCCCGGCTGCGGCGGCTCCTCACGAGCAGCGGCCCTGAGGGCAGCGTGCTGCTGGTCACGGGTGAGCCCGGGATCGGGAAGTCCGCCCTGCTGGCCGAGACGACTGCCCAGGCACTCGAGCTGGGATACCGGGTCCTCGGGACGGCCGGCGTGGAGAGCGAGACGCACCTGCCGTTCGGCGGTCTCCAGCAGCTCATGGCCCCACTCCTGGGGAGGATCGATGCTCTGCCGCCTGCCCTGAGCGAGGCTCTGTCCACCGCCCTCGGGCTGTACGACGGTGCACGACCCGAGCTCTTCCTCATCGCGGAGGCCGCTTCGCACCTGCTGGTGGAGGAGCGCCGCCGAGGCCCGGTGCTCCTCGTCGCTGACGACGTCCAGTGGCTGGACCCTCAGTCGCACCAGATCCTGACGTTCCTCGCCCACCGGTCCATCGCCAACGGGGTCGTCGTGGTCGGGGCGGCTCGCAGCGGACACGCAGGTCCCTTCGTGGAGGCGGCCTTCCCCGACCTCCCCGTGCGCGGTGTCGACGACGCCACGGCCGAGGCCATCCTGCGGTCGCACGCGAGCGACCTGGTCCCCGCGGACAGGAGGCGCATCCAGCACGAGGCGCGCGGCAACCCCCTGGCCCTCCTCGAGCTGCCGGCGGTGTGGGACGGCGGTCGCTCGTCCGACGACCAGTCACCCGCCCTGTCGAGACGGCTGGAGCAGGCCTTCGCCGGGCGGATGTCGCAGCTGCCCGGTTCCACGAAGGACGCCCTGCTCGTGGCGGCGACCAACTCCTCCAACGACGTAGGGGAGATCCTCTGTGCCACCGGGGGCTTCCGGTCCGACGAGGTGGGCGTCGAGGTCCTCTCGCCGGCGGTCGACGAAGGCCTCATCCTCACCGGTGAGGCCACGCTCACCTTTCGTCACCCCCTGGTCCGTTCGGCGGTCCTCCAGACGGAGACGGTGGCCCGGCGCCAGGCAGCACATCGGGCACTCTCGAGGGTCCTGGACCGGGATGCCTTCCGGCGCACCTGGCACCGCGCGCAGTCGATCGTCGGCCCGGACGACCTGGTCGCGCAGGAGCTCGAGGCGACGGTCGCCGAGTCCCTGCGCCGCGGGGCCGTGATGTCGGCGGTGTGGAGCCTGGAGCGGGCGGCCGGGCTGACCAGCTCCTCGGCAGTCCGCGGACGTCGCCTGCTGGAGGCGGCCGGGCACGCCTTCGCCCTCGGCCGGCCCGACGTGGTGAGCCGCCTCGTCCGAGAGGCGGCACAGGAGAACCTCTCCGACATCGACCTGGTGAGCATGGACCTCCTGAGGGAGTCACTCGACGACGACGTCCGTGCCGATGCCGGACGCGTGCTCGACCTGTGCAGCGGTGCGCGGCGGGCGGCAGCAGCGGGAAGCGTCGACCTGGCGCTCGACGTGCTCGTCGCGGCGGCCCTGAGGTGCTGGTGGGCCGACGTCGGCGCGGAGGCTCGCTCGAGGGTCGTCGAGACGCTCGCACTCACGGCGCCCGGGGAGGACCCCCGCCGGCTGTGCGTCCTGGCCCTCGCCGAGCCGGTCCTGCAGGGACAGGCGGTCCTGACCGGCCTGGCCCAGGTCGACGTCGACACCCTGACGGACGCGGACCTCCTGCGCGCCTATGGCATGGCCGCCTACGGGGTCGGCGACCTGGTCCTGGCGACGGACCTGCTCGACCGGTCGGAGCAGCTGCTGCGCGAGAGGGGACGCCTGGGACTGCTGACCGTGGTTCTCGCCCTGCAGTTCCACATCCGCCTGGACCTCGGGGACTGGACCGGGTCCGCCGCCGCGGCCGAGGAGGTGGCGCGCGTCGCGGTGGAGACCGGGCAGGTGCTGTTCGCCTTCAACAACGTGCTTGTGGAGTCACGCGGTCTCGCGCTGCGAGGGGAGTGGCAGTCCGCGCTCGAGCTGGTCGTGGGCGCCGAGAGCGAGGCTGTCCGGCTGCGACTGAACGACGCGCTCTGTCTCGGCTACCAGAGCCGGGGTCTTGCCCTGCTCAGCGCGGACCGCCCGGCGGAGGCGTTCGCCTGCCTGCGACGTCCCTTCGATCCGGCTGATCCCGGCTACCACCTCCGGGAGTCGTTCGGAGGAGTCGCGGTGATGGCCGAAGCGGCAGCCGACGCCGGGTGCATCGCAGAGGCGTGCGACATCCTCGCGGCGCTGGAGGAGGTGGCGCGAACCACGCCGTCGCCGTTGCTCCGCGTCAACCTCCTGTACGCACACGCCGTTCTGGCGGCCCCGGACAGCGCGGAGGCCCGCTACCACGACGCCTTGAGGACCGACCTGACCCGATGGCCGTGGATGCGGGCCCGCATCCTGCTCGAGTACGGCCGCTGGCTCTGCCGGGACCGGCGTCACGCCGAGGCTGAACCGCTCCTCGCGGAGGCACGCGAGACGTTCTCGGCCATGGGTGCCACTCGATGGCAGCGCCGTGCCGCCTCCGCCCTGCAGCAGGTGGCGACCCGGTGCACGTCCGACGACGCTGACGCGGGAAGCGGGTCATGAGAGAGCCGCTCCTGGGGCGCGGGCCCGAGCTGGACGTGCTCTCGGAGGCCGTCGCCTCCATCGACCGGTCGGGCAGAGCCGTCCTGCTCCACGGCGACCCGGGTGTCGGCAAGTCCAGCATCCTGCATGCCGCTGCCGAGCTGGCCGAGAAGGCCGGATGCACCGTGGTGCAGACCTCGGGCATCGAGGCGGAGTCCACGCTGCCGTACGCCGGACTGCAAGACCTGTTGCACCCACTCCTCCGCCGCGTCGACGCGTTGCCCGCGGTGCAGCGGCGAGCGATCCTCACCGCCTTCGGGCTCGCGGAGGGTCCGGCGCCTGAGGTCTTCCTCATCGCCCTGGCGGCTCTCAACCTGGTCACGGAGGTGGCTGCGTC
Organism: uncultured Nocardioidaceae bacterium; assembly: GCA_964237315.1. Lineage (GTDB taxonomy): Bacteria > Actinomycetota > Actinomycetes > Propionibacteriales > Nocardioidaceae > Nocardioides_B. The sequence goes on from CAXSHL010000003.1 coordinate 94,279, forward strand.
CTCACCGGTCGTGGTGGTCGTCGACGACCTCCAGTGGCTGGATGCTCCGACGAACGAGGTGCTGTCCTTCATGGCGCGGAGGATCGGACAGGACCCGGTGATCATCTTCGCGGCCGTCCGCGCCGGACACAGCGTCGCCTTCTCGGCAGTGGACCCGGAGACGATCGAGGTGCGCGGTCTCGACGACGAGTCGGCGCGACAGGTCGTGGCCGGCACCGCCATGGACCTCGGCCTCGCGGACCGCGAGGCCATCCTGGCGGCGGCGCGCGGCAACCCGCTGGCGCTGACCGAGCTGCCGGCCGCCTGGCGGTCGGCCCGCCGGTCGACGCTCACCCAGGTGACGACGTTCATGCCCCTGAGCGGCCGCCTCGAGCGAGCCTTCGCGGCCAGGGTCGTCGAGCTGCCACCGGAGACCCGGGACGCGATCCTCGTCGCCGCTGTCAGCTCGGAGGGCACCTTGGGCGAGATCCTGGCCGCCGCGTCGGTGCTGAGCGCCAGATCCTTGGACACCACCGCCGTGGAGCCGGCTCAGGCCGCCGGGATCCTGCACTTCGACGAGTCGCGAGTGGAGTTCCGGCACCCGCTCGTCCGGTCGGGGGTGCTGCAGCACGAGTCGGTGAGCCGCAGGCAGGCGGCGAACGCCGCCATGGCCCACATCCTCTACGACCAGCCGTACCGACGCGCCTGGCACCGGTCGCAGTCGGTGTACGGCCCGAACGACGCTGTCGCGGACGAGCTCGACGCCAGCCACTTCGAGTGCATCCGGCGTGGCTCCATCATGGCGGCGATCTCCGCGCTGGAGCGGTCTGCGCAGCTGACCACCCACACGCACACGCGCGGACGACGACTGCTCCTGGCGGCTCAGCACGCCTTCGGGCTCGGCCGCGCCGACCTGGTCGACCGCCTCGTCGCCGCTGCCGAGCTCAACGACCTCTCCGACCTCGACCAGGCGCGCGTCGAGTACCTGCGCGAGATATTCGACGACGGGGTGCTGGGTGACTCGCGACGGGTGCTCGAGCTGAGCTCCATCGCCAGGCGGTCGGCGACCGCCGGCGACCCCGACCTCGCGCTCGACCTGCTGTTCGGAGCGGCACTGCGCTGCTGGTGGGCGGACACGGGGGCAGAGGCGCGCGCTCGCGTGGTCACGGTCCTCGAGGGCCTGGAGGGGACGCAGGACGACCCACGCTGCATCTCTGCGATCGCCATCGCCGAGCCCGTCCTCAAGGGCACCCAGACAGTGCGCAGGCTGGCCACCATCAGACCGGAGAGCGTGACGGACGCAGAGCAGCTCCGCCTGCTCGGCATGGCCGGTCGCGTGGTCGGCGACGAGCCCCGCGCGGCTGACTTCTTCGACCGGGCCGAGTCCAAGCTCCGCGAGCAGGGCCGGCTCGGTCTGCTGTCCCACGTCCTCGCGATCCAGGCCGCCGTGCACGTCGAGCTCGGTGACTTCCACAAGGCGGTGGAGAGCGTCGAGGAGGGTCTGCAGCTCGCGCTGGACACGCGGCAGCCGAACTGGACGACGGGCGTCACCGCGGTCGAGGCGATGGTTCTCGGTCTGACCGGAGACGTGGAGAAGGCCCTGCAGCGGGCCGCCGAGGTCGAGCTGAGCTCGTCGGCCCGCGTCATCAACGATGCGCTGTGCAACGCCCAGCTCGCGCGGGGCTTCGCGCACATCTCCGCCGGGCGCCACGCCGAGGCGTTCGCGGCCCTCGAGCCGGTCTTCGACGCCACCGACCGGCGCCATCACGCACGCGAGCAGTTCGGAGGCGTGATGTTCCTGGCTGAGGCGGCCGTGCACTGCGACCGCGTCGAGGACGCCCGTCCGATCATCGATCGCATGGAGCAGACGGCGTTGGTGACGTCGTCCCCGGTGCTCGCCACCCAGCTGCTGTACGCGCGTGCGGTGCTGGCTGACGACAGCGACGCCGAGCAGCTGTTCGAGGCCGGCCTCGCCCAGGACCTCACCCGCTGGCCCTGGACGAAGGCACGCATCCAGCTGGCGTACGGCATCTGGCTGCGGCGCCAGCGCCGGGTCGCCGAGTCCCGCGAGCCGTTGTCGGCGGCGCTGGGCACCTTCGACCTGATCGGCGCGACCGCCTGGGCGGAGGAGGCTCGGTCCGAGCTCCGCGCCACCGGCGCCAGGAGGGCCGCCGACGACTTCGGGTCGGGGGTCGCCCACCTGTCCTCACAGGAGCTGCGCATCGCTCGGCTCGCCGCTGACGGGATGTCCAACCGCGAGATCGGCCAGCAGCTCTACCTGTCGCCGCGCACCGTGGGTTCGCACCTCTACCGCATGTTCCCCAAGCTCGGCATCAGGAATCGCGCACAGCTCAGCGCGCGCCTCGAGGCAGACCCCTTCACCGGACACAACGGGCCGCCGCCCGGATGATGCGTACGACGGCTCCGGGGTGGGAGACCATCACATCGTGTGCGGAGTCGACGGTGGAGATGTGCGAGTGCGCGCGACGCGCCATGTAGCGCTGACCACCCGGAGAGATGGCCCGGTCACGAAGGGTGACCAGGTCCCAGCTCGCGGTGGTCCTCCAGGCGGGTGCACCCGAGGGCTCGGTGTCGGCCGTCACGGACAGCGGTCGCTGGGTCGCCGCCATCGTCAGGGCCGTCGACTGGGTCTGGTCGCCGGCGAACACCTGCCGGAAGTGGCTCGGCTTGACGTAGATGTCGAGGTCCTTCCCACCCACGGCGGCGGGGTTGGGCACCGGTCGCACCTCGGTGGTCGTGGGGCCGAGCAGTGAGCCCGGGTACGTCGCCGCGTCGTACGAGTTCGAGATGCTCTGGCCCTCGTCGGGGACGAACGCAGCGACGTACACCAGCGCCTTCACGTTCGCCACGCCCCGGGCGGCGTTGGTGATGACGGCGCCACCGTAGGAGTGACCGACCAGCACGATGGGTCCGGTGATGGTTCCCAGGAGTGCGCGGACGTAGTCGGCGTCGCTCGTGAGCCCGCGCAGTGGGTCGGCGGGGGCGATCACCGGGTAGCCGAGCCTGCGAAGCCGCCCGACCTCGGCGTTCCAGCCGGACGCGTCCGCGAACGCCCCGTGGACGAGCACGATGGTGGGCTTGCCGGCGGTGGCACACGCGGCGACAGCCGACGGCCCGGCGCTCCGTGCCGCCGCCGCGGGCCGTGACCCGGCCTGGGCAGCGGTGACGGGCCCGACACTCACCAGAGCGGCGGTCACGATCGCGGTGGCGGCCAGCCGCGAGCGACGTCCGGCCTTCGCTCTGCTTCGGGTGACGGTCATGGACGGGTCCTCTCGGAGAAGGTGGCCAGCACGCCTCGGCTGACCTCTCGGACGCTAGGAGTGAGTGACCGTGGCGATCTTCCGTCATTCGACTGCGGCTGCCTCCCAGCGGGCGGGTGCCGGGCAGCCGGAGGTGGCCGGCCAGGACCGGTCGGCGTTTCCAGTCGGTTGACCGAAGCCCGACGATGTCCGGGGCGCGCACAGTCGGGGGACCACCTAGTCCGAGGAGGACTGATGAACCGCGTCCCTGACTCAGAGCTCGTGGGCGTGCCCGGCGGCACCCTCATCACCGCAGACGCCAACGAAGGTCGCGCGCTGGCCTTCACCATGGCCCGCCACTCGGTGCACAACATCCAGCCGGACCTCGACGTCCTCATGGGTGGGCGACCGACGTACTCGACGTCTCCCGACAGCCTGATCGCGGCCACCCAGGTCGTCGCGATCGAGTTCGCCACGATTGCCGCGGCCAATGACTACTGGCGGTGACGAGCGACTCCGGATGACCGCGCTGCGGGCGCATCGGCGCGGCGGCCCCGAACAGCTGCTGGTCGAGGTCGTGCCACGGCCGCGGGCGCAGCGACCCGACGTGCTGGTCAAGGTGAGGGCCGCGGCCATCACCTTCAACGAGCTGCTCTGGGAGGAGACCTGGTCACGCGACGGCCAGGACCGGACGCCGGTCATCCCGTCGCACGAGTGGTCCGGCGTCGTGGAGGAGGCGGACGAGGCCACCGGCTTCCAGGTGGGTCAGGAGGTCTTCGGCATGGTGCCCTTCGATCGGGACGGGTCAGCGGCGGAGTTCGTCGTCGTGCCGCCGGAGTTCATCGCGGTGAAGCCGGCCGGTCTCACCCACGTCGAGGCGGCGGCGCTCCCACTCGCCGGCCTCACCGCCTGGCAGGCGCTGGTCGACCACGCACACGTCGAGCAGGGACGTCGGGTGCTGGTGCTGGGCGCGGCCGGCAGCGTGGGGGCGTACGCCGTCCAGCTCGCGCTCCTGCTGGGCGCACAGGTGACGGCAACAGCCCTGGAACGCGATCGTGACTACGTGAGGTCCCTGGGAGAGGCGGACGCGGTCTTCACCGATGATCGCAGCGCGAACAGCGCGCAGCTCACGGCCGGCGCCTTCGACGTGGTGGTCGACACGGTGGGCGGGTCGCTGATGTCGGAGTCCATGAGGCTGACCCGGCGGGGCGGTGTCTTCATCACCTTGCAGCAGCCACCGCCCGCCGAGCTCGCCGAGACCCTGGGTGTCGAAGGCGTCTTCTTCGTCGTCAGGTCGACGCGCGCCGGTCTGGACCATCTGCGCGACTGGGTCGAGCAGGGCCGGCTCGAGGTCAGCGTGGCAGCGACCTACCCGCTGAGCGAGGGTCGAGCGGCGTTCGAGAGCGGCGCCCTGCCGGTACGCCGGCCCGGCAAGACGGTGCTGGTCGTCGGGGACGGCGACTAGGGATCAGTCGGTCGAGCGGAACCTCCGCAGCAGGGCGGCCGCCCCGGACAGGGCGATCACCAGCCCGCCGTACGCGTAGGTCGTGGCGGCGAGCCCGATGTGAGGGGCGGCGACACCGGCGACCACGGCGGGGATGCCGAAGGCGAGGTAGCTGACGACGAACACCGAGGCGAACAGCTCGCCGCGCTCGGCCGGTGCGGCGGCGGGCGTGATGGAGCGCATGATGCCGAGGAACGACGTGCCGAAGCCTGACCCGGCGACCACGGCGGCGGCGATGAAGCCCCAGTAGGAGCCGGCCGCCAGCGCCACCAGCGTCAGTGCGGTGCCGAGTGCGAGGGCGGTCGTGCCGTAGAGGGTGATCTGCCGGGGCGAGTGCCTGCGGGCGAGGAAGCTGGACAGTGCGCCGACCCCGGTGAGGGTGGTGACGACGAGCCCCTGCTCCAGATGGTCGGTGGCGCCCAGCTCCTGGGCCACGATCGGGGCGCCGAGGGAGAGGTAGAGCCCTCCGGTCGCCCAGCCGGCGAAGAGCGCCGGGGCGCTGCGGACGAAGGCCGGGCGGGCCGATCGGGGAACGCCGACCCTGGGGCGCAGGGACGCCAGGACGCCCGTGTTGCGCGGCGAGGTCTCGCGCAGCAGCCAGAGCGCGACCGCGAGCACGGCGTACACGCCGGTGAGCGCACCGAAGACGTCGGCCATCGGGGAGTCGGCCCCGTCGATCACCGCACCACCGACCAACGCGCCGATCGCGAGACCGGCGAGCGGGACGACACTGTTGAACGTCGCGGCGATGCCGGGACGGCTCGGGGGCTCGAGGTCGACCACTGCCGCGGTCAGGGAGGACAGCAGGAGACCGCTGGCGACGCCCTGCACGATCCGGGCCAGGACGAGCAGCGCGACGGAGTCCGCGTGCCAGAAGACCAGCATGCTGACCGCCAGGAGGGCGAACGCCACCGAGACGACCGGGCGGCGGCCGAGGTGGTCCGACAGCGACCCGGTGACCAGCAGGGTCAGCAGCAGCGCGACGGCGTAGACGGCGAAGATCCCGGTCAGCGTGGCGGGGGAGAACCCGATCTCCCGCTCGAGGACGGGGTAGAACGGCGAGGGCGCACTGGCCCCGGCCATCATCGCCAGCAGGGCGGTCAGAGCCAGGGCGAACCCGGCCGCGGGGCCGCGGCGGACGCGGGTCGGGACTTCGACGGCGACGGTCATGGAGAGGTCCTCAGGGGGTCTGGGCTCGCAGCGACGGTTCGAACTTCGTGGAACTCTTAGGACGGTACGTGAGTTCGGCGGTTAGTTCAACTATTGTCGAACCATGCCCGCTTCGCCAGAGCTCCACCACCCCGAGATGAGTGAGGTCTCCCTCACCGACGTGCTCTTCGCGTTGAGCGATCCCACGCGCCTGGACCTGGCCCGCCAGCTGGTCGACGGCCCCATGGACATGGCCGCCTGCAGCGCGATGGGCGGACCCGTGCCCAAGGCGACCAAGTCCCACCAGCTGAAGGTCCTGCGCGAGGCGGGAGTGGTCCGCAACGTCCCGAAGGGTCGCGGACGCCTCCTCAGCCTGCGGCGCGAGGAGCTGGACACAGCGTTCCCGGGCCTTCTCGACTCCGTGCTGGGCCCCGCAGTCACACCCGCCGAGCAGCGAGCACACTGAGCGGTGCCCGGCGGCGACTGTCGGCTCAGTCGGCCTTGGCCAGCTTCCAGACACCCGGGATGCCCTTGGTCATCAGCCCCTCGTCGATGAGTGCGACGCGAGCACGGCGGGCGGCGTACTGCCAGCGCGGCTCGCCGGTGGGCGTGGTCTCACGGTCCCCGGGCAGCAGCCGGTCCTCGAGCAGGACCTCCAGCTCCAGGAAGAGCTCGTCCGCATCCAGGTCGCCGTCTGCCTGCTGCAGGACGGCCAGGATGTGGGGCCTGAGCGCCTCCGGCGGTGTCCAGCGGAGGTTCACCGGCTTCTTGACCTGGCCGGGTGCTCGGGTCCGGGCGGCGGCACGCTTCCTGGGCTTGGGCGGGGCCTCGACCACGACCTTGGGGACGGGCGGCTGTCCGTGCACACAGTGAGCCAACGGCAGGTCGCAGAAGTCGCAGTACGGGTCTTTCTCAGTCATCGGGACCACGATAGCGAGTCTCGTGCCCGGGCCTCAGTGCCACCACCGTCTTTCCCACCACGGTCCGAAGGGGTCGGCTCTCGGGTTGTTCAGGGTCTTGGCGCGGAACTCGTCGTCGGCCCGCTCGACGACGGCCCGCAATGGGACGGCGTGCCGTCGGGGCAGCGCCAGCAGCGCCTGCTCGAGGAGCCCGCGGTTCGACGGGCCGATGAGCTCGGTCCAGTCACTGTGCGGTGAGCCGAGCTCCGCCCGGGTCATCGAGGCGACGCGCTGCCAGGCCACGAGCGCATCCCTGACCTGCAAGGAGTCGATCTCAGGACAGTCGAGCCGGTCCAGCTCGCGACTCGTGGCCACGGGCACGCCTGGGACGAGTGCGGTGGCTCGTCGAGCGTCCCGCCGCAGGCGGGAGGGGCGGTTACGGGCCATCGGCCTTTCGAGGTGCGGTCATCCACCGATCGTCTCACGGCGCCACGGGCGTGGTGCCTAGGTGTCGCGGCCGGCGAGGAAGCGCAGCAGGTCGGGGTCGGACGTGGTGAAGCGGGACACCTCCTCACCGCCGTCGCAGCTGAACAGCCCGATCGTCACCGCGTCGCCGTGGATCCCCATGACGCGCCAGACGGCGCCGGCGTCCTCCCAGCGACGCAGCACCGCGACCGGGTCCTCGATGTGGTGATCCCGCACACCAGCATTGTGTCCTCCGTCCACTACAGGCAGAAATGGTGACCTGAGTTTGTCTATTGACTTACACTCTTATCCGAAGGCCGGTCAACCAGAGGAGTGGCGATGCAGCATCACGTGGCGGACGAGCTCGACGGTCACCTCGCCCACAGCTGGGGCGTGGTGTACAAAGCGCTTCTGGTGCTGTCAGCCGGGTTCGCCGTGCTGATCGTCAGCTGGATCGCCTACCTGGCCCTGGTCGCCGCGATCATCCTCTGGGGCTGAGTCGCCGCCCTTCGACTCCTCACCATCCCTGACTGGTCCTGGCAGGTCCTGACAGGTCACGACCCGCTGGTCGGGTTCGGGTGCTCGCCGGCCTGACGGCCCCTAGCCTGTAGGGGGCGGCGCGGCTGCCGGCGGAGGTGACGGTGGATGTCTGAGTTCGTGGAGGAGACCAGTGCTGACGCCTCCGTCCCGGGCGCCGTGCTCGAGGCGACACGTGCACTCCTGAGGGCGTCGACGGCCGCGGACGCCAAGCAGATCGGCGAGGAGCTGGTCCGTGCGCTCGGTGGCGACCTTGCCACGTCCGGCACGGAGACCGGCAGGGTGATCCCTGCCGACATCTCGTTCGGCGTCGGTGAGCCGTTGTTGCCGGCGGCGCCGCCGGGCAGTGCCGCACGGTCCTTGATCGAGCGGCACCTGCCGCCGTACCTGCTCGACGCCAACCACGTGCTGGAGCTGAGCCTGCGTGGCGAGCGGCTGGCGGAGTCCGCCTCCACGGACCCCCTGACCGGGTTGCCGAACCGTCGCATGATCGACCGGGCGCTCGGCAGGCTCGCAGGCGGCGACGCGGTGGTCATCGTCGACCTGGACCACTTCAAGCAGGTGAACGACGAGTTCGGCCACACTACGGGCGACGTCGTCCTTCGGGCCTTCGGGAGTGTGCTCCGCGGCGCCGCACGGGGACGTGACGTGGTCGGCCGGTTCGGCGGTGAGGAGTTCGTCGCCGTTCTCGAGGCCCCCGGTGCCGGCCCCGACGCGTTCCTCGAGCGGCTCAGGGCCGAGTGGGTGGCCGTCCGGCCGCTGCCTGTCTCGTTCTCGGCTGGGGTGGCTCGATCGGTCGGTGACCCGGACGAGACCATCGCTGCGGCGGATGCGGCCCTGTACGACGCCAAGGACGCCGGACGTGACCAGTGGCGCTGGGCCACCGCCGGCGTGACGTCGACCGCCCACGCGCCGACCGACTACGTCGCGCCATACCTGAGTGAGGCGGTGGTCGGCAGACGGCGGCCCGCGATCCGTCTCGCGATCGATCTTCTCGACAGCCGGGTGGCGCCTTCGGCGATCGTCGAGGACCTCCTCGCAGCAGCACAACGAGAGGTCGGCGAACGGTGGCAGCGCAACGAGCTGACAGCGGCTGACGAGCACCTGGCGACGGGGGTCACCGGCGCCGCCCTCGACGCGCTCGCCGGGGAGAGCACCCGACCCGGCAGCAGCGGCCTCACGGTCATCACCTGCGCGGAGGGGGACTGGCACTCCCTCGCCGCCCAGATGTTCGGGGCCTCGCTGCGCTCGTACGGGGTGGGTGTGCGAGTCCTCGGTGCATCGACGCCGGCCGAGGTCGTCGCAGAGTTCCTCGGCCGCTCCGAGGGGGACTCGCTCGCGGTCTCGTGCAGCCTGGCGATGTTCTTCCCCGGGGCGGTGCGCCTGGCGGACGCCGCCCACCGGCAGGGGATCCCGGTGATGATGGGTGGTCGGGCCTTCGGCACCGAACCTCTCCGAGCCCGCTCGCGCGCCTCGCAGCTGGGCGCGGACGCCTGGGCGGCGTCCGCTCGTGAGGCCGCCGACGTCCTGGCGGGCTGGCGGGCGGACCCGCCACCCGTCGACGCGGCACCGAGACCGGTCGACCCGGTGGCGTCCCGCCTGACCAGGGAGGCGGACGCGCTGGCGGTCGCCGCGCTCTCGGGCCTCGCGGCCGCCTTCTCCGCGACTGCCACCTACGACCAGGCCATCGACCAGGCCATGCTGGACAGCACTATGGAGGAGCTCGGCCATGTGGTGCGGTTCCTCGGCGCCGCCATGATGGTGGACGACCTCACCGTCCTCACCGACTTCCTCAGCTGGTTGCAGGACCTGCTGGCGCACCGCGGGGTCCCGTCCCTCGTCCTGGTCGCAGGCCTCCAGGCGCTCCACCCGCTGGTGGAGGAGGTCGGGGCGGAGGCCGCGGCGCTGCTGGAGCTCGGTCGGCGGAGCCTGGCCGACGACCCGTCCGAGCCTCCCCTGCCGTTGGGCCGGGTCGATCCCTAGTCGTCGGACCCGTGCGGCCGACGCCGACTGCCGGACCGACGAGCCTGGATCGCCGCCATCAGGAAGAGCACGCCTCCAAGGGCGAACCACGGGTTCCAGAGGACGAGGCTCCACCTGGTCTCCAGTGGACCGACGCTTGCTCGCACTCCAGCGATGTCCGTGGCAAGGAGCAGCTCCACCGCGGCGCCTCGGATCGCGAGGCCGAGTCCGACGATGCCGAGCAGTGCGGTCGCCGCGCGACGCTGGCGCTCGGACCCCCGCGGGCTCTGCGTGGCGGCGATGACAGCGATCCCGACCAGGAGGAGGAGCGCGACGCCGAACAGGCCGAGGACGACGAAGCTCGCCGGCCGACGCTCGGCCAGGTCCCGGCCAGCCGACGAGGCGAGACCCATCGAGCCGCCGAGCGCCCAGAACAGGTGCACGCAGGCGAAGGAGCCGCACCACATCGCTGCGGCGACCGCCGCCACGCTCCACCGTCGGGAGGGCCGGCTGTCCATGACGTGGAAAGGTACGTCACTCGAGGCCGCGACGACCTCACCGCCGTGTGGGGAGCTGGATGCTGTCGCGTTTCGGCTCGGCTAACGGAGCACCTGCATGGTTGTCAGATGATTCCGCAGCCGCTGGATCCAACGTGTAGGAGGACGAATGGCCCTGGTATCCCCACGCACCGTCGACGAGGCCGCCGACATCGACCGACCGGCCCTCGACGCTGGTGTAGGCGCCTACGGTCAGGTTCTCAACACCTGGGGAGCGATCCTCAACAGCCCGGGTCTCTTCGCCGCCTACCTGCCGTTCCTGCGCCAGGTGAACGGGCCCGGGGCGCTCGACCAACGCGTCAAGGAGCTGTCGGCTGTTCGCGTCGCGATCCTGAACCACTGCGAGTACACCACCAGCCACCGCATCACATCGGCGCTGGCTCAGGGCATTCCAGAAGACGACATCACCGCTGCTGCGACAGGTTCGGGCGCGGGGCTCAGCGAGCGTGAGCGCGCGGCGTTGGACCTGGCGGAGCAGCTGACCACGGAGGTTCCTCGAGTGTCGCGATCCGTGTCCAGGACGGGTGTGTCGACCGTGGTCCGCGAGCGAGCCGCGGAGCTGTTCGACGAGCGCGAGCTGGTCGAGCTGACCTTCGGCATCAGCGTGTGGAACGCGTTGTCCCGGTTCCACCGGGTCATGGACTTCGAGCTCGACATGCCCGATCTCCCTACGGCCATCGCCGAGCTGCTCTGAGCGGATCTGCGACCGCGCGATCCTCTGGTCGCGCGGTCGCAGTCCAGGCGCCTCTAGGACCTCTGGCCGGCGTCGCGCTGCAGCTTGAGCAGGAGCGCCATGAAGTCGAGGTCCGCATACCCCGAGGAGATCGCGGCCTGCAGGAGCTGCTGCACCTGCGCAGTGACCGGAAGCGGCACCCCGGCCTGGGCCGCGGCCTCGAGCGCCAGGTCCACATCCTTGCGCATCAGGCGGGTGGTGAACGTCGATCGGTAGTCGTCGGCGATCAGGGGGGCGGACTTGTAGGCCACGAACGGCGACCCGACCGCGGAGGCGCCCACGACCTCGAGGAGGGTGGCCCGATCGATCCCGTGACCCTCCGCCAGGGCGATGCACTCGGCCAACAGCTCCGCGGTTCCGGCGATCATCAGGTTCAGCGCCAACTTGATGATGCGTGCGCTCTCCCCGTCACCGGCGTAGAGGACACGAGCGCCGATGTCGCTCAACAGCTCGAGAGCCTCGTCGAAGACGTCTCGCGGACCAGAGGCCACGATCGTGAGCTTTCCTGCCCGCACCACACCAGGGTTCCCACTGACCGGAGCGCGCAGATACCTCAACCCCACGGCCTCGGCCGACCGGGCCACCTCTCGCGACGCGTCCGCGGAGACGGTGCTCATGTCGATGAGGAGCTTCCCGCCTGCCTCACCGGACACCGCCAAGCCGTCTTTCCCGAGAGCGATCTGCGTCAGGGCACTCGAGTCCGCCAGCATGGTCACGGCCACGTCGCACTCGGCCCACGCATCAGCGCGAGAAACTTCACGGGCACCCATCGCAAGCAGGTCGTCGGCCTTCCCGGGGCTCCGGTTCCACACCGTCACCTGATGACCCCCGGTGATGAGCCGCTCGGCGATCGCCGACCCCATCTGACCCAGTCCGAGAACACACACCTTCATCTTCGCTCCTGTCTCGATGTACGTACTGGTCGACACTCTGGGCAAAGCGTAGAGTGCCACTTAACACGTCGCCCGTAGCTGATCAAGGGGTCACATGCCGCAGAGTCTGCGCCCGCCACGAACCTCGAGCGTTCATCGCCGTGCCGATGTGGCCTACGAGCCTGATCATCCGAGCGAGCCCGGTTCGGGCGTTCGGGTGGCCGCCCTGCTCCAGCCGGCGCAAGGCGCCCAGCACCTGTCGGTCGCCCTCGTGGCCCTGGAGCCGGGAGCGCAGGTCCGTGGGCACATGCACCCCTTCGAGGAGTCGTTCTTCGTCCTCGCCGGAGAACCACACGTGCGGATCGGAGACAGCGCCTTCGAGCTGGCGGTGCACGACTTCGGAATGGTGCCCACGGCGTACGGGCACGCGTGGAGCAACCCCGGCGACACGCCGGTCGAGCTGCTGAGGATCCATGCTCCTCAACCCAGGCCCATCGCAGGACGCGGCGCCTGGGGCGCCTATGACCACCCCGGCACGCTCCCGCCGGACCACGGTCGTCGAGTCGACGAGGTCGACCCCACGCATCACTACGTCGGACACTTCGAGGAGTCCGACATGGCGCCTCCTGGCTCCATCTCGATGCCGGGCTACCACGGCGCGCACGTGCAGAACGTCCAGATCAGGATGATGGTGGACGAGCTGATAGGCGCTGTGCACCACACCACGTTCATCGTCCAGTTCACTCCTTCTGGCAAGGCCGGCGGTGCCGCGAAGGAGCGCTTCCATCCCTTCGAGGAGATCTACTACCTGATGTCCGGCGACGCGCGAGCCTCGTTCGACGGGGAGGAGATCGACGTCCACGCCGGTGACCTCGTCTTTGCGCCCGTCGGTGCCTCGCACGGCTTCTCGCCCATCGGGGACCAGCCCGTTCGATGGATCGAGGCCCAGTCGCCACTGCCTCCTCGAGCACACGGCTTCACCTTCCACAGCGACTGGATCCGGCACGAGGTCCTGGGCTGACGAACGACGGGATCAGTTCCGCGACGCCTGCGGCAGCCTGTGCTCATGAGCCGTGGGTGAGCAGATCTCCGAGAAGCGCCGCGAGAAGTAGACGAGCGGCTCGGCCTCGGCAATGTGACCGCAGTCGGCGATGTCGCCGATGAAGATGGTGTGGTCCCCACCCGGAAGAGCCGCCGACACGTTGCACACGAAGTGAGCGATCGCGTCGTCGATCACGGGAAGGTCGTATCCCGCCCGCAGCGCGACGTCGGCGAACTTGTCCACGCCGGGCGTGGCGAACCTGCAGGCGAGGTCTTCGGCACCTGAGCCCAGGACGTTGACCACGAAACGGCCCGACGTCGAGATCGCGGCGTGCGTCGAGAGGTCCGTCCTGACGCAGATCAGCAGCTGCAAGGGGTCCAGCGACAGGGACGCCACGGCGCTGGCGGTCATGCCGGCTGGGCCGGCTTCGGTGCTGGTCGTGATGACCGTCACGCCCGTCGCGAAGTGCGAGATCGCCCCGCGGAAAGCGGCACTGAGGTCCGTGGTCGGTCGCTCGAGCGTCTGCATCATTGTCTCCTCGTGTTCAGCGGTGAGTGGGTGATACCCGAGGATGGCGCACGAGCCGTTATTTCCGGGGAAACACTGCCCGCCTCATGAGCGCAGGCGGGTGACTTGTCGCTGCACGTCAGCCGAGGGAGGGACGCCCAGCTCGCGCATCACGCTCACGTAGCGTTGGTAGGTGGCGAGCACGCCGTCGTCGGTGCCGCTCGCACCAGCGATCGCGATCCGCAGCTGCCAGGCCTCCTCACGGTAGGGATCATCACGAAGGACCGAGTCAAGGGCGTTGTTCGCCTCCCAGTACCGCCCGAGACGAAACGCGACGTGCGCGAGGTCGAGTCGGGCGTGCAGGATGCGGTCAGTGAGCTCTGCCCGTCTCGCGTCGACCCAGATGCCGGTGAAGCTGGCCAGGAACGGCCCTTCGTCGGTCCGCGCGAGTGCCTCCATGAGCGTGGCGAGCTTCGTCTCTGCAGGCTGTCGGCCGGCCAGGTCGATGGTGCGCAACACCTGCTCCGAGGTCCCCACGACGATGTCCGCACTGGGGATCCTCAGGACGTCACCGTCGAGCGTGGGAACCAGGGCCTTCGGGAGGATCTCCCTCAGCCGGTAGACGGCCTGGCGAAGATAGCTTCGCGCGGCTGGTTCGCTTCGCGAGCGGAACAGCCCGTCCAAGAGCTCCTGACGCGAGACGGCGCGCTCGGGGGACGCCAGCAGTCGGGCGGTGAGCTCGGTGCTCTTGCGCAGCTTGGGGGTGACGTCACGCCCCTCGAGCAACAGGCGTGGCTCACCGAACTCCTCCAGCACCAGCTGGGGACCCCGGGTCGCGACAGAGAACGCTCCGCGTCGCCTCGAGAGCACGTTGACCAGCTCGTGCCACCGAGCGTCCCGGTGCTGCTCGGTGTCGGCACCGCGGACGGCGACATCGGGAACGTCCTCGAGCGCAGCCAGCAACAGGTGGGTGGAGCCGACCCGGTCTGCGGCGGCGAGCGCGAGGTGGGCGGCCTCGTCGGCCGCATCCTCGGCCCCGACCTGCCAGCTCGCCTCCGAGAGGTACGTCGCAGCCGTGCCGAGATGAAGGCGATGATCGTTGCGCTGCATGCTTCGAACGGTCTCCGCCAACAGCTCGTGCGCGACGTCGGACTCCTTCAGGCGCAGATGGCACACTCCTCGCCACAGGTGCTCGAGCTCTCGGGTGAACGAGTGCTCCTCCGCTCCCGCGTCACGTGCTTCTGCGAGCGCCGTCAGGGCTGCCGCGGCATCGTGCTCGAGCTGGAGGTGCAGGCGGGCCTCTGCCAGCCGAAGCAGGACCGGGTAGAGGCGAGACCCGGTGCGGGACTGAAGGCTCCACCCGTCACGGATCGCCGCCCAGGCATCGCTCGGCCGACCGAGGTCGACCATCAGCTCGGCGGCGTCCAGGCCGTGGAGCCACAGTGACGGTGGCTTGCTCCCCTGCGCGCCGTACAGCTCCATGGCACGTTCGATCTGGCCGGTGGCCCGGAGCGCGGCGACGACCCATGGAGCCCCCACAGCCGAGCGCCAGGGTCCGTGCACGTCCGGGTCGCTCAGGCCCTCGAGCCGACCACGCGTGTAGGCGATGCGCATCAGGAGTCCCTCGAGGGGGCCCAGCGGAGTCGTCGCGTACACAGGGAAGTCACCTGGCGCCGAGTCCCGGCTGAGGCTCAGGAGGGCGTCCACGATCTCCCGGCCTCGCCCTGGTCGAACCAGCGCAGCGACCTCCTCGGCCGCCTGCAGCCCGCGGACGTGCCAGAGGCACCACGTCACCAGCACGAGCATCTCGTCATGACGATCATCTGACCGGCCCGAGACCTCCCGCAGCCACGCGGGCCCGCTCCTCTCGAGCAGCTCGACGCCACGCGTCGGCTGCTCGAGTCCGATGGCGACGCGCAGCACGGAGACGGCGACCGCGGGCTCCGGCCCGCGCATCGCCATGGGAAAGGCGTCAAGCCAGCGCGCCGCGGACTCGAGATCCATCCGGTCCACGAGGACAGGCAGGAGGTCCTTCGCGATGCGCCAGGCCTGGTCCACCTCGCCGAGCAGCAACAGCACGTCGGCTGCCTCCTCGAGCTCGCCCTTGGCCTTCAAGAGCTCGGCAAGGCTCGCGCGGAGCTGGGCGAGATGACTGCTGTCCAACCCCTCGAGACGTGCCAGCAGGTGGTCGCGGAGCAGAGGAGCCACGACGAAGGTGTCCTGGTCCGACCACGTGATCGGCAGGTGCCGGCGACTCAGCGCCGTCATGACACGACCAGCATTCGCCACCCCCAGGGCGACCGCCTCTGACCGCGTCACCTCAGGGAGGAGGCTCGTCCGGACGAGCAGCTCCCGCTCGTCCTCCGGGAGCGCTCCGAGAACCTGTGCCGACAGGTAGTCGTACATGCGCCCGGGCTGGAGGTTCACCTCGGTCCGGTCGTCGAAGAGGACGCCGGTCACCCAGCCTCCGGCCCGGCGAACCGCCTCGTGCGGATCCACGTGCGGCAGGTCCGCTGCCTCGAGCGCGCGAGCGGCTTCGTCGTCGGTGAAGGCCAGCTGCTCGTCGGATATGTTCACCACGGCGGGCAGGTCGGTCGTGCTGAACGCCAGCGGAAGACGCTCCCTCGAGATGAGGACGAGCGCGATCCCAGCAGGAAGATACTGGGCGAGCGCGGTGAGCGCCGTCATGGCGGGATCGCTCGAGAAGACCCGGTCGACGTTGTCGCACACGAGGATCAGGTTGCTGCCGTACAAGCTCTCCGCGAGCAGGCCCGCCGCCTCCGCGACAGGCAGACCGGCCGCGAGAGCGTCGGTCGCCACACCGTCGGCCTCCGGAGCGTGAGGTGTCGCTGCCGCCTCCAGGTAGAGGAGCAGCCGACCGGCCGCGCTCTCGCTGCCGTCCAGCGAGATCCACGCGACCGGCCGGCTCGATCCCTGCAGTGCTGCGGCGACGGCGGTCGACTTGCCGGAACCAGCGGCTCCGGTCACCGCCAGAAGGGAGTCCCGCGCCACGGCAGCCCGAATCAGGCCGTCGAGGCGTTCGCGACCGGCGAGTCGCTCAGTCAGCCGGGGAGGCGACAGCTTGCGGGCTATCACACTGCGGCTTGCTGAGCGACGCGGTTCGTTCATCATCCAACCGCTCCTTGGGTCGAGACAACCTTAGGTCGGCGGCCAGACCCGCGCGACTGCCGCAACGACCGGACGGGCCAACGGATTCAGACCACCGGCTTGCTCAGCCCGCCGTCGACTCGGAGGACCTGGCCCGTCATATAGGACGAGTCGTCCGACGCGAGGAAGCATGCAGCGCTCCCGATCTCGTGCGGCTCGGCCCATCGACCCAGGCGGATGCCCAGCGCTTGCACCATGCCCGCCCGCACCTCGTCCGAGGTCTTGCCCTGCTTGTCTCCCACCGCTTCGTGCTTGGTCAACCAGCCCTCCGTCTTCGTCATCCCCGGCGAGATGCTGTTGACGCGAACGTTGAACGGAGCGGCCTCCGAGGCCAGGAAGCTGGTCAGCGCCACCACAGAGGCGTTGACGATGCCGCTGAGACCGGCGTTCGGCACGAGGGCGTGCGCAGTCGCGCCCGCCACGTTCACGATGCTCCCGGTGCCGCTGCGGGACAGGTGCGGCAGGGCCGCCCTGGCCACCCGGAGGAAGCCCAGCAGCTTGGTGTCGAACGCTGAGGCCAGAACTGCCTCGTCCACCTCTGCGAGCGGGGTGGGCGTCAGCTGCGGGCCTGCGTTGTTCACCACGATGTCGAGCCGGCCGCTCCACTGCCGGACCTCTTCCACGGAGCCCAGGACCGAGAACTCCGAGGTCACGTCCGCCACCACGGGAAGCACGTCGCCTCCCGTGAGGGTGAACAGGCGCTCGGCTGCGGCCTTGACCGCCGTGTCGTCACGAGCCACGATCGCGACCTTGGCTCCACGCTCCAGGAGCGTCTGAGCGATCGCGAACCCCAGGCCCTTGCTTCCGCCAGTGACGAGCGCTGTTCTGTCGTCCAGCTTCCAGGTTGTCATCAGTGTGTCCTTCGATAGTGAGAGTCTCGAGTCGGGTCCATGTCGTCGCAGTCCTCAGCCCACCCGCGCGTCCTGGCGCCGGGCGTAGGTGGCCTGCTCGGAGTACGCCGTCAGCCCCTCGTCCTGCTGCTCGGGCGACGTGATGCCGCAGACCTTGCGGGCAAGGTCGCCGAGGGGACCGCTCGGAGACATCTCTGCCCGTTTCATGGTGAGCATGCGGACCGCGAGGAGGGGGGTCCCGTTGAAGTTCTCGAACACCGTGATCCGGTCGCCCCAGTCCGAGAGGAAGAAGTCCCGGATCACTCGACTGATCTTGATCCGGTCGTACGGCCGGCCCACGGGCCCGGTCTGCAGCGGTTCTAGCCACTTGCGAAGGCCAGGGTCCTGCCACTGCCCCTCCGAGGGGAAGATCAGTGACGCGCGACCGGCAAGGTCGACGAGCTCGTTCACCATGCCGGCGACGTTCTCCAGGTAGTGGGCTCGTCCGAAGTC
Source organism: uncultured Nocardioidaceae bacterium (assembly GCA_964237315.1). Classification (GTDB taxonomy): domain Bacteria; phylum Actinomycetota; class Actinomycetes; order Propionibacteriales; family Nocardioidaceae; genus Nocardioides_B. Next base: position 112,256 of record CAXSHL010000003.1, read on the forward strand.
GAAGAGCAGGATGTTCGGCTTGTAGAGCCCACCAGGAGTGTTGAATCCCTCCTCCTCGGAGGCGATGACGTGCGCCCTCATGGTCTGGTAGAAGCCCACCAGCTTGGCCAGGCGCACCTGGATCGGCGGAAGCTGGTAGGTGCCGATGTGCTCCGTCATGAGCAGGGCGAGACCCACCATGAGCTCGGCCCGGACCATCTGGCGCACGATCGCCTGGTAGTGCAGCCAGTCGAACACGCGCTGCGGGTAGAGCGCGGCGTGCTCGGGGTTGCCGATGTGGAACACGCGGTTCCACGGGATGAGGACGTCATCGAAGAGAAGGACCGCGTCGAGCTCGTCGCCTCGCGCGGCGAGCGGGTGCTCGATCTCGGAGTGCTTGACGTTGCTCTCCCGACACACCACCGTCAGACCGGGTGTGTTGACGGGGACCGCGGCGAAGATGACCTGCTCACCGGTGATGCCCGGCCGGTAGAAGACACCGATGTGGATGTAGTCGGCGAAGGCCGCACCCGTCGCGATGGCCTTGACGCCCCGGACGACGATTCCTTCGTCGTTCCTCTCGACGACGCGCAGCGCGGGGGACTCGGCCTGTGCCGACTCCCGGGACCGGTCCGTCTGCGGGTCGACGAAGGCCGGCACGACGTTCAGGTCGCCGTCCTGTGCGAACTGGTAGAAGTCGAGCAGACCTTCGGTGAGGTCGCGGCCGTCGGTGCCGATCGACTGCTGGCTCCACGGCTTGGGATCGTCGACGTACGTCGCGAGGACGTAGTTGTTCACATCCGGGGTCCGGGGAGTCGCTCCACCGCCCATCTCCTTGATGACAGTCTCGATGTAGCTTCTCTTGCGCCTGAGCTCGGCCTTGTCGGTGTGGCGGAACCACGTCATCGATCGTCGTACGCCGTCACTGTCGACGAAGGTCATGGCCTCGGCCAGGTCGCTTCGGTGGTGAAGGTCGTAGAACTCTGCGATCCGGTGCGCGTAGTCACGAGTCTGTGGGTGCGTGGCGACGTTGTCGACCCGCTCGTCACCGACCCAGACCGTTCGTCCGTCGTCGAGTGCTTCCAGGTACTGGGCACCAATTCTCAGCATCAGCTTCTCCTTTGTGTGTCGGTGAACGGGATCGTGCGGTTGAGCGTCATGGCGTCGGGTGCGTCGAGGTGCGTTGCCCTGGAGCGATCACGCACGCCGATCGCGATCCCCAAGGTGGCGTTGGCCCAGGGCACGAGGTAGGTGAGGAGCATCCGGCCCAGGAGAGGGATGGTGAGGTGGCCAGGCAGGGTTCGGCCGGCAAGGTTCACCAACGTCAGGAGGGTGCCGACCACAGCTGCGGCGAGGATGGTCCTGGCCAAGGACTGGCGGTTGGTGGCCAGCCTCAATGCCTGCACCCATCCGACCGCGTCAAGAGTCCCGGTGGAGGTCGTGACGGCTGCGCTCACGGGGCCGCCTCCAGGATCATCGTCGGAGACAGGGTGATGTCGAAGGAGGCACACAGACCATCGCCGGTCGACGACCGGGTGAACTCGACGACCAGCGAGTCCTCGACGCTGAAGACCGCATCGGAACCCACGTAGGGGCTCTCGGCGTCGAACACGTGGGTGGCCAACGGTTCGTACCCGTCTGCGGTGACCAGGAAGTGGATGTGGGCGGGCCGCCACGGGTGGCGGCCCGTCATCTCCAGGAGCCGCCCGACCGGTCCGTCATCCGGGATCGAGTAGGGAACCGGCCGGACCGTCTCGAACGCGAAGCGCCCGTCATCGCCGGAGAGGAACCGGGCCCGTAGGTTCGTCGGCGCCTGGGTCGGGTCCTGTACGGCGTAGAGCCGATTGCTGGCGGTCTGCCAGACGTCCAGCGTCGCACCGGGCACCGGACGCCCGCTGGTGTCGCGCACCTGTCCGCTGACCGCGACGCGTGGCCCGGGATCGGGAGAGTCCAGGATGGACGCGCCGACGTCACGCCAGGGCGAGTCGGGAACATAGAACGGTCCCAGCACGGTGCCGGCCGTGGCAGCCTCGTCCCGCGCGGCATTGAGCTCCACCTGGCTGGAGACACCCAGCACGTCGGAGAGCAGCACCATCTCCTGCCGCTCGGGGGTGCACGCCCGGCCGGACTCCGTGAGGAACTCGATGGCCCGCATCCAGTCGGCCTGAGTGACCTGTGCTTCGTCGACGAAGGCGTGCAGGTGTGTCACCGCGCAGGTCAGGACTTCCTTGAGTCGTGGGTCAGCGCCCTCGAACGACGCCAGCACGTCAGCCGTGAGCTGTGCGTGCCCCCGGGTGCTCATCTGTCCCTCGTGTCGTCGCGGCGGGGCTGAGCCCGGTCCTGAGGGATGTCCTGAGGGATGATGCTCATCTGGCGACTGAAGGTCCCGACGTCCCAGTAGTCCTCGCACCTGGCGATCTGACCGTCCTGGCACTCGATGACATGGACGCCGGCCAGCTCCAGGCGCTGGCCACGGGCCTCGAAGGACCACATGTCACGCTGCAGAGACCCGGTCAGCACGTAGCGGCCGAACGCATGGTTGCTGTTCGAGGCGAGCACGTCGACGTCCCAGTGAGCGTCGGGGAATGCGGCCAGGAAGTCACGGAAGCCGCTCTCGATGGCCGCTCGGCCGACCTTGGGCCTCCCGGCCGCGATGTCGACGTGCGCGCCGGTCTCGGCGTACAACGACGACGCCGCGACGGGATCGCCGGCGTTGTAGGCGGCGTGGAGAGCTTCGAGGGTCTCTGTCTCACTGGGCATGGGCGGCACACTGCCCGGCGGGCTGTTAATCACCGGGAAACGTCGTCGTTCATCGCCGCCAGCCGGCGCGGTCGTCAGCGCGGTCCTCGGCGGCGTCCGCGGGCCGGTTCGACCCCGGTTTCGCCGGCGGTAACTCTGCCGCGTGCATCGTCAGGAGTGCAGCTCGTGAGCAACCCCCGCGAAGCACCCCCTCGTCTCGACTCGAAGGAACGCCATGGCACACCTCGCACTGCCGGCAGCCGACAGCGCTCCAGCCGTTGCCCCGTCGGCGTCGACGGGACTGAGCGAGCTCGAAAGGGAGCCGCTCATGACGCCCGATGGTCAGCAGGGCTGGGTGTATTGGAGACCTGGACATCGGCGCACCATCGCCTCTTCACAGGTGACCATCGGTCAGTTCGACGGCGTCCATCGCGGCCATCGATCGCTCATCGCCCAGAGTCGCGTCGGACGTCACTGCGCCGGCGCGACCGTGGGGGCGCTCACCTTCGACAGGCACCCCAAGTCCCTGCTCGCGCCGGCTGGCGCGCCCCGGACGCTGACCCGCCTCGACGACAAGGTCCGACTCCTGCTGAGCTGCGGTCTGGACTTCGTCGCCGTCCTGACGGTGAGCCACGAGCTCCTCGGGCAGACGCCGGCACGGTTCGTGGACTCGGTCCTGGTCTCGGCCCTGGCCGTGCGGCGGGTCGTCGTGGGCGCGAACTTCCGTTTCGGGCATGGAGCGAGCGGCGACCCCGTCCGGCTCGCCGAGCTGGGAGCGGCTGGCGGGTTCGACGTCGTGACGGCCGCTCTCCGCAGCCGGGCCGGCGCCGTCGTGTCGTCGTCTCGGATCCGTTCTGACATCCTGCACGGGGATGTCGCAGGTGCCTCGGCCCTGCTCGGGAGGGCGCACGCTGTCCGTGCGCTCGTCGAGGCGGTTGGCGATCGCGGCTTGCGCCTCGGCACGGAGGCGGGCGCTGCAGTGCCGGGCGACGGGGCCTTCCACGCCGCCCTCGGCGCGGGGCGGCACGGGCTCACCGAGCCGGGCGGCAGGGTGTCCGTCCTCGTGCACGGCACCGAGCTGGCGGCCTCGGCAGGTGACGACAGCCGCAGTCACCTGTCGCCCGGCGACGAGGTGACCGTCCACTTCCTCTCGGCCGCGCATGCCGACCGGCCCACACGCTCAGCGGGTGGGGGAGAGAACCTCGCCGTGGCGTCTGGGTCCGGGTGCTCCAGCCAGGCGCTGGTCGGCGGTGAGCAGGGGTGCCTGGAGCGCCTCAGCAAGTGAGACGTAGGCGGCGTCGTAGATCGTGAGGTTCTCAAGGAGCTCCCAGGCGCGTGTCAGCAGCGGCTGGTGTGGTGCGCGCCGGAGCGGCATGGCGGCGGGGTCGGCCAAGGCGAGTTCGGCACGCCGCGTGTCGGTGAGTCCGCTCCTGGTGTGCCGGCGTAGGACCGAGGCGACCTCGAGGTCGACCAGTACAGGAGCGGTGAGGTCCTCGCCGCGCAGGCGGGCGCGTGCCGTGCTTCCGTCGGTGCCGTCGCAGGAACTCACCCGACCCGCCCATCCCACAGAACTGCAGGTCACGCGGGGTTTGTTGGTGTCCGAGGGGGGACTTGAACCCCCACGCCCGATAAAGGGCACTAGCACCTCAAGCTAGCGCGTCTACCTATTCCGCCACCCGGACAGGGTGTGCCGACCGGGTTGCGAGACCGTGACAGCGGCGGCAACTGTAGCAAAGAGCGGCCGGTGCCGACGCATCGGGACGCCGGGGGTCCGGCCTGTCAGGATGGGCCCATGACTGCGCGCCAGGAGGACCTCGAGCAGGGACCGTACGACGCGGCTGCCGAGGTCGTCGACATCTGCCGTGACCTGATCCGGATGGACACCACGAACTACGGTGACGGCTCCGGCCCGGGTGAGCGCAAGGCCGCCGAGCACGTCGCGGCGCTGCTCGACGAGGTCGGGATCGAGGCCGAGCTGTTCGAGGGCGTCGAGGGCCGCACCAACGTGGTGGCCCGGTGGGGCTCAGGACCGGGTGACCCGCTGCTCCTGCACGGGCACCTCGACGTGGTGCCCGCCGAGGCCGACGACTGGGCGGTGCATCCGTTCTCGGGGGAGGTCCAGGACGGCTACCTGTGGGGACGCGGGGCGGTCGACATGAAGGACTTCGACGCGATGCTGCTGTCCGTCGTGCGCGCTCGTGCCCGGGCCGGTGCGGTCCCGCAGCGGCCTGTCGTGCTGTGCTTCACCGCCGACGAGGAGGCCGGCGGTCACGAGGGTGCGGAGCAGATCGTGCTCCAGCGACCGGACCTGCTCGAGGGGTGCACCGAGGCGATCGGCGAGGTCGGCGGCTTCAGTGCGACCGTGCGGGGCCGACGGGTCTACCTCATCGAGGCCGCCGAGAAGGGCATGGCCTGGATGCGGCTGACGGCCACCGGCAACGCCGGTCACGGATCCATGCGGCACCCGGACAACGCCGTGACCCGGTTGGCCACGACCGTGGCGCGCATCGGCGCCCACGAGTGGCCGGTGCGGCTGACCCCGTCGATGAAGGTGCTGCTGTCCGCGGTGGGGGAGCTGGCCGGGGTCGAGGCGACCCCCGAGAACGCCGAGCAGCTCGTGGAGGAGTTCGGACCCGGCGCCCGGATGCTGGGTGCGGTGATCAAGCACACCACCAACCCCACGATGCTCAGTGCGGGCTACAAGGTCAACGTGGTCCCGGGCGAGGCCACGGCGCACGTCGACGGGCGGTTCCTGCCCGGATACGAGGACGAGTTCTTCGACACCCTCGCCGAGCTCGTCGGCGAGCACGTCCGTGTCGACTACGTCAGCAGGCAGCAGGGCCTGGAGACCACGTTCGACGGGGACCTTGTGGACGCGATGACGGCCTCGCTGCTGGCCGAGGACCCCGACGCCATCGTGGCGCCGTACCTCATGTCCGGCGGCACGGACGCCAAGCACTGGCACAAGCTCGGCATCCGGTCCTTCGGGTTCGCGCCGCTGAGGCTGCCGGCCGACCTGGACTTCACGGCGCTCTTCCACGGGGTGGACGAGAGGGTGCCGACCGACGCGCTCGAGTTCGGGGCGCGGGTCTTCGACCGGTTCCTGGACCGGGTCTGAGCCGGCTCAGCCGTAGTAGGTCGACCGCTGCCGGATGATCTTGCGGCGCAGCACCACCCGGCGGGTGCCGTCGGCCGACAGCCGCAGCCGGTCCAGCTCCCAGCCGCCGTGCTCGGCGCGTTCGACGAGCAGACGGGTCACCGCGCTGCGCGACAGCTCGCGGGAGAGGGTGAGCCGCTCGAACTCGAACTCCACGCCCGGGCCGAGGGCACGGCGTCGCGAGATCGTGTCCAGTGGTGCGCGAGACATGCCGACCATGGTGACATGCCGTCCCAACGAGGCGGCACATCCCGTCTCATGTCGGTCTCACGTCGGTCGTGACTCGCCCGACACGTCGTCGAGCGCGGCGATGATCTGCGCAGGGAGAGCCACGTCCTCGACGGTCAGCGAGCCCCGCAGCTGCGCCGCCGTGCGGGCCCCGATGATGGGTGCGGTGACGCCGGGCCGGTCCCGCACCCAGGTCAGCGCCACCTCGAGCGGCGACCAGTCCAGCCCCTCCGCGGCCCGTGCCACCGCCTCCACGACCCGGCCGGTGCGCTCGTTGAGGTAGCTGCCGACGAAGCTGGCGAAGTGCGGCGAGGCCCCCCGAGAGTCCGCGGGCGTGCCGTGGCGGTACTTGCCGGTCAGCACACCACGGCCCAGCGGCGACCACGGCAGCACTCCCAGCCCCAGGGCCTCGGCGGCCGGCAGCACCTCCGCCTCCGCGGTGCGGTTGACCAGGGAGTACTCCACCTGGTTCGACGCCAGCACCGCCCGGCCGGGCACGGCGCGCTGCCAGGTCGCGGCCTGGGCGCTCTGCCAGCCGGTGTAGTTCGAGACCCCGACGTACGCCGCGCGGCCCGAGGACACCGCGAAGTCCAGTGCGCTGAGCGTCTCCTCGAGCGGTACGTCGTCGGACCAGGTGTGCACCTGCCAGAGGTCGACGTGGTCGACGCCGAGCCGCCGCAGGGACGCGTCGAGGGTGGAGACCAGGTGACCGCGCGAGGTGTTGGTCTCTCGGGCGCCGCGGCTGCGGCCGATGCCCGCCTTGGTGGCGATCACCACGTCGTCGCGGCGCACCACGTCGCCGAGCAGTGACCCGACCAGCTCCTCCGAGGCCCCGTCGCCGTACCCAGCGGCCGTGTCGACCAGCGTGCCGCCCGCCTCGGTGAAGGCGACGAGCTGCTCGCGGGCCTCGTGCTCGTCGGTGTCGCGGCCCCAGGTGAGCGTGCCGAGTCCCAGCCGGGACACCTTGAGCCCGGTCCGACCGAGGTAGCGCTGCTGCATGCGCTCACCGTAGCGAGGCGCCCGGCTGGAAGTCAGGTTGCATTCATGTGCGCACCCGTAGTCTGTGCGAGGCCGTCCCCCAGCAGGAAGAACCCATGGACTACATCCAGGCAGTCGTGCTCGGCGTCGTCGAGGGGCTCACCGAGTTCCTCCCGGTCTCCAGCACCGGCCACCTCACGATCGCGGAGAAGCTCCTCGGGCTCGACGTCGCCGACACGAGCGTGACGGCGTACACCGCCGTGATCCAGATGGGCGCGATCCTGGCGGTGGTCGTCTACTTCTGGACCGACATCTGGCGGATCGCGACGGCCTGGGTGCAGGGGCTCTTCAAGCCCGAGCTCCGCGGCCGGCTGGACCACCGGATGGGCTGGTACGTCATCCTCGGCTCCGTCCCGATCGGGGTCATCGGGCTGCTGGCCAAGGGGTTCATCACCGGGCCGCTGCGGTCGCTGTGGGTGGTGGCCGGCGCCCTGATCCTGTGGAGCGCGGTCCTGCTGTACGCCGAGCGCCGGGGCCGCCAGGTGCGGACCGAGAAGGACCTCACGCTCAAGGACGCCCTCATCGTCGGGCTCGTGCAGTGCATCGCCTTGGTCCCCGGCGTCTCCCGCTCCGGCGCGACGATCTCGACCGGGCTGCTGGTCGGCCTGGACCGGGTCACCGCCACCCGGCTGTCGTTCTTCCTCTCCATCCCGGCCCTGCTGGCGGCCGGGCTCTACGAGCTCAAGGACGCCCTGGGCGGGGACATCGGCATCGGGCAGACGGTGGTGGGCACCCTGGTGAGCTTCGTGGTCGCCTACGCGTCGGTGGCCTGGCTGCTGCGCTTCGTGGCCGGCAACTCGATCGGGAAGTTCGTGCCCTACCGGGTGGCGCTCGGCGTGGTCCTGCTGGTCGTCCTCGGGGCCGGCTGGATGGCGCCCACCTGACCGGACGTCGCGACGGCGAGCGCTACAGCCAGCCGGACTTCTTGAACGCGCGGTACAGCAGGAACGACGCGGTGAGCATCAGGGCGAGGGCGTAGAAGTAGCCGAAGTGCCAGCGGAGCTCGGGCATGTTCTCGAAGTTCATGCCGTAGATGCCGGCCACCAGGGTCCCCACGGCAGCGATCGCCACCCAGGCCGAGATCTTGCGCATGTCGGAGTTCTGCTGGACCGTGACACGGGCGAGGTGCGCGTCGAAGGCGGCGGACAGCAGGCCGTCGAGCGTCTCCACGCTCTCGGAGATGCGCAGGAGGTGGTCGGTGACGTCCCGGAAGAACGGTGCCGCCTCCTGTGTGACGAAGGGCACCGAGCCGGCGGCGAACCGCTTCATCGGCTCGCGGAGCGGGTTCACCGCCCGTCGTACCTCCGCCAGCTCGCGCTTGAGGACGTAGATCCGCTGGGAGTCCTCGGTGCGGGTGGGGGAGAACACCGAGCTCTCGACCTCGTCGACGTCCTCGGTCAGCGAGGTCGCCACCACCTCGTACTCGTCGACGACCCGGTCGCAGATCGCGTAGACGACCGCGGACGGGCCGTGACCGAGCACTGACGTCCGCTGCTCGAGGTCGATCCGGGCCTGGTGCAGCTCGGCACCCTCGCCGTGGCGGACGCTGACGATGAACCGGCGGCCGACGAAGAGGTTGATCTCGCCGGTCTCCACGGCGTCGAACTCGTCGACGTACCACAGCGTCTTGAGGACCAGGAAGAGCCCTTCGTCGTAGCGCTCGAGCTTGGGCCGCTGGTGGGCCTTGAGCGCGTCCTCGACGGCGAGCGGATGCAGGTCGAAGACCTTGGCCACCCGATTGAGCTCGTCCTCGGAGGGCGCGTGCAGACCGACCCACACGAAGTCGTCCTCGCCGCTCGCCGCGTCGCGGACGGTGGTCAGGTCGTCCTTGTCGCAGTGCACGTGCACCCGGACCCCGTCGCGATACAGAGCGCTGTCGACGATCATGGGGCTCAGGGTACGACGCCCGGGTGTCGGTCACGTCACCTTCGCGGCTCGCGGACCGGTCGTAGGGTCGGGGCCATGGCGACCTTGATCCTGGCCCGGCACGGACGCACCACCGCGAACGTCACCGGCGTGCTGGCCGGGCGGAGCAAGGGGGTGCATCTCGACGACATCGGCAAGGAGCAGGCGAAGGCCGCCGCAGGACGCCTGACGGGGCTGCCGCTCGCCGCCGTCGTCTCCAGCCCCCTCGAACGGTGCCGCGAGACGGCCCGCGAGATCGTCCGTCAGCAGCCGGACGCTCCGCGGGTGGCCACGGAGCGCGGGCTGGTGGAGTGCGACTACGGCTCGTGGACCGGCCGTGAGCTGAAGACGCTGGTCAAGGAGCCGCTGTGGAAGACCGTGCAGGGCCACCCCTCGGCCGTGCAGTTCCCCGACGGGGAGTCGATGACCGAGATGTCCTCACGCGCCGTCGGGGCCGTCCGGCGGTGGGACGCGCGGGTCGAGGCGGAGCACGGGTCGGGGGCGGTGTGGGTGGCCGTCAGCCACGGTGACGTCATCAAGGCCATCCTCGCCGACGCACTGGGGATCCATCTCGACGCCTTCCAGCGCATCATGGTCGATCCGGCCTCCCTGTCGGTGGTCCGCTACACGCCGGGGCGGCCGTTCGTGGTCACCATGAACAGCACCGCAGGTGACCTCTCCCACCTCAAGCCACCGGCCAAGAAGTCGCGGAGCCGCAAGGTGAGCAGCGACGCCGCCGTCGGGGGCGGTGCCGGCTCGGGGGCTGGTGCGACCGCCTAGGCTCGTGGTCATGGCATCGGTGATCCACAGGTTCGACCCGCCCGAGCGGTTCGTCGCGGGCACCGTGGGTCCGCCCGGACAGCGCACCTTCTTCCTGCAGGCCCGCACCGGTCCCCGCGTCACCAGCGTCGCCCTGGAGAAGCAGCAGGTCCTGGTCCTCGCCGAGCGGATCGACGAGCTCCTCGACGAGCTGCTGACCGCCGAGGAGGTGGCCAGCGCCATCCCGGCGATCCCTCCGGTGGCGCTGGAGGACAACGCCCCGCTCGAGCAGCCCATCGTCGAGGAGTTCCGGGCGGGCACCATGACCCTGTCCTGGGACGCAGCGGACGAGCGCATCGTCGTGGAGGTCTTCCCCGTCACCGAGGAGGCCGCGGTGGACCCGGCCATGCCCACCGAGGAGGTCGAGGAGCCCGAACCCGAGGAGGTGCTCGTCGTGCGGCTGCCAGCCGGACTGGCCCGCGCCTTCAGCAAGCGGGCGCAGACGGTCGTCTCGGCGGGGCGCGAGCCCTGCCCGTTCTGCGGCGGCCCACTGGACCCGGGCGGTCACCTGTGCCCGCGCGCGAACGGCTTCCGCCGCACCTCGGCCGCGCCAGAGGCATGACCGCGTCTGCGGGCAGCGTCGACCCGGCGGAGCCGACGGACGAGCTGGAGCTGCTGAACCGCGGCGAGATCGACATCCGGGGCCGGATCATGCCGGCCTCGAACGCCACCTTCTTCGCGACCGCGACCCTGGACGGCGCCACGATCGAGTGCGTCTACAAGCCGGTAGCCGGTGAGCGACCGCTGTGGGACTTCCCCGACGGCACCCTGGCCGGCCGTGAGGTGGCGGCCTATGCCGTCAGCCAGGCCCTCGGCTGGGACGTCGTACCCCCGACCGTGCTGCGTGGTGACGGACCGGCCGGCCCCGGCATGGTGCAGGCCTGGCGGGAGCCGGACCCGGGCCAGGACCCCATCGACCTGGTGGCGGTGCGATCGGTGCCGGAGGGCTACCTGCACGTCCTCGACGCGTACGACGGAGGCGACCGCCCGGTGGCCCTGGTGCACGAGGACAGCGACGCGCTGCGCCGGATGGCCGTCTTCGACGCCGTGGTCAACAACGCGGACCGCAAGGGCGGGCACGTGCTCGCGATGACCGACGGGCACCGCTACGGAGTCGACCACGGCCTGTCGTTCAACGTCGACCACAAGCTGCGCACCGTGCTGTGGGGCTGGGCCGGCGAGCCGCTGGACGCCGAGGACGCGGAGGGGGTCCGGGCGCTGACCGACCAGATCTGCACCGCCGACAGCGAGCTGAGGCTGCTCTTCGGCGAGCTGATCATGAGCGAGGAGGTGGCGGCCACGCTGACGCGCTGCGAGCGGCTGCTGAGCCGCAACCGGATGCCGAGCCCGTCCAGCCGCCGGCCCTCCATCCCGTGGCCGGCGTTCTAGTCCCCGACCGTTAGGCTGCCCGTCATGCGTGCCTGGACCAGCCCCGTCGTGCCTCGACTCGGGGTCGACCCGGCCGGGCCGGTGAGGCTGCACGACACCGCGACGGGCTCGCTGGGCGCCACCGAGCCGTCCGGGACAGCCCGGATGTACGTGTGCGGCATCACCCCCTACGACGCCACGCACATCGGCCATGCCTCGACCTACGTCGCCTTCGACCTGCTCAACCGCGCCTGGCGGGACGCCGGTCTCGAGGTCCACTACGTCCAGAACGTCACCGACGTCGACGACCCGCTGCTCGAGCGCGCGAAGGCCACGGGCGTGGACTGGGCGGAGCTCGCGGAGCGGGAGACCGAGCTGTTCCGCGAGGACATGACGGCCCTGCGGGTGCTCGCCCCCGACGAGTACATCGGGGCGGTGGAGTCCATCCCGCTCGACGTCGAGCTGATCGAGCGGCTCCAGGACCGGGGGCACGTCTACGAGGTCGAGGGCGACCTGTACTTCGACGTGCACTCCGACGAGCGGTTCGGTGGTGTGTCGGGGCTCGACGAGGCCCAGATGCTGGAGGTGTTCCCCCAGCGTGGCGGTGACCCGGAGCGGCCGGGCAAGAAGCATCCGCTCGACTGCGTCGTCTGGCTCGGGGAGCGCCCCGGTGAGCCGGCCTGGGACTCTGCGCTGGGCCGCGGCCGCCCGGGCTGGCACATCGAGTGCTCGTCGATCGCGCTGCGCTACCTGGGTCAGGACTTCGACGTGCAAGGCGGCGGCAGCGACCTGGTCTTCCCGCACCACGAGATGAGCGCGGCCCACGCCCAGGCGGCGTTCGAGGGGCTCACCTTCGCCAAGGCCTACGTGCACGCCGGCATGGTCGGCTACCAGGGCGAGAAGATGTCGAAGTCCAAGGGCAACCTGGTGCTCGTCTCGCGGCTCCGGGAGACCGGCGTCGACCCGATGGCGATCCGGCTGGCGATCCTGGCCCATCACTACCGGTCGGACTGGGAGTGGACCGACGAGGACCTCCCGGCTGCTCAGACCCGGCTGGACTCCTGGCGTCGGGCGGTCAGCGGAGCGTCGTACGACGAGGCGGAGGAGCTGGTCCGCGCCGTCCGCACCGCTCTGTCCGACGACCTGGACGCACCCGCCGCGCTCGCGGCCGTGGACGCCTGGGCGGGTGGCAGCAGCGTGGCCGGCAGCACCTCGGGTGACGGGTCGGGCACCGAGCTGGTGCGCGACCTGCTGGACGCCCGCCTCGGCGTCCTGCTCTGACCCTGCCGTCCCGACCCGGCCGAGGCGTCCCGTTCTGCGATCCCCACGCCGCCGAGGCGTCCCGTCTTGCGATCCGTTCCCTGCCGAGGCGTCCCATCTTGTGATCCGATCCCTGTCGAGGCGTCCCCTCTTGCGAACAGCGCCGCAGAACGGGACGCCTCGAGGGGTTTCTCCTCGCAGAAGGCGACGCCTCGGCAGCCCGCCGTCCGCAGAACGGGACGCCTCGAGGGGTTTCTCGGCGCAGAAGGTGACGCCTCGGCGGGTCGCCGGGCGCAGAACGGGACGCCTCGGCGTTGCCCGGGTCAGTCCTGGTCGGTCTCGCGGCGCTTGAGGTAGCGCTCGAACTCGCGGGCGATCGCCTCGCCGGTGGCCTGCGGGTCGTCGGCGGTGTCCCGGGTCTCCTCCAGCGCCCGGACGTAGTCGCCGATCTCCTCGTCCTCCTCCGAGAGCTCGTCGACCCCGCGCTCCCACGCACGGGCCTCCTCGGGCAGGTCCGCGAGCGGGATGCTCACCTCGAGCAGCTCCTCGACCTGGCCGATCAGCGCCAGGGTGGCCTTCGGGCACGGCGGCTGGGCGACGTAGTGCGGGACCGCCGCCCAGAACGAGACGGCCGGCATGTCGGTCTGGGTGCACGCGTCCTGGAACACGCCGACGATGCCGGTCGGGCCCTCGTAGTTGGACTGCTCGAGCTTGAGGCGGTCCGCGATCTCGGGCTCGGTGGCCGTCCCGGAGACCGGGATCGGTCGCGTGTGGGGCGTGTCGGCCAGCAGGGCACCCAGCGTGACGACCAGCTCGGCGCCCAGCTCCTCGGAGGCGGCCAGCAGCTCGGCGCAGAACTGCCGCCACCGCATGTTCGGCTCGATCCCACGGAGCAGGATCACGTCTCGCAGGGCGCCGGGCGGCGAGCAGACCAGGAGCTGGGTGGAGGGCCAGGTGATCCGGCGGATGCCGTCCTCGCCGCTGCCGACCGTGGGCCGGTTCACCTGGAAGTCGTAGAAGTCCTCCGGGTCGATCGCCGCGACCACGCGGGCGTGCCAGACCCGAGCCAGGTGGTCCACGACGGAGGAGGCCGCGTCCGCGGCGTCGTTCCACCCCTCGAACGCCGCGACCAGCACGGGAGACCGCAGCGCGGGCACGTCCTCGATCTCGATCACCCGTCCAGCCTAGACCGCGAAGCTCGTCCGGCGCGGATCCCGGGCGGCTCGCGCAGACCCGGCCCTCGGGCTGACACACTACGGGGGTGCACGGGCGAGGGAATCGGCTCGCGGCGCCCGATGTTGGGCGAGGGCAGGCTGCCATCCCGCCGCGCGAGCGTCGCTCGCGGACCGTGAGCCGGCCCGAGCACCCGACCTGACCAGAGGACACCCGAGGACACCCGAGGACACCGTGACCGACTCCCTGATCCGTCCCGACGCCACCGAGGCGCTCACCGCCGCCCTGCGCGAGCGGATCCTCGTCATGGACGGCGCGATGGGCACCATGGTCCAGCGCCACGGCCTGAGCGAGGAGGACTTCCGCGGCGAGCGGTTCGCCGACTGGGGACAGGACGTCCGGGGCAACTCGGACATGCTCAGCCTCACCCAGCCCGACGTGATCCGGACCATCCACCGGGAGTACCTCGAGGCGGGCGCCGACCTGGTCGAGACGAACACGTTCAACGCCCAGCGGATCTCCCAGGCCGACTACGGCATGTCGGACCTCGCCTACGAGCTGAACTTCGCCTCGGCACGGCTCGCCCGCGAGGCCTGCGACGCGGCCTCCACCACGGACCGCCCGCGCTGGGTCATCGGCGCGCTCGGCCCCACCAACACCACCGCGTCGATCTCCCCCGACGTCAACGACCCCGGCAAGCGCAACGTCACCTACGACCGGCTCGTCGAGGCCTACCTCGAGCAGGCCGAGGGGCTCGTGGACGGCGGCGCCGACCTGCTGCTGGTCGAGACCATCTTCGACACCCTGAACGCCAAGGCTGCCATCTTCGCCCTCGAGACGCTGTTCGAGCAGCGCGAGCGCCGCTGGCCGGTCATCATCTCCGGGACCATCACCGACGCGTCGGGGCGAACCCTGTCGGGGCAGGTCACCGAGGCCTTCTGGAACTCCGTGCGGCACGCCCGACCGCTGGCGATCGGCCTCAACTGCGCGCTCGGGGCCGAGGACATGCGTCCCTACGTCGCCGAGCTGTCCCGGGTCGCGGACACGTTCGTCTCCTGCTACCCCAACGCCGGCCTGCCCAACGCCTTCGGGGAGTACGACGAGGCGCCGGACCAGACCGCCGCGGTCCTCGAGGAGTTCGCGGGCAGCGGCCTGGTGAACATCCTGGGGGGCTGCTGCGGCACCACGCCCGAGCACATCAGCGCCATCGCCGGCGCCTGTGATGGCAAGCCCCCGAGGTCCGTGCCGACGATCGCGCCCGCGCTGCGGCTGTCCGGCCTGGAAGCGCTCACCGTCACGGCCGACTCGCTGTTCGTCAACGTGGGGGAGCGCACCAACATCACCGGGTCCGCGCGGTTCCGCCGGCTGATCAAGGAGGGCGACTACGGCACTGCGCTGACGGTGGCCCGTCAGCAGGTGGAGGCCGGCGCCCAGGTCATCGACATCAACATGGACGAGGGCATGATCGACGGCGTCGCGGCCATGGACCGCTTCGTCAAGCTCGTCGCGAGCGAGCCGGACATCTCCCGCGTCCCCGTGATGGTGGACTCCTCGAAGTTCGAGGTCATCGAGGCCGGGCTCAAGTGCGTGCAGGGCAAGCCGATCGTCAACTCCATCTCGATGAAGGAGGGGGAGGAGAAGTTCGTCGAGCAGGCCCGCAAGTGCCGCAAGTACGGCGCCGCCGTGGTCGTGATGGCCTTCGACGAGGACGGTCAGGCCGACAACCTCGACCGTCGCAAGGCGATCTGCCAGCGGGCCTACGACCTGCTGGTGCACGAGGTCGGCTTC
The DNA here is from genome assembly GCA_964237315.1 of uncultured Nocardioidaceae bacterium. Lineage (GTDB taxonomy): Bacteria > Actinomycetota > Actinomycetes > Propionibacteriales > Nocardioidaceae > Nocardioides_B. Next base: position 127,710 of record CAXSHL010000003.1, read on the forward strand.
CCCGGCGAGGACATCATCTTCGACCCGAACATCTTCGCCGTGGCGACGGGCATCGAGGAGCACGCCAACTACGGCGTCGACTTCATCGAGGCCACTCGCTGGATCAAGGCCAACCTCCCCGGCGCGCTGGTCTCCGGCGGGGTGTCCAACGTGTCGTTCTCCTTCCGCGGCAACAACCCGGTCCGAGAGGCCATCCACTCGGTGTTCCTCTACCACGCGATCCAGGCCGGCATGGACATGGGCATCGTGAACGCCGGTGCCCTGGTGGTCTACGACGAGATCGACGCCGAGCTGCGAGAGCGGATCGAGGATGTCGTGCTCAACCGGCGCCCCAATGCCCTCGAGAGCACCGAGCGGATGCTCGAGATCGCCCCGAAGTTCGCCGGGGACGGGGTCAAGCAGGAGGTGGCCAACGAGGAGTGGCGCGAGCTGCCGGTGGGCGAGCGGATCACCCACGCGCTGGTCAAGGGCATCGACGCCTACGCCGAGTCCGACACCGAGGAGCTGCGAGCGGAGATCTCCGCACGCGGCGGCCGGCCGATCGAGGTCATCGAGGGCCCGCTGATGGACGGCATGAACGTGGTGGGGGACCTGTTCGGCGCCGGCAAGATGTTCCTGCCCCAGGTGGTGAAGTCCGCCCGGGTGATGAAGAAGGCGGTGGCATATCTCATCCCCTTCATCGAGGCCGAGAAGCAGCCGGGCGACGTGGAGGAGAAGAAGGGCATGATCGTGATGGCCACGGTAAGGGCGACGTGCACGACATCGGCAAGAACATCGTGGGCGTGGTCCTGCAGTGCAACAACTACGAGGTGATCGACCTCGGCGTGATGGTGCCCGCGCAGAAGATCATCGACACGGCCCGCGAGGTGGACGCCGACATCATCGGGCTGTCCGGCCTGATCACGCCGTCGCTGGACGAGATGGTCAACTTCGCCAGCGAGATGAAGCGCCAGGGTTTCGAGATCCCGCTGCTCGTCGGCGGGGCCACCACGTCGCGCGCGCACACGGCGGTCAAGGTCGACCCGAAGTACGACGGCCCGGTCGTCTGGGTCAAGGACGCCTCCCGTTCCGTGCCGGTCGTCGCGGCACTGCTGTCCGGGGAGCGCCGGGACAAGCTGATCGGCGAGGTGAACGCGGACTACGACTCGATCCGGGAGCGGCACTCCGCCAAGCACAACGACCGCGTGCTCCTGCCGATCGCGGCGGCCCGCGCGAACCGCACGCCGATCGACTGGGACGGCTACGCACCGCCCCAGCCGAGGACGAGCGAGCGGGTCACGGTGCTGCGCGACTACCCGCTGGCCGAGCTGCGTGACTACATCGACTGGCAGCCGTTCTTCAACGCCTGGGAGATGAAGGGCCGGTTCCCCGACATCCTCAACAACCCGGCGAGCGGCGAGGCGGCGCGCAGGCTGTACGACGACGCGCAGGAGATGCTCGACCGGGTGATCGCCGAGGGCTGGCTGCACGCCAACGCGGTCCTCGGGCTGTTCCCGGCCAACGCCGTGGGGGACGACGTCGAGGTCTACACCGACGACGCCCGCGCCGAGGTGCTCACCACGCTGTGCCACCTGCGCCAGCAGGGCGAGCACCGGGACGGCGTACCCCATCGGGCGCTCAGCGACTACGTGGCCCCCCGCGAGACCGGCCTGCCGGACCACGTCGGGGCGTTCGCGGTGACCGCCGGGCTCGGCAGCCAGGAGAAGGTGGCGCAGTTCAAGGAGGAGCTCGACGACTACTCCGCCATCTTGCTGGAGTCGCTCGCCGACCGGCTCGCCGAGGCGTTCGCGGAGCGTCTGCACGAGCGGGTGCGCACCGAGTTCTGGGGCTACGCCGAGGGTGAGCACCTCGACAACCAGGAGCTTCTCAAGGAGCGGTACGACGGGATCCGGCCGGCCCCGGGCTACCCGGCGTGTCCGGACCACACCGAGAAGCTCAAGCTGTGGGAGCTCCTGGACGTCGAGGAGAACACCGGCATCACCCTGACCGAGAGCATGGCCATGTGGCCGGGGGCGGCCGTCAGCGGCTGGTACTTCTCGCACCCGCAGTCGCAGTACTTCGTGGTCGGCCGGATCGGCAAGGACCAGGTCGAGGACTACGCGGCCCGGACCAAGATGACCCTGGCCGAGGCCGAGCGCTGGCTGTCCCCGAACCTCGCCTACGAGCCGGAGGACTGAGAGTGCCCCGAGCGCAGGGACTGCCCGGGGTCGCTGCGGTGCTCTGGGACATGGACGGCACCCTGGTGGACACCGAGCCCTACTGGATCGAGTCGGAGTTCGAGATCATCGAGGAGCACGGGGGCACCTGGAGCCACGAGCACGCGATGAACCTGGTGGGCAACGACCTGCTCGACTCCGGTCGCTACATCCACGAGCACTCGGGCATCGACCTCGAGCCGTCCGAGATCGTCGAGGAGCTGCTGGACCGGGTGATGGCCCGGGTCGGGACGGCCGTGCCCTGGCGCCCGGGAGCGACTGAGCTGCTCGCCGACCTGCGCAGCCGAGGCGTGCGCTGCGCCCTGGTGACCATGTCCTACCGCCGGTTCGTGGCGCCCATCCTCGCCTCGCTGCCTGGGGGCACCTTCGAGGTGGTGATCACCGGGGACACCGTCAGCCAGGGCAAGCCGCACCCGGAGCCTTACCTCAAGGCGGCGGCCATCCTCGGCGTCGACCCGGTCGAGACGGTGGCCATCGAGGACTCGAACACGGGCGCTCGGTCTGCTGAGTCCGCCGGCTGCACGGTGCTGGTGGTGGAGAACCACGTGCCGGTCCTGCCCGGTGAGCGGCGGGTCTTTGCGACGAGCCTCGCCGGCATGACGGCCGAGGACCTCCCGGCCCCGCTGCCCTGGGCTCACGTCTGAGGCTGCCTCCCGTCGTCCGGAGCGACCTCCGGGGCCCCATCCGGCAGGGTCTCCGGCAGGGTCTCCGGCAGGGTCTCCGGCAGGGTCTCCGGCAGGGTCTCCGGCAGGGTCACCGGCAGGGGCGGAGGCGTCCCACCCCACTCCGGGCATATCGACCGGTGGGCGCACCACCCGCACAGCGCACTCCGGTTCGGCCGCCAGTCGCCGGACTCCCGTGCGGTGACGATGGCCCGCCACAGCGCCTCGACCTTCCGCTCGGTGGCCAGCAGGTCCTGCTCGTCGGGGGCGTAGCGCAGCAGCTCGCCGCTGCCGAGGTAGATCAGCTGGAGCATCCGCGGGACCACCCCGCGGGTCCGCCAGATGACGAGTGCGTAGAACTTCATCTGGAACAGCGCCTTGGCCTCGAAGCCCTCACCCGGCGCCTTGCCCGTCTTGTAGTCGACGACTCGGATCTCGCCTCCCGGCGCGACGTCGAGCCGGTCCACGAAGCCCCGGAGCAGCAGCTTCGAGTCCAGCAGCGTCTCGACGTACGCCTCCCGCTCCGCCGGCTGCAGCCGGGTGGGGTCCTCGAGGGTGAAGTAGCGGCTGAGCGACTCCCCGCAGGACGCCAGCCAGGCTGCGATCTCCGGCCCACCCGCGGTGTCAGCGCCGAACATCTCGGCCACCTCCGGCTCGGCCGCCACCAGCTCGTCCCACGCCGGCGCCAGCAGGTCCGCGGCCCTGGCCGGCGTGCGGTCCTCGGCCGGCAGGTCGAAGAGGTTCTCGAGCACCCGGTGCACCACTGTGCCGCGGACGGCATTGGGTGAGAACGGCTCGGGCAGGCGGTCGACCGTGCGGAACCGGAACAGCAGCGGACAGGACATGAAGTCGCTGGCCCGGCTGGGCGACAGCGAGCCCAGCACGTCGACCCCGTCGACAGCCGTGCGCTCGGCTCGCACCGACGTGTCGCTGTCCATCTGCTCCCTCACCCGCTGCCTCCAGCCGGGCTCCCGACCCGAAAGCCCCGACAGCAGCGACACTAGGCGACCGGACCGACAGTCGCCCTCGACCCACCGCGATAGCCTCGAGACGTGGAGCAGCGCACCGGCGACGCCGACCAGTCCGGCCCGCCGACGGCGCGGCAGCAGCCCGGCACGCTGCGGATCGGTCAGATCGCCGGCGTCGACGTGCTCGTCAGGTCGTCGTGGCTGATCGTGGCGGTGTTCCTGGCCGTCGTCCTCGCCCCTCGGGTGGAGGAGGCGCAGCCCGGCATCGGCGGCTGGAAGTACGTCGCCGGGGTGGCGTTCGCGGTGCTGCTCTACCTCACGGTGCTCCTGCACGAGGCCTCGCACGCCCTGATGGCCCAGCACTACGGCCTGCCGGTGAATTCCATCACCCTGCACTTCCTCGGCGGGGTGACCGAGATCGACGGGGAGCCGGACACCCCCGGACGCGAGTTCGGGGTCTCCGTCGTCGGCCCTCTCACCTCGCTCGGTGTCGGACTCGTGTTCTGGGCGCTGCACACCGGCGTCTCCGAGGGAGTGCTTGGCCTGGCGGTCGGGATGCTCGCCTACGCCAACCTCGTGGTCGGCGTCCTCAACCTGGTCCCAGGACTCCCGCTCGACGGCGGACGCGTGCTCCGGGCCGGGGTGTGGAAGGCCACCGGCGACCCACACCGAGGGACGATCGTCGCCGGCTGGGGCGGCCGGCTCTTCGCCGTCGTGGTGCTCGCGTTCTTCGTCGTGATTCCGACCGCCCGGGGTGGGCAGCTAAGCCCGAGCAACATCGTGATCGGGTTCATCATCGCCGCCTTCCTTTGGACCGGGGCGACCCAGTCGATCGCCTCCGCGCGGGTGCGCCGACGCCTGCCCTCGCTGCGGGCGAGCACCCTGGCCCGCCGTACGCTCGTGGTGCCCGGCGACCTGCCGCTCGCCGAGGCCGTACGCCGGGCGCAGGACCAGCAGGCCGGCAGCATCGTGGTGCTCGACACGGCGGGCAGGCCGTCCGGCATCGTCAACGAGGCCGCCGTGCTCGCCACCCCCGAGGACCGCAAGCCGTGGCTCCCGGTGAGCGCCGTGGCCCGGTCCATCGAGCCCGGGCTGACCTTCCCGGCCAGCCTGTCCGGGGAGCCGCTGATCATGGCGATGCAGAGGGTGCCGGCCACGGAGTACCTCCTGGTCGACGACGACGGCGGCATCTTCGGCGTCCTGGTGACCCAGGACGTGGACCGGGCCTTCGCCGCCCACTCCTGAGCGGCGGGACCTGAGCCGGCGACCCGACGCCGAGCGTCGTGAGAGGGTGCTCGCATGTCGGCGAACACCTGGTCCGGAGTGCACCGCGGGCCCCTGGAGCCCGGCGAGTGGGTGCGGCTCACCGACACCAAGGGACGCCGGCACAACATCTGCCTGACCCCCGGCAAGCAGTTCTTCACCAACCGCGGGT
>CAXSHL010000004.1:0-102041 GCA_964237315.1 uncultured Nocardioidaceae bacterium
CCGTAGTGGCCGAGCATCTCGGTCAGGCGGGTTCGATTCCCGTCCGCCTCCGCCATCTCGACCTCCTGGCCTGCCCTCTCCGCCGACCCTCGTGCGAAGGAGCCCCGTGACCGACCAGCGGACCGACCAGCGGACCGACGCGGTGGACCCACGGCGACGCACGCCCCGCACCGACGTCGTCCTGGCCGACCCTCGGGTCGAGTCGGCCCTCCAGCGGCTCGGACGGTCCCTGGTCAGAGGCGCGGTCACCCAGGCGCTCGACGCCTGCCGGCGCGGTGACGTCGGTCCGGACGACGTGGTGACCCTGGTGCTGGACCTCCTGCCGGCGACCGCCTCGTCGCTGCGCGCCGTCGTCAACGCCACCGGGGTGGTGGTGCACACCAACCTCGGTCGCGCGCCGCTGTCCCGCGCGGCGGTCGAGGCCGTCCAGGTGGCGGCGGGCACCACCGACGTCGAGCTGGACCTCGACACCGGCCGCAGGGGAGCGCGGGGCGCCGGCGCCCTTGCGGCCCTCGCCGCGGCCGTCCCGTCAGCCGGCGGGGTGCACGTGGTGAACAACGGCGCCGCAGCGCTGGCGCTGGTCACCTGCGCCCTGGCCCAGGGCCGCGAGGTGGTGGTCGCTCGAGGTGAGCTGGTCGAGATCGGCGACGGGTTCCGGATCCCGGAGCTGCTCGAGTCGGTCGGGGCCCGGCTGCGAGAGGTCGGCACGACCAACCGGGTGAATCTCGAGGACTATCGCGCCGTCGTCGGCGACGCCACCGCCTTCGTGCTGAAGGTGCACCCCTCCAACTTCGTCGTCGAGGGCTTCACCTCCTCGGTGTCGGTCGACGAGCTGGCCACCCTCGACGTGCCGGTCGTCGCAGACATCGGGTCCGGGCTCCTCCAGCCGCACCCCCTGCTGCCGGACGAGCCGGATGCGACCTCCAGCCTGCGGGCCGGGGCCACCCTGGTCACGGCGTCCGGGGACAAGCTCCTGGGCGGACCGCAGTGCGGGCTGCTGCTCGGCGAGCCGGCGCTGGTCCATCGGCTGCGTCGTCACCCGATGGCCCGGGCGCTCCGCGTGGACAAGCTGACCCTCGCGGCGCTGGAGGCCACCCTCACCGGTCCCCCGGCACCCGTGCCTGCAGCGCTCGGATGCAGCGGCGACGAGCTGTTCGCCCGTGCCGAGCGCCTCGCCCACACGATCAACCAGACGATCAACCAGGCGATCAACCAGGCGATCAACCAGGCGATCAACCAGGCGATCAACCAGGTGGCCCACCAGCCGGAAGGGACCCGCCTGGCCGAGGCGGTCCGCTCCCATGCGGCGGTCGGCGGTGGTGGCGCTCCCGGCGTGACGCTGGCGAGTGCTGCGGTCGCGCTGCCCACCCGGCTGGCGGCTCCGCTTCGCCGCGGCGACCTGCCAGTCGTCGGTCACGTGCAGGGCGGCCGGCTGCTGCTCGACCTGATCGCGGTGCCGCCCGAGACAGACGCGCTGCTGGCCGACGCCGTACGCCGGGCCGCGGGGGTGCCCGAGCCGGACCAGAGCCCACCGTCGTCACCTGCCGGGGAGGACTGAGTGCACGTCTTCGCCACGGCCGGGCACGTGGACCACGGCAAGTCGACGCTGGTGCGGGCGCTCACCGGCAGCGACCCGGACCGCCTGGAGGAGGAACGGCGGCGGGGGCTGTCCATCCAGCTCGGCTACTGCTGGACGACGCTGCCGGAGGTCGGCCAGGTCGCGTTCGTCGACGTGCCCGGGCACGAGCGGTTCATCACCACGACGCTCGCCGGCATGGGACCGGTCCCGGCTGTGATGTTCGTCGTCGCAGCGGACGACCCGTGGATGCCGCAGGCGGCCGAGCACCTCGCCGCTCTCGACGCCCTGGGCATCCAGCACGGGGTGCTCGTGGTGACGCGGAGCGACCTGGCCGACCCGGGCCCGATCCTGTCCCGGGCCCGCGACGAGCTGGCCCGCACCTCGCTGCGCGACGTGCCCGGCCTGGCGGTCAGCGGTCACACCGGAGAGGGCCTCGACGAGCTGCGGTCCACCCTGGCCCGGGTCGCCGCCGACCTGCCCGTGCCCGACCCCGGGTCGGACGTGCGGCTGTGGGTGGACCGGCGCTTCCACGTGCACGGCGCCGGCACCGTGGTGACCGGCACGCTCCCCGCGGGGAGCATCGCCGTCGGCGACGCCCTGGCCGTGGGAGGAGATCCGGCCGCACCGCAGCTGCGGGTGCGCGGCATCGAGTCCCTCGAGGAGTCCCAAGACGTCGTCACCGGGGTCGCCCGGGTGGCGCTGGACCTGGGCGGCAAGGTCTCCGAGGCTGTCGGGAGGGGGTCGCCCCTGGTCACCGCAGGAGCGTACGAGCCCGTCGTGGTCCTCGACGTGCGGCTCTCGCGCGACGAGCCGGTGCCCGAGCGTCCGGTCCTGCACGTCGGCTCCACCGCCCGGTCGGTGCACGCCCGTCCCCTGGACGAGCGGACGGTCCGGCTGACCCTCGACGGCGCGCTGCCGCTGCGCATCGGGGACCGGGCCATCCTTCGCGACCCGGGCAGCCGGACGATCTGGGGTGTCGAGGTGCTGGACCCCGCACCCCCCTCGCTGCGGCGTCGGGGAGCCGCCGGCGCGCGGGCCGCGCGGCTGGCCGGCGCGGACGGGACCCTCGCCGACGAGATCACGCGTCGCGGAGTCGTCCGGCGGTCCCAGCTGCACCGGCTCGGCGCCCACCCCGGTCAGCTGCCCGAAGGCGCCTTGGAGGTCGGGGACTGGCTGGTGTCGCCGGGCCGCGCGGCGGACCTGCGGCATGCGCTCGGCGCGCTGGTCAGCGGTCGGGACAGCAGCCTGCTGCCCGGCGTGTCCGTCGCGGAGGCGGTGCAGGCCCTGCGTCTGCCCGACCCGGACCTGGTCGGCGCGCTGCTCGGCGACTCCCTCCGGCTCGACCAGGGTCGCGTGGTTCCGGCGGCGGGCGCCGCGCTGCCGCCCGCGCTGGCCGCCGCCCTCGCCGGCATCCGCCAGGACCTGGCGGCGCAGCCCTTCGCCGCGCCCGACGCAGCCAGGCTGGCGGAGCTCGGTCTCGACACCCGCGGCCTGGCGGCCCTCGCCCGCGCCGGGCGCCTGCTGCGGCTGGACCCCGCCGTGGTGCTGCTGCCAGGTGCCGACGACGCGGCGCTGGAGGTGCTCCGCGACCTGCCGCAGCCGTTCACCACCAGCCGGGCCCGGCAGGCGCTGGGCTCCTCGCGGCGCGTCGTGCTGCCCCTGCTCGCGCACCTCGACCGCACCGGCCGGACCCGCCGGTTGGCCGACGACCGGCGCACGGTGGCTCGCGGCGCCTGACTCGGCGGCCGCCTGCGGTCGGCAGGTTTCGGGGTGTCTGAGACGATCAGTCCGGGGTACAGAAACTTCACGTGACGGCTGTGGCTCACGCCGCTGAGCGGCCGGGTCAGGTCGTCACCTCTTGCTTGCTGAAACCACCGGCAGGTGCAGCGTCGCCTCATCGAGCCAGGCGACTCTCGTGAAGCGGTGTGACTCACATGAGCACTTCGACCACCGGGACGGCACCGAGAGCCGTCTCCCCTCCCTCCCCCGGCGGACCTGGCGCCCGGTTGCGCTCGGTGCCCGAGCTCCGCAGATCCGGCCGGCCGGCCGGATCGGTCCCGGCCAGCCACCTGGCCCGGGCGGACCTCACCTCCGACCTCCTGAGCAGGGCGCATCGCTGCGAGCCGCAGGAGCGTCAGCGGCTGCTCGACGAGGTGGTCACCGCCAACATGGCGGTGGCGACCGCGATCGCGGCTCGCTACCGCACCCGTGGGATCGCCACCGAGGACCTCCAGCAGGTCGCCTACCTGGCGCTGGTCAAGGCTGCACACGGCTACGACCCCGAGGTGGGACACGACTTCCTGTCCTACGCGGTGCCGACCATCCGAGGCGAGATCAAGCGGCACTTCCGGGACCTCGGCTGGATGGTGCGACCGCCCCGGCGGATCCAGGAGCTGCAGGCCCGGATCACCGCCGCGGACGCCGAGCTCTCGCAGTCGCTGGGACGCTCGGCCCGACCGTCCGAGATCGCCGCCCACCTCGGTGAGGCGATCGAGGAGGTCAACGAGGCGCTGGCGACCGTGGGCTGCTTCACGCCCAGCTCCCTGGACCGACCAGCAGGCGAGGACGGCACGATGGCGATCAGCGACCTGCTGGGCGGGGAGGACCTGGCCCAGGGAGCGGTCGAGGCGCGCGCCATGCTCGCGCCCGTCGTACGCCGGCTGGGTGACCGGGACCGGCGGATCCTCCTGCTGCGCTTCTTCCGGGGCTGGACCCAGCAGGAGATCGCCGAGGACATCGGCGTGACCCAGATGCAGGTCTCCCGGCTGCTCACCCGGATCATGGCCGACCTGCGCTCGGGGCTCGAGGGTGGTGCGCGGACCGCGTGAGGAGTGACGCGTCGCACTCGGCGTCCGGCATGAGAGCCGCGGGCCGGGGTATCAACAAGGTGTTGAGGTAATGAGGAGGTATTTCCCGTGAAGCTGCCCCAGCCCCGCGGCCCGCTCAGCTCCCACGTCGTCTCCGTGCTGGGCACGGAGCCGACTGACTCCGGGCCGACCGGCTCCTGGCCGGCCGACGACTGGTCCGACCGCGTCGACGACGTGCCGGACGTGCTCGGGGACGAGGACTTCCACCTCGCCCTGTGGATGCTCTTCGAGCTGCACTACCGGGGCTTCGACGGCATTCCCGACCACGAGTGGGACCCTCGTGTCATCGCCCTGCGCACCCGGCTCGAGCAGCGGTTCGAGGCGGAGCTGCGGCGGGTCACCCACGGGCACGTCGAGGACGCGCTCGCCGCCTCCGCGGACCTCTTCGACCAGGTCGGCCTCGTGGTCGACGCGGTCGAGGGTCCCAACCTCGCCGGCTACCTCCAGCGCGAGGCGACCCGCGAGGAGATGCTGGACTTCCTGGCCCAGCGCAGCCTCTACCACCTCAAGGAGTCAGACCCGCACGCGTTCGTCGTGCCCCGGATCGACGGTCGCGCCAAGGTGGCCCTCGCCGAGCTGCAGTACGACGAGTACGGCGCCGGGCGCCCGGACCGGTTGCACTCTCAGCTGTTCGCCGACGCCATGGTGGCGTGCGGCTTCGACGCCGACTACGGCGCGTACGTCGACCGGGTGCCGGGTCACACGCTTGCCGTGAACAACGTGATGTCGCTGTTCGGGCTCAGCCGACGGCTTCGCGGAGCCGCTCTGGGGCACCTCGCGGCGTTCGAGACGACCAGCTCGGTTCCCTGCCGGCGCATCGCCGGCGGCATCGAGAGGCTCGGTCTCCCGGACGTCGTCGCGGCCTACTTCCACGAGCACGTGGAGGCCGATGCGGTGCACGAGCAGGTGGCGATCCGCGACATCTGCGGTGGACTGGTGGAGAAGCACCCCGAGCTCCTCGCCGACGTGTTGTTCGGCGTCGCGGCCTGCCTGCACCTCGACGTGCTGGCCGCCCGGGAGCTGCTCGGCAGCTGGCAGAGCCGGCGCGACGCGGTGCTCACCGAGCGGGTCGCCTGATGGGGCACGAGTGGCGGGCGGTCTCCAGCACCGGAGAGGACGTCGCGCTCGAGCCGTGTGGTGACGGACCGGTGCTGGCCCGGCACGCAGACCTGGTCGTGGGTGCGGACGGGGTCGAGCACGAGGTCACCCGGCCGGTCGTGGCGCTGTGCACCTGCGGCAAGTCCCAGCGGCGACCCTGGTGCGACAGCACCCACAAGTCCGTGCGCCGGAGCGCCTAGGAGCTCACCGGTTCCTGCCGCCTGGCCGCCTGGTCCGTCGGGTCAGGAGGTTCTGGCGATGTGCACGAGCACGCCGTGCTCACCGTACTCCCGGACCTCGACGACCTTGAGCCGTCGCTCCGGGGAGGCCGCCAGGCGCTCGTGCACCGCGTCCGCCTGGGCCGTCGTGCCGAGCTGGATCAGCAGCCAGCCCTGGTCCAGCAGGTGGTGGCCGGCCACGTCGACGCACGCCCAGGCGATGTCCATGCCGTCCGGCCCGCCGTCGATCGCGGTGAGCGGGTCCTCGGGGAACCGGCCGGTGGAGTCGCTGGGCACCCACGGCGGGTCGGCGATGACGCCGACGAAGCGCTCGTCGGGCCTCAGCACCTCGTCCACCCGTCCTCGCCGGATCTCGACCGAGCCGTCCGCACGGGCGCGCCCTGCGTTGGACCGGGCGAAGTCGCACGCCGTCTCGTCGAGGTCGACGAGCACGAGCGGCCGGGAGGAGCCGGCCGCCGCGAGCAGACCGATGTGACCGACCCCGGCGCACAGCTCGAGCACCGGACCCTGCGGCGCGTCCCGGAGGAGGTCGGCGGCCCAGTAGGACTGGGCGGTCGTCCACGTCCGGGGACGCAGCACGCGGTCGTCGAAGTCGACGGTGAGGTCACCGAACTGGATCTGCTGGGTGCGTGGCGCGTCCATGACCACCAGGGATACCCGCAACCGGACTCGACATGCAGCGGACGTCTCGCGAGGACGGTCCGACGCAGCAGAACGGGCGCCGGCGACGCTGCGCCGACGCCCGCTCTACGAAGGGCTGCTACGTGATCTGGAGCTGTGCTGTGTGAGCCGTTGGGCTCAGAGGACTAGCGACGACCCTCGATGTCGCCGTCGACGTCACCCTCGGTCTCGATGTGCTCCTTGCGGACGTCCTCGGTGACCGTCTGCTCCTCGGTGACGGTCTCGGTGCCCAGGCGCACCCGCTCGACGGGCGTCACGGTCTTGTCGACGGTGACGTGCTCCTCGTTGAGCACCACCTCGTGCTCCTCCTCCGACAGCTCGGGACCGCTGGTCGCGTCACCGACGTTGCCCTCGGTGACCGGCTCGCTCTCGAGCACGGCGCGCTCCTTGCGGACCGGGACGGTGTGCGTCTCCTGCTCGGTGGTGACGTACTTGCGCAGCCGCACCCGGCCGGCCTCGGTCTCCGTCGTGCCGACGTGCAGGGACTCCTCGGAGCGCGTCATCGCGTCGTCGGTGGTCGGGCCGGAGGTGTCGTGACCCTCGCTGCGCACGCCCGAGAGGTCCCGGTCACCCGAGACAGTGTCGTCGTGGTCGCGCGTGTGCGTGCCGCCCACCGTCTCCGTGCCGCTCACCCGGTCCGTGTCGCTCACCCGGTCCGTGTCGCTCACCCGGTCCGTGCCGCTCACCCGGTCCGTGTCGGAGTACGTGTCGGTGCCCGTCCCCGAGGTGGTCGTCTCGGTGCCGATGCCCGAGGTGCCGGTGCCGATGCCCGAGGTGGTGGTGTCGGAGTGCGTGTCGATGCCCGTGCCCTTGTCGTAGGACATCCCGTAGTACTCGTAGAGACGCTGCTCCTCGGACTGGTCGAGGTGGCCGCCGTCGGCGTCCACGTTCGGCGCGTCCTTGATCTTGGCCTTGTCGAAGGGAAGGGTCAGGCGTTCGCCGTCGAAGCTCGCGTCGGAGACCGGGATGAAGGTCTCGTTGGTGCCGAAGAGCCCGGTGTTCACTGTCACGAACTCGGGACGTCCGGTCTGGTCATCGAGAAACAGCTGCCCGACCTTGCCGAGCTTGTCTCCGTCCGCGTCGTACGCAGTGGTGCCGATGACTTCGCGTGCGTTCTGTTCGGTCAGCATGGTGCTCCCTGTGGGTTGGTGGATACGTCTCCTGATCGCTTACCCCGACGACCGAGCCGGCATGCGGGGCCAAGGGGCGTTGTTTACGCTGTAAGCACCGATGACTTACGGCGTAAGCCTCCAGGGTTGAAAATGTCACGAGGGGGTAGTCACCTCCTCAGGACGAGTCCGCCGAGCAGGGACGAGGGAGCAGCCATGAGCAGCAGCGCGGAGCACACCGACCGGGGCTACGACGGCGAGCTCGAGCTCCCGCACGACCGCAAGAGCGTGGTCAGCCGGCAGAAGGAGGAGCACGGCGGGGTCAAGATCGGCTCTGCATTCTTCGGCTTCCTGACGGCTGTCGGCGTGGGCGTCCTGCTCACGGCCCTGGTCGCAGCCGCCGGGACCGCGATCGGCCTGTCCACCAGCGGGAGCGACGCGGTTGATGCAGCCTCCAAGGCGACCAGCGGCTCTGCGTCGACGATCGGGATCGTCGGGGCCGTCGTGCTGCTGGTGATCTTGTTCGTGGCCTACTACTGCGGGGGGTACGTCGCCAGCCGGATGGCGCGCTTCGACGGCATCAAGCAGGGGCTCGCCGTCTGGGTGTGGGCGCTGCTCGTGGCCGTCGTGATCGCGGTGCTCGGCGCCGTCGCCGGCAGCAAGTACGACATCCTCGCCAAGCTGAACAGCTTCCCTCGCATCCCGGTCAGCGAGGGGACCCTGACCACCGGCGGCATCATCGCCGCCGTCGCGGTCGTCGTGGCCAGCCTCGCCGGAGCGCTTCTCGGAGGGCTCGCGGGCATGCGCTTCCATCGCAAGGTGGACCGGACCGGCCTCGGCCGCTGACCCACCCGCCCGACCAGTAGGACCAGTAGCCAGCCAGGAGCAACCAGCCACCAGCCACCAGCCACCAGCAACGGAGCCGACATGAACATCGACAAGGCCCAGATCATCGAGCTGCTCAAGTCCCGCGGCGACGACGCCAAGGCCAGCAAGGCCGAGAGCGAGCTCCCGGACACCGTGGACACCGACAAGCACAAGGGGCTGCTGGACAGCCTCGGGCTCGACGTGGGCGACCTCGCCAAGCTGGTTCCCGGTCTGGGTGGACTCGGCCTCTAGCCGCTCGGTCCGGAACGGGCGACGAGAGCACGGGGGATCGATGACGTACGCAGCTCGCTGGGCCGGCTTCTGGAGCCTGGTCGGGGCCGTCGGTGTGGGCCTGTCCTTCTTGGTGTGGCGGCCGCTGAGCGTGGTGACCGTGTTCCTGACGGCGACGTTGTGTGCCGGCGTCCTGCTCGTGCTGCTCGCCCCCGCGACCGGCCCCCACAGTCCGATGGCGGCGGTGCGCTGGGCGCGGATCTGTGCCCGGGCCGGGCTCGCCGGAGCGGCGGTCGTCGCACTCGGTGCCGTGTCCACCGCCCTTCCGGCCGTCGCACTGCCACTGGCCCTCGCCGCGCTGGCCACCTCCCCCGCGATCGTCGACCACCTGCAGCGGTGGCGACGCGCGTCGGCCGTCGGCGGGCCGAGCAGCCGGCCGGCGGACGACCTGATCCCGGGCGACCAGCCGTGGGCGGCCCGCCCGAGCATGGTCCACGACGGTCCGGCCTTCGACCCTCAGTCAGCCGACGACCCGGCCGGTCCCGTGGGACCGGCGCCGCCCGCGCCCGGCTCGGCAGCTCGACCCCCGGACGTGACCAGTGCGGCCGCCCGCGAGATGACCGACGCCGACCTGTGTCGGCAGTGGCGGCGCAGCTTCGTCACCCTGCAGTCGGCGCAAACCCCCGGTGAGCGCGCTCGGGTGGTGGCCCAGCGCCAGGTCTACCTCGACGAGCTGGAGCGACGCAGCCCCACGGCGCTGCAGGCCTGGCTCGCCTCCGGGGCTCGAGCCGCCGGCGGTCCCGACCGCTTCCTGACCCGGCCGCAACGCGACGACCAGTCCGACGCGGCCTGAGGGCATCCACATGTCCGTCCCTCCGCTCCGCCGGCTGCGTGCGGTGCCTCTTCACACGTCGGTCTCGAAGAGGTAGCCGAGCCCCGGCGACGTGATCAGGTGGCGTGGGTGCGCCGGGTCGGCCTCCAGCTTGCGGCGCAGCTGTGCGACGTACACCCGCAGGTAGTTGGTCTCCGCCGAGTAGGCCGGCCCCCACACCTCGTGCAGGATCTGCCCCCGGCTGACCAGCCGTCCGGCGTTCTCCACCAACAGCTCGAGGAACGCCCACTCGGTCGGAGTGAGCCGCACCTCCTCGCCGTGGCGGAACACCTGCTTGCGGGCCAGGTCGATCCGCAGGTCCCCGGTCTCGACGGTGGCCGCCTCCGGAGCGGCCGCCCGCCCGCGCCGTACGGCGGCCCGCAGCCGGGCCATCAGCTCGTTCATGGCGAACGGCTTGGTGACGTAGTCGTCGGCGCCGGCGTCGAGGGCCGCCACCTTGTCCTCGCCGTGCTGGCGGGCGGAGAGCACCACGATGGGGACCTCGGCCCAGCCCCGGATGCCGGCGATGACTTCGATGCCGTCGAGATCGGGCAGCCCGAGGTCCAGGACGATGACGTCGGGCCTGCTGTCCGCCACCGCGTCGAGGGCCGCCCGGCCGCTGGCTGCGGTGGTGACCTCCCAGCCGTGCGCGCGCAGGTTGATGGCGAGGGCCCGCACCAGCGCCGGCTCGTCGTCGACGACCAGCACCCGGTGCCGGGCCGCGGGCTGACCCGAGCGTGTTGCGGGCTCGGTCACGACCGGTCCGTCCCGCCGGAAGTCCGAGTCGGGATGGCGATCGTCATCGTCAGGCCTCCGCCGGGCGTGTCCTCGGGGGTGACGGTGGCGCCGATCGCCTGCGCGAGCCCCTTGGCCACCGCCAGCCCCAGGCCCAGGCCTGCGGGACTCGTGTCGCCCAGGCGCTGGAAGGGCTCGAACATCTCCTTCATCAGGTCGGGGGACACCCCGGGGCCGGTGTCCGCGACGCGCAGCTCGACGAAGCCGCGGGTCGCCAGGGCGGTCACCCGCACCAGGTCGTCCGCCGGCGTGTGCCGCACGGCGTTGGACAAGACGTTCGCGACCACCCGCTCGAGCAGACCGGCGTCGGTGACCACGAGCGGCAGGGACTCGTCGAGGTCCAGGCTGACCCGGGCTGCGCCCGCCGAGGCGACGGCAACGGGCACCACCTCGTCCAGACTGGTCGGCCGCAGAGTCGGTCGCAGCATCCCGCTCT
This sequence comes from uncultured Nocardioidaceae bacterium, assembly GCA_964237315.1. Taxonomy (GTDB): domain Bacteria; phylum Actinomycetota; class Actinomycetes; order Propionibacteriales; family Nocardioidaceae; genus Nocardioides_B. The sequence continues at coordinate 10,774 of CAXSHL010000004.1, forward strand.
GCAACCTCGAGAGGTCCAGCAGGTTGTCGATCAGCCCCTCGAGCTGCCCGGTGGCCTCCTGGATCGCCCGCGTGAGCGCACCGCTGTCCTCGGGCACCAGCTCGACGTCGGGTGCGAGCAGCACGTCGACGGACGCGCGGATCGTCGACAGCGGCGTGCGGAGGTCGTGGGAGACCGCCGTGAGCAGCGCCGACCGGAGGGCCTCGCCGTGCTCGAGCGCCAACGCCCGGGCGTCGCGCTCCCTGAGCCGGCGATACTCCAGCATCAGTCCCGCCTGCGCCGCGAACGCCTCGAGCACGCGGCGGTCACTGGCCGGAAGGACGCGGCCTCGCAGGGCCAGCAGCCGGTGCTCGTCGATGCTGACCACTGCGTCTGCCGACTCCGGCCGGTCCGGGGGCTCGATGCCCGCGGAGGCGACACAGCGCCAGGAACCCTGCTCCTCCACGAGCAGCGAGGCCGCCGCCAGGCCGAAGGTCTCGCGCAGCCTCTCGACGAGCGCCTGGGCGGTGTCGTTGCCGGAGAGCACCGACGAGGACAAGGACGCCAGGGCGACGGACTCGGCGCGGGCCTGCACCGCCTCGACGGTGCGTCTCGCCGCGACGCCGACGACCGACGCGACGCCGACGGCGACCAGCACGTAGACGACCAGGGCGACCAGGTCCGAGGGCGTGGCGACGGTGAACCCGCCGACAGGTGGCGTGAACACGTAGTTGACGGCCAGGAACCCGACCACGGCCGAGACCAGGGACGGCACCAACCCGCCCACGATCGCCACGGCCACCGTGAGCGCCAGGAACGACATCAGCTCCGTCGGCAGGCTGTCATCGTTGTGCACCAACGCCAGCACCGACGTCAGCGCGAACGGCCCGAGGACTCCGAGCGCCCAACCCCACAGCTGTCGCTGCCGGCTCAACGAGCCATGGTGCCTTCTCGGGGCCACGCGCCCCGCGGCCTCGTGGCTCACCAGGTGTACGTCGATCGGGCCGGCCAGCTGGGCGACGGAGACCCCGACGCTGCCGTCGAACAGCTGTCTCCAACGGCCGTGCCGGGACACCCCGACCACGATCATCGTCGCGTTGACCCCGGTCGCGAAGTCCACGACGGCGGCCGCAGTGTCCTCCCCCACGACCGTGTGGAAGGTCCCGTCGAGGGACTCGACCAGCCGGCGCTGCGCCGCGATGTCCTGCTCGCTCTCGCCGACGAGGCCGTCGGTGGGCACCACGTGCACGGCCAGCAGCTCGCTGCCTGCGGCGCGCTGAGCGATCCGCGCGCCGCGACGTACCAGCGTCTGGGACTCCGCCGCGCCGGTGACCGCGACGACCACCCGCTCACGCGCCGGCCAGGACGAGTCGATCCGGTGCTCGCGGCGATAGCTGTCGAGGGCGTCGTCGACGCGGTCCGCCACCCACAGCAGCGCCAGCTCGCGTAGCGCGGTGAGGTTGCCGAGCCGGAAGTACGACGCGAGCGACGCGTCGACCTGCTCGGCGCGGTAGACGTTGCCGTGCGCTAGCCGGCGGCGCAGCGCCTCCGGACTCATGTCCACGAGCTCGATCCGGTCGGCCTTGCGCACCACGGCGTCCGGCAGCGTCTCGCGCTGGCGGATCCCGGTGATGGCCTCGACCTCGTCGGTGAGCGACTCGAGGTGCTGGACGTTCACGGTCGTGATCACGTCGATGCCGGCCGCCTGCAGGTCGGCGACGTCCTGAGCACGCTTGGCGTTCCGGCTGCCGGGGACGTTGGTGTGCGCGAGCTCGTCGACGACCACGAGGGCGGGTGCGCGAGCCAGCACCGCGTCGAGGTCCATCTCGGTGAAGGTGGCGCCGCGGTGCACGACCTCCCGACGCGGGACGACCTCCAGGCCGTCGAGCTGCGCAGCGGTGTGCGGACGCCCGTGGGTCTCCACGAACCCGACGACCACGTCGGTGCCGCGGCCCAGTCGCCGCCGCGCCTCGCCGAGTGCGGCGTAGGTCTTCCCCACCCCGGGTGCTGCGCCCAGGTAGACCGTCAGCCTGCCGTGTCCCACGCTCCCAGTGTCGCAGTCGCCCACACCCGCCAGACGCGACGTTGCTGGATCTGCCAGTGGGATCAGCCAAGGGGATCAGCGAGTGACACCGGTCTCACCTGAGGTGGGCTGCCGAATGTCGCCTGGTCGGGTGGGTACCCCTGCGTCGTACGTGACTTCGACTCCAGGGGCGTCATGAGCGACAACAAGTCCAAGGTGGGCCTGACGATCCTGCGCATCCCGCTGCTGATCCTGGTGTCGTTGCTCCTGCTGCTTGCCATCGGCATCTTCGTCTACAGCCGCGCCTGACGCTCAGCCGGTCACGCGCTCTGCGTCGGTGCTCTCGACGATCTCCCGCGCCACCAGGCGCAGCTTGATGTTGCGGTGCGAGGACAGGCGCTGCAGGAACGCGAAGGCGCGCTGGTCGTTGAGCTTGTAGCGCTCCATCACGATGCCGACCGCCTGGCCGATCGTCGTACGCGTGCGGACCGCCTCCGCGAGGTTGGTGATCTCCTGGGCGTAGCCGATCACCTGCCCCGCCTGGTGGGCGAAGAGTGCACTGAGGGAGCCGACGTCCTCGAACGCCCCCACCGTGGTCGAGTAGAGGTTGAGTGCTCCGTGCGACCGCGGGCTGTCGAACAGGCGGACCCCGATCTGGGCGCGCAACCCGAATGCGGCCGCTGACGGTCCGTAGTGCGGAAACCGGGGGTCGGCAGCGAGGTCGGAGGTGACCACCGAGTGCTCGTCGGTGGCGGCCTGGTAGCACGGCCCCTCCTGGAGGCGGTACTGCTCAGCGTCGATGCGCAGCAGCATCGGGTCGGTGGGAGCGGCGGTGACCAGCGTGCCGTCCGCGTGTCGGACCGTGATGCTGGAGAAGTCGACCTGCGGCAGCACCTCGACAGCGGCCGCGGTGATCTGCTCGAGGGTCGAGTCCAGGTCTCCTGGCGTCAGTCGCTCGGACAGGCGTCGCGCCGTCTCGAGCAGTTCGTCGTCGGTCATCGTGTTGACGATACAGCGTCCGCTCCTGACGCCGGCGGGCGTCACAGGCTCTGCGTGGAGCGCTGCCGCGAGCGATAGTCCTTCATGTACATCGACTTCAGCGCCCGGCACTCGTCGCACCGGCACTTGTCCGTCACGTACGCCGCCCAGGTGCCGTGCGCGACGTGCGACCCGTCACCGGCAGCCACCCGCTCCCGTCGTCGTTCGCGCTGGCGACGACGCGCCTGCATGCCCGCCTCCCTGCACTCGGCGCACCGACACTTGCCCGACTCGTAGCTGGCGGCGGTTCCGTGCTTGACCTGCGGCATGGGCGTCCAGTTGCCCGGCGCGGCGTCTCCATTCCTGCTGATGACGTGCCGTGTGTTCCTCCTCATCTCGAGTGCGCCGTCGACGAGTGGGTGATGACGCGACGTGCCGGGGTACGGAGGGGGATCAGGTGTCCTCACGACCAAGGAGTCTCCGTGCCCCGATCGACCCTCACGATCCTCGACCCCGCCGACGGCACCGTGGTCGGCGAAGTGGATCTGGCGACCCGCGCCCAGGTGGAGGCCGCTGTCGGCAAGGCCGTCAAGGCAGCCCCGGAGTGGGCCCGCACGGCGCCGGCCGAACGCGCAGCGATGGTGCACGCCGCCGCCGACCTGGTCGCCGCCGCGGCCGACGAGCTCGCCCGGCTGACGACGCGGGAGATGGGCAAGCCGCTGGCGGACGCTCGGGGCGGTGTGGACGCGGGGGTCTCGACGCTGCGGCAGTACGCCGAGCTCGGTCCTCTGCACCGCGGTCGGGCGCTGCAGGGGTCCTGGGACGCGACCGACTTCATGGTGCCCGGTCCCCGCGGCGTGGTGGCAGCGATCACGCCCTGGAACGATCCGGTCGCCGTCCCGTGCGGCCTCGTCGGCGCGGCCCTGGTGACCGGCAACACCGTCGTCTTCAAGCCCTCGGAGCGCACTCCGCACACCGGCCTGGAGCTGGCGAGGCTGCTGTCGGCGTGCCTGCCCCCCGGGGTGCTCGAGGTCGTCGTCGGGGACGGCTCGGCCGGTGCGGCACTGGCGGAGTCCGAGGACGTGGACGTCGTCGCGCACGTCGGCTCGACGCTGACCGGCCGCTCCATCGCCGCGGCGGCTGCCCGGACCGGCGCCAAGGTGCTGCTCGAGAACGGCGGCAACGACCCGATGGTCGTCGACGGGGACGTCGACCCGGAGTGGGCCGCTGAGCAGGCGGCTCTCGGCAGCTTCGCCAACGCAGGCCAGATCTGCACCTCGGTCGAGAGGATCTACGTCGTCGAGTCGGTGGCGGAGGCGTTCCTCGACTCCCTCGTACGACGGGCTGAGGCACTCGTCATGGGCCCCGGAACGGATGCTGCGACGCAGCTCGGGCCCCTGGTCGATGCCCGCCTGCGGGACGTCGTACACGGGCAGGTGGAGGGGGCCGTGTCCTCCGGCGCACAGGTGCTCACCGGTGGCTCGGTGCCCGAGGGCGCGGGCACGTTCTACCCGGCCACGGTGCTCAGCGGCTGCACCGCCGAGATGGCGGTCATGGCGGAGGAGACGTTCGGGCCGGTCGCGCCCGTCGCCGTGGTGCCTGACTTCGAGGCGGCACTGGATGCTGCTGCGCGCGGCCGCTACGGGCTCGCCGCGGTGGTCCTGACCTCCTCCATGGCGCACGCCCAGCGGGCCTGGCGCGAGCTGCCGGTGGGCACGGTCAAGGTCAACGCGGCCTTCGGTGGCGCGCCGGGAGGTGCCGCCCAGCCGCGGGGCGCCAGCGGGTCGGGGTTCGGCTACGGCCCCGAGCTGCTCGACGAGATGACCACCACGAAGGTCGTGCACCTCGGGCTGCCCGTGGTCGGCGGCCGCTGACCCACCCTCGCTCGCCGACCCGTCCCGTCTGCACGCCCGGACCCCGCCGACCCGGCCCGTCTGCACGCCCGGACCCCGCCGAGTCGGCCCGTCTGCACGGCCGGAATCCATTGCGTTCACTGGTGGCGGACGCCGGCTGGCCGAGATGGTGTGGGGAGTCGCCATAGCCGTTCACAGCGACCGATGATGGCCGTCAACCTCCTCGTGGATGAACCACAACAGGTCAGGGCGACTCGTTCTGGCGTTGGGCTCACCGGCTCGACACTGATGGGCCGTGCAGATGCGCCGGCTCGACACTCATGGGCCGTGCAGATGCGCCGGCTCGACACTCATGGGCCGTGCAGGTGCGCTGGCTCGGCATCGACTCGGACGTCGTACGCCGCGCCGACCAGGGGTCAGCGGGCGGATGCGCCAGGTCGGCGAGGGGCGTGCAGACGCGACGGGTCGGCAGGATCGGGGGTGGCGGGGGCGTCCAGCAGGCGGCGGGCCGCCTCCACGTGTGCGGGGAGCCGGCGGCGGCGGCGGAGGGCCGCGGGGAGCCGGACGAGGGTCTGCCGGACGGCCAGCCGGCCCGCGGGGCCGCTGCGCAGGTCCTCGACCAGGGCGCGCAGCACCACCGGCCAGGGGCGGCGCATCAGCATGGTGAGCAGCCGGTTGCGGGCCGCCCGCGCCCGGCGTTCCAGGGAGTCGCGGACCGGGGAGGGGTGGTGGTGCGCGACCACGTCCTCGACGTAGGCCAGTCCCCAGCCGAGCGCTGCGAGGTCGAGGGCCAGGCGCTCCTCCTCGCCCATGAAGAACACCACCTCGTCGAAGCCGCCACCCGCGAGGTAGGCGTCGCGACGTACGACCGCACCGCAGGCCAGGAAGCCCAGCACCGACGGCCCGGGCAGGTCCTCGTCCCGGCCCAGCGGCGAGTCGGCCATCAGGGCGCAGATCGGGTCGGGTCGCTCCCCCGGCCCGACCATCACCTGTCCGGCGAGCACCGCCAGGCGAGGGTGCGCGTCGAGGAGGTCCACGGCCTGCCCGAGCGCTCCCGGCGCCCACCAGGAGTCGTCGTCCGCGAAGGCCACATAGGGCGTCCGGGCCCGCTGCACGCCGATGTTGCGGGCCGTCGACCCCACGTTGCCGGGCAGCTCGACGACCTCGACATGCCCGAAGTGCTCGCGCACGAGCTGCGGGGTGCCGTCGCTGGAGCCGTTGTCCACCAGGATCACCGGCGCCTCGTGCCGCGGCAGGGAGGCCTGCAGGTCCGGCCACCGGTCCCGGGTCATCACCACGACGGTGATCCGCTCCGTCACCGGTGCCACCGGCCGGTCGTCTTCTCGAACACATCGGTGAGCATGTCGGCGCACATGGGCGTGGGGATACCCGGCGCCCGCCTCGACATGCCGGTCAGCGGGTCGAGGCCGGTGTCCACGCCGCCAGCCGGTCGTCCCAGTCGGCCAGGAACCGGCCCAGGCCGTAGCGGGACAACGCCACGCGGCGCGCCGCCGCGCCCACGACCCGGGCCTCGGCCGGATCCTCGACGAACCGTCGTACGGCGGCGGCCAGCTCCTCGGGCCGCAGGGCCAGCACCCCCGCCTCGGGTGGCACGGCCGCGACCGCCTCGGTGGTGGCCAGCGCCACCACGGGCATCGCGAGGTGCATCGCCTCGAGCAGCGACAGCCCCAGCGAGGTCCACCGCGAGGTGTGCACGTAGACCCGCCGCCTGGGCAGCTCGTGGTGCAGCCGGTCCTGCGGCAGGTCGTCGAAGGCGCTCAGCCGGTCCGCGCCGATCCCTACTGCGGCGCCCAGCCCCTGCACCTGCATGCCGAACACGTCGAGCGGAGCGGCCCGCGACAGCAGCGGCAGCAGGTCGGTGCCGACCGCCCGGCCGCGGCGCACCGGGTCGTTGACCACGACGGCCGCCCGCCCGAGCTCGCCGGTGTAGGCGGGTCCCGGGTCCACGATGCCGTGCTCGACGACGTCGGTGGGCGCCTCGCCGCAGTCCCAGAAGAGCCGGTTGAAGTGCGTCACGTGCACGACCGGCACGGTGGACTGCTCGGCGAGCGGGTGCCGCGTGAACGGTACGGCGCCGCCGGGGGTGTTGTGCTCGACGTACACCGCCGGCACGTCACGACCCGGCCGTCTCCCGGTCCACCGCTCCGCGAGGTCCATCTCGTGCGGACGCTGGAGCACGACGGCGTCGACGTCGAGGTCCCGAAGCTCCTCGACCGGCACCTCGACCGCGCTGGGCGGCCAGTCCCAGGTGCGGGCCCGACCGCGTCCGTCGGGTCCGCGGTCCGGCAGCACCGGCAACAGGTAGTCGTGGCCGCCCTGGACGAACGACGTGGTCCACGAGCCGTGCACGTGCCACAGCAGGATCCGCATCCGCTCCCCCTCGATCACCGACACCGCACCGGACGACGCCGGAACCGGTTCCCGAGAAGTGGGCTTTCATGCCGTGACGACCGCGATGCGGCACCCGAGGCACTTGTCTCGCGCGCACCGGTTTGTGGAGGGGAGAAGTGGGAACGAACGGCGACCCGCCCAATGGTTAGGAGCCGCACGTGTTGGTCCTCGGCATTAACGCCTTGTTCCACGACCCGGCCGCAGCGCTGGTCGTGGACGGCGAGACGGTCGCCGCGGCGGAGGAGGAGCGGTTCTCCCGCCGCAAGCACGGGAAGCGACCGGTGCCGTTCTCGGCGTGGGAGCTGCCCGAGCTGGCGGCTCGCTGGTGCCTGGCCTCCGCCGGCCTGGACATCACCGACATCGACGCCGTCGCCTACTCCTACGACCCCGAGCTCGCCAAACCGGCCGAGGAGATGGGCCTCGACGACCCGTGGGACCACCTGCGCCAGACCTACGCCCGCCGGGCGCCGGGCTTCCTGGCCAGTGCCCTCCCGGGCCTGGACCCGGCCGCGGTGCGGTTCGTCCCGCACCACGTGGCGCACGCGGCGTCGGCCGGTCTGGCCTCGCCGCACTTCGACGCCGCCGACGTCCTGGTGCTCGACGGCCGCGGCGAGTCCGCGAGCCACCTGGCCGGCCGCTACGACCAGGGGCAGCTCGAGGTGTTCCGCACCCAGGAGCTGCCGCACTCCCTCGGGCTGCTCTACGAGAGCGTCACCGAGCACCTGGGGTTCCTGCGCAGCAGCGACGAGTACAAGGTGATGGCCCTCGCCTCCTACGGGAAGCCGCGGTTCCTCGAGGAGCTCCGCTCGGCGGTCTACGGCACCGGCGACGGCGGCTTCCACACCGACCCGGTCGACTGGCAGTCGCTGGTCAAGCGCCGCACCGAGACGGAGGAGTGGACCGCCGACCACGCCGACCTCGCCGCCAGCGTGCAGCAGCGCCTGGAGGAGGTGCTCTTCGAGCTGACCGGCTGGCTGCACGACCGCACCGGCAACCGGGTCCTCACCCTGGCCGGTGGCGTCGCGCTGAACTGTGTGGCCAACACGAGACTCTTCGACGAGGGGCCGTACGACGACCTCTGGGTGCAGCCCGCCGCCGGCGACTCCGGTACGGCGCTCGGCGGCGCCCTGCACGTCGCTCGCGCCGAGGGCGACGTGACCGGCGCCATGTCCGGTGCCGACCTCGGCCGCGGCTGGAGCGACGAGGAGCTCGAGGCCTGGCTGACCACCGCGCGGATCGCCTACGAGCGACCCGCGGACGTCGCCGAGGCGGTCGCCGCGTGCCTCGCCGACAACCGCGTGGTGGCGTGGTTCCAGGGCCGCAGCGAGTTCGGCCCCCGGGCCCTCGGCCGCCGCTCCCTGCTCGCCCACCCGGGCCACGAGAGGAACCTCGAGCGGCTCAACGACGTCAAGGGCCGTGAGCAGTTCCGTCCGGTCGCACCGATGTGCCTGGCGGAGCACGCGTCCCGGATCTTCACCCGCGGCCCGCTCCCCTCGCGCTACATGCTCTTCGTGCACGACGTCGACAAGGAGTGGCGCGACCGGATCCCCGCGGTCGTGCACGTGGACGGCACCTCGCGGGTGCAGACCGTGCACGCCGAGGACGACCCGCTGCTGCACCGGATGATCGAGGGGTTCGAGCGCCGCACCGGTCTGCCGGTGGTCATCAACACCAGCCTGAACACGGCCGGCCGGCCGATGGTCGACGACCCCCGGGACGCCCTGGAGTGCTTCGGGTCCGCGCCCGTGGACCTGTTGGCGATCGGCCCCTTCGTCGTACGGCGCCCGAAGGGCGTGTGATGCGCCCGCGCTTCGACTCCGGCGGTCCCGCCAGCCCTACCAGCCTGACCAGCATCGTGATCCCGTCGGTGGGGAGGCCGAGCCTGCGGACCCTGCTGGAGGCACTCGCCGCGGGCACCGAGCCGGTCCCCGGACCCGTCGTCGTCGTCGACGACCGGCCCGGTTCGCTGCCTGCCTCCCACCCGGGAACGGAGCTGGCCACCCAGCTGGCGGACGTCGGGATCGCGGACCTGCGGGTGCTGCGCAGCGGGGGCGGGGGTCCGGCCCGGGCCCGCAACATCGGCTGGCGGCACACCTCCACCCCGTGGGTCAGCTTCCTCGACGACGACGTGGTTCCTGACCCCACCTGGAGCGCCGACCTGGTGCGTGACCTGACCGGGCTCGGCTCCTGCGTGGCCGGCAGCCAGGGCCGCGTCCGGGTCCCCCTGCCGAAGCACCGCAGGCCCACCGACTGGGAGCGCTCGACCGCCGGTCTGGCTTCGGCGACCTGGATCACCGCGGACCTGACCTACCGCCGCTCCGCCCTGTCGGCCGTGGGCGGGTTCGACGAGCGCTTCCCGCGGGCGTTCCGCGAGGACGCCGACCTGGGCCTGCGGATCACCACGAGCCAGGGCGGCATCGTGACCGGGACCCGCTGGATCACCCATCCGGTGCGACCCGCCGACGACCGGGCGAGCCTGCGCCAACAGGCGGGCAACGCCGACGACTTCTTGATGCGGGCGGTGCACGGCCGGGACTGGCGCGAGCGGGCGCGAGCCCCGAAGGGCCGTCGCGCCCGGCACATCGCCGTGACGTCCGCGGCAGCCGTGACCCTCGCCGCGCTGGGCACCGGCCACCGGCGCCTCGCGGCCGCCGGGGCGCTCGGCTGGCTGGGCGGCACCGCCGAGCTGGCCTGGGCGCGGATCGCCCCGGGACCACGGGACCGTGACGAGGTCCGCCGCATGCTGCTGACCAGCGCCGCCATCCCGGTCGCCGCCACCTGGCACTCGGCCCGCGGCGCGTGGCAGCACCGGCACGCCCGGCCCTGGAAGGGACTGCCCGACCTGGTGCTCTTCGACCGCGACGGCACGCTGGTGCACGACGTGCCCTACAACGGCGACCCGGCGCTCGTGGCGCCCGTCCCGGGTGCGACCGCAGCGCTCGACCGGCTTCGCCGGGTGGGCGTGCGGGTCGGGCTGGTCAGCAACCAGTCCGGCGTCGGGTCCGGACGGATCACCCTCACCCAGGTGGAGGCCGTCAACCAGCGGGTCGAGGACCTGGTGGGGCCCTTGGACGTGGTGCGCTTCTGCCCGCACGACCGGGACGAGGGCTGCACCTGCCGCAAGCCGGCGCCCGGCATGGTCAAGGACGCCTGCGCGGCGCTCGGAGTGGACGTGGACCGGTGCGTGGTCGTCGGCGACATCGGCAGTGACGTGGAGGCCGCCCAGGCCGCCGGCGCTCGCGGCGTCCTGGTGCCGACCCCTGCAACGCGGGTCGAGGAGATCCGGGCCGCCGACCGGGTCGCCGCGGACCTCACCGCTGCGGTCGACGCGATCCTCGCGGGGCAGTGGTGACCCACACCCTGGTCGTGCGGCTGGACAACGCCGGTGACGTCCTGATCGCCGGCCCGGCGGTGCGGGCGGTCGCCGCCGGCAGTGACCGGGTGACGATGCTGGCCGGCCCGCAGGGGTCTGCTGCCGCCCGGCTGCTCCCCGGCGTCGACCAGGTCCTCGAGTGGCGTTGCCCGTGGATCGACGGCGACCCGAGCCCGGTCGTGCGCGAGGACGTGGACGCCCTGGTCGCCACCCTGGCCGGTCAGCGGTTCGACCGCGCCCTGGTGCTCACCTCCTTCCACCAGTCGCCCCTGCCGACGGCGCTGCTGCTCCGGATGGCCGGGGTGCCCTGGGTAGGGGCCGTCAGCGTGGACTACCCCGGGTCACTGCTCGACCTGCGGCACCACGTGGAGGAGCTGCTGCCCGAGCCGGAGCGCGCGCTGTCCCTGGCCGAGGCGGCCGGCTTCGCCCTGCCGGCCGGGGACGACGGTGCTCTCGCCGTACGACGTCCGCTGCCCGACCTCTCTGCCGACTCTTGGGCGCACCTGCCCTCCGGCGGCTTCGTCGTGCTGCATCCCGGCACGTCGGTGCCCGCCCGGGCCTGGCCCGCGGCTCGCTACGCCGAGGCTGCGCGGCTGCTCACCGGGCAGGGCTACCAGGTCGTCGTGACGGGTGCGCCGTCGGAGCAGGCGCTGACCGCGGAGGTCGTCGCGGACACGCCGGCCCTCGACCTGGGTGGCCGCACGTCGCTGCCCGAGCTGGCCGCCGTGCTGGACGCGGCCGACGTCGTGGTCGTCGGCAACACCGGACCCGCGCACCTGGCCGCGGCGGTCGGGACCGCCGTGGTGTCGCTGTTCGCGCCGACGGTCCCCGCGGTCCGGTGGGCGCCGTACGGCGTGCCCGTCGTGGTGCTGGGCGACCAGCACGCGGTCTGCCGGGACACCCGGGTGACCCGCTGCCCGTTCGCGGGACATCCGTGCCTGACCAGCGTCGGCGCCGACGACGTCCTGCGAGCAGTCCAGGAGGCCGTCGGCGCACCGCCACCGGTGCTCGCCGGCAGCGGTAGCACGGGCAGCACGGGTAGCACGGGCAGCCAGAGGAGGGGAACATGAGGATCGCGTTGGTCTCCGAGCACGCGAACCCGCTCGCGGTCGTGGGGGGCGTGGACGCGGGCGGCCAGAACGTGCACGTCGCCGCGCTCGCCGGCGGGCTCGCCGAACGCGGTCACGACGTGACGGTCTACAGCAGGTGGGACAGTGCCTCGGCCCCGGCCCGGGTGCGCGCCACCGAGGGCTACGTCGTCGAGCACGTGCCCGTCGGTCCGCCGTCCGACGTGCCCAAGGACGAGCTGCTGCAGTACATGCCGGCCTTCGGCAACTACCTCCGGGACCGCTGGTCCGAGGAGCCGATGGACGTCGTGCACGCACACTTCTGGATGAGCGGGATGGCCGCACTGCGGGCCGCCCGGCGGGTCGGCACCCCGATGCTGCAGACGTTCCACGCGCTCGGGACGGTCAAGCGACGCCAGCAGGGCAGCCGGGACACCAGCCCCGCGCCGCGGATCGCCGTCGAGCGGAGGCTGTGCGCGACCGTGGACCGGGTGATCGCGACCTGCCGTGACGAGGTCGCCGAGCTGCGCCGGATGGGGCTGCCGGCCGGACGCGCCACGGTCATCCCCTGCGGCGTGGACACCGACGCGTTCCGTCCGATCGCCCTACCCTCGGGCCACCCACATCCTCCACGCCTGCTGGTGATCGGCCGCGTCGTCGAGCGCAAGGGAGTCGGCAACGTCATCGAGGCGCTCGCGCACCTCCCCGGTGTCGAGCTGCTGGTCGCCGGCGGCCCGGCCCCCGACGTGGTGGACACCGACCTCCAGGTGATCCGCCTGCGGCGCCTCGCGCGCCGGCTCGGGGTCCAGGACCGGATCCGGTTCCTCGGCGCGGTGAGCCGGCCCGACCTGCCGGCTCTGACCTGCTCGGCCGACGTGGTCGTCGCCGTGCCGTGGTACGAGCCCTTCGGCATCGTGCCCGTCGAGGCGATGGCATGCGGGCGTCCGGTCGTCGGCTCGGCGGTCGGCGGGCTGCTGGACACCGTGGTCCCCGGTGTCACCGGCGAGCTCGTGCCGCCCCGCCGTCCCGACCTGCTCGCGCCGGTGCTCCGCGACCTGCTCGCCGAACCCGTACGCCGGGCGGCCTACGGGCGTGCCGGCCGTGAGCGCGCCGTCCACACCTACCAGTGGCGCGCCGTGGTCGCGGCCACCGAGGCGGTCTATGAGTCCTCGGCCACCATCGCCCGAGCACCCCGACTCAGATCAGGAGTGACCCGATGAGGCACAGCACCCCCTGCGCGCACGACCACCTCGCCGAGCTGGCGACCGCGATGGCGCACTTCGAGCCCTGCGTGGACCTCGCCCACGGCTGGGGCACTCGGCTCGCGGCTGTCCTGGACGCGGGCGGGCGGCTGCTGGCGGCCGGGAACGGTGGGAGTGCCGCCCAGGCCCAGCACCTGACGGCCGAGCTGGTCGGGCGCTACCGCGACGACCGGCCGCCGTACTCCGCGATCTGCCTGAGCGCGGAGACCTCGAGCCTGACCGCGATCGCCAACGACTACCCGCCCGAGGAGCTGTTCGCCCGACAGGTCCAGGCGCACGGGCGGCCGGGCGACGTGCTGGTGCTGATGTCCACGAGCGGCAGCAGCCGCAACATCGTCGCGGCCGCCCAGCGCGGACGGGCCGCCGGCATGGCGGTGTGGGCGCTGACCGGGCCGGGTCCGAACCCGCTCGCGGACGCCGCCGAGGAGGCGCTGTGCGTCGACGCGCCGTTCACCGCCACCGTCCAGGAGCTGCACCTGGTCGCGCTGCACATCATCTGCGCCGGCCTCGACCAGGAGCTCGGGATCATCGAGGACCAGGTCTCCGGGACCTACGCATGAGGGGTCCGCTGGTCGTCGTCGGCGACACCCTGCTCGACGTCGACCTGGAGGGCGTGGCCGCGCGCCTGGCCCCCGACTCCCCCGTGCCGGTGCTCGACGACCTGGTCGAGCACGCCCGCCCGGGCGGTGCCGGCCTGGCCGCGACGATGGCCGCCCGCGACGGGCACGAGGTCGTGCTGGTCACGGCGCTCGGGGACGACGAGGCCGGCGGCCGCGTCGAGGCCCTGCTCGAGGGCGTGCGCGTCCTGCGGCTGGCGTACGACGGCCCGACCCCTGTCAAGAAGCGGGTGCGCGCCGGCGGCCAGTCGCTGCTGCGCCTGGACAGCGGGACCCGGCCCGGCACTGTGCACGACCTGACCGGTCCCACGCTCGTGGACGTCGCCGAGGTGCTGGACGGCGCCGCCGCCGTGCTGGTCGCGGACTACGGGCGGGGTGTCACCGGTGTCCGGGGGCTACGCGAGCTGCTCGAACGGCTGCCGCAACGCGTGCCGCTGGTGTGGGACCCGCACCCGCGCGGCTCGTCGCCGGTGCGGGGAGCCCGACTGGTCACGCCGAACCGCTCGGAGGCGGCCCTGTTCGCCGAGCGCCTGGAGCTGCCCACGGTCCGGGCCGCCCGGACGATGCTGGCCCAGGTCGGCCCGCGGGCGGCCGGACTCGTGGCAGCGTGGAAGGCTCAGGCCGTGGCGGTCACGCTCGGAGACGCCGGCGCGCTGCTGTCCTACGGCGCCGGGTCGCCCGTCGTGTCCCCCGCACCAGACGTGCACTGCGTCGACCCGTGCGGCGCCGGCGACCGGTTCGCGGTGAGCGCCGCGCTGGCCCTCGGCGCCGGCCGGGTCACCGTGGAGGCGGTCACCGACGCGGTCCAGGACGCTGCCGCCTACGTCGCCGCTGGTGGGCCTGCGTCCTTGTCGCGGACCGGCTGGTCGCCGGCGGACGTGTCTGGTCGACCGGTCGAGGAGCTCGTCGCGTCGGTGTCCCGTCAGGGCGGCACCGTGGTCGCCACCGGCGGCTGCTTCGACCTGCTGCACGCCGGGCACGTCGCGAGCCTGCGGGCGGCCCGCCGGCTCGGGGACTGCCTGGTGGTGTGCCTGAACAGCGACGACTCGGTGCGCCGGCTCAAAGGGCCCTCGCGTCCCCTCGTGCCGGCCGAGGACCGGGCCCGGGTGCTGGAGGCGCTCGCGTGCGTGGACGCCGTCGTGGTGTTCGAGGAGGACACCCCCGTCGAGGTGCTGCGCCGGGTGCGACCCGACGTCTGGGCCAAGGGCGGGGACTACGCGGGGGCCGACGTCCCCGAGGCCGCCGTGCTTCAGGAGTGGGGCGGCCAGGCCGTCGTACTCCCTTATCTGCAAGGCCGATCGACCACCCAGCTCGTGGACACCGCGACCGAGCGGGCCGCCCACCAGACCAGCCACCAGAAGGAGACATCCGCATGACCACCACCGCTACGACCACACCTGACCAGGGCTCGGGCTCCGGCCTGGGGACCGTCCTGGTGACCGGGGGCGCGTCCGGACTGGGCGCCGCCGTCGCCCGGGCCGTCGCCGACGCCGGCGGCCGACCGGTCATCCTGGACCGGGTGCAGCCCGAGCTCGACGTCGAGCACCAGGTCGTGGACCTCTCCGACGCCCGGGCAGCAGAGGCAGCCGTCCGCGAGGTCTCCGAGCGCGTCGGCGGTCTCGACGCGGTCGTGACGTGTGCCGGCACCGACGCCTGCGGTCGGCTCGACGACGTGCCGGGAGAGGACTGGGACCGGGTCATCATGGTCAACCTGCTCGGCACCGTGGCCGTGGTCCGCGCCGCGATGCCCGACCTGCTCGAGCGTCGCGGCCGCGCGGTGACCGTCGCCTCCACTCTGGGGCTGCGAGCGCTGAGCGACGCGACGGCCTACTGCGCGTCGAAGTTCGGGGTCGTCGGCTTCAGCCGCGCGCTGGCGGCAGAGACCCAGGGCCGGATGGGCGTCACCATGCTGATCCCCGGCGGCATGCACACCGCGTTCTTCGACGGCCGCGACGAGCAGTACATGCCTCCCCCGGACGCCAAGCTCAACCAGCCCGCGGACGTCGCGCAGGCAGTGCTCTTCGCGCTCCGCCAACCGCCCGGCTGCGAGGTGCGCGAGCTGGTCGTGACGCCCGCAGTCGAGGGGTCCTGGCCCTGATCCGCGAGCGGCTGCTGGTGCTGCGCGCGCTGGGGCTCGGTGACCTGCTCACCGGCGTCCCGGCGCTGCGGGCGCTGCGCCGGGCTCATCCTGAGCACCACGTCGTGCTCGCGGCCCCGAAGTTGCTCGAGCCGTTGGTCGACCTGGCCGGAGTCGCGGACGAGCTGCTTCCCACGCCGGGGCTGACGTCCCTGGGCTGGATCGGCGCGCCGCCGGAGCTGGCGGTGAACCTGCACGGCCGTGGCCCCCAGAGCCACCGGCTGCTGCAGGCGCTCGACCCGGCGCGTCTGGCGGCGTTCGGCTGCGCGGCCGCCGGGCACGCCGGTCCCGCCTGGGGCGAGGAGGAGCACGAGCGGCGCCGCTGGTGCCGGCTGGTCGAGGAGACGCTGGGCGTGCAGGCCGACCCGGACGACGTACGACTGGAGGTGCCTTCGCAGCCCGCGCCCGCGCCCGGTGCCGTCGTGGTGCACCCGGGCGCGGCCTTCCCGTCCCGCAGGTGGCCCGCGGACCGCTACGCGACCGTCTCGCGTCGGCTCCGTGCGGCGGGGTACGACGTCGTGGTGACCGGCGGACCGGACGAGGTGGCCCTCGCGAGGCAGGTCGCAGAGGCGGCCGGCCTGTCGCAGAAGGCGGTGCTGGCCGGCCGCACCGACCTCGGCGGACTCGCGGCGCAGGTCGCCGCCGCCCGCCTGGTGGTCTGCGGCGACACCGGCATGGCCCACCTGGCCAGCGCGTTCGCGACGCCGTCGGTGCTGCTCTTCGGCCCGATGCCACCGGCGCGCTGGGGACCGCCGACGTCCGGCCCGCACGAGGTGATCTGGCACGGTCAGGGCGTCGGCGACCCGTGGGGAGCAGACGTCGACCCGGCCCTGCTGAGGATCGGGGTGGACGAGGTCCTCACCCGGATCCAGGCCCTCGAGCTTCGCGCGACGGGGGCCGCTCCGGGGCGGTGAGCATCCGGTGCGTGGCCGCCGCGACGGCCTGCATGCCAGCCAGGTTCGGGTGGAACGACAGGGGCCTCGGCAGCGGGCTGAACCCGGTCCCCCAAGGCTCGGCGGCGCCGAGGCCGTGGTCGAGGCTGGGACGGGACACCGCGACGAGGTCCGCGCCGGTGCGAGCCGCCGCTCCCGCGAAGACCTCGACGAGCTGCTCGGCCAGCCGCGCGAACGCGGCG
Source organism: uncultured Nocardioidaceae bacterium (assembly GCA_964237315.1). Lineage (GTDB taxonomy): Bacteria > Actinomycetota > Actinomycetes > Propionibacteriales > Nocardioidaceae > Nocardioides_B. Next base: position 27,610 of record CAXSHL010000004.1, read on the forward strand.
ACGTCGGCCGCCCGCCATGGCGTGTCCGGACCCGGTCGCGTGTCCGGTCCCACGACGGTGAGGTAGTCCACCAGCACGACCCGGGCGCCCGGTGCTCTCGCGCGAACCGCCTCGACGACCCGGGCCAGTCCCGAGGTGGCGGAGTCGACGTCAGGTATCGAGGAACCGTTGCCCGACCTCATCGCCGAACGGTCGATGATCGGGGGAATCCCCGGCCCGGCGGCGAAGGAGCTCCCGATCGCAGCGAGGTGGCGGTAGGTCGTCATGGCCAGGGATCTCCGGAGCGGGCCGCCCAGGCTGCGGCGGCCGCCGCGCGGGAGGTGACGGCCAGCTTGCTGCGGATGTTGGACACGTGACGGTGCACCGTGTGGGCGCTGAGCACCAGCTGCGCGGCGATCTCGGCGTCCGTCAGCCCGGTGGCGACCAGGCTCAGCACCTCGATCTCGCGGCTGGTCAGGCGCGTGGTCCCCGTCCGCTGTGGAACGACGGTGCGAGGGTCCCGACCCGCGAGGTGCTCCCTGGTCGCGTCCACGACGACCTGGGCGTCGCCGAGCCACGGGAAGTGGTCGCCCCCGGCGAGCTCGACGAACGTCGCCCCCGGGATCCGCTCGGCCAGGTCGACCCCGAGCGCGAAGGGGATCGCGCGGTCCTCGCGCCGGTGCAGCACCAGCGTCGGCACAGCGACCAGCCGGTCCAGCACATCGCGGCAGTCCAGCCGGTAGACGAGCCGGAGCTCGCTCGCCGCGCGCTCGGGCGTCGCCGAGGCTCGCTGGAGCTTCGCGAAGTCCTCGCGCTCGGCCGCTCCTGCGCCGGGCATGAAGACGTCGGCCAGCGCCCGGGAGCCCAGTCCCCAGTGCCGGCGTACGACGTCCACCATCACGTCGCGGGCCTCGGGCGGCGCGATGTCGGCGCCGTGCGCGTAGCCGCCGTACAGCACCAGGCCGGAGACCCGGGACGGCGCCTGGGCGGCGTACCCGCACGCCACGACCGATCCCGAGCTCCCGCCGAACAGGGCGAAGTCCTCGAGGCCGATCGCGTCGGCGAGTCCGGCCAGCAGCGCGACCTCGTCCTCGCGGGAGCCGGGCGACGGGCCGGACCGGTCCGAGAGACCGCTGCCGGGACGGTCGTAGCGGATCACGGTGAAGTCCGCGCCGAGCCGGGTGGCGAACCGGCGGAACCGTGCGTTCGTCCAGTCCAGTCCCAGGTGGCTGGACCACCACCCACCGATGAGCAGGGGCGGGCCGGTCCCGGTGGCGGCCCACGCGACGGAGCGACCGGCCACCTCTGCATAGCGGACCAGCTGGTCCTCGCGCGGCACGCTCTCGAGTCTAGGGCCGCACGAGCTGCCGGTCAGTCCGTGATGCCGCTGGCCAGACGTCGCGAGCCCGACCGCTCGGCCAACGCGGCGAGGATGGCGGCGGTGAGGTCCTGCTGAGCGCGACGGCGATGGTCGGCGAGCGCCGGGGTCGATGCCACGAGACTGTCGAACCGGCGCACCGAGCTCAGGTGCTCCTGGCTCGCCCTGCCGGCCTGGGTGAGGAAGTCGAGCTCGTGCCACACGGTCGCGAGGACGCCGTCGAGGGCGGGGGTCGTCGAGTCCCTCAGTCGGGTGCCCCACGCCGGCTGTGAGCTCGTCCCACCGGTCGATCAGCAGTGACTCCTTGGAGCGGAAGTGGTTGAACACCGTCCTCTCGGTCACTCCGCACGCTCGTGCGACGTCAGCGACGGTGACGGCGTCGAAGCCTCGGTCGAGGACCACCGCCGTCGCAGTGTCGGAGAGACGTCGCCGCAGCTCGGTCCGCCGCTGCCCGCGAAGGGACACCGGACGGTCCGCCACCGGGCGCGGGGGCACGCCCGAGGGGTTCGGACCCGTCGTCGGGCAACCGGTTCCGCTACGTCGGCCGCGCCGTGCCGGTTGGGACGGGATCGTGCGCTCCTGCGCTACACCTGGCAGGGCGCCGAGGGGGAGGCCCCCAGCGTGGTCACCTACCGGCTCGAGCCCGTCCCCGGCGGCACGCGGTTCACCTATTTGCACACCGACTTCACGGGCCTGATGAACCGGCTGACCGCCAAGCTGGTCCTGCAGCGGGTCCGCAGGAAGATGCTGGCCGTCGGTCTCCCACCGGTCCTGGCCGATCTCAGCGCCGACGGCATCACCGGCTAGCCTCCGCGTCGTGTCTACCCGTGGGACAAGGGCACAGCCGAGCCGACCACCAGCGGGTGCACCAGCGGCGGCATCCCTGTCCAGTGCTCGAACGAGACCTCCTGCACGGTGAGCTGCTCGCGGATGGCGGCCAGCAGGTCCCGGTCACACCGACACCCCATCGCGGCGACGGCCCAGGCGCCGGCGAGCCGGTCCTGCCAGCGCCGCAGCCGGGTCGAGTGACCGGCGTGCACATGCTCGACGAACAGCAGCCGGCCGCCTGGCCGAAGCACGCGGACGACCTCGGCGAGGGCCGCGCGGGGGTCACCGACGGTGCAGAGCACCATCGTGGAGACGACCGTGTCGACGGTGGCCGTCTCCAGGGGCAGGCACTCGGCCCGCGCCTCGATCACCCGCACGCGCTCGTGACCCCGCGCCCGGTCCCGAAGCCGGTCCGCCATGGCCGGCACCGGCTCGCTGAGCACGACCTCGTCGGCGGTGCTCGGGTAGTGACCGACGTTCAACCCGGTGCCCGCTCCGATCTCGAGGACCCGACCCCGGGCCTGGGAGAGCAGCGAACGCCGGCGGGCACTCATCCCGTGCTGCTCGCCGCGCGCGAGGACGGGGTCGTACACCGCGGCGCCGACGCGCTCCCAGGCGGCTTGGACGGGTGAGGTGGTGCGGATGGTCTGCGACATGTGGGGTCTCCTGGTCGGGAGGCACCAGTCCACCTCGAGGACCGGCTCCGGCGCATCGCGCGCACCGGCCATCCTCCGATGGCCCGTTCCGGCCATCTCCCAGCGATCACCTGGTCGCTGCGCCGAGCGGCACCTGGGTGGCGAACCACTCCAGCGTGCGCTTGAGCCCCTCCTCGATCGACACCAGGGGCTCCCAGCCGAGGACCTCGGCGGCGAGGGTGGTGTCCGGACGACGTACCCGTGGGTCGTCGACCGGCAGGTCCACGAACTCGACCGGCGATCGGGACCCGGCCAGCGCCCGCACCCGGTCCGCGAGCTCCAGCATGGTCATCTCGTCCTGGCTGCCGATGTTGACCGGCCCCGGGTGCCCGCTCGCGGCGAGCGCGATGATGCCGGCGACGGTGTCCTCCACGAAGCACAGGGACCTGGTCTGGCTGCCGTCACCGGCGACCGTGAGCGGGCGGCCGGCGAGTGCCTGGGACATGAACGCGGGGATCGCCCGGCCGTCCTCGACGCGCATCCGCGGCCCGAACGTGTTGAAGATCCGGACGATGGCGGTGTCCACGCCCCGCTTGCCGCGGTAGGCGGTGGTCAGCGCCTCGGCGAACCGCTTCGACTCGTCGTAGACGCTGCGCGGGCCGATCGGGTTGACGTTGCCCCAGTAGGTCTCGCGTTGCGGGTGCTCGGCCGGGTCGCCGTACACCTCGGAGGTCGACGCCAGCAGGAACCTGGCACCGGTGCGCTCGGCGAGCTCGAGCGCGTGCCGGGTGCCCTGGCTGCCGACCATCATGGTCTCGATCGGCAGCCGCAGATAGTCCAGCGGGGAGGCCGGACAGGCCAGGTGCAGGACCCAGTCGACGGGCCCCTCGACCTCGAGGCCCTCGGAGACGTCCTGCTCGGACAAGGCGAAGTGCGGCCGGTCGACGAGCTCCGCGACGTTGTCCGACGACCCGGTGACGAAGTTGTCGACGCACACGACGTCCGCGCCCAGCTCCACGAGCCGCTCGCACAGCCACGAGCCGACGAAGCCTGCACCACCGGTCACCACGACGCGTCGCTGGGACAACGCACTCAGATCGGGCCGCATCGTAGGAGAGTGCCCTGATCCGCCCACCCGTACACGTGCTGTGCGCCGATCGGGCGCGGTGCGTCGGGCGCGCGGTCGGCCGGGCCTGCCACGCCATACGATCCCGTCGTGCCGATCGACTCCCGGCCGGCGCACCAGGCACGGAAGGACACCCTTGATGCGAGTGCTGGTGAACCAGGCGTCCGAGGCGTACGACGGAGGGGCCACCGTCCCGGACGACGACGTGGCGGCGCTCTACGCTGCGCCGGCGCCCGACTGGCTGCGCGTCAACATGGTGAGCACCGTCGACGGCGCGGCCACCGGGGACGACGGCTTGACGGGCTCGGTCAACAACGCGGCCGACCGCTGGGTGTTCGCGACCCTGCGGCGGCTCGCCGACGCCATCGTCGTCGGCGCCGGGACCGCCCGGGCGGAGGGCTACCGGCCCACGGACCGGCCCACCGTCGTGGTCAGCCGCCGCGGTGAGGTGCCCCCGGACCTGCTCGGCGCGCCTTCCGGGTCGGTGCTGCTGGTGACCTGCGACAGCGCCGAGCACCTCGGGCGGGTTCGTGAGCAGCTCGGGCCTGACCAGGTCCTCGTCCTGGGCAGCACGGAGGTCGAGCTCGGAACCGTCGGCGCAGCCCTCGCCGAGCGTGGGTTGAGGAACCTGCTGTGCGAAGGAGGACCCCACCTGCTGCGCGATCTGTTGGCAGTGGGAGCGGTCGACGAGCTGTGCGCCACCTGGGTGCCCCTGCTGGCGGCAGGTGACGGCCCGCGGATCACGGCAGGGGCGCCGGTCGACGTACCCCTGTCGCTGCGGCTGCTGCTCGAGCAGGACGGCACGCTGCTCGGCCGGTGGTTCGTGCATCGGGACGGCCAGCCGTCGGCCTGAGGACTGCGCCTCCTCGAGCCGGCGTGCGGACGCGCCGGGTCGACGGGGTCTGGGCGTGCAGATGCGCCGGGTCGGCAGGGGGGCACCCGTGCCGACCCGGTGCAGAGTCCGCCAGCCCCGTCAGCCCCGTCAGTCCGTCAACGGGGCAGGCCGCTCATGGGGTGAGGCGGCTGAGGAGGCCCTTCTGCACCTCGGCGGCGCGCTGCTGCTCACCGGCGAAGGAGGAGATGACGACCAGGCCACCGGTCAGCGCCGGGATGACCCACTGCAGCACCTTCAGCTGACGCTGAGCGTCGGCGACGGCCTTGGGCGTGCTGGCTGCCGGCTGGGTGCCGGACTGGGCCGGGACGGAGACCTGCTGGGAGACCTTCTTGCCGAGGACCCGGCTGTAGGCCGTCGCGCCGAGTGCCGCGGCGGTGAGCGCCGTCTTGGCCAGCGCCATGGTGCCGACGCCCTCCTGGGCGGCGACCCGGCCCTGGTTGCCCGCCAGCTGGCCGATGCTGCCGGCGACGTGCAGCCCGATGGCGGCGGCGTTCACCGGGGTCCAGCGGTTCCAGCCGGTGTTCGCGACGGCGCCCGTCGCGTGGTTGCCGTCGGCCTGCGCGGCCGCCGGGTTGAGCGCGACGGCGTTCGCGAGGGTGCCACCGAACCACGCGGACAGGCCGACGTCGTGCAGTGAGCGGGACAGGGTGTTGCGAGCCATGTGTGTTCCCCAGTTGAGTCGAGTGCGATCAGGATGAGCGTCTGTCGTACCCGACCCACCACAGCACAAACGGGCGCGACCGGCCCGGGCGCGGCAGACCCGCCGGGACTCAGACGCCCGGCACCTTGCGGGTCTCGACCAGCTCGCACGCCACCTGGTGCAGCTTGGTGTTGGTGAGCGACGAGACCCGCCGGAGCACCTCGAACGCCCGGACGCCGTCGATCCCGAACCGCTCCATCAGGATCCCCTCGGCCTGTCCGATCATCGTGCGGCTGCCCAGCGCCGTGGTCAGGTTCTCGATCTCCTGGGCCGCCGCGAGGGCGACGGCGATGTGGGCGGCCAGCGCCTGGGCCTCCGCCCGGTCGACCACCTCGTCGAAGACGTTCGCGTTCTTGGAGTACATGTTCATCGCTCCGACGGTGTGCGTGTCGGTGAACAGCTGGATGCACATCATGCTGCGCGCCCCGAGCTCATTGACGACGAGCGGCCCCCACGTGGGCCAGCGCTCCTCCTCGGCGAGGTCCTGGCTGATCACCACCTCCTGGGTCCAGACCGCGTCCATGCACGGCCCCTCGCCCAGCTCGTACTGGAGGGCGTCACCTCGCACGACCATGTCGCCGGTCGAGACGGGGGTCTCGAGACCGGCCCCGCGGCGGACCATCGTCACCCCGCACGCGTCACAGCCGTCGATGAGGTCGACGGCGAGGTGCACGGACTTCTGCAAGGTGTGCTCCACGTCCTGCGACCCCAGGTCACGGGCGGCGTGCGCGAGCTGTTCGGCGAGGTTCCCCAGAGACATGAGACCCAGCATGGCACCCCTCGGGCCCTTCGGGAGCGGCTGAGCCGTAGCGCGCGTCGGCCTCTGCGACGATCTCGGCGGCGATGTCCCGCAGCTTGGTGTTGTTCACCGAGGAGGCTCGGGCGAGGAAGGCGAAGGCGGCGTCACTGTCGATCGAGTAGCGCTCCATCAGCAGTCCCAGGGCCTCCCCGATCTCGGTGCGGGTCGACATGCCGGAGCGCAGCTGCTCCTCCGTGCGGGCCCGCCCCATGGCGATGGCGGCGTGCACGGCGAACAGCTCGGCCATGTGCAGCACCTCGTCGTCGATCCGGTCGACCGAGGTGGAGTACATGTTGAGCCCGCCCAGGGTCTCACCGTCCAGGCCCAGCTGCAGCCCGAGCTGCGAGCGCAGACCCCGCTTGACCGCCTCCGGCAGGTACTGCGGCCACCGGTCGTCCTGCGCGGCGGCGTCGACGCGAACCACCGTGGCAGCCGAGATCGCGTAGAGACAGGGCCCCTCGTTCAGGCGGTACTGCAGCTGGTCGAGGTCGTGCACCAGCTCACCGGTCGCGGCCCTGGTCTCGATGCCCCCGTCCCGGCGGGCGACCGACACGCCGACGTGGTCGATCCCTGCAAGGGAACGGCGGGCCGTGTGCACGATCCGGTCGAGTGTGGCGTCGACGGTGCTGGGAGCGTTGATCTCACGTGCCACCTCGGCGAGGACGTCGGCGATCCCCACTCGGCGCATCGTCTCCTCCCGGCCGACCCACGCCCGGATCCGTCGCGCATGCGTGGCCGATGCCTGCTGTCCGGCCGCGCCCGTCGCACGCCAGGACAACGACTCTACGCCGGATCGGCAGCCGCCGTGGTGAGCTCCCCGGCCGGGAACCGGGAGGGGGGTAGGTCCGGGCCGGGGAGCTGGGCTCGGCCGACCGCCACGGGTGGGGCAGACCCGAGCGGCTGTGCGAGCCGGCGGACAGGCACCCGGGCTGAGCAGGGACTCCCGAGCACACGGTCCAGTTGTCGAATCCACGGGGTCCGGGTCGAGACGACGGTCCTCATGCCACCACACCCCGGGGGCTCGCACCAGTGCTTGCGGGAGATTCCCTAAAGGAATTGATACTTGTTCGGCGACTCAGCCCGTCGATGCCGTCAGTCCGGCCGCCTCGATCCCCGCGACGGCCACCGCCTCGTCCTTGTCAGAGGTGTCGCCGGTGACGCCGACGGCTCCCACGACCTCGTCGCCGTCGAGCACCAGCACCCCTCCGGGCACCGGCACCAGCGCTCCCCCGACGGCGGACGTGACCGCGGCGATGAAGTAGGGCTGCTGCTCCGCACGCGCCATCAGTCCTCGCGAGCCCATGCCGAGCGAGAGTGCACCGTGCGCCTTGCCGAACGCGATCTCGTACCGCTTGTTCGCCGAGCCGTCCTCCCGCTCGACCGCCTTGACGTGTCCTCCGGCGTCGAGGACCACGATCGTCATCGGCTTGCAGTCGGTCTCGGCGGCATGGGCCCGTCCGGCCGCGATGATGGTGCGCGCGGTCTCCAGGGTGAACGTCATGCCCCCGCCACCTGTGCCTTCTCCGCTGCGCGGCGCCGGTGCAGGATCGGCTCCGTGTAGCCGCTGGGCTGCGTGACGCCCTCCAGCATCAGGTCCCTGGCGGCGAGGAACGCCTCGTTGTCGAAGTCCGGGGCCATCTTCTGGTACGTCGGATCGCCGGCGTTCTGCTCGTCGACCACCTCGGCCATCCGGCGCAGCGTGTCCTCCACCTGGTCCTGCGTGACGACCTCGTGCAGCAGCCAGTTCGAGACGTGCTGGGAGGAGATGCGGCAGGTCGCCCGGTCCTCCATCAACGCCTCACCGGTGATGTCGGGCACCTTGGAGCACCCGACCCCGGCCTCGACCCAGCGCACCACGTATCCCAGGGCACTCTGGCAGTTGTTCTCGATCTCGGCCCCGCGGTCCTCCTCGGACCATTGGTCGGGGTCTCCGACCGGGATGGTGAGCAGCTCGGCCAGCGAGCTCCGGCGGCCACCGGCGGCCAGCTCGCGCTGGCGCTCCGCGACGTCGACCTGGTGGTAGTGGATCGCGTGCAGCGTCGCGGCGGTCGGCGAGGGCACCCAGGCGCAGCTGGCGCCGGCCTGGGGGTGGCCGATCTTGGCCTCCAGCATGTCGGCCATGCTGTCCGGGGCCGCCCACATGCCCTTGCCGATCTGGGCCCGGCCCTGGAAGCCGCACTCCAGGCCGATGTCCACGTTGGAGGCCTCGTAGGCCTCGATCCAGGGCTGGCTCTTCATGTCCGCCTTGCGCACCATCGGGCCGGCCTGCATGGAGGTGTGGATCTCGTCTCCCGTGCGGTCCAGGAAGCCGGTGTTGATGAACGCGACACGCTCGCGGGCGGCTTGGATGCAGGCCTTGAGGTTCGCCGACGTGCGTCGCTCCTCGTCCATGATGCCGATCTTCACCGTCAGCGGCGGCAGGCCGAACGCCTCCTCGACCCGGCTGAAGATGTCGACGGTCAGGGCGACCTCGTCCGGCCCGTGCATCTTGGGCTTCACGACGTACATCGCGCCGGTGCGGGAGTTGGCGCGCTCGGTGTCGCCCCGCACGTCGTGCGCGCTGGCGACGGTGGCGACCAGCGCGTCGAGGAGCCCCTCGGGCACCTCGCTGCCGTCGCTGTCGCGGATCGCGTCGGTGGTCATCAGGTGGCCCACCTGCCGGACGAACATCAGGGCCCGTCCGGGCAGCGTCACGGTGCCCCCGTCACCGGCAGGCGAGGTGTAGGTCCGGTCGGGGTTCATCGTGCGGGTGAAGGTCTTCTCACCCTTCGTGACCTCCTCCGCGAGGGTGCCCTTCATCAACCCGAGCCAGTTGCGGTAGCCGAGCACCTTGTCGCTCGCGTCGACCGCGGCGACGGAGTCCTCGAGGTCCATGATCGAGGTCAGGGCCGACTCCAGCACGATGTCCTTGACGCCGGCCGAGTCGGCGGAGCCGATGGAGTCCTCGGGGTCGACCTGGATCTCGAGGTGCAGCCCGTTGTGGACGAGCAGGACAGCGTCGGGCGACTCGGCCGAGCCGGTGTAGCCCACCAGCTGCGAGGGGTCGGCCAGCCGGGCGACACCACCCTTGGAGGCGACCGCGAGACCCTCGCCGTCCACGGTGTACGACGTCGCGTCCGCGTGCGAGCCCTCCGCCACTGGGACATGCGCGTCGAGCAGTGCGCGGCCACGCGCCACCACCTCGGCGCCTCGCACCGTGTTGTAGGAGGAGCCCTTCGCGAGGTCGCCCTCGTCCGGGATCACGTCGGTGCCGTAGAGGGCGTCGTACAGGGAGCCCCAGCGGGAGTTCGCGGCGTTGAGCGCGAACCGCGCGTTCAGCATGGGTACGACGAGCTGGGGACCGGCGACCTCGGCCACCTCGCGGTCCACGCCCGAGGTGCTGATCGTGACGTCGTCCGGCTCGTCGACGAGGTAGCCGATCTCGCGCAGCCACGCCTCGTAGGCCTCCGGGTCGGCGGGCGCCCCGGGCGAGGAGCGGTGGTAGTCGTCGATCTGCGCCTGGAGCTCCTCGCGCCGGGCCAGCAGCTCACGATGCCGCGGTGCGAGGTCGTGGATGATCGAGTCGGCTCCGGACCAGAACGCCTCCTGGTCGATGCCCGACCCGGGCAGCGCCTCCTCGTTCACGAACCGGTGGAGCACCTCCGCGACACTGAGTCCGCCTACCTGAACGCGCTCTGACATCTGCGACCTTTCCCGAGACCCCGGATGGAGGGTGCCTCTGTGTGCGTCGGACGATAGCGTCCTGGTCCCATACCCGTCGGCCTCGGTCCTACTCACCGGTCTGGGTCACCGGTCCGGCTCCGGTCCTGGCTGTGACACCCAGCCACGGGGTCCGGGTCACCGGTGCCCCGGCCCACCCACGAGCTTGGTCAGCAGGTCGCGCAGCTCCTGGTCACCGTCGGGACCCAGGCGCTCGCGGATCTCCTCCTGCACCCCGGCCGCGACCCGCTGCGCCTCGCGCAGCACCTGGTGGCCCTTGTCGGTGAGCCTCAGGTCGTGTGCCCGGCGGTCGTCGGCGTTGCGGACCCTCGAGACGAGGTCCGCCGTCTCCAGGTCGGTCAGGGTCGCGAGAGCCCCCGGCGCGCTGATCCCGAGGCTGGCCGCGAGACGGCTCTGCGAGCACGGCTGCTCCCGGGCCAGGGCGGTCAGCAGGCCGAAGTGCCGGGGATGGAGACCCAACGGCTCGAGGAGGCCCGCGGCGTGCTCGCGCAGCACCCGGTGGGCCTGCGCGACCAGGTAGCCGCTGCGCCGGCACAGCGACGGGACGCTGGTGGACGGGTCGTCCGCCAGCAGCTCGGCGAGCCGGGTCCGAAGGCGTCGGCGCTCCTGGTCGGTGAGCCCGGCGGTGAGCGCCCGCTCGCCCCGGTCGAGGTCGGCCTCGACGTCTGCCAGGGCGTCGCGGCCGGCGTCGGTCAGCACGAGCGCGTGGGTGCGACGGTCCCGGGTGCTCCGCTCGCGGACCACCCACGCCCTGGCCTCGAGCGCGTCGACGAGCTTGACGACCAGGGACCGGTTCACGTGCGCGACCTGCCCGAGCGCCTGCTGGGACAGCGGCGCCTGCTCGGCGATGATCGCCAGGGCCACCCACTCGCGGACGTGGCCGTCCGGCGGAAGGCACTCGCGGACGCAGCCAGTGGACTTCACGAACGCGCGCCGCAGCAGGTAGCCGGTGTACTGGGCCAGGGGGTGTGGGGCCCCAGGGTGTGGGGCCAGGGGGTGAGGCTGCGCTCCGGCCACCACGCCTCCCTCCCGAGCTGTCAGGTCCGAGTTGCCAGGTCCGCGTTGCCGGTCTGAATCGTCTGGTCCGAGTTGTCAGGTCCGCGAAGGCTACGTCACGTTCACCCGGAGTTGTCCGGATGCTTAACCAGATTGATCGTTAACCGTATTGACGATTGTGCCATGGCTGCGTAGGTTCGCACCAGGCGCATCGGGACGCCTGCCCGAAGCCGCCGATCCTGGGGGAGCCGATCGTGGAGCGTCTTGCTCGCACCGTCATGCACCATCGCCGCATCGTCAGCGCGGTCTGGCTGGTCCTGTTCCTCGTGGGCGGCTGGTCGGCGGGCCGGCTGGGCGACCGGCTCACCTTCGACTTCTCCCTGCCCGGTCAGCCCGGCGACACCGCGGAGCGCCAGCTCGTCGCGAACTACGGCGTCAGCTCCTTCGACACCTACGTCGCCGTGGTCACGCTGCCCGCAGGCGAGAAGGTCACCGGCCACCGCAAGGAGGTGGCGGGCGCCTTCGCTGCTGCCCGCAAGGCCGCGCCTGAGGCGCGGATGACCGACTACTTCTCCACCGGCGACGACGGGTTCCTCGCCGACGGTGGACGGACCACCTTCGCGCTGGTGCAGGGTCCGCTGCCGCAGGGCTTCGGCCCGGGCATCGAGACGAAGGTCGGCCCTGCCTTGGCCGGGGCCGCGAAGGCCGGCGGGTTCACCAGCGGGCTGACGTCGTACGGCCTGCTGTCGGCGGGTGGGGACACCGAGGGGCCCAGCGTGCTGGCAGAGACGCTGCTCGGGGCCACCGGCGCACTCCTGGTCCTGCTGTTCGTCTTCGCGTCGTTCCTCGCCTTCCTGCCGCTGCTGATCGCGGCGGTGTCCATCCTGACGACGTTCATGCTGGTGCTGCTGCTCTCCACCTTCAGCGACGTGAGCTTCGTCGTGCAGTTCCTGATCTCGCTGATCGGCCTCGGCGTCGCGATCGACTACTCCCTGCTCGTGGTCTCCCGATGGCGGGAGGAGCGGGCGCACGGCCGCGACAACGAGGAAGCCGTCGTGGTGGCGATGCAGACCGCCGGCAACGCCGTCCTGGCCTCCGGGGTGACCGTCGCGATCAGCCTGGTGGCGCTGCTCGTGGTGCCGGTGCCGTTCCTGCGCAGCATGGGCATCGGCGGCATGCTGATCCCGCTGGTCAGCGTCGCTGTGGTCCTCACCCTGCTTCCCGCACTGCTCTCCAGCATCGGCCCGCGCATCGACTACCCGCGGATCCGCCAGGAGGGCGTGGCGTCCCGGGCCTGGACGGCCTGGGCCCGGGCCATCGTGCGACGCCGGTTCTTCGCGGCCGCAGCCGCCATCGCCGTCCTGGCGGTGCTGATCGTGCCGGTTTTCGGTCTCAAGATCGGCACGTCCGGGCTGGAGTCGCTCGCGCGCAGCGGTCCGGCGTACAACACCCTTGCGAGCCTGCGCGCGGCCGGGGTCGGGGACGGGGTGCTCACGCCTGTCGAGGTGCTCGTCCCGAAGGGCGAGGCGCAGGCAGCCGCCGACGCGGCCCGCTCGGTCGACGGGGTGCAGCTGGCGGTGGTCGGTGCGGACAGCGCCAAGGTGGCCGTCGTCGACGTCGTGCCGACGGACGAGACCGTCGACTCCTCGGGCAACGAGGTCGTCGACTCCATCCGCGACGCGGTCGACGGCGCCGTCACCGGCAAGGTCGGGGTCACCGGCGCGGGCGCCACGGTCGAGGACTACTTCAGCGCCGTCTACGACCGGTTCCCCTACGTGCTGGCGCTGATCGCGGTCATCACCTTCGTGCTGCTGGTGCGGACGTTCCGCTCGATCCTGCTGCCCGTCAAGGCCGTGCTGCTCAACCTGGTCTCGCTGGCCGCGGTGTTCGGCTCGGTGGTGTTCTTCTGGCAGCTGGGCCACGGCTCCGACCTGGTGTTCAACGTGTCCGCCACCGGCGCGATCACGTTCTGGCTGCCGGTGCTGATCTTCGCGTTCCTGTTCGGGCTCTCGATGGACTACGAGGTCTTCATCCTCGCGCGGATGCGGGAGGAGTACGACGCGACCGGTGACACGGCCGCCGCGGTCGTCACCGGGCTCGGGCGCACCGGCCGCCTGGTCACCTCGGCAGCGCTCATCCTGTTCTTCGCGTTCGCCGCCCTCGCATCCGCACCCGGCACGGACATCAAGGTGCTGGGCACGGCCCTGGGCGTCGGCATCCTCATCGACGCCACCATCGTGCGGGCCCTCCTCGTCCCGGCGCTCGTCAGCCTCTTCGGCCGCTGGAACTGGTGGCTCCCCGCATGGCTGGCCCGGCTGCTGTGGGTCGAGCCGTCGCCTCTGGCGGAGAAGGAGGGCCGCGACCCGGTCCCCCCGCCCCGCCACCGCGCCGACGTACCCGTCCGACAGGGTGGCTGACTGCGGCTGCTAGCAGTCGAAGCTGGCGTGCGCGTCGTCGGGGTGCAGCGAGTTGCGCCGCAGGATCTGCTGCAGCGAGTGGGTCTCGGCGATGACCCGCATCCCGGCCGCGGAGAACGTGTCCTCGGTGAAGACGTTGCGCGAGAGCAGGGGGTTGGTCAGCGCCTGGGTGAACGCGTCGTTGGCGACCATGGTGGTGAGCAGCTCCCCCATCATCGCGTAGTCCGGGTAGTCCTCCGCGAAGATCCCGACGTACCACTCGAGCCTGTCGATGTCGTGGTCGTAGAGCTTCTCGAGCCGTTCGCGGAGCACGGCGTCCGCGGTCAGGTCCGAGAAGCTGCCGAGGCGGCCCAGCCCGTAGGACTCGCGGTAGTCGTTGAAGGACCGCAGCCGTGCCGCGCGCATCAGGGCGACGGAGCGCTCCTCGAGCGACGGGCGGTCCGGCGAGGACCGGTCGACGAGGAAGGCGGGGGTGTTGCGCAGCCCGATCCTGCCGGCCCGGTCCCGCGAGCACTGGGCGATCAGGTCCTCGATGCCACGGGAGATGACGAGGGGGTTGTTGTTCGTGAACTGGCCGGGGCTGAGCGCCGCCCCGTCGTCCTCGATGGCGTCCGGCACCAGCATGTGCCAGCGGTAGAGCAGGTTGAACTCGATCGCGATCCAGTTCGTCCGGTTCCAGCGCTCCTCGTCGGCGATGAAGGGGACGGCCTCGATCGCGAAGTCGAAGGGGCCGATGTGCCGGATGTACTCCTCGACGACCAGCTTGAGCAGCAGCACGATCATCACCATCCGGGCGGTCTCGAAGAGCCGGTCGCCGTCCCACCCCGGGTTGTGGCTCGCCAGCTCGCCCGCGACCCGGTTGTGCTCGCGGAGGAACAGAGTGTTCAGGATCGTGTTGCCGATGGTCGAGTTGCCGTGCTCCAGCCCGACCGCGAAGACCGAGTCCAGGCGGTCGTCCGGCGCGCCGCCCAGGATGGTGTCGATCACGAAGCGCTCGTCGTACAGCCCGTGGAACTCGGGCTTGAAGGACACCGGCTCCCCCGGCTGCCGCTCCTGGAACAGGAAGACCGGGAACTCCTCGCCGTCGATGAGCTGGCTCTTGAGCCGGCCACCGCTCAGTGACCGCAGCATCCGCGTCTGCTCGGGGCCGAGGCCGTAGATCTGGCACAAGTCGATCTCCTGCGTCGACGTGTTCTGCCGGAAGTCGGCACGGTTGGTCCGCAGGAAGCTGTCGGTGAACCACTGGGCGAAGAACATGAACCACACGCTCGTGTCGGTCGACCTGATCTCCTGGTCACGCCGGAACAGCGCGGTCACGTCGCTCTCGGGCGGCAGCGCCCCGATGGTCTCTGGGTCGGCGGGCGGCAGGTGACGGCCGGTGAAGGTCCGGGTGGTCAGCGTGGTCCAGGTCGGGTGGTCCGACATCATCGTCAGCGCCCGCGGACGCAGGGACGTGGCGTAGGCGTAGTGGTTGATCACCAGTCGGCTGGCGAGCCGACGCAGGGGCGGCAGCGACGCCAGCGGCTCGATGATCCGTGGCACCTGCCGTGCGATGACGTCGGGCAGCAGCGGCGGCTTCGCGTGCAGCCGTCTCGCCAGCCTGGGCAGGGCGTCGTTGAGCTGTGCCGGGACAATCGACATGTGGCCACCCGTCTCTGTTGTGCACGGTGAGCACCGGCGGAGCGCGCTCGCACTGATCCAGGAGCAGCCGGGCCTGCTGGTGATACACCGGCGCCCTGCCGCCTTTCGGTCCACGCCGTCGGTCTCGCCGGAAAACCGGTGGTGGCTGGCCGGGAGTCGCTGCCAGACTCGCCCGCATGGAGAACCCGCCGCGGGTCGCAACGGTCACCGACGCAGAGGTCGTGGCGACCCTGCTCGACGACTTCAACCGGGAGTACGACACCCCCACACCCGGCGCTGAGGTCCTCGCCACCCGACTCCGGACGCTGCTGGCCGAGGACGACCTGGTCGTGCTGCTCAGTGGCGACCCGGCCGTCGCGGTCGCGGTGCTGACCCTGCGACCCTCCCTCTGGTACGACGGGCCGGCGGCCGTGCTCGACGAGCTCTACGTCGTGCCCGACAGGCGCGGACGCGGAACAGGGACCGAGCTGCTCGCGGCCGCCGAGACGGAGGTCCGGGCCCGCGGCGGCGAGCTGCTCGAGATCAACGTGGACGGCGAGGACACCGACGCCCGCCGCTTCTACGAGCGCCACGGCTACGCCAACACCGAGCCCGGCCAGGACCTGCCGATGCTCTACTACTACAGGGAGCTGGGCTAGCCGACCGCCACGGGCGACACAGAGTCGAGGCGCCGCTGGTCCAGTCGGGAGGGTCGACGGTCCAGACGGGCCGCGAGCAGGGCGGCGGCCCGCTCGCTCCGGCCGTTGTGGACCAGGGCGAACAGGAGCGTCTCCTCGAGTACCTCGCGCTGCGCAGCGGAGCCGCCGACGCGCACCAGGACGGGGAGCACCTCGGTGAGGACCCGGACCGCGTCGGGCCACCGCCCCTCGACGACCGCGAGGAGGGCGTCGCACGTCGCCGACACGACGCTGCTGATGGTGTCGTCGGACGATGCCTCGCAGTGGGACCGCAGGGCCCGGAGCCGGTCGATGTCCCCACAGGCGGCCAGCGCCATGGCCGCGTGCAGGGCCACGAACGGCGTCTCGGGGTGGACCAGCAGCCGGGGGTCGACCGCCTCCAGCACCGGCCGGACCGGCGGTGGCGCGGCCTCGTCGCCGAAGGCCGGCCGGGAGGAGCCGGCGCGGTCCCACTCCGAGGTGGTCACCCGCCAGCGCCAGAGCAGCGACGCGGAGTCGATCAGGGCCCGCACCCCGCTCACCGCGGGCGGCGCGAGCTGCGAGTAGTAGCGCTGCCGGACCGCCTCGGTGTCCCCGAGGCTGAGCTCGTGCAGCGCCGCGTGCCAGGAGAAGTGGGCGCGGTGGCTGGCGGAGCGGCCGCTCTCGGTGACCCAGTGGTCGAGCCAGGTGCGGCCGGCCTCGTGCTGGCCGGTCTCGTACATCACGTGCGTCAGCGCATGGACCGCGTGCCCGGAGGCGGGCTCGCAGGACAGGGCGCTCTCCGCGAGGAGGCCCGCCTCGTCGAACCGGCCCTGGTCCTGGCGGGTGAACGCGAGCAGGGAGATGTACCACCAGTGGTCGCCGTACGCCGGTGCCAGTCCCTCGACCAGCTCCCAGGCGTCGCGCTGCACGTCCGTCACCCCGGAGAAGGCGATGGTCGGCACGGCGGCCGAGACACCCAGCACGTCGCGGGGGTAGGTGGCGATGTGGTTCATCAGCGCCTGGGCCCCGGTGGAGCGCACGTCCTGCACGCGCCGGGTGACCACGTCGACGAGACTGACCTCGCGGGCGTCGCCTCGCCTGCTGACCGCCTCCTGGGCGGCGGCGAGCGAGGTCGCCACGTCGGTGTCGGCGCCGGCCTCGTGGCCCAGCATGGCGAGCGCCGCGTGGGCCAGCGCGAAGTCCGGGTCGATGCGGGTCGCGGCCCGCAGGCAGTCCTCGGCACCGGAGCGCAGGGTCATCACCCGCTGCAGGCCCTCGTTGTACGCCGCCGCGGCCTCGCTCGTGGTGGAGAGAGGGACGCCGAGCGGGTCGCGCGGCCGGGCGACCGGGTGGTGGCCGCCGACGAGCCGACCGTCCGCGAGCCGGCGCGGGAGGGGAGCCACGGCGTCCAGGACCGACGTGGACAGGGCGAGTGCCTGGGTCCGGATCTCGGGGACCGCCGTGGACTCCCACAGCTCCCCGCGACGCAACGCGCCCAGCGTCCACAGCGGCGCGTCCGAGCGACCGGCCGCGTCGACGAGCCGACCTTGCTCGGTCCGGAAGCCCATCCCGGCGGTCGCGACGGTCGCGAGCGCTGCTCCGGCTCTCGGCCTGAGCAGGTCGTCGAGGAGCGGGTTGCCCAGTGCCCGGATGTCGGCCTGGGGACCGGTGCAGTTGACCACCCAGCCGACTTCGCGGCTGCTGCCGTCGGACAGCCGGACGCGCAGACCGCCTCGGGCCAGCGGCTCGGCGCCGACCACCTCGGCTGCGTCGATGCACAGCCGCCCGCTGCCGCGCAGCGCCTGGAGCGCCACCCTGCTCGACGGTGCCATCCGGTGCCGCACCAGGTTCCAGGCGCCGGCATCCTCGGCGAGGAACTCGGCGCGAGCGTCGTCGTCGAGCCGCCCCCACAGGTGCGAGACCTGGAAGCGGAGCCCGTCGACCGCCGGGCGCCAGTCCCCCGTCGCGCGGGTCACACCCGACACGTGGCGGGCGACCTCGCGACGGAGCTCGGGCAGCGTGCGACCCCACCGGGAGACGTCGGGGATCGCTGCGAGCTTCAGGGGCGCGGAGTGCGAGGCCGGCAGCCGCCCCCGGCGGGACACGGCGTGCAGCGTCCGGTCCGCCCGGTTGCCCGCACCCGACAGAGAGAGCACCACGTCCACCATGGTCAGACCGGTGCCCACGACCAGCACGTCGGAGGGCCCGGCGTGGTCGCGGCGGACCACGTCGAGGGCCCCGGGCTGCCAGGGGTCGTCGACGAAGAACGCGGAGGACCGCAGCTCCTCGGGTGCCCATCCGTAGCCGACCTGCGGCAGGCCGGTGGCGACCACGACGGCCTCGGCGGCGACATCGCGGCCGCTGCCGGTGACCACCTCCGCGCCCTGCGTCGTGCGGCGGACCGCGACGACCCGGTCCCGCACGTGGCGCAGAGACACGAGCCCGTCTGTCGACGCGAGAGCCTCGGTGAGCGTGTCGTCGAGGTAGTGCGCGAACTGGGACCGCGACACGAACGCGCCCGGGTCCGACGGCTCCTGCGGGTCCTGACGAGCCCGCCAGGACACGAAGTGGGCGGGGTCCTGCGGCAGGGCGCTCATCCCGGACGCGGGAACGTTGAGCAGGTGGCCCTCGTCGGTGGTGCCGAAGGCGACGCCACGCGCCCACCGCGGAGCGGGGTCGACGAGCAGCACGTCCACGTTGGTCGAGCGGCTCGCCGCGGTCCGCAGCAGGTGCAGTGCGGTCAGGGTCCCGGAGGCGCCGGCCCCGGCGATCACGACCGTCGGGCGCACGGCCTCCGAGACTCCAGGAGCCCGGGTCCCCTTGGAGGCTCGTCGGGCGTGGCTGGCGTGACCGGCGGTCAATGTGACTCCGCCGCGTGCAGCGACCTCGCGGCGAGCACCTGACCACGAGCGACGGCCAGCCACGGGTCCAGGACGTCGGGGTTCGCGAAGTCCCGGTCGATGAGGTACAGCGCTCGGGTCGGCGTGGACGCGCCCAGCTCGACGAGCACCGGACGCAGCGTGTGCTCGGGAGCCAGTGCGTGCCCGGGCCCGCCGCCCAGCATCAGCGGGACGGCCACCACCCCGGCCAGCCCGTTGGACGGGAAGCGGTCGAGGAACAGCTTCAGGAGCCCGGAGTAGGCCGCCTTGTAGGTCGGGCTGGCGACCACCACGACGTCGGCGGCCCGGACGCTGGCCACGGCCTCCTCGGTGGCCTGGTCCTGCCAGTCCAGCAGGCCCGCGCCGAGGTCGACCACATCGACGACCACGCCGGGAGGCGCGCCGGTCAGCCGCTCGGCGACGAGCAGCGCGGCGTCATAGGTGCGCGACCGGGGCTTGGGGTTGCCGACGACGACGGCGACGCGAGGCTCGAGGGGCATGACCGGCTCTCCTCCTGGCGATGCAGATAACAAGACTAAGTTAGTAGGCTTACACATAGTATACCGGAGGACACGCCGCCACACTCTCAGAACTCGGTGATGCCCAGCTCCATGGCGCGCGCGAAGCTGTCGTCGACGTGCACCACCTCCACGTCGTGGCGCTCGAGCAGCGAGGCGGCGGTGCCGGCTCGGAACCCGCCGGCGCAGTAGGCCCAGACCCGGGCCCCGCCGGGCAGCTCGGTGTGCCTGTCCTCGAGCTGGTGCAGCGGCAGGTGCCAGGCTCCGCTGACGTGCTCCAGTAGGTACTCGTCGAGACGACGGACGTCCAGCACCACGTCCCCGGCGCGCCGCTCGGCTGCCAGGTCGTCGAACGTCGCCCGCCGGGACGTACGACGGGCGACGGTGGCGGGCGCGACGTCGTGCAGAGGACCCCAGGCCGCTGCGAGGTCCGAGATGCCGATCCGCACCAGCTGGCGACGCGCGTCCTCGACCTGCTCCCGGTGCTCGCCGAGGACTCCCAGGGTCCGGCCCCACGGCACGAGCCAGCCGACGTACGTCGCGAACTGGCTGCCCAGAGCGATGCTGAGGGTGCCGGCCAGGTGACCGTCGGCGAACGCAGCTGCCGGCCGCACGTCGACGACGGTGGCGCCGGACCGGATCAGCCGCTCGAGGTCGCATGGGTCGGCTCGGGTCAGTGGCCTCGCGAGATCGGCGGCGGCCGGCCCGGAGCGGTTCAGCGGCGCCATCCGGGCGTAGTAGGACGGGACGTCCGAGAGCGAGCCCAGCAGCGTTGCCACGAAGGCCTCGACGTCGTCGGTGGCGAGCGCGATGTTCTTGGCGCGCTCGTCGGCGATCGTCGACGCGTCCGCTCCGGTGCCGCCGCCGCCGGAGCAGAAGGACCCGAAGCCGTGGGTGGGATAGACCGCCGTCCCGTCGGCCAGCCCGGCCAGCAGCTGCGCCGAGTGGTACTGCGCGACGGCGAGCTCCTCGGTGCGGTCCGGCGAGACGAGGTCGGTGCGGCCGACCGTGCCGAACAGGAGGGACCCGCCGCTGAAGACCGCTGGTGCCGACCCGGGGTCCGCGGTGTCTCGGACCAGGTAGCTCAGGTGGGTCGGCGTGTGCCCCGGGGTGGCCAGGACCGTGACCGCGAGTGAGCCGGCCCGCAGCTCCTGGCGGTCGGTGAGCGGCAGCCGGTCGATGTCGAGCGGGTCGGCCGCGTTCACGCCGTACTCCGCCCCGGTGCGACGCGCGAGCGCGTAGCCACCGGTGACGTAGTCGTTGTGCACGTGCGTCTCCAGGACGAGGGCGACGTCGTGCTCGAGGAGGCCGTCCAGCCGGTCGAGGTCGCGCTGCGGGTCGATGACGACCGACACGGCCCCGTCGTCGACGACGTAGCTGCGGTTGCCGAGCTCGGGGGTGCTGAGCGTCCGGATGCGCATGGCCTGTGCCCCTCTCTGCTTGCTGGATAATCCGTGACGGAATGCATGAAAAAGCGGGCAAGAACCATGCATAGCGTCACGGACTACCGGGGGATGGTGCGGATCAGTGGGCGTGGTGGGTGCCGAAGGAGCGGCGGTGGTAGGTCAGGGGGCGGTCGTCCCCGCAGGCGGCGTCCACGACGTCCCCGAGCACCAGCACGTGGTCGCCCGCCGGCACCAGCCGGGCCACCACCATCGCGACCCAGGCATGGGTGTCGCCGAGCACCGGGGCGCCGTGCGCGAAGGTCCACGGGACACCGACGAACTTGTCCTCGCGGCGAGCGGCGAACCGGCCGGCCACCTCGCTCTGTCCCGCCCCGAGCACGTTGACGCCGACCGCGGAGCCGACCTGCAGGAGTGAGAGGAGGTGGGAGGTGTCCTGCAGGGAGACCAGCAGCATCGGCGGCGTCATCGACAAGGACGCGAACGCCGAGACGGTCGTGCCGTAGGGGCGGCCGCCGGCGTACGTCGTGACGACCGAGACCGGTGCCGCGACCTGGGCCATCGCGGCCCGGAAGGTCTCCTGGAGACCGACCGCCAGCTCGGGCACCTCGGGCTCGATGCTCAGGTGGTGCGCCATCAGTAGGCCTTTCCGGGGTTGAGGATCCCGCGCGGGTCCAGTGCCTGCGTGACCGAGCGGTGCACGGCGAGGGACGCGGGGCCCAGCTCACGTGCGAGCCAGCCGCGCTTGAGCACACCGACCCCGTGCTCTCCGGTGACGGTGCCGCCGAGGCGGACGGCGAGGGCGAACACGGCGTCGCCGGCCGCCACGACCGCCTGCGGCACGCCGTCGGCGTCGTGCGGGTAGGAGATGATCGGGTGCAGGTTGCCGTCACCGGCGTGTGCGAACGAGTAGATCTCGACCTGGTGGGCGTGGGCGATCTCGGCCACCCCAGCGAAGGCGTCGGCGAGCCGGGACCGGGCCACGCAGATGTCCTCGATGAGCGCCCGCCCCGACGCCTCGATGGACGGCAGGGCGAGGCGTCGCGCCGCCACCAGTCGAGCCGTCGACGCCTCGTCCACGGCCTGCTCGATCCAGGTCGCCTCCTTGCCGAGCACCTCGGCGATGCCGGCGATCTCCTGCTCCACACCCGCTCCGTCGGCCTGCGCGATGACCAGGGCGCCGCCCCGGGCGGCGAGCTCCGTGCCCTGGGCCCGGTCCACGACGCGGAGGGTGGCCTGGTCGAGGAGCTCGAGCATCGACGGCCGGTGTCGGGCTGCCGAGAGGGCCATGCACGCGCGGGCGGCGGTCTCCACGTCCGGGAAGGCCGCTGCGGCGGTGCGGGTCGCCTCGGGCAGCGGCTGCAGGCGCAGGGTGGCCCCGACGACGCCCAAGGTGCCCTCGGAGCCCACGAACAGCGAGGTCAGGTCCAGGCCCGCGACCCCCTTGACGGTCCGTCGGCCGGTGCTGACCAGGTCACCGGAGGCCAGCACCACGTCGAGCCCGAGCACGGCGTCCCCGGTGACGCCGTACTTCACGCAGCGCAGCCCACCCGCGTTGGTGGCGATGTTGCCGCCGATCGTCGAGATGGAAGCGGACGCGGGGTCGGGGGCGTAGCGCAGTCCGTGCTCGCCCGCGGCGCGGTCCAGCTCCGCGGTGAGCACGCCGGGCTCCACCACCGCCAGCTGCTCGAGGGGGTCGATCTCGAGGATGCGGTCCAGGCCGGTCAGGTCGAGCACCACGCTGCCGGTGCCGGCGACGCTCCCGCCGGCGAGACCCGTGCCCGCGCCGCGCGGCACCACCGGGACGCCGTACGCGTGGGCCAGTCGGAGGGTCTCCCGCACGTCGTCGACCCGGCGGGCGCGGACCACGGCGTCCGCCACCCCGTCGACGGCGGCGCCGGAGCGGTCGCGCGAGGCGGAGGCGCGCGCCTTCGGAGCCACCGACACGTCCGGTACGACGGTCCGCAGCTCGACCAGGAACGCGGGAGCAACCACCATCAGCGCACGTGCTGGACGACGGTCGGCAGGTCCGGGCCGAGCTTGAGCCGCTCGAGGAACAGCACGAGCGTGGCGGCCACCGAGCGGTGCATCACGTCGTTGAGCACGTCGTGGCGGCCTCCGGCGACCAGGCGGACCGACGCGGACGGGGCGTCGAGGAAGGGAGCGAAGGCGTCGTCCGCGGTCGTGAGCGGGTCCGCCGACCCGTGCAGCACCAGCACCGGCTTCACCGGCGCCGTCAGCGCGTTGGCCTGCCAGGCCTCCGGAAGGTCCTGGGCCAGCGCCCCTCGCTCGAAGCCGTGGTCCTCGGAGATGACCCTGCGGTGCGCCGGACACGCCGTCCGAGTCTCCAGCTCGTCGTCCCACGAGCCTGCTCGGGCGGTGGAGGTGGGCAGGGCGAGGCCGGCCAGGACAGCGGCATCGACGGGCAGGTCGTCCACCAGCAGGGCTGCCAGGGTGGCCCCGGCGTCCGAGCCCAGCAGGACGCGCGGCGCGGGCAGGCTCTCGTCCTCGAGCAGCGACTCGACGCGGGTCCGGGTGCCGGCGAGGTCGGCGAGGTCGACCTCGACCACCCGCACGCGGTACGCGTCCGCGGCGACCCGACGTCCGAGCCGGCCGTACGCCGAGGCAGACTCGCCGCGGCCGGTCAGGATGACGACCGTGCCCCGGGGGAGCGATCCCCTCGGGCTCGTTCCAGGAGGCGGCAGCCGATGACAGTGCCGGAAGGAGTGCTGGTGATGTCATGTATCCAGACTGCCTTGATAGACCTTCGGACGTCCAAGCGTCTTCGCCGAAGCCAACCCATGCGGCATCGTGATGGGTCTTGACGGAGGCGACACTCGCGCCGGCGTGGACCTGCGGTGAGAACGCCGCCAACCGGCTAGGCTTGATATATGACTAACTCGCTAGACCTTGAGCACTTACGCACCCTCGTGGCGATCGCCGAGTGCGGTGGCTTCAGCAAGGCCGCGGCGGTGCGGCACATCAGCCAGCCGGCGCTCAGCCAGCACGTCCGGCTGCTCGAGCGGGGCATGAAGCGCAAGCTGTTCGAGAAGGACGGCCGGGTCATGAGGTTCACGCCCGCCGGCGAGCGGGTGCTGGTCGAGGCGCGCAAGATCATCGAGGTCCACGACGCCTCCCTGAGGCTGCTGCAGGTGGACCGTGCCGACACCATCGTCGTGGGCTCGACCGAGCACGCAGCCGACCAGGTCCTGCCCGAGCTGCTGGATGCGCTGCGCAGCGCCTTCCCGGCGAGCACCACGCGCTTCGAGATCGGCCGGTCCACCTCCCTCGCCGACAGCGTGGCCAAGGGCACCGTGGACGTCGCCTTCGTGCTCGACCCCAGCGGCCACGGTCCCGGTCACGAGGTCGGCGAGCTGCCGCTGTACTGGTACGCCGCGCCCGCCTGGACGCCTCCGGCCGACGGCGAGGCCTGGCCCCTCGTGGCCTTCGAGGAGCCGTGCGGCTTCCGCGAGCGAGCCCTGCAGCTGCTCGCCAACGGCGGGCACCGCGTGGAGGTCACCGCGGCCTCGTCCTCCCTGGAGGGCGTGCTGGCAGGGGTCCGCGCCGGTCTCGGGGTCGCCCTGCTGCCCAGCGCCGGCGGGCGGCCCGCCGGCCTCACCGTCCGGGCGGACCTGCCGCGCGCCGGTCACACGCACATGCGGATGATCGCCCGTCGAGGCGTCGACCGTGACGTGGAGGCGGCCGCCCTCGGCGCCGGCGAGCAGTTCTTCGCCTCCCGCGCGGTCCTCGAGCTGGTCCGCCTCTTCGATGATGCCGACAGCGCCACTGCCCGGACAGGAGCCTGAGTGTCCACCGACGACGTGCTGATCACCGCCGCCGCCCTCGCCGACGCCCTGGCGGGCCCGCATCCTCCCGTCGTCCTCGACGTGCGCTGGGCGCTGGGCGGACCGCCCGGGCACGGTGTCTACCTCACCGGGCACATCCCCGGCGCGGTGTACGTCGACCTGGACACCGAGCTCGCCCGGCACGGCGATCCCACGGAGGGTCGCCATCCCCTGCCGCACGCAGCCGAGCTGCAGGCCTCGGTCCGCCGGTGGGGCATCGACGACGGTGACCCCGTGGTCGTCTACGACGGCGCGGGCAACCTCGCCGCGGCGCGCGCCTGGTGGCTGCTGCGCTGGGCCGGGCTGTCCGACGTACGCATCCTCGACGGGGCCCTGCCGGCCTGGGTCGCCGCCGGTGGACCTCTCGACGTGGACGACGTGGAGCCGGCCCCGGGGACGGCCGAGGTGCACCCGGACAGCCTGCCCGCCCTCACCGTCGAGCAGGCGGGCGACTGGCCACAGCACGGGGCGCTGCTGGACGCCCGGGCCGGGGAGCGCTACCGGGGCGAGACCGAGCCCATCGACCCCAGGGCCGGGCACATCCCCGGCGCGGTCAGCGCCCCGACCGGCGACAACCTGGCCGCCGACGGTCGGTTCCGGTCACCGACGGAGCTGGCCGAACGCTTCGCGGGCCTCGGGGTGCACCCGGGGACGCCCGTGGCGGTGTACTGCGGGTCGGGGGTCACGGCCGCGCACGAGCTGGCCGCCCTCGCCGTCGCCGGCATCGACGCGTCGCTCTACCCCGGCTCGTGGTCGCAGTGGAGCAACCTCGACCGGCCCGGGGAGACCGGGACGCACGCGTCCGGGGAAGCGTCGCACGACGGATAACCCGTCGCTATCGGATCCGTTCCTGCATTCCTGTTGGACCACGGACCGAACCGGCCCCTAGGTTCGAACCACCAAGGCAGGTCCCTCCGCTCTCCGCGCCCGGGTCACCTGGAGTTCCTCCGGCTCATATATTAGTAATTCAGTTGAGAAAAGACAGATTGGACACCCGCCCCGTGACCGTCGAGTTCATCAGCGCGATCAACGTCAACCGCAGCAACGAGCTCAACAAGCTGGGCCAGGCCTCGGTGGACCCCGCGTTCTTCCGCTCCTACGTCAACGCGCTCGAGGACGCCGGGTTCGACTACACGCTGGTGCCCTACGCCTCGTCGTACCACGACCCGTTCGCCGTGGCCAACGCGATCGTGCAGCGCAGCGAGCGCGTCACGCCGATCGTGGCCCTGCGCCCGAACCTGATGTACCCGACGGTCGCCGCCAAGGCGCTGGCCAGCCTCGACCAGTTCGGTGGTGGCCGCGCGGCGGTGCACCTGATCGCCGGGGGCAGCGACCACGAGCAGGCCCGCGAGGGCGACCTGCTGACCAAGGACCAGCGCTACGCCCGGCAGGCCGAGTTCGTCGACGTGCTGCGCAAGGTGTGGACCAGCACCGAGCCCTTCGACCACGAAGGCGAGTTCTACCGCTTCTCCGACTTCGTCTCGACCATCCGACCCACGAACGGCACCATCCCGGTCTCGGTCGGCGGCAGCTCGGCGGAGGCCTACCGGGTGGGCGGGTCCCGCGGCGACATCTTCGGCCTCTGGGGCGAGCCGCTGCAGGACACCGCCGAGCAGATCGCCCGGGTGTACGCCGAGGCGGAGGCCGCCGGCCGCACGGACCGCCCCCGCATCTGGGTGACGTTCCGCCCGATCATCGCGCCCACCGAGGAGCTCGCGTGGGAGAAGGCGCACCGCACGCTCGAGGTCCTGCAGACCGGCGGCGGCCAGCGCGGCTGGCGGCCGGGCTCCCTCGGCGGCACGTCACCGGCGAACGTCGGATCCCAGCGCCTGCTGGAGATCGCCTCCCGCAAGGACGTGCACGACCGCGCGCTGTGGACCCCCACCGCCACCGCGACCGGCGCGCAGGGCGCCTCGACCGCCCTGGTCGGCACACCGGAGACCGTCGCGGCCGCGATCCTCGACTACGTCGACCTCGGCGCGGACCTGATCTCGATCCGCGGCTACGACAACTACAACGACGTCATCGACTACGGGCGCTACGTCCTGCCCTTGGTCCGCTCCGAGCTCGCCCACCGGGAGGCCACCGGTCGCCGTGGCTCCCTGCAGGACACCCATCTCGGCGCCCTCGCCAGCTGAGCCTCCGCCTTCACCCTGCCGACCCCCAGACCCCTGCAGAGGAAGTCCCATGACCACTACCGCCGTCCCCCGCTTCGACAGCGCCGTCCCGGCCACCGCCGCCCGCAAGGTCGAGTTCATCAGCCTGTCGCACCTGAACCGGTCCACCGAGCTGGCGCCCATCGCGACCCGCGGCATCGACGTGCCGTACTTCCGCACCTACGTCCGCTCCCTGGAGGAGTGGGGCTACGACTACACGCTGCTGCCCTACGGCTCGGCCAGCGCGGACTCGTTCGTGGTCGCATCGGCGGTCGGCCCGCTCACCGAGCGGCTGCGTCCGATCGTGGCACTGCGACCCAACACCGCCCACCCGCTGGTGGCGGCGCAGCAGCTGGCCATCCTGGACCAGCTGACCGAGGGCCGGGCCGTGGTCCACCTGATCTCCGGCGGCTCCGACGCGGAGCAGGCCCGACACGGCGACTACCTGCCCAAGGACCGGCGCTACGCACGCACCTCGGAGTTCCTCGACCTGCTGCGCCGGGCCTGGCACGAGAAGGAGGCGTTCGACTTCCACGGCGACTTCTACGACTTCGACGACTTCGGCCCCGGGTTCTCGCCGTACGGCGACACCATCCCGATCTCCGTCGGCGGCTCCTCGGACGCGGCGTTCGAGATCGGCGGCGTCAAGTCCGACATCTTCAGCTTCTGGGGGGAGCCGCTGGCCGACATCCGCAGCCAGATCGACCGGGTCAACGCGATCGCCGAGCGGGCCGGGCGCACCGACCGGCCGCGGATCTGGGTGACCTTCCGGCCGATCGTCGCCCAGACCGATGACCTCGCGTGGGAGAAGGCGCACGACTACGTGGAGAAGATCGCGAGCACCTTCCAGTCCGGGTCCTTCCACAAGAAGTACATCGGCACCACCCCACCGCAGAACGTCGGATCCCAGCGCCTGCTGGCGTTCGCCGACCAGCAGGAGCTCTACGACCGGGCGCTGTGGATGAAGACCGCCGCCGCGACCAACGCGGGCGGCGCGTCCACCGCACTGGTGGGCTCGCCGGAGACCGTCGCCGCCGCGATATTGGACTACGTCGACCTCGGCGCCGACCTGATCTCGATCCGCGGCTACGACACCCTCAACGACGCCGTCGACTACGGCCGCTACGTGCTGCCGCTGGTGCGGGAGGAGCTCGCCCACCGCGAGCGCACCGGGGAGCGGGGCACGCTCCAGGCCGAGCACCTCGGCAACTTCGCACTCGCAAGCGGCGGGCAGACGGCGGGTCAGGCATGACCACGGCGACCGAGGCGCGCCAGCGGTTCGCGGTCCCGGACACCTCGACCGAGGCACTCGCGTCGGTCACCGCCGAGATCGCCGCCACGGCCGCGGACTACGACCGCACCGGGGAGATCCCCTGGGCCGGCCTCGAGGGCGCGCACCGCGCCGGCCTGCTCACCGCGACCGTGGGCACTCAGTACGGCGGCCCCGGCCTCGGTGCGCGCGACACCGCGCGGATCCTCACCGCCATCGGCGAGGGCGACGCGTCCGTCGGGCTGCTCGCCGCGAACCTGCTCAACACCCATGCCGGACAGGCCCGCCGCCCGCACTGGCCCACCGCGTTCTACGAGGACCTGCTGGCCCGCTCGGAGGCCGGCCCGGCCCTGGCGAACGCCGTCCGCGCCGAGCCCGAGCTCGGGGCACCGGCTCGTGGCGGGCTGCCGAGCACCACCGCGACCCGGACCTCGGACGGCTGGCTGCTCAACGGGCACAAGGCGTTCGCCACCGGTGGCAGAGCCCTGGCCTACCACGTGGTCTGGGTGGTGGCGCTCGAGGCCGGCCACGGCTCCCAGCCCCGCGTGGGGCACCTCGTGGTCCCCGGCGACCTGCCGGGCATCACCTGGGACCACCTCGGGCTCCGCGCGTCCAACACCCACGACGTCGTCTACGAGGACGTCCTGGTGCCGCTGGACGCGTTCGTGGAGATCCCGCGGCGTGAGGACGGCGTCTACGTCGACCCGGCGGCCGCCGCCGGGCCGGAGAGCTTCGGTCACACCGCGCTCTACGTCGGCGTCGCCCGGGCGGCTCGGCAGGCGTTCGCCGACTTCGCCAGGACCCGGGTGCCCTCGGCCCTCGGGCGCCCGATCGCCACCACGGAACGCATCCAGACCGTCGCCGGTGAGATCGACGTGCTGGTCTCCCAGGCCGAGACCCTGCTGCACGGCGCGCTGCTGCGCGTCGAGGCAGGGGACGGCACCGTCCTCCCCGAGCTGTCCAACCTCAAGGTGGCCATCGCCCGGTCGGTCGTGTCCGCCACCCAGGAGGCGGTCGCGGCGCTCGGCAACCCGGCCCTGACCCGGCGCAACGCCCTCGAGCGGCATCTGCGCGACGCCCTGTGCGTGCGGGTGCACCCGCCCCAGGAGGACACCGTCCTGCTCGCCTCGGGTCGGCGCGTGCTCGGCACCTGACCACGCATCCCCACACCGGGCCTGCAGCGTCCTGCACACGGAGGAAGAGCTCCCCCATGACCACGATCCGCCGGGAGGTGGGCTGAGATGGCAGCACAGGACAGGCGTCGTCGCTACGTCGTCATCGGCGGCGGCGCGGTGGGTGGCGTCCTCGCGGCCCAGTTCGCCCCGCTCGTCGGCCCCTCAGGCTCTGGGTCCGGCCATGGCACCGGCTCTGGGTCCGGCGACGTGGACCTGGTGCTGGTGACACGCGGTGAGCACGGCCGCCGGGTCGCCCAGCACGGGCTGACGGTCCGGCGGCCCACCGGCACCGAGGTGGTCGAGGTCGACGTGGTCGAGGGCCCGGAGGCCCTGCAGCTGCGCACCGACGACGTGCTGCTGCTCACGGTGAAGACCCAGGACGCCGAGGCGGCGCTCTCCCAGTG
The DNA here is from genome assembly GCA_964237315.1 of uncultured Nocardioidaceae bacterium. Taxonomy (GTDB): domain Bacteria; phylum Actinomycetota; class Actinomycetes; order Propionibacteriales; family Nocardioidaceae; genus Nocardioides_B. The sequence goes on from CAXSHL010000004.1 coordinate 57,012, forward strand.
GTGCTGGCAGCCGGTCCACGACGCGACGGGAGCGGTCGTCGGCTCCGCCGCGGACCTGCCCGTCCTGACGTTCCAGAACGGCCTGCTCACCGAGGACCTGGCGCTGCGCCGGTTCCGCAGGGTGTACGGCGCCACCATCGCCATCGCGGCCAGCTACCTGACCCCCGGCGAGGTCGTCTCCCCCTCGTTGCCGCCGGCCGTCGGGGCGATCTGGCTGGGCCGCTACCCCGGCGGTCGGGACCCCTTCGCGGACCTCGTCGTCGCCGACCTGGTGGCAGCTGGCTTCGCCGCCTGGTCGGTCGAGGACATCGCGGCCCAGAAGGCGGCGAAGCTGGTCGGCAACGTCGGCAACGGGCTCGACCTGCTCACCGGCCGCGACGAGCCGAGGGCCCAGGCGCGGGCCCTGCTCCGGGAGGAGGCGGTCGCGGTCCTGCGAGCGGTCGGGGTGCCGCTGACCCCGTCGGCCGGACTCGATCTGCACGGCGTGCGGTTCGAGGTGCTCCCGGTCGAGGGCCACGTGCCGGGCCGGCTGTCCACCTGGCAGAGCTTCGCACGCGGCGCCTCCAGCGAGGTCGACTACCTGAACGGCGAGATCGTCCTGCGCGCGCGACTCGCCGGCCTCGACGCCCCGGTCAACGAGCGACTGCAGAGGCTGCTGTGCAGCCCCGAGCTCGAGGACCGGCGGACCGTCGAGGACCTCCTCCTGCCCGCCGACGCCGACATCGCGATCTGATCAGCCCCGTCCCACCCACCCGCCCGACGTTGGTAGTCTGCGGTCGCCAGTCGACGCGGGCGAGGAACCTCTCGCCCGGGCAGGGAACCCGGTGCGATCCCGGGACTGACGCGCAGCGGTGAGGGTGAGGGCGGGACCTGTCTCACGACAGACCACTGGACCTCCGGGTCCTTTAGAAGGTGTCCCGCTCAGTTCGATCCCGAGTCCGAAGACCTGCTGGCCCTTGCGGTGACCGCCGCGAGGTCACCCGCGGGCTCCGCGCATGGGCCCTGACCTCGAAGGACTCTCGTGTCCACGCTACCGAAGGCCCGCACCCGTGGTGACCTCTGCCCGGGCGCGCTCCGCCCCTGGCCGGCCCCCGACGGCGCTCTGGTCCGGCTCCGGCTGCCCGGCGGACGGCTCCCCTCGCGGGCCCTGGCCGCCCTGTCGGAGGTCGCCACGACCCACGGCGACGGTGACATCCACCTGACCCGGCGCGCGAACCTGCAGCTGCGGGCACTGCCCGCGGAGGGCGGCAGGCTCACCGATAGGGCTCTCGAGGCGATCGAGGGCACCGGGCTGCTCCCGTCGCGCAGCCACGAGCTGGTCCGCAACTTCCTGGTCTCGCCGATGACCGGCCTCGACGGTGGGCGGTGCGACCTGCGCCCGGTGGTGGCCGCCCTCGACGCCCTGGTCTGCGACGACCCGCTGCTGCGGGAGCTCCCGGGACGGTTCCTGTTCGTCCTCGACGACGGACGCGGCGACCTCGTCGACCGGCCTGCTGACCTGGGGCTGGTCGCGCTGGACACGGGCGCCGCCCAGCTCCGGGTCGGCTCCGGGGGCTGGGGGCCGGTCGTGCCGCTCGACGGTGCGGCCCCGGCACTCGTGGAGCTCGCCCGCGACTTCGTACGACGTCGTGGCGACGGTCCCGCGTCCCCCTGGCACGTCGACGAGCTCACCGAACCGCTGACCGACCGGTGGCCCCGCGACGAGCGGACCGAGGTCAGCTGTCCACCCCTCGCCTACGGGCGGCACGGACCCGTCGTCCACGTGCCGGCCCCGGACGGGATGCTGTCGCCAGCCCTCACCGCCGACCTGGTCACCCGCGGTCCGGAGCTGGTCGTCACCCCGTGGCACGGCGTCCTGGTCGACGGCAGGGGCACCCCACGATGACCACCCGGTCGCAGACCCGGACGGGCCCTCAGACAAGCCGAAACACCAGCCGAAACACTAACCCCCAGACGAGCACCGAGACGAGCGCCGAGATGACAGCCCAGCCCCAGCCCGCGTGGTCCCCGGCCCGTCCGCCGAAGCGCTACGACTACGTCGACTCGGGACCCGAGATCTACGCCGAGTCCTTCGCGACGATCCGCCGTGAGGTCTCCTTCGCGGACCTCCCGGCGGACGCCGAGCGGCTCGCCGTGCGCATGGTCCACGGCAGCGGTCAGGTCGACCTCGTCTCCCACCTGGTCGTCCACCCCGGGCTGGTGGGCTCGGCGCGAGCCGCCCTGATGACCGGGGCGCCGATCCTGGCCGACTCGCGGATGGTCGCCATGGGCGTCACGGCGAGCCGGCTGCCCGCCGACAACGAGGTGCTGTGCTTCCTCGCCGACGAGCGCGTGCCGGACCTGGCCCGGACCTGGCGCACCACCCGGACCGCAGCCGCCGTCTCGCTGTGGGAGCCGCACCTCGATGGTGCTGTCGTGGTGATCGGCAACGCGCCGACCGCACTGTTCCACCTCCTGGAGATGCTGGCCGACGGAGCACCCCGCCCCTCGGCCGTCATCGGCTGCCCCGTCGGCTTCATCGGGGCCGCCGAGTCCAAGGACGCGCTCGCCTCCTTCGCGGACGACCACGGCATCGACGTCCCGTTCGTGACCGTCCGCGGCCGTCGGGGCGGGTCCGCGATGGCGTCCTCGGCCGTGAACGCTCTGGCCCAGGAGGAGGAGTGACGGGTCGCTTCTACGGCGTCGGGCTCGGCCCCGGCGACCCCGAGCTGGTCACCCTCAAGGCGGCCCGGCTGATCGGCTCGGCGGACGTGGTCGCCTACCACGCGGGCGTGGGCAAGGAGTCCAACGCGCGCCGGATCGCCACCGACCTGATCCCGGCCTCCGCGGTCGAGGAGGAGCTGCGCTACCCCGTCACGACGGGGCGCTCGGACCACGCGGGCGGCTACGCCGGTGCGATGGCGGAGTTCTACGAGGAGTCCTCGGCCCGGCTCGCCGCCCACCTGGAGGCCGGCCGGACCGTCGTGCTCCTGGCCGAGGGTGACCCGCTGTTCTACGGCTCGTTCATGTACATGCACGACCGCCTCGCCGAGCGCTTCCCCACCGAGGTGGTCCCCGGCGTGCCGGCGTTCGCCGCGGCCACCGCGGCCGTGTCGTCGCCCCTGGTGCGCCAGACCGACGTGCTGACGGTGCTGCCCGGCACGCTGCCCGAGGCCGAGCTCGCCCGCCGGCTCGCCGACACCGACGGGGCGATCATCATGAAGCTCGGGCGGACCTTCCCGGCCGTGCGCTCGGCCCTGGCGCAGGCCGGTCGGCTCGAGCACGCGATGTACGTCGAACGCGCCTCGATGCCGCAGCAGCGCTGGCTGCCGGTCGCGGACGTGGACCCGGCCACCGTCCCCTACTTCTCGCTGATCGTGGTCTCCGGCGACTCCCTCCACGAGGAGCCGCACGGCCGCCGGAAGCACCAGCCCCAGGAACTGCCCGAGCGCGAGACCGCGGAGCTGCTCGTCGTCGGGCTCGGGCCCGGGCCGGACTCCTGGATCACCCCCGAGGTGACGGCCGCCCTCGCCGAGGTGGACCACGTGGTCGGCTACGCGCCCTACGTCAACCGGGTGCCCCAGCGAGCCGGCCTGCACCGACACCCGTCCGGCAACACCGTCGAGGTGGACCGCGCGCGCTTCGCGCTCGACCTGGCCCGGCGCGGGGAGCGGGTGGCCGTCGTCTCCGGTGGGGACCCCGGCGTGTTCGGGATGGCCTCGGCGGTCTTCGAGGCGGCCGCCGACCCGGAGTTCGCCGACGTCGCGGTGCGGGTGCTGCCCGGCCTCAGCGCCGTGCAGGTGGTGGCGGCCCGGGCCGGTGCGCCGATCGGCGCGGACTTCGCGGTGGTCAGCCTCTCGGACCGGCTCAAACCCTGGTCCGTCGTGGAGAAGCGGCTGCGGGCGGTCGCGGAGGCCGACCTGGTGCTCGCGATCTACAACCCCGCCTCGCGCTCGCGGACCGAGCAGGTGGTGGCCGCCCAGAAGCTGCTGCTCGAGCACCGGCCGGCGGACACCGTGGTGGTCGTCGGTCGCGACGTCGGTCGCGAGGACGAGTCGCTGCAGGTGACCACGCTCGCCGAGCTCGACGCCGGCTCGATCGACATGAAGTGCCTGCTGATCGTGGGGGCCTCCAGCACCCGGCGTACGCCGTCCGGGATGGTGTGGACGCCCCGCTTCGTCGAGTGAGCAGCGCTGAGTCAGGACCGGTCCCGGGCCGGGTCGTAGAGGAACGACTCCCCCGCCTCCTGGGTGCCCAGCGCCCGGCCGACCAGGATCACCGCCGCCTGCCGCAGGCCGGCCGCCTCCACCTGGTCGGCCATGTCATCGATGGTGCCGTGCAGGACGAGCTCCCCGGGCTGGCTGGCGCGATACACCACGACCACCGGGCAGTCGGCGCCGTAGTCCGCCGCCAGCTCGGCCAGCACCTCGCGGGTCCGGGTGATCGCCAGGTGCAGCACCAGCGTGGCCCGCGTCGCTGCGAACCGGCTCAGCTCCTCGGTCTCCGGCATCGCGGTGGACCGGGCCTGCACGCGGGTCAGCACGACCGACTGGCTGACCAGTGGCACGGTCAGCTCGCGGCCGACCCGGGCCGCTGCGGCGGCGTAGGCAGGGACCCCCGGCGTCACGTCCCACGGCACCCCCAGCGCGTCGAGGCGGTGGCCCTGCTCGGCGAGCGCCGAGTAGACCGACGGGTCGCCCGAGGTCAGCCGCACCACGTCCTGCCCGGCCTCGTGGGCGGCCGCCAGCTCGGCGACGATCTGGTCGAGGTCGAGCTGCGCGGTGTCGACCAGCCGTGCGTCGGACCGGCAGTGGCTCAGCACCTCGGAGTCGAGATAGGTGCCGGGGTAGAGCACCACCGCCGCCTCTCGCAGCAGCGCCGCGGCACGCAGTGTGATCAGGTCGGCCGCACCGGGACCGGCGCCGACGAAGTGCACGGTCACGTCCTCTCCTCGCCCACCTGGAGGGCCCACTGGGTGACGGCCCGCGCCGGGCTCCAGCCGGTGAACGACCCGATCGGCGCCGCGTGCTCGACCGAGATCCGGGTCAGCTCGCCCCCGTGCGAGGAGTAGAGCCCGGCGAGCAGCGTCTCGGTCTCGAGCGTGACCCCGTGCACCACCAGGCGTCCGCCCGGCCGCAGGGTGGCCAGGCACGCCTCCACGACCCCCGTCCGGGTGGCCCCGCCCCCGACGAACACGGCGTCCGGCGCCGGCAGGTCCACCAGCGCCTGCGGAGCGGTCCCCTGCACGACCCGCAGGGTGGGCACGCCGAGCCGCTCGGCGTTGCGCCCGATCCGCGCGACCCGGTCCGGGTCCGACTCGACGGCCACCGCCCGGCACGTCGGGTGCGCCCGCAGCCACTCGATCCCGACCGACCCGGCGCCCGCGCCGACGTCCCAGAGCAGCTCACCCGGACGGGGTGCCAGCCGGGCCAGGGCGGCCGCGCGCACGTCCCGCTTGCTGAGCTGGCCGTCGTGCTCGAAGCAGGAGTCCGGCAGCCCGGTGGCCCAGGAGCTTGTCGCCCAGGAGCCGGTTGTCCCGGAGGAGGCCACGTCGACCTCGATCGCGACCACGTTCAGCCGAGGCGCCTCGGCCCGCCAGCCCGAGGCGGTGCCCGACACCCGCGACTCGGCATCCGACCCCAGGTCACCCAGGACCGTGAGCCGGCTCCGGCCAAAGCCCTGCTCGTGCAGCAGCCCGGCCACCACCGCCGGCGTCGACTCGTCGGAGGACAGCACCAGCACCCGCCGGCCCGGAGCGAGCTCACGCGCGAGCAGGTGCGGGTCGCGTCCGACGAGGCTGACCACGGCCACCGACTCCTCGGGCCAGCACATCCGGGCCCGGGCCAGGGCGACCGACGAGACGGCCGGCTCGATCGAGACGCGCTCGGCGCCCAGGAGGTCGACCAGCGTGCCTCCGATGCCGGAGACCAGCGGGTCACCGGAGGCGAGTGCGACGACCGGGCGGCCGTCGTACCGCCCCAGCAGGCCGGGCAGCCCGTCGCGCAGCGGCCGGGGCCACGGCTCGCGGACCTGGCCCTCGACGGGCGGCAGCAGGCCCAGGTGACGACTCCCGCCGAGCACCACGTCGGCGGCCACCACCAGGTCGCGGAGCCGCTGCGACAGTCCCGCCCAGCCGTCGGCACCGATGCCGATGACGGTCAGTCGCGAGGGTTGGGAGGACGGCACGTGCACGGACGCTATCGTGTGCCACGACAAGCACGAGGTGCCCCGAGGTCCGAGACGGCGCGAGCCGCACCGGAGCGAGGGGAGAATCTGGGAAGCCGGTGAGAGTCCGGCACAGGGCCCGCTGCGGTGATCCGGCCTCCTCCTCGCCGAGGGAGCCGGGAAGTCCGAAGACCGGCCTCGTGCGCGCACACGATGGCTAACGAGCGGGAGCCCCCATGCCACAGCAGTTCCCCTTCAGTGCCGTCGTCGGCTCCGACGAGATGGCGCTGGCCCTGGTCCTGACCACGATCTCGCCCGAGGTCGGCGGCGTCCTCGTGCGGGGCGAGAAGGGCACCGCGAAGTCGACCATCGTGCGCGCCCTGGCGGCCGTGCTGCCGCCCATCGAGGTGGTCTCCGGCGACCGGTTCTCCAGCGACCCCCGGGACGCGGACCTCTCGCCCGACGGCCCGTTCGAGGCGGACGCGCCCACCGAGCTGCGGCCGGTGCGGCTGGTCGAGCTGCCGGTCGGTGCCACCGAGGACCGCGTGCTCGGGTCGCTGCACCTGGAGCGGGCCCTCTCACAGGGGAAGGCGGAGTACGAGCCCGGGCTGCTGGCCCGCGCGCACCGCGGCATCCTGTACGTCGACGAGGTGAACCTGCTGCACGACCACCTCGTCGACCTCCTCCTGGACGCGGCGGCGATGGGCCGCTCCACCGTCGAGCGCGACGGGGTCTCGGTCGAGCACCCCGCCCGGTTCGTGCTGGTCGGCACGATGAACCCCGAGGAGGGCGAGCTCCGCCCGCAGCTGCTCGACCGGTTCGGGCTCACGGTCCAGGTCGCCGCCCCTCGCGACCCGGCGCTGCGGGTCGAGGTGGTGCGCCGCCGGATGGCCTACGACGCCGATCCGGCGGGCTTCGCAGCCGCCTACCAGGAGCCGGAGCGCGCCCTGACCGACCGGATCATGGCCGCCCAGAAGCTGGTGGACAACGTCGGGCTGGGCGAGGCCGCGCTGCTGAAGATCGCGGAGATCTGCGCAGCCTTCGAGGTCGACGGCATGCGTGCCGACATCGTCACCGCGCGGGCCGCGGTCGCGCACGCAGCCTGGCACGGCCGCTCCTGGGTCACCCGGGACGACATCCGCGCGGCCGCCCGGCTGGCCCTGCCCCACCGTCGGCGGCGCAACCCCTTCGACGCGCCCGGGCTCGACGAGGAGCTCCTGGACCGGGTCCTCGGCGACGACGAGCTGCCACCCGAGCCGCCGCCGGACCCCGACGGTCAGCGGGACGGCCAGCAGGACGGTCCTCAGGACGGGCAGACCGATGGGCAGGACGGTTCTGCGGATCCGGAGGGGGCCCCGGATCCGGGTGGACCCCCCGAGTCGCCGGGGGCGGACCCGTCGTCCCCGGACGCATCGCCGGCCGAGGACCAGCCCGAGACCCCGCGCGACGCCGCGCCTCAGGAGCCCTCCGAGGCCCCACCGCCGACGCCCGGGACAGCCGCCCCCACGACGGTCGCCGGGCTCGGGACGCCGTACCGGCCTCGGCTGTTCACCGTCGCCGGCACCGGCGCGGGAGAGTCCGGGCGCCGCAGCCGGGCGGTCACCGAGACCGGGCGCCGGATCGGCGCCCGACCCGGGACCAGCGGCGCGCTGCACCTGATCGAGACCGTCCGCACCGCCGCACCGCACCAGGTCGCCCGCGGCCGGACCTCCGGCCCGCTGGCCTTCCGGACCTCCGACCTGCGGGTCGCCGACCGGGAGGGCAAGGAGTCCAACCTGGTGCTGTTCTGCGTCGACGCCTCAGGCTCGATGGCGGCCCGGCGGCGGATGGAGCAGGTGAAGACCGCGATCCTCTCGCTGCTGCTGGACGCCTACCAGCGACGCGACAAGGTCGGGCTGATCACCTTCCGCGGCGACCACGCCGACCTGGTGCTGCCGCCCACGCACTCCGTCGACGTGGCGGCCGCTCGGCTGCACGAGCTGCCCGCAGGCGGCCGCACGCCGCTCGCCGAGGGGCTCCTGGAGGCCGAGCGGGTGCTGCGGCTCGAGCGGGTGCGCGACCCCCGGCGTCGTCCGCTGCTGCTGGTCGTCACCGACGCGCGGGCCACCCACGGCCCCGATCCCGTACGACGTGCGCACCAGGCGGCCGGGCTGCTCAGCCATGCCGGTGTCTCCTCCCTGGTGGTGGACTGCGAGAGCGGACCGTTCCGGCTCGGCCTCGCAGCGGAGCTCGCCGAGGCCCTGCGGGGCGAGCACGTCCCCGTCGGCGAGGTCAGCGCCACAGCCCTGACCACACTCGTGCACAGCTCGGTCGGACCGACGCGCACGCCCAACGAAGGAGCCGCCTGAGATGCCACAAGGGCAACCACTCGTCGTGCCCGACGACGGCCTGACCACCCGCCAGCGCCGCAACCGACCGCTGCTGATGGTGCACACCGGCGACGGCAAGGGGAAGTCGACCGCAGCGTTCGGGCTGGCCATCCGGGCCTGGAACCAGGGCTGGAACGTCGGGGTCTTCCAGTTCGTGAAGTCCGCGAAGTGGCGGATCGGCGAGCAGACCGTCCTGGAGCGCCTCGGCGAGCTGCACCGGGAGACCGGCGAGGGCGGACCGGTCGAGTGGCACAAGATGGGCGCGGGCTGGTCCTGGGCGCGCAAGGCGGGCGACGAGGCCGACCACGCGACCGAGGCCGCCGAGGGCTGGGCCGAGATCAAGCGCCGCCTCGCCGCCGAGACCCACGACCTGCTGGTGCTCGACGAGTTCACCTACCCCATGCAGTGGGGCTGGGTGGACGTCGACGACGTGGTCGAGACGCTCGCCAACCGCCCCGGCCGGCAGTACGTCGTGATCACCGGCCGTCGAGCCGACCCCCGGCTCGTCGAGGTCGCGGACCTGGTCACCGAGATGGCCAAGGTCAAGCACCCGATGGACGTCGGGCAGAAGGGTCAGCGGGGCATCGAGTGGTAGCCCTTCCCCGGATCGTGGTCGCCGCCCCCGCCACCGGCCAGGGCAAGACCACCATCGCGACCGGCCTGATGGCCGCGCTGACCCGCGCGGGTCACGTCGTGAGCGGCCACAAGGTCGGCCCGGACTACATCGACCCCGGCTACCACGCTCTGGCCAGCGGCCGCCCCGGCCGCAACCTGGACCCGCACCTGGTCGGCGAGGCACGGATCGTCCCGCTGCTGCTGCACGGAGCCGCGGGCGCCGACATCGCCGTCGTCGAGGGTGTGATGGGCCTCTTCGACGGACGCATCGGCGGCAACGGGTTCGCCTCCACGGCCCACGTCGCGGCGCTCACCCGCACCCCCGTCGTCCTGGTCGTGGACATCTCGCGCTCGTCGCGCTCGATCGGAGCCGTCGTGCACGGGATGGCCACCTGGGACCCGGGCGTGCAGATCGCCGGCGTGATCTTGAACAAGGCGGGATCGGCCCGGCATGCGGCCGAGGTGGCCGGCTGCATCGACCTGCCGGTGCTCGGCACCATCGGCCGGGACGAGGCCGTCTCCGCGCCGTCGCGCCACCTCGGCCTGGTGCCGGCCGCCGAGCGCGACGAGGCGGCGCTGGCGCTGGACCGGCTGGCCGCCCAGGTCGCCGAGGCCGTCGACCTGGACCGGCTGGTCGAGCTGGCCGGGACCGCCGAGGACCTCGACGAGCAGCCCTGGGACCCGGCGGCCGAGGTGGCTGTGGTCAGCGAGCGGCGGCCGGTGGTGGCGATGGCCGGTGGCCGCGCGTTCACCTTCCGCTACGCAGAGACCGAGGAGCTGCTGAGCGCGGCCGGCTGCGAGGTGGTGACCTTCGACCCGCTGACCGACGACCGGCTGCCCGAGCGCACCTCGGGGATCTACCTCGGCGGCGGGTTCCCGGAGGTCTTCGCCTCCGAGCTCAGCGCGAACAGGCCGCTGCGTGCCGACCTCCGGGACGCGGTCGCCGCGGGCACGCCGACGGTCGCCGAGTGCGCCGGGCTGCTGTACCTGTGCCGGAGCGTCGACGACTCCCCGATGGTGGGCACCCTCGACGCCTCCGGCGTGATGACGCCCCGGTTGACGCTGGCCTATCCCACCCTCGTCGCGGCCTCCGACTCCGTGCTGACCCGGGCCGGCGAGCAGATCACCGGCCACGAGTTCCACCGCACCACGGTCAGTCCACCCGCCGGTGAGCGACCCGCCTGGTCCACCGACGGCGCCGACGCCGGGTTCACCTCGAACAGCCTGCACGCGTCGTACCTGCACACGCACTGGGCCGGCCACCCGCAGCTGGCGCAGCGGTTCGCCGAGGCGGTGCACGCGGCGGCTCCACACGCGTCCCGGAGCACCCAGCTGCTCCACCCGGCTCCCGAGCGCACGGTGGCCCCGATGGAGACGGCTCCGCCGACTGAGACCCCGGTCGAGCGGCCTCTGCTGCACCACGGCGACGTCGAGGTCACCGGAGGTCTGCTGGACTTCGCGGTGAACGTCCACCCCGGACCGCCGCCACCCTGGCTGGAGCGCGCGCTGCGGGCCGGCCTGGACGCGGCCGGCAGCTATCCGACCACGGTCGCGGCGGAGCTCGCGCTCGCCGAGCTGCACGGCCGGGCGCCCGAGGAGGTGCTGGCGACCGCAGGTGCCGCCGAGGCGTTCACGCTGCTGGCCCGGCTGCGTCGCTGGCGGATGCCGGTCGTGGTGCACCCGCAGTTCACCGAGCCGCACGCCGCACTGCTCCGGGAGGGTCACCTCGTCCAGGAGGTGACCTGCGCGGCCGGCCGTGGTTTCGCGCTCGACCCGGAGACTGTGCCCGAGGCCGCCGACCTCGTCGTCGTCGGCAACCCCACCAACCCCACCGGCGTGCTCCACCCGGCCTCGGTGCTGCGGCGGCTGCTGCGTCCGGGACGGGTCGTGGTCGTCGACGAGGCGTTCATGGACGTCGTACCAGGTGGGTCGGAGTCGCTCGCGGACCTGGCCCTGCCGGGTCTGGTGGTGGTGCGGAGCCTGACCAAGCACTGGGGCATCCCCGGGGTGCGGGCGGGCTACCTGCTCGCCGAGCCCGAGACCCGGGCGCGGCTCCGGGAGCAGCAGGTGCCCTGGTCGGTGTCCAGCCCCGCGGCCGCCGCCATGGTCGCCTGCGCGACCCCGGAGGCGAGGGTCGACGCGGCCGAGCGGGCCGCCTCCCTGGCGGGGTGGCGCGCGGTGCTCGAGCAGGAGCTCGCCGAGCGAGGGGTCGCACACCAGCCGTCGTCGGCTTCCTTCGTCCTCGCCGAGCTCGGCGCCGGCGCGCACGCGGAGCTCAGGGACGCCGGGATCGCCGTACGCCGCTGCGACACCTTCCCCGGACTGGGCCCCGAGTGGGTCCGGATCGCGGTCCGGCCACCGGCGCCGACCCGGCTGCTGCTGGCCGCGATCGACGACCTGAGAACTCACCGGCGCACCCATGAGGCGCTCACGGCGAACATGCTCTAGGCTCTGCACGCGGGCACGAGGAAGCCGGTGCGATTCCGGCGCAGTCGCGCTACTGTGACGCCGCCTCCGAGAGCGTTCGGCGTGCGGCGGAGCCAGACCCGAGGGCCCGCGAGCTCATCCACACCATCAGGGACGCACGCATCCCTCAGGAGGAACCCTTGTCACAAGCCACCGCCGTTCCCGAGGTCACCACCCCGTCGATCCCCCTCGGCCAGATCGCCCCGTGGGCCCTCTTCTACGGCCTGCTCGCCGTGCTGGTGATCTTCTTCATCAGCGCCGACCAGGGTGCCGTGTCGATCCCGTCCGGCACCGCGATCCACGAGTGGGTCCACGACGGCCGCCACCTGCTCGGCTTCCCCTGTCACTGAGACTCGTCACCGGGTCCAGCAGGACCAGTCCACGCACACTGAGCCCAGACAGGGTTTCGCCATGACCGCACGAGCATTTCTCGTCCGGGGACTGCTGGCCGGCCTGCTCGCCGGCATCGCCGTCTTCGTCGTCGCCTTCACCGTCGGCGAGCCGCAGGTGCAGGCCGCCATCGACGTGGAGGAGGCCGGCGCCGCCGCCCACCCCGCTGCTACGGACGAGACCGGGCACAGCCACCAGGACGAGGCGGCCGAGCACAGCCACCACGACGAGGGTGGCACCGTCGTCTCCCGGCACAACCAGCGCACCTGGGGCCTGCTCACCGGCAGCCTCGGGGTCGCGCTGGCGCTCGGCGGAGTCGTCGGCCTGGTCGCCGCCGGACTGGTCGGCCGGATCGGTCGGTGGAGTCCGTCCCAGTCCACGGCGTTCGCGGCACTGGCCGGCTTCGTGGCCGTGGGCCTGGTGCCGTTCCTGAAGTACCCAGCCTCCCCGCCGGGTGTGGGCAACGCGGACACCATCGGCAGCCGGACGGTCGAGTACTTCGCCTACCTGCTGATCTCCGTCCTGTCCGCAGCTGCCGCCACCGTGCTAGGCCAGCGCCTGTGGCGCGAGCGCGGCGGGTACGTCGCCCTGGTGGCGGGCGCTGCGCTCTACCTCCTGGTCGTCGTGGCGGCTGGTCAGCTGATGCCGACGGTCAACGAGGTCGGCGACTTCCCGGCCGACACGCTCTGGTACTTCCGGCGCGCCTCGATCATCACCCAGGCCACCATGTGGGCGGTGATCGGCGTGGTCCTCGTCGGCCTCGTCGAGAAGCTGCACAGCGAGACGTCGGCCACCCGCCGGCGGCGCGAGCTGGCGGCCAGCCTGTGAGCGCCATGAGCTCCACGAGCCCCATGAGCCCTGTCACTCCGCCGTCCGCGGAGGTGGCCGCTCGGGCGGCCGAGCGGCTGGCCGCTCTCGCCATCCCCACGGGTGCCCTCGGACGGCTCGGTGACCTGGCGGTGTGGTTCAGCGCGACCCAGGACCAGGTGCCGCCACCGGAGCTGACCGACGTCCGCCTGGTGGTGTTCGCCGGCGACCACGGGGTCGCAGCCCATGACGTCTCGGCCTACCCCGCGGCGATCACCGCGGCGATGGTGCGCACCATGGCGAGCGGCCGGGCGACGGTGTCGGCGCTGGCCGCGGCGCACGACGTACACGTGCGGGTCCTGGACATCGGCGTGGACGACGACCTGGACGGCGTCGACCCCGCGATCGGCGCCCACAAGGTACGTCGGAGCAGCGGCCCGATCCACCTCGAGGACGCGCTCACCGAGCAGCAGGCCCGCCAGGCCCTCGACATCGGCGCGACGGTGGCCGCGGAGGAGATCGCGCAGGGCGCGCAGCTCCTGCTGTGCGGGGACATGGGGATCGGCAACACGACCCCGGCGGCGGCCCTGGTCGCAGCGGCGCTCGGCCTCCCGGCGACCGAGGTGACCGGCCGGGGCACCGGCATCGACGACGTGGCCGTCGTGCACAAGCAGGCCGTCGTGCAGCAGGCGCTGGACCGCGCCGGCACGCGGACGCAGGACCCGTTCGAGACGCTCGTCGCCCTCGGCAGCGCCGACCTGGCGGCCGCCACCGGCTTCATGGCCGCGGCCGCGCGCGCCGGCGTGCCGGTGCTGCTCGACGGCGTCATCTCGGTGGCCTGCGCCCTGAGCGCCGAACGACTGGCGCCCGGCTCCGTCGCCTGGTTCGCCGCCGGCCACCGCTCCACCGAGCCGGCCCAGTCGCTCGCCCTGGAGAAGCTCGGCCTGGAGCCCGTCCTGGACCTGGAGATGAGGCTGGGCGAGGGCAGCGGTGCCGTGGCGGCCGTCCCGGTGCTGAGGTCGGCGGTCGCCGTGCTGCGCGACGTCGCGCTGCTCGCCGACCTGCTCCCCGATGCGTGACCGAAGGCGGTCGCCTCGAGGTCCTCGCGGGTCGGCGGTCCACGGCGGGTCCGGCGCAGCCGCCGCGACGCTGAGATGAGCCGGCCCCGGGCGGCGGGGATCGTGCTGGGCTTCGTGGCGGACCGGGCCTTCGGTGATCCGCAGCAGGGCCATCCGGTGGCCGCCTTCGGGCGGCTGGCGACCGCGCTCGAGGCGCAGGCCTACGCCGACTCGCGACTGCGCGGCACGGTCGTCGTGGGGACGCTGGTCGGAGGCGTCGCGACAGCCGGGCTGGTCCTCGACCGGGTCACCCGGCGGCGGCCGGTCGTGCACGCGCTGTGCACCGCGGTCAGCACCTGGGCAGTCCTGGGGGGCACCTCCCTGGACCGGGAGGCGGCTCGGGTCGAGGCCTTCCTGCGTGCGGACGACCTGCCGGCTGCCCGTGATCGTCTCAGTCACCTGGTCGGCCGGGACACCCGGCAGCTGGACTCCGCCGAGGTGGCGCGGGCGGTCGTCGAGTCGGTGGCCGAGAACACCAGCGACGCCGTGGTGGCCCCGCTGGTGCTGGGGGCCGTCGGCGGGATCGGGGCCCTGGTCGGCTACCGGGCAGCGAACACCCTGGACGCGATGTTCGGGCATCGCAGCGCGCGCTACCTGCGCTTCGGCTGGGCGGCCGCCCGGCTCGACGACGGGCTCAACCTCCCGGGGGCGCGGGTCACGGCGGCGCTCGCCGCCCTCCTCGCCCCCACGGTGCGGGGCTCGACCGCGGAGTCGCTGCGCGTGTGGCGCCGCGACTCGCGCGGCCACCCGAGCCCGAACGCGGGCCCCGTCGAGGCTGCCTTCGCCGGCGCCCTGGGCGTTTCGCTGGGAGGCACGAACGACTACCACGGACGCGTCGAGCACCGGGTCCAGCTGGGCCGGGGGCGGGTGCCCCGCTCCACCGACATCGGGACCGCCCGCACGCTGGCCCGGCACGTGGACCTGGCCGCCGTGCTGGTGGCCGTCCTCATCGCGCTGACGCTCGGGCGACGGGCGGCCCAGTGACCGGCCCAGTGACCGGTAGGGCGATCCTGATCGCCGGCACCACCTCGGACGCCGGGAAGACCGTGGTCACCACGGGCCTGTGCCGGGCCCTGGCGCGTCGCGGTGTCCGGGTGGCGCCGTTCAAGGCGCAGAACATGTCCAACAACTCGATGGTGTGCGCCACCGGCGGCGAGATCGGCCGGGCCCAGTGGGTGCAGGCGCTGGCTGCCCGGGCCGAGCCGGAGACCGCCATGAACCCGGTGCTGCTCAAGCCCGGCAGCGACCGGCGCAGCCACGTGGTGCTGCACGGGAGGCCCGCGGGCCACCTCTCCTCGACCGACTTCTTCGACGGCCGCGCACATCTCGCCCGAGCGGCGTACGACGCCTTCGACGACCTCAGCTCACGCTACGAGGCGATCGTCGTCGAGGGAGCCGGCAGCCCCGCGGAGATCAACCTGCGCAGGGGCGACTACGTCAACATGGGGCTGGCCCGGCACGCGGACATCCCCACGGTCGTCGTCGGCGACATCGACCGCGGTGGCGTGTTCGCGGCGATGTACGGCACCGTCGCGCTGCTCGAGCCCGCCGACCAGGCGCTGGTCGCCGGCTTCGTGGTGAACAAGTTCCGAGGCGACCAGACGCTGCTGGAGCCCGGGCTGAGGCGGCTCTCGGAGCTGACCGGCCGCCGGGTCTTCGGAGTGCTGCCCTGGAGCCCCGACGTCTGGCTGGACTCCGAGGACGCCCTGGACCTGACCGGGCGACGATCGGCTCCGGGCGAGCGCAGGCTGCGCGTCGCGGTGGTCCGGCTGCCGCGGATCAGCAACTTCACCGACGTGGACGCGCTCGGCGTCGAGCCGGACCTCGACGTCGTCTTCGCCTCGCACCCCCGGGCGCTGGCGGACGCGGACCTCGTCGTGCTGCCCGGCACCCGGGCCACCGTCAGCGACCTGGCCTGGCTGCGCGACCACGGCCTGGACCGGGCCGTCATCCGGCACGTCGAGGCGGGCCGGGCGCTGCTGGGCGTCTGCGGTGGGTTCCAGATGCTCGGTCGCAGCGTGGCGGACCCGCACGGGGTGGAGACGGGCAGCGCCACGGAGGTCCCCGGGCTGGGACTGCTCGACGTCTCGACCCGCTTCGGTGGCGACAAGGTCCTGTGCCTCTCCCAGGGCGAGGCGCTCGGGCACCCGGTGAGCGGCTACGAGATCCACCACGGCCTGGTCACCCGGGACGGCGACGAGCCGTTCCTCGACGGCGCCCGGCGCGGCCCGGTCTTCGGGACCATGTGGCACGGCAGCCTGGAGAGCGACGCCTTCCGGCAGGCGTTCCTGGCGGAGGTGGCCGGCGCGGTCGGGGTCACCCGACCGAGCTCGGCCGTCAGCTTCGCGGGCCGGCGCGAGGCGCGGCTCGAGCTCCTGGCGGACCTGGTGGAGACGCACCTGGACGTCGAGGCCATGCTGGACCTGATGACACACTCCTCCGACCGGCGCTGGCCGGTCCTCGCGGCCGGTCCTCTCCTCGCGCCGGGTCAGGCGGCGGGTCCGCCGGCCCCTTCGAGAGGCCCGGCCCGATGAGGGTCCTGCTGCTGGGCGGGACCGCCGAGGGGCGTGAGCTGGCGGCGCTCCTGGTCGCCGACGGCATCGAGGTCACCAGCTCGCTGGCCGGCCGGGTGCAGCGCCCCCGCCTGCCGTCCGGACCCACCCGGATCGGTGGCTTCGGCGGTGTCGAGGGGCTGCGCGCCCACCTGGTCCGAGAAGGCGTGGACGTCGTGGTCGACGCCACCCACCCGTTCTCCGAGCAGATCAGCCGGCACGCGGCCGAGGCCTGCCGGGCGGAGTCCGTGGACCTGCTCCGGCTCGCGCGACCCGGCTGGTCTAAGGAGCCCGAGGCCGACTCCTGGCACTGGATGCCCGACCACCGCAGCGCCGCCGAGGCCGTCCCGGCTCTGGGCTCGAAGCCCTTCCTCACCGTCGGTCGCCAGCCGCTGGCTCACTTCGTCCCTGCCCTGGGTCAGCACCCGGCACTGGTCCGCGTGGTCGACCGACCCAGGATGACGCTGCCCGCCCGGTGGGTCTGCCTGATGGCCCGGGGTCCCTACGACGTGCAGGCGGAGCTCGCGCTGATGCGCCAGCACGGGGTCGACGTCCTGGTCACCAAGGACTCGGGCGGCAGCCACACGTGGCCCAAGCTGGCGGCCGCGTCGATGATCGGGGTGGCCGTGGTCGTGGTGCGCCGGCCCGAGGTCGCGCCCGGCGTTCCGATGGTCGCGGACGCCGCCTCGGCGCAGCTCTGGCTCCGCGAGCGGAGCGGCCGGTGACCGGCTCGCTGCGGATCCTCCTGGTGCGGCACGGCCAGTCCACCTGGAACGTCCAGGGCCGCGTCCAGGGCCAGACCCACGACGTGCCGCTCACGGACCTCGGCCTGGAGCAGGCGCGTGAGGTCGCGGCCCGCCTCGCGGCGACGTCCGTCGACCGGCTCTACACCAGTGACCTGCTGCGGGCCGTGCAGACGGCCGACGAGGTCGCGCGAGCCACCGGCCTCCTGCCGCGACCCGACCGCCGGCTGCGCGAGCGCAGCTACGGGCTGCTCGAGGGCCGGCCGAGCCACGCGGTGCCGATGCTCGGCAGCCGCGACGGCTCCGCACCGCCGGGTGGGGAGTCGTTCCAGGACGTCGTACGACGGGTGGGCGGGCTGCTCGAGGAGTGCCTGGCCGACGCCGCACGCGAGGGGGTGGACGACATCGTGATGGTGACGCACGGGGACACCGTCGCGGCGGCCCTGACCTGGCTGGGCACAGAACCCGGCCCCAGCCCCGTCAAGGACCCGTCGAACGGCTCGGTCACCACGGTCACGGTGGGCGCTGGAGACCGGCGGGTCAGCGCCTGAGCAGGTAGACGTCCATCACCCAGCCTGCTGCTGCCTTCGTGCCGCTCCGCTGGGTCTCGATGTCCGCGACGACGTCACCGACCCGGCCCGACACCAGCGCCTCGTGCGGCGTGCCGAGGTTGGCGCCCCACCAGATCCGCCAGTCCTCCAGGCCGGCCAGGTCGAGCCGCTGGTTGAGCATCACCACGACGTTGTCCTGGCCCTGCTCGACCGCTTCCCGCAGCCGGCGGCCGGTGGTCACGTGCAGGGCCTGGCCGACCTCGTGCAGCACGATCCCGTGCCGGGCAGCGAGCAGCTGCAGGCTCGAGACACCCGGGATCACTTCGATCTCGAGCTCGACGCGCCCGCGCGCGCTGACCGTGTCCAGCACCCGGATCGTCGAGTCGTAGAACGCGGGGTCCCCCCAGACCAGGAACCCGGCGTCGCCCTCGTGGGCAAGCAGCGCCTCCTCGTAGGCCGCCGCCCGTGCGTCGTGCCACGCCGACACCGCCGCCTCGTAGTCGGCCGTCGACGCCGTCCGGTCCGGGCGCCGCTCACGCTCGGGGTCCTGGACCCTGACGAGCACCGGCGGGCTCTCGAGGTGCGCCTCCAGCAGCCGCTCCCGCGCGTCCACCAGCGGGTCCGACGCACCGGCGGAGGACTTGTCGGAGACCACGAAGTAGGCGACCTCGTGCATGGCGCGCACCGCCTGCACGGTGACCTGGTCCGGGTCACCGGGTCCGACGCCGATCACCCGGACCCCCCTCACCGGACCGCCAGTCACCGGTCCTCCAGGTCACCCTCGAGGTCGAGGTAGACCTGCTGCATCTGCGCGAGCAGGTCGGCGTCCGGCTCGGCCCACAGGCCACGGTCCACCGCCTCGTGCAGCTTCTCCACGATCCCGCGCAGCGCCCACGGGTTCGACTGCCGCATGAACGCCTGGTTGGTCTCGTCCAGGACGTACTCCTGGGCGAGGGTGGCGTACATCCAGTCGTGCACCACACCGGTCGTCGCGTCGAAGCCGAACAGGTAGTCGACGGTCGCCGCCAGCTCGAAGGCCCCCTTGTAGCCGTGCCGCTGCATCGCCCCGATCCAGCGCGGGTTCACGACCCGGGCCCGGAACACGCGGTTGGTCTCCTCCTGCAGCGTGCGGGTGCGGACGGCGTCGGGGGTGGTCGAGTCCCCGACGTACGCCTGCGGGTCCGAGCCGGTCAGCGCCCGCACCGTGGCGACCATGCCGCCGTGGTACTGGTAGTAGTCGTCGGAGTCGGCGATGTCGTGCTCGCGGGTGTCGATGTTCTTGGCGGCGACCTTGATCCGCCGGTAGTTCGTGCGCATGTCGTCCGCGGCGGCCGTGCCGTCCAGGCCGCGGCCGTAGGCGAAGCCGCCCCACGCCGTGTAGACCTCGGCCAGGTCGGCGTCGCTGCGCCAGGTGCCGGACTCCATCACCTGCAGGATGCCGGCGCCGTAGGACCCTGGCTTGGAGCCGAAGATCCGCGTCGTGGAGCGACGCTGGTCCCCGTGCTCGGCGAGGTCGGCGAGCGCGTGCGCACGCACGTAGTTGCGCTCCGGTGGCTCCTCGAGCGAGGCGACCATCTGCACGGCGTCGTCGAGCATCGCCAGCACGTGCGGGAAGGCGTCGCGGAAGAAGCCGGAGATCCGCACCGTGACGTCGATCCGCGGGCGGCCCAGCTCCTCGAGCGGGACCACCTCGAGGTCCGACACCCGACGAGACGCCATGTCCCAGCTGGGCCGGACACCGAGCAGGGCGAGCACCTCGGCGACGTCGTCACCGGAGGTGCGCATCGCGGACGTGCCCCAGACCGACAGCCCCACGGACTCGGGATAGCCGCCCGTGTCGTCGAGGTAGCGCTGGATGAGCGAGTCCGCCATCGCCTGGCCCGTCTCCCAGGCCAGCCGCGAGGGCACCGCACGGGGGTCGACGGTGTAGAAGTTGCGGCCGGTCGGCAGCACGTTCACCAAGCCCCGCAACGGAGATCCGGACGGACCGGCCGGGATGAACCCCCCGTCGAGGGCGTGCAGCACCGCGTCGAGCTCGTCGGTGGTGCGCGCCAGCCGGGGTACGACGTGCTCGGCGGCGAACCGCAGCACGCGCCCCACCTCGGGCTCGTCGTGCAGCCCGTCGGCCGCCTCGGGGTCCCAGCCCGCCTGCTCCATCTGCTCGACGAGGTGCCGCGCGCGCTCCTCGATCGCGTCGACGGCTCCGGTCTGCTCGGCGCCCTCCTTGAGGCCGAGCGCGGCGCGCAGCCCCGGCACGGCAGCCGTCTCGCCGCCCCAGACCTGCGCGGCCCGCAGGATCGCCAGCACCAGGTTGACCCGGGCCTCGCCCTCGGGGGCCGCGCCGAGCACGTGCAGCCCGTCCCGGATCTGGGCGTCCTTGATCTCGCACAGCCAGCCGTCCACGTGCAGGACGAAGTCGTCGAACTCCTTGTCCCCGGGGCGCTCGTCCAGCCCCAGGTCCCGGTGCATCTCGGCGGCCTTGATCAGGGTCCAGATCTCCGCCCGGATCGCCGGCAGCTTGGCCGGGTCCATCGCCGCGATGTTGGCGTGCTCGTCGAGCAGCTGCTCGAGCTTGGCGATGTCGCCGTAGGTCTCCGCACGCGCCATCGGCGGGATCAGGTGGTCAACGATGGTGGCGTGCGCCCGCCGCTTGGCCTGCGCACCCTCCCCCGGGTCGTTGACCAGGAAGGGGTAGATGAGCGGCAGGCTGCCGATCGCCGCGTCGGTCGCGCAGGCGGCGGACAGGGCGGCGTTCTTGCCGGGCAGCCACTCCATCGAGCCGTGCTTGCCCAGGTGCACGACCGCGTGCGCGCCGAAGCCGCCCTCCTCGACAGCACCGGCCAGCCAGCGGTAGGCGGCCAGGTAGTGGTGGGAGGGCGCCATGTCCGGGTCGTGGTAGATCGCGACCGGGTTCTCCCCGAACCCCCGGGGCGGCTGGATCAGCAGCACCACGTTGCCGGCGCGGATCGTGGCCAGCACGATCTCGCCCGCGTCGTTGACGAACAGCCGTCCCGGCGCCTCACCCCAGGTGTCGGTGACGCGGTCCATCAGCTCGGCGGGCAGGCCGTCGGTCCAGCGCCGGTAGTCGCCCACCGGGATCCGCACGTGGGCATCGGTCAGCTGGGCTTGGGTCAGCCACTCCTCGTCCTGGCCGCCGGCGGCGATCAGGGCGTGGATCAGGGTGTCGCCCGCGACGGTGTCGTCTGCCTCGTCGAGCCCGGGGATCTGGCCCGGGGCACCGAGGTCGTAGCCGGCGTCCCGCATCCGGCGCAGCAGCCGGATCGTCGAGACCGGCGTGTCCAGGCCGACGGCGTTGCCCACGCGTGAGTG
Organism: uncultured Nocardioidaceae bacterium; assembly: GCA_964237315.1. Taxonomy (GTDB): domain Bacteria; phylum Actinomycetota; class Actinomycetes; order Propionibacteriales; family Nocardioidaceae; genus Nocardioides_B. The sequence continues at coordinate 78,097 of CAXSHL010000004.1, forward strand.
CTTGGTGGGGTAGGCCGAGAGCATCAGCGCGACCTTGCGGTCCTGCGGCGCGAGGTGGCGCAGCCGGGCGTGGTTGACCGCGATGCCGGCCACCCTGGAGCAGCGCTCGGCATCGGCGACGTAGCGCGGCAGCCCGTCCTGGTCGATCTCCTTGAAGGAGAACGGCGCGGTGATGATCCGCCCGTCGAACTCCGGGATGGCGATCTGGTTGGCCGAGTCCAGCGGCGTGGTCCCCTCGTCCGAGGCCTCCCACTCGGCGCGGCTGCTGGTCAGGCATAGGCCCTGGATGACCGGGATGTCGAGCGCCGCCATCCGGGTGACGTCCCACGCCTCGTCGTCACCTCCGGCGCTCGCTCCGCCGGGCGTCGTGCCTCCGGCCGCCAGCACGGTGACGACCAGCGCGTCGAGGTTCCCCAGCTCGTCGTACAGGGCGTCGGGGGCCGAGCGCAGGGACGAGCTGAAGATCGGCACGCCGACGGCCTCGCCCGTGGCGTCGATCGCGTCGGCCAGTGCGTGCGCGAAGGCGCTGTTCCCGCTGACCTCGTGCGCGCGGTAGAAGAGCACGCCGACCTTCGGCTTGTGCTCGACCCCTTCGACCTCCGGGCGCTCCAGCACACCCCACGCGGGGATCTCGGCGGGCGGCTCGAAGCCCTCGCCGGTGAGCAGCACCGTGTCGGAGAGGAAGGCGTGCAGCTGCGCGAGGTTGGCCGGGCCGCCCTCGGCCAGGTAGCGGTGCGCCTCGGCGGCCACCCCGATCGGGACGGTGGAGAGCTCCATCAGCTCGGCGTTCGGCTGCTGCTCACCTCCGAGCACGACCATCGGCATCCCCGTCGCGCGGATCCGCGCGAAGCCGGTGCAGAGGTCCTGCGGCGAGCCGAGGATCCGGCCGAGCACCAGGTCGGCGCCCTCGATGGTCGTGGCCATCGACTGGTGGCCGGGGCGGCCGGGGTTGGCGAACACGTAGTCCGCGCCGGACGCACGGGCTGAGAGCAGGTCGGTGTCGGACGTCGACAGCAGCGCGATGCGCATGGGGTTCCTCCTCGGGGTGTCTCGCCCCTCGTCGTCGGAGGTCTCGTGGCCAGTGTCTGGCTGACCGCAGAGGGCTGCGGCGTCACAGTGGCGGAACCGCCCCGGGCTCGCACCGGGTTCCAGGTCCACGAGACGTGGTGCACACCACCCTAGGCGACGTGGGCCAGGATGCAGTCGGCGCAGTAGCCCGCTCCGGGCAGACGGTAGTACAGGCAGCACGACCGGCGGACGAAGAAGGGCCGCGACCCGGCCCGGTCGGAGTGCTCGAGCGTGCCGGTCTGCGCGAGAGCGCCCCGGGCCAGAAGGACCTCGACGAGCCGGGCGGCATCCTTCGCATGGTCGGGGTGCGAGTCGGCCAGCATGGTCATCGTGCCCGCGAGCGCCGAGGCGACGTTGCCCCACAGCACCTTCTCGGACAGGTGGTAGTCGTCGTGGAAGCGCTGCACCAGCGGGGCGACGACACCGGCGACCACCGTGTCGGTGATCAGCTCGGCCGACTCCTCCGCGTCTCCGTGCCCGTCAGCGCCTGGGACCGGCCAGCCGTCGGCCGCACTGGTGGCCAGCGGCCACGGTCCGCCGTCGGTGGGCCGCCACCACAGGGAGCCGACGGACCAGCGGGGCACGACCCCGGTCACGACGGTCGCGGCCACGGGCGCCGACACGAGCCGGGCGAAGAGACCGAGAGAGACGGTGGACGCGACGACCCGTGGGTCGAGCCCGTCGGCGGGCAGCCGCGTGATCCGCGCCAACGTCGAGATCCCGGCGGTGACCCGCTCGGCGAGAGCATCGGTCTCCAGCAGCTCCGCCAGCGGTCGCCAACCCGCCTCGGGTCGCCAGGGCTGCGTCTCGAAGTACGGCCCGACGCTGGAGGCCCTGTTCAGGGCTTCACGCGCGTCAACAGTGTCGTCAGCCATGGCGACCCGAGGGTACAGCGGCACCGTGAGGTCTCGGTTCGCCGTTGCTCAGCAAGACCCATACCGCGGTCACGGAGCTGAGCGCGAGTCGACCTTGGTCTCCCGGAGCTGCACCTGAGGGGCTCGCCGTCGGACGACCAGCACTGCGCCGCCGAGGAGCCCGGCCACGACGACCATCGCAGTCGTCAGTCCCACCTGACCGACCGCTACGGGCAACGCCGCCACCGCAGTCGCCGACCCCAGCGCGCGACCCGCCGTGCCGCGCGCCAGGGCACCGGTCACACCGGTCCGCGCCTCGGCGGCGATGCTCGTGTCGAGCAGACCTTCCAGAGCGGTCATGCAGGCGCCCGACGCCGCCTGCGCCACCATCATCAGCACCACGCTCCACGGGGCGAGGGCCCACCCCACGGTCATGCCCAGCGCGCACAGCAGCCACACGGCAGGCCCGTTGGCGCGGCGACGCTGCACGTGCGAGGCGATGAAGGGGGCCGCCAGCGAGCCGACGGTGAACGACACGGCGACCAGGGCGACCGAGGCTCGACCATGCAGCTGGGCCGCAAGACCCACGGACAGCAACGTCGGTGCCGAGGCGACGAACATGAGCACGATGCCGGCGGAGACAGGCAACGACGCCGTGAACCGCCAGGGCTCCCGAGGACGCTGCGGCCTCCGGACCGACCGCCGCTCGATCGACGAGCCACCGGCCACCACGACCGTGGGCACCAGGCCGAGGACGTAGACCCCGGTCACGACGACGAGCACGTGGGTGCTTCGGACGTCTGCGATCAACGGCAGCAGGGCTGCTGCGGCCGCCCCCACCGCCTCGATGCCCGCGACGCCCGCGCCGTACCAGGTCAGCGCCGAGGTGCCCGGGCTCGCTGCGGCCACCTCGGCACGCATCCCGGCGTAGCCGGTCCAGGCCGTGACGTTCAACGCGCTGACGCACACCACCATCAGGGCCAGTGGCGCCCCGGTGACCAGACACGCGAACACCGCCACGCGCAGCACCGACTCGACCGATGCTGCCGACCGGAGCAGCCGGCATCCGTTGAGGAGGCCCGCGAGCCTGCTCGCCGCGGGTGCGGACAGAGCGACCCCGAGAAGCATGGCGGCGCTCACGACGCCCGCGGCCCCCAGTCCGTAGTCGGAGACGATCTGCAGCACGAGCACTGTCCACCCGAACGACAAGCACAGCGAGTCCACCAGCCCGGCGAACAGCAGTCGGAAGACTCGGCGTCGGGGGGACACGGCGCCTACTCGGGCAAGAAGTACGGGAGTGGCGTCGAGAAGCCGTTGAAGTTGGACGCGTAGCTCAGCGTGTAGGCGCCGGCGGAGGCGACGTAGATCCGATCCCCCTCGCTGAGGGTCTCCGGCAGCTGCTGTCCGTAGAACATCGTGTCGGCGCTGTCACAGCTCGGACCTGTGATCGTGAAGGGGATCTGCCGGCAGAAGGCGTGGTCCTCCCGGGACGACCAGAGCGGGAAGCGCCACTGACCCAGCGCCTGCTGGGTCTCCATCAGTCCGTTGTAGGCACCGACGTCGAGGTAGAGCCAGTGCTCGCCCGCGCGGACCTCTCGCCCGAGGATCGTGGAGACCAGGACGGCGGTCTCGGCGACGAGGTGCCGGCCCGGTTCGGCCGCCGTCAGGGCAGGGACATAGGGGAGGAACCGCGCGAACGCCCCGGTGACGACGGTGCCGATCTCGTCGATGTCGGGCACGACGTCGCCGTACCGCGCCGGGAAGCCGCCACCGATGTCGAGCATCTCGATGCGGATGCCGTCGCCGAGCAGCTGCCGCATCAGCCTGCCGACGGCAGCGATGGCGCCCGCCCAGGCGGAAGCGGACCCGCACTGGGATCCGACGTGGAAGGTGATGCCGTAGGGCCTCAGACCCAGGCTGCGGGCCCGCTGCATCAGCGCGCGGGCCTCATGTGCCTCGGCTCCGAACTTGCGGGAGAGCGGGAAGACGCTGTGACTGTCGTCCACCCGGACCCGGACGTACACCGCGCTTCCCGGCGCGTTCCGAGCGATCTTGTGGAGCTCGCCCTCAGAGTCGAAGGCGAAACGCCACAGCCCGTCTCGGGCTGCGGCGGCGATGTGGGCCGGCGGCTTGACGGTGTTGCTGAACAACACGTCACGAGGGTCCACCCCGACCGCCTGCAGCAGCTGCAGCTCCCCCAGCGATGCCACCTCGAAACCTGCTCCGGTTCGCAGCACCGCTTTCAGCACCTGTGGGGTCGAGTTGCACTTGACCGCGAAGAAGGGCCGGACGCCTGGAAGCGCCTCGCGGAATCTGCGGAGCCGTTCACGCAGCATCCTCAGGTCCCCGACGAGAAAAGGGGTCGGAAGGTCGATGCCGGCCAGCACCGGCGGTGACAGACTCTCGGGCCAACTCTCGGGGAGATCCACAGCCGCCCCGACGTCGGTTGTGATGATTTCTGGTGCCCCCTCACTCGCACGATCGGTGCAAACGTCAGGCTCTATACAAGCGAATTCCGAGCCGCGTGTACGCCAAAGTAAAGAAATTCGGCCGTTCGGCCCTCCTCCAGCGCCATTTGGCTGGATATTGAGCACATGTCGCACACCTCTCGGCGCATCATGACTCCGCATCTCTCGGTGATGCTCGTCGCGCTGGCCACGCTGGGATGGGTGCTCCTGCTGCTCCTGTCGAGGAGCAGCCCCCACCACGCGCAGCTCGTGTCGAACCTCGGCCTGGTGGCCTCCGCTCTCGGGGCGAGCACCGCGGCGATCCGTCGCTCCCGGCTGAGCTCGAGCGGGATGCGTCGTTTCTGGCTGCTGATCGGCCTTGCCGCAGGGTCCTGGGGATGCGGGCAGGCGGTGTGGACCTGGTACGAGTCGATTCTCGGCCGCGCCGTCCCCTTCCCGTCCCTGGCCGACGTCGGCTATCTCGCCATGCCCGTGCTGGCCACAGCGGCGCTGCTGTCGCTGCCGCTGGCGGCTCCGACCCTGACCGGTCGCGTGCGCACGATCCTGGACGGGCTGACCGTGGCCGCCTCCCTCCTGGTGTGCAGCTGGGTGCTCGTCCTGCACTCCGTCTTCAGCGCCGGCACCCGGGGAAAGGTGCTGGAGCAGACGATCTCCCTCGCCTACCCCGTGAGCGACATCGTGCTCATCACGATCGTCTTCTACACGGCGCTCCAGGTGCGTCACCTCGGCGCCTCGTCGAACGTGTCGCTGCCCCTGGTCGGTGGCGGGCTCGTCGCCTTCGCGGTCGCGGACTCCGGGTTCAGCTACCTGACCGCGATCAACGCCTACAGCTCGGGCAACGGCATCGACATCGGCTGGTTCACCGGCTATGCGCTCGTCATCGTCGCTGCCATCCGCCCGAGTGCGGAGCTCGACACCAAGGTCGACGAGGACGAGCGGCTTGCCACGAGGCCCCCCGGAGCCCTCTTCCCCTCGGCAGCGGTGGGCCTGGCGCTGCTGGCGACCGCGGTGCAGATCCTGCGCACCGGGCACACCGAGCGGTTCGTCTCCTGGGTGGCGTGCCTGATCATGACGCTTCTCGTCACACGCCAGGTGCTCATCCTCCGGGAGAACCGCTATCTCACCCAGCATCTCGAGCATCGGGTCGAAGAGCGCACCGGCCAGCTCACCGCGAGCCGGGAACGGTTCGCGGCCCTGGTGCAGCACAGCTCGGACGTGGTCACCGTCATCGACGCCGACGCCCGCGTCCAGTACCAGAGCGCCTCGTCGGCCGGACTCCTCGGTCTCCAACCCGACCAGATCGAGGGTACGTCGCTGTGCGACGTCATGACCCCGACAGCGGCCACCGAGTTCAGGGACGCCCTCACCCACGTGGCGACGGAGTCGCTCGGTGTGCACCGGATGCGCTCCACCTGGCAGCACGCAGAGGGGGGCACCCGGGACGTCGAGCTGACGATCACCAACCTGCTGGACAACCCATACGTGGGTGGGCTGGTCCTGAACAGTCGCGACGTCACTGACCGGACCCTGCTCGAGGCACAGCTGCTTCACCAGGCGTTTCACGACTCACTCACCGGGCTGGCGAACCGGGCGCTGTTCCGGGATCGGCTCGAGCACGCCCTCGGCGAGGAGGACGAGGCCGGTGACGGGGTGGCCATCATGTTCTTGGACCTGGACGGCTTCAAGGAGATCAACGACACGCTCGGCCACAGCGCCGGGGATGAGCTGCTGGTCCTGGTCGCCAGCCGGCTGCGCCACGAGCTGAGGGCTGGTGACAAGGTCGCGCGCTGCGGAGGCGACGAGTTCGCGGTCCTCGTCGACAGCTCCACCGGCGCTCCGTTGCTCGCCAAGCGGATCGGCGTCGCTCTGCAGCAACCTTTCGCGTTCGGTGCGCACCTCGTGCACGTGTCGGCCAGCATCGGCATCGCGACCAGTGGCGCCGACGCCGGCACGGCGGAGCAGCTGCTGCGCAACGCCGACCTGGCCATGTACCAGGCCAAGGCGGCTGGTGGGTCGAGCTTCGCCGTCTACGACGAGTCCATGCACGCCAGTCTGGTGGAGCGCCTGCGCATGGAGAGCGACCTGGAGTCCGCACTGACCAACGACGAGTTCGTCGTCCACTACCAACCTCTGGTCGACCTCGAGACGGGGCAGATCCAGGGGGCCGAGGCCCTGGTCCGCTGGATGCACCCGGCACACGGACTCATCGGCCCCGACCGGTTCATCCCACTGGCGGAGTCCACCGGTCTCATCCAACGGCTCGGGATGTGGGTGCTTCGCGTGTCCTGCGAGCAGACGATGGCGTGGCACAGGTCTGCTCCGCAGATGCGTGACCTCAAGATCAGCGTCAACGTGTCAGCTGACCAGCTCTCGGACCTCGGGCTGTTCAGGCAGGTCCGCGACATCCTCGCGGACACGGGGCTGCACCCGTCGTACCTGACTCTCGAGATGACCGAGAGCGGGTTGCTGGACGATTCCGACGCAGTCCGCTGCAACCTGTCGGCCCTGCACGACCTGGGCGTGCGACTGGCGATCGACGACTTCGGCACGGGCTACTCGTCGCTGAGCTACCTGCACCGGTTCCCCGTCGACATCCTCAAGATCGATCGGAGCTTCGTCGAGCGGCTCAGCCTGTCCGGCGAGGTCGGTCTGATCAGCACCATCATCCGGCTGGGCCAGATGATGCACCTCGAGACCATCGCCGAAGGGATCGAGCACGCAGACGAGATGTCCGTCCTGCGCCGCCAAGGGTGCACCACGGGTCAGGGTTACCACTTCTCACGCCCGGTGCCGGCTGCGCAGCTGACGGACCTGCTGAACGCACCGACGCAGCTCTCGATCGTGTCGCAGGACAACCAGCCCGCCACCGCCTTCGGCAGCTCGATCCGCTGACGGGTCGGCGACCGCGCTCGGCTGCAGACGACCGCCCAGGGCGCCGATCCTCAGGTCCGCCGGGCAGCGGGGCCAGCCGCGCGGCGGTCTCCTCCGTGCCGGCGATCATCTCCGTGCTGGTTGCCGACGTCGACATGGCGGCGATCGTCCGCGCGCCGACGATCGGCCACGCGCCGCCGGTCGTCCATCCGCCGGCGTCCAGATCCTGATCGGCGAGTCGGTCGTGGAGTCGACGGACCTGGCCCTCCGTCTCCCGGCAGGCTAAGTGCCGGTGCTGCCGGGGAGGACGATCGTGCGCCTGAGCACCGGCGCTGGGCCTGTGGGCTGGGCAGGCTCACAGCACGCGCCGCCTCGGCCCGGGCGGCCCTCAGCGTTCGGTGGCTGCCCGCGTAGGTCGCCACCTCGTCCCCGGGATCGCGGAACTCCAGCCGCCATCCGGTCATGATGGGGATGATGCGCCAGTGCCGGTTCCCGTCACTGACACCGGAGAAGGCACCGTGCTCATCGTCGGTGAACGCGACACCGTTCGCCACCGGAGGGCTGGCGTTCGGCCCGGGGATCGGCAAGGGAGCCTCCAATGGTCTCGTGCCCGACACTTCGTCCAGTGCAACACCTTGTGGTGTCCCTGGGAAGTCGTTCTGCCAAACCGCTGACCATCACGGGGCAAATCCACCTGGCTGGTCATCGCGTCGGGTAGACCTCGACGACCAGCAGCCCCACTGGAGGGGAGTCGTCGTGTCGACCGAGGGCGTTGCCACGAGGACAATCCTCGGACGCCGATGTTTCACACCTCAGCACACCGTGCGGTGCGTTCATTAACACATGGTGACGCGCACCCCTGCTGTTGTGTCGATCGGGTGACGTCACGTCAGGCAGCCGTCCCGTCGGCGCAGGCTCAAAGCGATGCGTCCTGGCGCGCGGCCTCCCAGGTGAACCCGTCCGGGTCGGTGAGCGGCCCGATGTCGCTGGTGATGGCGAGCCGGTGCGACCCGGAGCCGTCCACGGGGACGCCCGCATCCTTGGCCAGCGCCCGGCGCCCGTAGAGCGCGACCTTGACCGCGCCCGGGTCAGTGGCGAACTCGACGTACTTTCGGCCATAGCTCTTCGCCACCGCCAGACCGTGGTCGACGTAGAACCGCTTGCTCGCCGCCACGTCCTGGACCCCCAGCAGGAGCACGAGGTCGTCGATGTCGCGGGTTGCCGGACCGGTGTCCTTCTTCGCCGACGTGGCCACCTTCCAGATGCTGCCGTCCGGGGACTGGACGACTCCGCCGTAGCCCCAGAACGACTTGGCGACCGGCTTGAGCGACGTGGCGCCGGAATCGAGAGCCGCGTCGACGAGACCGGTGACGGTGGCCGGCTGGGACACCGTGAGCGAGAGGGTGAACGCGCGGAAGCCGGTGGTCGGCGCCTCTGATGCTCGGAGCCGCAGCCTCCCCGAGGCCGTGTCCAGCCCGAAGGCGGAGGAGTAGAAGCGGTGGGCGGCCGAGAGTTCGGCCACCTCGAGGACGAGTGTGTCGATGGAGGTCATGAAAGTGACGCTAGGCCGCGCGAGGCTCGGTCGCTTCTCGATTCCTGACCGGTCCGCCGTCACGCGAGCCACGCCAGCGGGACGACCAGTGACGGGCCTGGTGAACCCTCAGCCCAGCACCTCGCGGTGCTCGAGCGCTTCGCGACCCAGCTCCTCGAGTGTCCGGTCGAGGTGGTGCTGGCGCAGGTAGATCGCCAGGTCGGCCACGGTCCGTGCGAGCCGGGCATGACTGCTCAGCCCACCCGGTCCTACGATGCGGCCGGCCTCGTCGACCACCTGGTCACCTGCGGCGACCACTGCCGATCGCGTGGCGGTGATGTCCGCGATGGGGACGGTCTGGCTGACGGTCACCCGACGTACGGCGTGCTCGAGAGCGGTCTCAGCCATCAAGGCCGCCTGCTCCATCGCACCGAGGCGCCGCAGCTGGTGTGCGCTGGCGGGAAAGTCCCGCAGGCTGCTCGCGACGAGCTCGACGACGCTCGCGACACCACCCGCCCACACTGCGGCCACCTGGAGTCCGCCCAGCACGAAGCCCGGTCTGGAGAGGTAGAAGCTCTCCGGCCCGACCGGGTCGCCGGCGAGTGTGTCGACCTCGACGGTGAACGACCGGGATGCGTCCATGGCCGAGGTCCGCCAGGAGGTCCGGTTCGGTCGGAGATCACCGAGGGGAACGTCGAAGAGCAGATGTGTCTGGTCGTCCACCCAGCCGGGCACGAGCGCTCGGTCGATCAGGTCGATGCCGGAGGCGAATCTGACCTCGCCACGCAGCCGCCAGTGCCCGGCGTGCTGCTCGGCGCGGACGCGGGTGCCTGCCGAGCGCGAGGCCCACACGCCGTACACCCCCTCGGCGGGTGTCTCACCTGCCTGGTCGAGGATGCGGACCGCGTCGGCATGACCCTCCACGAGGCGACCCAGGCAGAGGTCGACGCGTGCCAGCTCGTGCAGCCGGCGGGTCACAGCGCCGAGGTCGTCGCTCCACGCACCGCCCCCGAGAGCCGCTGCGTGGACAGCCGCTGCCATCGCCTGAGGGGTGGAGCGAATGTGGTCGGCGAACCCCGGGTCGGCTGCCGACGAGCCGGTGGTCATCATGTCGCCTCGTAGAGGTCGAGCAGGAAGTCGGTGTCGCGGTGCCGCACGAGCGGCTCGCTGCGCCTGACGTCGGCCGCATTGCGCACCAGCGACTGGGTCTCCAGGCCGCTGAGGAAGGCGTCGTGGGGCCGGTGGGCCCAGTGCACGAACACCAGATGGCTCCGCGGTTCGCACACCGACCAGACGGCGTCGAGCGCGGCCGGGAGGTCGTCGAGGTAGAAGAGGAACTCCGCGGCCACGACCAGGTCGACGGTACCGTCGAGTGGCACCTCGGGCAGCGAGGAGTGCTCGACCCGCACGTGCCCTAGGTGGGCGGTCCGCCGGCGAGCTCGCTCGACAGCGACCGGCGAGAAGTCGCTCGCGACCACCTCGTCGGCTCGGGCCGCCAACGCCTCGGTGGCGACCCCCAAGCCACAGCCCGGCTCCCACACGCGCCGATAGTGCTCACGCGGCAGGCTGGCGAGCAGGATCGCGAGCTTGCGTCGCTCGTACCAGGACGAGGCCACCTGCCACGGGTCGTCGTCGGCGCGGTAGACCGCGTCGAAGTCAGGAACCTCGGTCATGCGATCCGGACGGGTTCGGACATCGCTCTCAGACCCTCATCGACGGGACGGCCCCGCCCTCTTCCACCAGCGCCTGGCCGCGTTCGTAGTCGTCGTCGGCCTCGTGGGTCAGCACGCCGACGACGGCGCCACCGCGGGAGTACCAGACGGTGAACGCGTCGTCACCGTGCTCGACGAGACGCGAGTCGTCGTACCCGTCCCCCCAGGCGGAGTACTTCAGGACGTGCTCGCCGATCTCGCTCCAGAACCCCGGCGCCTGCGCCCAGGCGTCCTCCCGGCCGGCCGCCACCGACCCGGCGACCTCCCCCATCCGCAGCGCCTCCCCCCAGTGTTCGACGGCCAGCCGGCGGCCGGCGGCGCGGTTGAAGGCGTAGGCCACGTCACCGGCGGCCAGGACGCCGTCCGCGTCGGTGCGCATCGATGCATCCGTGAGGATCCGGCCGTCCTGGCAGGCGATGCCCGCCTGCTCGGCGAGCTCGCTGTTCTGCCGCACACCGGCGGCCACCAGCACCAGGTCGGCGTTGTGACGCGCACCCCCGGTCAACTCGACGGTGCGGGCGTCATGGATCGCGGCGACCTCCGCACCGCCGAGCACCCGGACTCCCGCCGCCTCCAGCCAGCCGGTGATCCGCTCCGCGGCCGCCTGTCCGAGCCGGGCCTCCTGCGGGCGCTCCTCCGTCGAGACCATCAGCACGTCGAGGCCCCGGGACGCCAGGGACGCGGCCGCCTCGCAGCCGATGAAGCCGGAGCCGACCACCACCGCCGAGCTCGCCTGCTCCGCTCGGCTGCGCAGCAGCTCGCCCTGCACGCGTGAGCGCAGGTAGAGCACATCACCATGGTCGGCACCAGGCACCGGCAGTGGCACCGGGTCGCTGCCGGTGGCGAGGACACAGGTCTCGAACCCGATGGTCCTGCCGTTGTCCAACGTGACGACCCGGTCGGAGCTGTCCAGCCCGACCACGCGGGTCTGCAGCAGCAGGTCGATCTCCCGGTCCGCGTAGAAGTCTGCGGCCTCCAGCGGCAGCTCGTCGGCCTCGCTCTCACCGCGCAGGTGGTCCTTGGTCAACGGCGGCCGGTTGTACGGCGGGTGCGCGTCGGCGGACACCAGGGTGACCACCCCGGTGCCGCCGGCCTCACGGAAGGCACGCGCCGTCTCCAGCGCCGCCGGCCCCCCACCGACGACGACGAGGCCCTTGCTGCGGTCACCGGTCACCGGTCATCTCTCATTGGGTCATCGTGCCCGCGCCGCCCGGTTCTCATGCCCGCTCGTCCGGCGCTGCGGCGTCCCGACGTTCCCCAGCCACGAGCAGAAGACGTCGGCCGGCATGGGTCGCGCGTGCAGATAGCCCTGTGTCTCGTCACATCCGAGGCCTGTCAGAGCCGCCAGGGTCGCCTCGTCCTCGACGCCCTCGGCGATCAGCCTCAGGCCCAGGCTGTGGGCGAGGTCGATGGTGCCCGCGACGATCGACGCGGTCCGTGGGTCACGTGTCAACCGGGCGGTGAAGCTGCGGTCCAGCTTGAGCTCGACGGCCGGCAGGTCGTTCAGGTAGGCCAAGGAGGAGTAGCCCGTGCCGTAGTCGTCGATGCTGATGCCGATGCCGCGTGCGGCGATCGCGCGGACGACCTGCAGCGCGAGCCCGGGATCGCTCATCAACGTCGTCTCTGTCACCTCCAGGACCAGGCGCGAGTAGTCGATCCCGGTGCGGGCGGTCACGCGGTCGACCAGCGTCACGAGCTCTGGACCATTGAGGGATGACGTCGACAGGTTCACCGACACCCGCAGGTGATGGCCGGCGAGGCTCCAGCGGACCGCCTCGGCCGCCGCCTCGTGCAGCACGTGGCTGGTCAGCGCAGCCATCCCGCCGTTCCGCTCCACGAGGTCCAGGAAGGTGTCGGGATACAGCAGGCCGAGCTCGGGGTGCTGCCAGCGCACCAGCGCCTCGGCCCCGACCACGGTGCCGGTGCGCACGTCCAGCTGCGGCTGGAAGTGGACCACCAGCTGACGGCGATCGTGGTCCGAGGCGTCCGGCCCGAGCACGATCCGCAGCTCCTCGAGCCGCTGACGCTCGAGCTGCGCTCTCCGGTCGGCGTCCCCGTCGTACACGCTGAGCCCGCCGCCGGCGCGCTTGGCGACGTACATCGCGGAGTCGGCACGACGCATCAGCTCACCGTTCCCGTGCCCGTCAAGCTCGGTCGTGGCCACTCCGACGCTCGCGCCTAGGGCCATCCGCCCGGCGCTCGTCTCGACCGGCTGCGCGCTGAGCTCCGCGGCAGCACAGCCGATCGTCATCGCCTCGGAGGCGGTGGCGCCGGGGAGGACAACCGCGAACTCGTCACCGCCGAGGCGACCCAGCAGGCTGCGGCCTGGCAGGGCGGTCAGCAGGCGGTGCGCCACCGCCTGCAGCACCTCGTCACCGACCCCGTGCCCGTGCCGGTCGTTGACGTCCTTGAAGTGGTCGAGGTCGATGACCAGGAGAGCGGTCTCCTCGTCGCTGTCCGCAGCCACCTCCAGGGCAGCGGACAGCCCGCGCCGGTTCGCGATCCCGGTGAGGTCGTCTGTGCGCGCCTCCCGCTGGCTCTGGGCCAGCCCCGCGAGCGACCGGACGAGCTGGATCAGGCGAGCCCCGCTTCCCAGCGCGGCGGTACTGGCGACCACGGTCGTGGACACGTGCCCCACCCCGATGACGCCGTCGAGGGCGAGCACGGTCAGGCTCGCGCCGAGGACGACAAGGGCTCCGATGGCGGGCGACGTCGAGGCGATGCCACGACGCGCGACGGGGGCCGGCCGGACCCGGGAGCACGCCAGGAGAACGTTGAGCACCAGGATCCAGGTCACCTGGCTGGTGACGCGCGTCGACTCCGGGCCGCCTGTGAAGGCGACCACGACCTGCACGCCGGCGACCAGTGCCAGCGCGCCGGCGACGAGGAAGACGCGCACGTCCCTGGCCAGGCCTCCCAGAGCGGCGACGGTCGCAGCCGTGCCGGCGAGGACCTCGAGGGCGCCGAGGTGCGCCAGCCACATCGAGGTCTGGAGCTCCGGCCACCTCCTCATCGGTGCACCGGTCAACGAGAGGACCAACCCGCCGGCCGCCACGAAGGCGAGCACCGCGCAGACGCCGCTGAGCCAGTCGCCCGCGTCCGACTCGTCGCCCCGGAACTGGTTCCAGTGGATGAGCCCCTGGTACAGGTAGGAGCAGAAGACGATTCCGCCGACGCCGAAGCCGACACCCGACCACTCGGGGCCGACGGACCCTGCGTGCACCGCCAGGTCGACCGCGCACTCAGCGAGGAGGCCGATCCCCATCCACGCGGCGGCCCGGGCGAAGGCCCGCCACACGGTGCGCTCCGTCCCGGCTCGGGGTGTGCGGATGAGCAGTCGTGCCAGCCCGAGGCAGGTCAGTCCCGCGACGGCCGTCGCGACCGCACCGGAGATGGCTCCCGGGCCCTCGGTGGACAGGAGCAGCGCGCAGCTCCCGACCCCCAGTAGCAGGGCGCCGGCGGTGGCGGCCTCGGCCTGAAGGTGCTTCCAGCGGCCTGTGGTCACGTTCCACCCCCTCCGGCCCTGTCAATCATCAGGTCGGATCAGGCCATCGGGGGGCGAAACGTGAGGATGCGGGCAACGAGACGGCCGTACGGTGCCCGCAGCCGCCGTTCGACCGGCGAGCACCAGCTGAGTCAGGCGGCAGGACCGGGTGACGGGGCACTGGAGGGCGCACCCGTCGGGGGCGTCGGCAGTGCGGGACGGGAGCCGGCGGGGCCACGCGGTGCGGGAGGCTTCGGGGCACCGGCCTTCTTTGGGCCGGCCTTCTTTGGACCTGCCTTCGTTGGACCGGCCTTCGGTGGGCCGCCCTTGGCGCCGGGAGCCGGTGGGACGGAGCCCCGGGCCGCTGGTCCGCCCGCCGGACCACAGGCCGGTCCGCCTTCCGCGCCCGCGGCCGGTGGCGCGGCAGTCTGCGCTGCTGCGTCGTCGGAGCCGCCGGCGAGAGCGGGAACCCCGAACACGAGCGCCCCGCCGGCGACTGCACCGGCCGCCAGTCCCATCGCGAGGCGGCGGCGGCCACGTTGCGGCGGTTGCGCGCCCGAGGCCTGCTCGGCACGACGCCGTCGGGAGGCGCGAAGCCGGTCGATCAGATTGCGGGTCATCAGTGGTTCCTCTCAGGTGGGGGGTACGGCGAGCAGTGGCTCGACCAGGGCGATCAGCTGGTGCCCGTTCCTCACCGTGAACGGTCGACCTGAAGACGGCCTCAAGGACGGTCAGGTCGAGGTTCTTCTTCAGCGGGTCTTCAGATTCACCACGCAGACTGTCGAAGTGAGCGAACCGGTGCGCGTCCTCGTCGTCGAGGACGACGAGGTCATCCGGAGCAGCCTCGATGCGGCGCTGGCGGCATCGGGCTTCCTGGTCCGGGCCCTGTCCGACGGCCACAGCATCGAGGCGGAGCTCGACACGTTCCGGCCGGCGCTCGTCGTCCTCGACTGGATGCTCCCCGGCCGGGACGGCGCGACACTCGTCGGCGTCGTGCGCTCGCGCTCCTCGGCAGGGGTCGTGATGCTGACCGCCAGAGA
The DNA here is from genome assembly GCA_964237315.1 of uncultured Nocardioidaceae bacterium. GTDB lineage: Bacteria > Actinomycetota > Actinomycetes > Propionibacteriales > Nocardioidaceae > Nocardioides_B. The sequence goes on from CAXSHL010000004.1 coordinate 93,125, forward strand.
GGCGGTGGAGGACCGGCTGCGCGGCTTCGACCTGGGCGTCGACGACTACCTCGCCAAGCCGTTCGCGATGCAGGAGCTGGTGGCCCGCATGCGCGCCGTGATGCGGCGGCTCGGCAGCCTGCCGACCACGGTGCAGGTCGATGACCTGGTGATCGACGAGCAGGCGGGTGTCGTGCACCGCGCGGGTGTCGCGCTCTCCCTGACCGCGACCGAGTTCCGGCTGCTGAGCTACCTCGCGTCGCGTCGCGAGCGGGTGCTCTCGACGGCACAGATCCTCAGCCAGGTCTGGGGATACGACGAGTACGCCGACAATCTCGTGCAGGTGCACGTCAGCGCTCTCCGCCGCAAGATCGAGGAGCACGGCCCTCGGTTGATCAGGACCGAGCGCGGGCTCGGCTACGTGCTGCGGGCCCCCAGGGCGTGAGGTCGCCGACCACCGTCCGAGGCAGTGGCCTGCGCACTCCGTCACTGCGTCGCCGGGTGACCCTCGTGGTGCTCGCCCTGCTCGCACTCATGCTGGTCGCTCTGGCGGTCGTGACCGACGTGGTCCTCGAGGACCGGCTGGACGGCCAGCTCCGGCAGCGGCTCTCCGACCGTGCGAGCGTCGCCTCGGCTCTCGTCGACCAGGTGGAGCCGCGCGACCTGGCCCGACGCCTCGAGGGCGACGGCGTGTCCGTCGTGCTGCGGACCGCGTCCGGCCAGGTGTACGCCGAGGGTCCCCTCGGCGGAACGGCGGCGAACGGCGGAGCGTCCGAAGGCGCCCAGACACCGGGATCGGCAGGCCCCGCTGCGGGTTCGCGTGGAGCGCCAGGGGGGCCGCCCGGACCGAAGACGCCCGTTGTCCAGCAGGGCGATCGGCTGACCGTGGTCCGCACCCTCAGCGACGGCAGCCGGCTCACTCTGCTCGCCGACGTGTCCGACGTACGACGGACGCTGGGCCAGGTGCGGCTGGCCCTGGTGCTGGCCGCTGCGCTCGTGCTGCTCGGCGCGGCGGTCGTCGTCCCGCCCGTGGTCGCGCGCACGCTTCGTCCACTCGACCGGATCACCGAGGTCGCGCGGTCGATCACAGAAGGGGACCGGGAACGCCGACTGCGGCCGGTGCAGCCGGGCACCGAGCTCGGCCGGACGGCGATCGCCTTCGACGACATGCTCGACTCCGTGGTCGGTGCCGAGTCGCGTGCGCTGGCCTCGGAGCAGCGGCTCCGCACGTTCCTCTCCGACGCCGCGCACGAGCTGCGCACCCCGCTGGCCGGCGTGCAGGCGGCCGCCGAGCACCTGCTGCGGGACGATCCCCCGCGTGCCGACCGCGAGCAGGCGATGCTCGGCCTGGTGCGCGAGTCGATGCGGGCGAGCCGGCTCGTCGAGGACATGCTAACGATGGCGCGCATCGACAGTGGTCTCTCCCTGCGCCGTACGACGGTCGACCTGCGCGAGCTCGCACAGCAGGTCGTCGACGGACGCACGATCCAGAGCCCCGGCCTCCTGCTGAGGCTGCACGGCCCGCAGGCGCACCTGTTCGGTGACCGCGACCGGCTGACCCAGGTCCTGGGGAACCTCCTCGACAACGCCGCACACGCCTGCGTCCCGGAGGGGACGGTCGACCTGACGGTCTGGGCTGACGACGAACGCACGGGTGTCGATGTCGAGGACGACGGTCCCGGTGTTCCCGCGCAGCAGCGCGAGCGCGTCTTCGACCGGCTCGTCAGGCTCGACGAGGCTCGGTCCTCGCACCGGAGTGGCGCGGGGCTCGGCCTTCCGATCGCACGTGGCATCGCCCGCGCACACGGCGGGGACCTGGTCTGCCTCCCCCGGTCCGACGGCGGCGCCGGGGCGATGTTCCGGCTCGCCCTTCCAGTCGCCCGCCGGTGAGCCGACGAGCAGGGAGGCGCGGCGGAGCGCAACGTCGCCACGAACGAGGACCGGTCGCCGTCACCGGTTGTTAAGAACTTCCGCCCCGTTCACGCGTAGCGTCGAACGTGAGCAAGGAGGCTCTCATGATGATGCACATGCCGTGGGTCCTGGCGGTCCTGTTCCTGTTCCTGGTGCTGCTCGTCGGGGGTGCCCTCGTCGCCGTGCGGATGCTGGCTGCCAGCGACGCCAAGCGCGATCACCCTCGCTAGGCGACGCCGATGACAATCACCTCTATCGCGCCGACCTCGGATTCGCCGGGTCACCAGGCGCTCTTCACCGCGGCGCTGCGGGGCGAGCCCTGCCACGTGGTCGGCCTCTCCGCGCGTCCGCACCCACTGCCGATGCACAGGTGGAGTGCGGTCGCGGACCCGAGCGACGTCGCCCTGCTGGCCCACTGCGTCGGTGCCACGCTCGACATCGGCTGTGGCCCCGGACGGATGAGCGAGGCGCTGACGAACCGAGGAGTGTGCGCGCTGGGCATCGACCTGGTGCCGGAGGCGGTGGCGCTGTCGCGTGCACGTGGCGCGAGCGCACTGGTCCGCGACGTCTTCGGACCGGTCCCTGGTGAGGGCCGGTGGGACACGGCACTGCTCGTCGACGGCAACATCGGCATCGGCGGGGACCCGGTCACGCTGCTCGAACGCGTCCGCGACCTGCTGGCACCGGGCGGACGGGCGGTCGTCGAGGTGGCACGTCCCGGTGTCGGCATGCGGACGGTCTCCCTTGCCCTGGTGTGTGCGGGGGCGCGGTCCACACCGTTTCCCTGGTCGGTGGTCGGCGTCGACGCGGTGCGCGAGGTTGCTGCTGCGGCCGCGATGACCGTCCGCCGGGTGGTCCGGCACGACGCCCGCTGGGTCGCCGTGCTCGGCAAGGAGGCGTGATGCGGCTGTCTCCTGTGCCCCGCGAGGGGGACTTCTCCTCACGACTGCGCAGTCCCGCCGTGGCGGCTCGGATCGGAGTGTGGCTGGCTGTCTGCTTCACGGTCGCGTTCCTGACCGGCCTCTACAGCCACTTCGCGCAGGCACACGTGTGGTGGCTGCCCTACCCGACGCGTCCGGTGTGGCTCTACCGGGTGACCCAGGGGCTGCACGTGCTGACCGGGACGGCTGCGATCCCTCTGCTGCTGGTCAAGCTGTGGACCGTCTTCCCGAAGCTGTTCCAGAAGGTCCCCAAGGAGTCCACACGCGCGCTCGCCCTGCACGGTCTGGAGCGTGGCTCGATCGCCACCCTGGTGGCCGCCGCGATCTTCATGCTGGCCAGCGGGCTGGCGAACGCCGCCCAGTGGTATCCCTGGACCTTCTCCTTCAGGTCCACGCACTACTCCGTCGCCTGGATCGCCGTCGGCGCCCTGGCCCTGCACGTGGCGGTCAAGCTGCCGGTCATCCGACAGGCTCTCGGCGCGCCGGTCGAGGACGGCACACAGGACCGGCCGTCGACCAAGGCGGTGTCGGCCGGACTGTCTCGTCGCGGGCTGCTGCGCACCACGTGGGTCGCGGCCGGGCTGGCTGTGCTGGCCAGTGCGGGCTCGACGGTGCCGGCGCTCCGGAGGGTGTCGGTGTTCGGCGTCCGCTCGGGCACCGGCCCGGAAGACGTGCCGATCAACAAGTCGGCCAAGGCGGCCCAGGTGACCGCCACGGCGCTCGACCCCGCCCACCGCCTGACCCTTGCGTACGACGGACGCGAGCTGACCTTGAGCCGCGGCGAGCTGGAGCAGATGCGGCAGACCACCGTCAGCCTGCCGATCGCGTGCGTCGAGGGCTGGAGCGCCGGCGCGACCTGGACCGGGGTGCGGGTGCGTGAGCTGCTGGACCGCGTCGGGGCGCCGACCGGGTCCGACGTACGCGTGGTGTCCCTGCAGAAGGCCGGGCCCTACCGGTTCACCGACCTCCAGGCCCGCTTCGCCGACGACCCCCTCACGCTACTGGCGCTGCGGCTGAACGGGGAGACGCTGAGCATCGACCACGGCTATCCGTGCCGGCTGATCGCCCCGGACCGGCCGGGCGTGCTGCAGACCAAGTGGGTCGACCGTCTGGAGGTGTCGACGTGATCACCCGTCTCGCGCTGGGCGCCGCGGGTGTCCTGCTGGGTCTGTTCGGGGCCTACCAGCTGCTGAAGCTGGGAGTCGGCAACCTCGTCGGCACCGTCGTCTGGCTGGCCGGTGGGGTGCTCCTGCACGACGGGGTCCTGGCGTTCGCGACCATAGCGGTCGTGGGAGTGGGTGCCGTGCTCGTGCCACCGCGGTTGAAGGCCCCCCTCGCGGCCGCCTTCGTGATGCTCGGCACCGTCACCCTGACCGCGGTGCCGGTGCTGGGGCGCTTCGGGGCCCGAGCCGACAACCCGACGCTGCTGGACCGTCACTACCTCCTGGGATGGCTGGTGTTCGCCGTCCTGGTCGGCGTCGTGACGGCCGCCTCCGTCCTTCTCCAGGGACGCCGCAGCTCACGTCGGGGACCGAGGAGCTGAGCGGGTGGCCAGGGTGCTGGTGGTCGACGACGACCACACGGTGCGTGAGGTGGTCGTCTCCTACCTGCGAGCGGCGGGCCACCAGGTCGTCGAGGCAGCGGACGGGCCCGCAGCGCTCGAGGCCATGCAGCAGCAGCCGGCGGACCTCGTGGTCCTGGACCTGATGCTGCCGGGAATCGACGGGCTCGAGGTGTGCCGCAGGCTGCGGGAGACCAGTGACGTGCCGGTCATCATGCTGACCGCCCTGGGCAGCGAGACCGACCGGGTCGTGGGGCTCGAGCGCGGCGCGGACGACTACGTGACGAAGCCGTTCAGCCCCCGGGAGCTGGTGCTCCGCGTCGACTCGGTGCTGCGCCGCTCGGTGGTCGACCAGGCCGCCCCACCGCCGACGCTCGTCGACGGCGACCTGACCGTCGACTCCGCCCAGCACGTCGCCACCAGCGGCGCTCGACGGCTCGAGCTGACGGTCCGGGAGTTCGAGCTGCTGCGCTTCCTGATGGCGAACCCCCGCGTCGCCTACTCCCGCGACCAGCTGCTCAAGGAGGTGTGGGGCTGGTCGTTCGGCGACCAGTCCACCGTGACCGTGCACGTGCGACGGTTGCGCGAGAAGGTGGAGCTCGACCCGACCCACCCGGTGCGGCTGGTGACGGTGTGGGGGGTCGGCTACCGGTGGGAGGCGTCGTGACGGGTGACCAGTGGGCGGTGATCGGGATCGCTGCGGCCTGGTCGGGGACGGTCGGTGTGCTGGGCCTGGTGCTCGGCTGGCTGCTGCGGCACCGGTCGCTGCGCTACCTGCCCGCGGGGGTGGCCCTGGTCGCGGTGCTGGCCGTCGTCGCCGGCGTGGTCGGCACGGCACGGGCGATGTTCCTGTCCCCTCACGACTACTCGGTCGTGCTGTCGGTGTCCCTCGTCGCGGGTGTGCTGGCGGTGGTGTTCTCGATGGCGGTGGGGCACACCGTCGTACGCGCCTCCCGGTCGCTGCGCGAGGACGCCCGACGGTTCGGGGACAGCGGGCAGTTCGTCGCGGCCCGCCGCGGTCCTGCGGAGTTCCAGCAGCTCTCGGGTGAGCTGGCTCGCACCAGCGAGCGGTTGAACGAGTCCCGGGCTCGCGAGGTCGCCCTCGAGGACTCCCGGCGAGAGCTGGTGTCCTGGGTCTCCCACGACCTGCGGACGCCGCTGGCCGGCCTGCGGGCGATGACCGAGGCGCTCGAGGACGGCCTCGCCGACGACCCGGCTCGCTACCACACGCAGATGCGTGCGGAGGTCGACCGGATGGTGCGGATGGTCGACGACCTGTTCGAGCTGTCCCAGATCCACGCCGGGGTGCTGGCCCTGTCCCTGCAGACCGTGGCGGTCGGTGACCTGGTCAGCGAGACCATCGCCGGCGCCGACCCGGTGGCTCGCGCCCGCGAGGTGCGGCTCGGAGGAGCCGTGGACGAGGGCGTGCTGGTCCGCGCCGACCCGGCCCAGCTGTCCCGGGTCATCGCCAACCTGGTGATGAACGCGATCCGGCACACGCCGGCCGGTGGGAACGTGGAGATCCTCGGACGGTCCCTGCCCGCGGTCACCGAGCTGTCCGTCAGCGACGGCTGTGGCGGCATCCCCGAGCCCGACCTCGACCGGGTCTTCGACGTCGCCTGGCGGGGGAACCACGCCCGCACCCCAGACTCACGCAGTGTCGACTCGGGCAGCGGCGCAGGTCTCGGGCTGGCGATCGTCAAGGGCATCGTCGAGGCCCACGACGGCACCGTGACCGTGCAGAACGAGTCCCACGGCTGCCGGTTCCTCGTCCGGCTGCCGACCCGGCCACCCCTGTCCATGGCATCGGAGGCCTGATGAGCGACGTACCCCTGGACCAGCACGCCCTCCTGTCGGACTGCCGCTCCGCGGCGCTGGTCACCTCCGGTGGCTCCGTCGACTGGCTCTGCCTCCCCCGTTTCGACAGTCCTGCCGTGTTCGCACGACTGCTCGACGACTCCGCCGGGCACTTCCGGATCGCCCCGGCCGATCCGTCGAGCACCTCGACGTGGAGGTACCGTCCCTCCGGCCTTGTCCTGGACACCACCTGGTCGGGTCCGGACGGCGAGCTCGTGGTCACCGACGCGATGGCCCTCGGCGCCCGCGAGCGCGGCCACGAGCTGGGCCTCGGCTCGCCAGGTGTGCTGCTCCGGCACGTCCGGTGCACCCGCGGCCAGGTGGTCGTCTCGGTCGAGTTCGTCCCCCGACCCGAGATGGGGCTGGTCCACCCCCGCCTGACCGCGCTCGACGGAGCAGTCCTCGCCGACGGTGGGGCCGGCGTCCTGGTGCTCAGCACCGACCTGCGGCTGGAAATGCGAGAGGCCGGTGCGTACGGCGTCGTGACGCTGCACCACGGGCAGGACCTGACGTTCGCCCTGGAGCAGTGCGACGCCTGGGGACCGCGCGCCACGACGTGGAAGCCACGGAAGGTGCGGCGGCGCGTGGAGGAGACGGAGGCGTCCTGGCGCAGCTGGTCCGCTCTGCACCAGCGCTACGAGGGGCCGATGCGGGAGCTGGTGCACCACAGCGGGGTGGTGCTGCGGGGCCTGACCTATGCGCGCACCGGTGCCCTCGTCGCCGCTGCGACCACGAGCCTTCCCGAGGGCGTCGGCAGCGGCCGCACCTGGGACTACCGCTACACCTGGGTGCGGGACGCCAGCATGACCCTGCAGGGGCTCTTCATCGCGGCCTGCCCGGACGAGGCAGGGCGGTTCTTCGCGTTCCTGGCCCGGGCCGCCGCCACCCAGCTGGACCGCGGTCAGCACCTCCAGATCATGTTCGGCATCGGCGGCGAGCGGGACCTGACCGAGCGACAGGTGCCGCACCTGACCGGCTGGCGCAACAGCGGACCCGTCCGGGTCGGCAACGACGCCTGGGGCCAGCACCAGCTCGACGTGTACGGCGCCCTGCTCGACGCCGCCCACACCCTCGAGGACCAGCTCGTCGACCTGGACGAGCCCACCCGCAGGTTCCTGGTGACGGCGGTCGAGGCGGCCGCCTCGCGCTGGACCGACGACGACCAGGGCATCTGGGAGGTCCGCGGGCCGGCGCGGCCGTTCCTGCACAGCAAGCTGATGTGCTGGGTGGCGCTGGACCGCGGGATCAGCCTCGCCGCCTGGCTGCGTGTTGCTGACGACACCGTCGAGGCCTGGCGCATCTCCCGCGATGAGCTCAGGCAGGCGATCCTGGACCGCGGATGGAGCGAGACCGCCGGCGCCTACACCCAGTCGTTCGGCTCCGACGAGCTGGACGCCTCGGTGCTGCTGCTCGCACTCGTCGGCTTCCTCCCCGGCTCCGACCCCCGGCTGCTCTCGACCATCGACGCGGTCGAGCAGGGGCTCAGCGACGAGCGCGGCCTGGTCTACCGCTATCGCGGAGACGACGGGTTCGACGAGCCGGAGGGCACGTTCCTGCTCTGCACCTTCTGGCTCGCTCATGCGCTCGCGCTCACCGGGCAGGTCGACCGCTCCCGGAAGACCCTCGAACGGGCCGCCGGCTACGCCACCGACCTCGGGCTGTTCGCCGAGCAGGTCGACCCGGCGAGCGGCGAGCTGCTCGGCAACTTCCCCCAGGCCTTCAGCCACCTCGGCCTGGTCACCGCGGCGCAGGCGCTCGCGGACGCCGAGTCCGTGGCCCGCCGCACGGATGCTGGACGGTGACGTCGTCCCCGTCCACATGTCAGGGTCCGGGCCTGCTGCGCAGCGGGTCACGGCCGATGAACCCGAGCAGTCGGGTCTGCACGTCGGCGTCGTCCGGCACCGGCACCCACGGGCCGAACTGGCCGGAGGACCGCATCAGCTCCTCGATCGGCTTCATCCCGGCGAGCAGGTCGGCACAGGTCTCGGGGTCGAGCCGCTCGTCCTGGCCGGTCGCGCGGGCCAGGTCCCAGGTGTGCATGAACACGTCCGATGTGTAGAACCGGTCGACGGCGTCCGGCAGCGGCATCTCCCCCACGAACGGGTGCTTGAAGGGGGTGGCCGCCTCCGGCCCGTCCAGCAGCTTCTGCACCGCATCGGCGTGCACCTGCCAGGCGGCGACCGGGTCCTCCTTCGGCGACGGGCCGCGGTCCAGCACCAGGCCGGTCGCGCTGGCGAGGAAGTCCGGGAACCACTCGACGAGGTGAGCGACCACATCCCGCGCGCGCCACTCGGCCACCGGGGACGGCGCGTCCCAGTCCTTGGCGCCCTGCACCCGCGCGGTGAACCCGTCGGTGACCGCGCGATGGCGCTCGGCCGGGTCTGTGGGCAGTGTCATGCCTGCACCCCTTCGGTCCTTCCGGCGATGTCACCGGCGGCGAGGAGGGCGTCCAGCTTGGCGTATCCCTGCTCCATGCCGACCTCCATCCCGCTGCGCAGCCAGGCGTCCCGGCTCTCGAAGCTGTCACACAGCGACTGCGACCGAAGCCGGGTGCGCCCGTCGCCGAGGTCCTCGAAGACCAATGTCTCCAGCGCGACCCCGTCCGGGTCGCCTTCCCAGGTGAAGGTCTGCACGATCCGGTCCGGCCGGACCTCGTGGAAGCAGCCGT
>CAXSHL010000005.1:0-1789 GCA_964237315.1 uncultured Nocardioidaceae bacterium
AGGTCGACGACCAGCGCGCCGAGGCCGAGGCGCACGCGCTGTGGAACCTCGGGCTCGGAGAGCCGTTCCCGGTCTCCGCCCTGCACGGCCGCGGCTCCGGGGACATGCTCGACGCGATCCTGGCCGCGCTGCCCGAGCCACCGCCCGAGGCGTACGGCGAGGTCGGCGGCCCGCGCCGGGTGGCCATCGTCGGCCGGCCCAACGTCGGCAAGTCCTCGCTGCTGAACAAGCTGGCCAAGGAGGACCGGGTCGTCGTCGACGACGTCGCGGGCACCACCGTGGACCCGGTCGACGAGCTCGTGTCGCTGGGCGGGCGCACCTGGCGGTTCATCGACACCGCGGGCGTCCGCAGACGGATCAAGGAGGCGTCCGGCCACGAGTACTACGCCAGCCTCCGCACCAGCGCGGCGATCGAGCGCGCAGAGGTCTGCGTCGTGATCGTGGACGGCTCCGCGCCGATCTCCGAGCAGGACACCCGGATCATCACGCAGGTCGCCGAGGCAGGACGCGCGCTGGTCATCGCGTTCAACAAGTGGGACCTGGTCGACGAGGAGCGGCGCTACTACCTGGACCGGGAGGTGGAGCGGGACCTCGTGCGGGTGCAGTGGGCGCCGCGGGTGAACATCACAGCCCGCACCGGGTGGCACGTCGACCGGCTGGTGCCCGCGCTGGACGCCGCTCTGAAGGGCTGGTCCACGCGCGTCTCGACAGGAGCCCTCAACTCCTTCCTCGGCAGGCTGGTGTCCGAGCACCCGCACCCGGTCCGTGGCGGCAAGCAGCCGAGGATCATGTTCGGCACCCAGGTCTCCACCGAGCCACCGACGTTCGTGCTGTTCACCAGCGCCGAGCTGGAGGCGTCCTACCTGCGGTTCGTCGAGCGTCGCCTTCGTGAGGAGTTCGGCTTCGTCGGCACCCCGGTGCACGTGCAGCAGCGCCCGCGCAAGAAGCGCGAGCGCCGCTGACGGCCGAGCGGGGGGCTGCTCGACCGGGCTCGGCCGAGCGGCTACGCGACCGGGCCGGTGCCCAGGGTGACCGTCGCCGTGTGCGAGGCACCTGCCGTGTCGGTCCAGCTGACGCTCACCTGGTCGCCGGGGGAGTGCGTGGAGATGGCGTCGTGCAGCTGGGTCGCGGTCTGCACCTTCACGCCACCGATAGCGGTGATCCGGTCACCGGCGGAGATGCCGGCCTTCGCCGCCGACGTCCCCTCGTAGACTCCCTGGACGGTCGTGCCGGTCTGGCCGAGCCCGATGCCGAGGAAGGCCGGCGAGCCGTAGTCGTAGCGGGCGCCGGTGACGCCGCCCTCCAGGTCGTCGGCGATGCGCAGCACCTTGGCGATCGGCACCGCGTAGCCCACCACGTCGGCAGACCCGCTCGAGGCCGCCGTGGTCATCCCGAGCACCTCGCCCTGCGAGTCGTACGTCGCCCCGCCCGAGTCACCCGAGATGACGTCCGAGCTGATCTTGACCAGGCCGGTGAGCCGCTCGCTGCTGGCGGTCCCCTCGCTCTGCGTGGTGATCGCCTGACCGGTCGCGAGCACCTTGCCCTTCGCGGCGCTGAGGTAGGTCACGGTGCCGTTGGCGTCTCCGACCGCGGTGACCGCGTCACCCACCGATACGGGGTCGCTGTCGGTCGTGACGGTGCTCAGGCCTGAGGCCCCGTCGAGCTGCAGGACCGCGACGTCGTCCTTCGCGTCGGCTGCGCTGTCGCGGACGTCGGATGTGGCGTCCTGCCCCTGCTGCTTCACGGTGCCGGCGGCGTCCTGCGCCGTCTCCTTCAGGTGCGCGGCCGC
>CAXSHL010000005.1:1799-6346 GCA_964237315.1 uncultured Nocardioidaceae bacterium
CGTCGGTGCCGACGACCTTCGCGGTGTAGGTCCTGCCGGTGCTCATCACCGTGACCCGGATCGAGGTGGACCCCTCGACGACGTGGTGGTTCGTGACCACCTCGCCGCTCGAGGTCAGCACCATGCCGGTGCCCGCGGCCGTGGCCTGGTCGTACTTCATCGTCGACACGATGCGCACGAGTCCCGTCAGCTGCTTCCCCGAGGCCTTCGCCGTGGTGTCCGAGGACGTGGTGCCGGGGTTGGTGGACTGGCCGAGCTGACCGTCGTACGGCGTGGTGGTGCCGCCCTGCTGGTCACCGCCCGACCACCACCAGCCGTAGCCCGGGAGGGACCGGATGTCCGGCCCGTCGCCCGTCGCGGTCCGGTCCGACCCGCTCGAGGCGGTCGCGGACGTGGAGCCGCGGAAGTCGTGCCCCACGGCGTACCCTGCTCCGATTCCCCCGACTCCGGCCACCAGGGCCGTGGTCGCGAAGCCCGCGATCACCCGGCGCGTCCTGCGCGGCCGCGGTGCGGGCGCTGGCGTGGGCTGGGGCTCAGGGAAGGCCGTAGGGGACTGCTCGGTCATGATTCCTCCGTCGCTGGTTGCTTCAGATACCAGACAACCGTTCTTTCCGAAGAGAACCCTGTGAGAGCGGCCTGCGCCGGCAATGTCCGGGCGAAGAACCTCCTGAGGATGCCGTGCGTCCGCTGAGCCTGTCCGGTTCGGACGCGGCGCTGCCCTGCGGTAAGGTTCTGGCGCCCGCTGGTCGCAGCATCCCGGACCCGGCGGGCTTTCGGGCTGTGGCGCAGCTTGGTAGCGCACTTGACTGGGGGTCAAGGGGTCGCAGGTTCAAATCCTGTCAGCCCGACCGAAAAACGCCTCTGAACTGCGGGAACGCAGGTCGGAGGCGGTTGCAGTGCTGAGCCTGGGCGGAGTCATCGTCGCCACCAAGCTGCAGGGAAAACGGCATCGGTAGTGCCCGTTCGGGACTCACCTTGCAGTCGACCTCTCATGGAGCTCCTCCGCCTAGGGGGTAACGTCAGAGGTAACCGGAGATTCCTCCGGTTGCGACCTGGCCGGAGGAGATCCCATGGACGACACTCACCCCACCCCTGGAGACCGCACGACGCTCGGGACGCGGTCGGTGGCACGCATCGGGTACGGCGCGATGCAGCTGGAGCACTGCGACGAACAGACAGCGGTCGGCCTGCTGCGGCACGCCCTCGAGCTGGGGGTGGACCATATCGACACTGCTTCCTTCTACGGCGACGCGACCGTGAACCGGTACATCCAGCGCGCTCTCGGCGGCGACCGTGATCGGGTGGCGATCGTCAGCAAGGTGGGCGCTCGCCGGGTGACCGGCACCCCGCCGCTCGCCGCGTCGCAGAAGCCCGAGGAGCTGAGGGCGCAGGTCGAGCTCGACCTGCAGTCGCTGGGGGTGGACCGGTTGGCCGTGGTCAACCTGCGCCGGGTCGATGCACCGCCCGGCATCATCGCCACGGGCGACCAGGTGGTCCCGCTCGAGGACCAGCTCGCCGAGCTGGTGGCCCTTCGTGACGAGGGCCTGGTCGAGGCGATCGGGCTGAGCAACGTCACCGCCGAGCAGGTGGTTGCGTCCCTGCCCGCAGGCATCGCGTGCGTGCAGAACTCCTACCATGTCCTCAACCGCGTCCAGGAGGACGTCCTCGAGACGTGTCGGGCCCATGGCATCACCTGGGTGCCGTACTGCCCGCTCGGGTCGGCGTTCGACCACCTGCCTGCCCCGTACGACGACGAGGTCGTGCGCGACGTCGCGGCGCAGTGCGGCGCGACTCCCGCCCAGGTCTGCCTGGCGTGGTTGCTCGCCCACGACGAGCACATGGCCCTGATCGCGGGGACCCGCAGTCGCGCACATCTCGAGGAGAACGTCGCCGCGGGCGCTCTGGAGCTGCCCGCTTGGGCGATCGCTGCCCTTGACGAGCGCGGCCGAGCCACGCTGCCTCCGGGGCTCGACCGTGCGAGCTGACGCACGCCTCAACCGGCAGCGCATCGTCGATGCGGCGCACGAGGCGCTGGTCGGGTCGACCACCGACGACGAGTCCGTGGACCCGCTCGCCTACGAGGCCGTCGCCGCGAGGGCAGGGGTCGGGATCGGGACGCTCTACCGGCACTTTCCGTCGCGCCACCTGCTCGTCGAGGCGCTCTACGAGCACGAGCTGGAGGAAGTCTGCGCTGCGGCCGCGACGCTGCTGGCCGCGGACCCGCCCGAGGTCGCCCTCCGCGCCTGGATGGCGCGGTACGCGGCGTTCGTCGCCACCAAGCGGGTGATGGGCGAGGCGCTCAGGCTGCTCATCGGTGCCGGCTCGGTGACCTCGACCGGCACCCGGGCCCGACTCGCCGAGGCGGTGACCCCCATCCTCGAGGCCGGCCGGTCGGCGGGGGTGCTGCGTGATGACGTCCTTGCCGACGACGTGGTCGCGGCGATGGCCGGCGCGATGATGGCCGCCGCGGGACCGGACCCGGAAGCACAGACCACCCGCCTCCTGGACCTCCTCGTCCAGGGAATGCGAGCATGACGGTCAGCGATCCCACAGTCCCGTCCCGAACACCCCGACACACTGGTCTGTGATGCCCAGCCAGGTCGGCCAACCTGGTGATGGGTGGCTGAGCCGTCGATGCCGGTGTGCGGCCGGTGGTGGTGGTACTCGTTCCGAGGTACCAGGGGTATCGCAGTGATTGCTCCGCGCGGCGGGGGTCGTACATCACGCTCGAGATACGGCAATTGCCCACGACGGGCGCCCTCAACCGGGACGATGGTGTCAAACCACTCGCGTGAGGAGATCCATGCCGCCCGCCGGGTTCTCCTCGTTCACCGCTCCCCTCCGGTCGATCCGCCCCGCCCAGGCGGCGGCCTCGGTGGTCATGGTCAACGCGGCGCTGGCTGTTCCTTCGCTGCTGGCTCCGCAGTCGCTGGCCGCCGCCGTCTCGTACATGCTCGGGTTCACGGTGACTGTTGCGGTGCTCTGGGCGGTGGCCTGTGGTTCGAACCCCGACCGGCGCACCTGGCAGTTCGTCGCCGCCGCTGCAACCTGCTGGCTGCTCGGTGACCTCATCGAGCGCTTCGTGCCCGCGTGGGAGCGGGTGTTCAACGGGGCAGGTGTCCCCGACGTGCTCTGGCTCATCGGCTACCCGCTGTTGGCCCTCGGCGTGCTTCACCGAGTGAGAGGGCGTGGCCTGCACCTGGGAACCTGGCGCGAGCTGCTGCTGGACTGCGCAGCACTCACCGTGTCCGCCGGGGTCGTCGCCTGGCAGTTGATCGTGGTCCCGGCTGTCGACCCCGACGCGACCATGCTGAGCACCGTCGTCTCGGTCCTGTACCCGCTGGGCGACGTCTTGTTGTTCGCGATGGTGTGCGTTCTGGCCCTGGCCCCCGGTAGCCGTACCGGTGACAGGCTCCTAGGCGGCTGGCTGGTGGCCACCCTCGTCATCGACACGTGCTTCACCCTGCTTCCGGCTCTCCTCGCACATCTGGAGGGCCAGCGGCTCGACGGGGCACTGCTGATCGTCAACTCGCTGCTGGCGGCCGCGGCGCTGCGCTCGCCGCTCACGGAAGGCGGTCCAGCCCGAGACACCGGCCAGCAGGTGATGCCCGTGTCTCGGGTCGTCCTGCTGGGCGCCGGCGTGCTGATCGCGCCAGGGGTCGCGTGCCTGAGTCCCAACCCCGACCTCGGGACCCGGTTGCTGCTGGCAACGGCTGCCTTGACGGTGTCCGTCATCGTGCTGGTCAGGCTCTTCGGGGTGGTCCGGGCACGCGAGACCGCCGAGCAGCTCGCCGCACTCCAGGCGAACCAGGACGGGCCGACCGGCCTTGCGAACCGGTCGTTCCTGGCGCGCCATGCCGACAGCATCCTGGGCGATCCGGATCGGGCGGTTCGCTCAGCGCTGCTCTTCGTCGACGTGGACCAGTTCAAGATGGTCAACGACGTCTACGGCCACGCCTTCGGGGACGAGGCACTCCGGGTCGTCGCGTCGCGTCTACGCGCCGCGGTCCGACCCGACGACATCGTGGCGCGTATCGGCGGCGACGAGTTCGTCGTCCTGTGTGCCAATCTCACCAACCAGGGCGCCCGAGAGCTGGCCGAGCGGGTCACCAGAGCCGGGACGGGACAGGTCTGCGTGGAGGACATCTGCGCCGAGATCTCCATCAGTGTCGGCAGCGTCCACGGGGCCGACCTGCGCCTGCTTCATGAGGACACAGCGCTGGCCGACCTGGACATCTGGCTCCATGCCGCCGACGTGTCGATGTTCATCCACAAACGCAGCAGGGACAGTCGGCCTCGATTTGTTGCGACCCCCTCCTGACCCGAGGCGTCGGGCACCTGCCGTCATTGCAGCGACGACGATTCGAAGTCTCGTGTCCTCCCCCGGGTGTTCAGCGCAGCAGCGACATCGCCATCCGCCGGTAGGTGTGCCGACGACCTCGAATGACGATGCCGTAGGCCATCAGGTTCTCCGGAAGGGCGATTCCGAACAGGCCGCAGTCGCCCAGGTGGTGCACGTCCGTGCCGGTCATCTTCGCCATCAGGGC
>CAXSHL010000005.1:6356-94291 GCA_964237315.1 uncultured Nocardioidaceae bacterium
ATGCGCCGAATCGTGTCCTCGTCGGCCCCCTCCTGCGACGTGCCGACTGTCGTCATGGTCAGCGCGCCGGCGGCGTGCACCGTCTCCACCCAGCCGCGCACCTGCGCCTCGTGGCAGCCTGGGACCGTCCCAGGTGCAGGCAGGAGCACGAGGTCCGCGCCGGCCGCGACGAAGCCCTCGAGCGAACGCTCGTCGACGATCCGGCTGCCCGCCTGCGACGCGCTGCCGGCCGCGTGCATCCGTCCCGCCATGACGATGACGCCCGGCCCGGCGGCCTCGCGCGTGGCGCCCACCGCGCGGACGAGTGAGTCGTTGGTGACGCCCATGCCCGGGTTGCCGGTCAACACGACGGCGTCGACGCCGAGTCCGACCGCTGCTGCGACATTGTCCTGCGTTGCCAGCCGCCCGGATGTGCCGCCCGGGCCGAAGTGGTCGTCGGTGACCCGGTCGGCGTGCGGGTCCACCGGTTCGAGGTTCACCGCGACCAGCCGCCCGGTGAGCCGCTTGACCTCGCGGACGACGTCCGTGGCGTCGTCCACGTCGATCGCCTGAACCGCCGGGTGCCGCACGTCCAGCAGGTTCAGCACGATCAAGTCCGCCCCCATCGCAGCCGCCACCTCGGGATTGCTGACATCGTGAAGCGCGGCCATCGCGGAGGCGATGACTTCCGCGGCTAGCACGCGACCTTCGCTGGCGTGGATCGCGGCGAGCACCTCCTCGCGGCCGTACGACGACAGCTCGCGTGCCGAGGTGTCGAGCAGGCGTTTGGTCATTGCAGACCTCCCTGATGGCGGTTACCTGACGTGTGCGTGGACGGTGCACTGGTGTCCACAGCCGTGCGGGTCTAGTGTCCCGCCTGGGTACGTCGCCCGCGTGCCATGGGCGCCACCGCTACCACGCGTGACGCCAGCGACCCGGAGGTGTGACATGGGCCGATCCTCGTTCTCGCCGCTTCGTGCTCGACGTTCGCTGGCGGTGCTCGTTGCCGCCACTCTGGTCGCCGGACTGCACGCCACGGCGACGCCCGCCACGGCGACGCCCGCGGCGGCGGCGACCGGATCGGCACCGGGGGCGCCCGGGCAGGCGGCGACGTGGTCACCTGGCGACAAGGACGGGTTCGGCACCGCCATCTCCGCCCCGCGCAGCAAGGTCTGGTACACGCTGAACAACGGCACCCTCAGCGAGGTCTACTACCCGCGCATCGACACCGAAGGCACCCGTGACACCCAGTTCGTGGTCTCTGACGGGGCCACGTTCGCCGACCGTGAGGACTCCTCCACGACCCAGCGCACGGAGTTGGTCGATCCGCGTGCCCTGGTCTACCGCCAGGTGAACACCGCCATCAGCGGCAAGTACCGCATCACCAAGACCTACGTCACCGATCCGGCCCGCTCGTCGGTGCTGGTCGACGTGCGGTTCGAGTCGCTCACCGGCAAGCCGTACGACCTCTACGTGCTGCACGACGTGGGCATCGGCCTGAACGCCAACGACGACACCGGTCGCGCTGCCCACGGCGGACTCGTCGCCACCGACGGCGTGCAGAGCGGCGCCGTCCTCGCCTCCTCCGGCTTCACGCAGCGGTCGAGCGGCTACCTGGGGACGAGTGACCCGTGGAGCGACCTGTCCGAGAACCACTCGTTGACGAAGTCCTACTCCGCTCCGGCCCGCGGCAACGTCATCCAGATGGGCAAGACCCGCCTCACCGGCCTGGCGGGCTCACAGCGGCTGACGCTGGCGCTGGGCTTCGGGAAGAGCACTGACACCGCCGCCGGGACCGCCGCCGCGTCGCTGCGTCGCGGCTTCGACGCAGCCGCCGGGGCATATCGCGCCGGCTGGCACGCGTACCTCGCGGGCCTGTCGGCAACGCCGACCAGCGCACGGTCCTGGCAGACGACGTACGACGTCTCGGCGATGGTGCTGGCCGCCTCGGAGGACAAGACCTTCCGCGGGGGCTTCGTCGCCGCCCCGGGCCGACCCTGGGCATGGGCGAACGACCTGCAGTCCCTGCCGGTCTACCACGCGGTGTGGTCGCGTGACCTCTATCAGATCGCCACCGCGTTGATCGCCATGGGCGACGTCCCGGCGGCACGGCGGTCCCTGCGCTACCTGTGGACCCGCCAGCAACGCCCCGACGGGTCGTTCCCGCAGAACAGTCGCCTGGACGGCGAGCCGGTGTTCGGCGGGCTGCAGATGGACGAGGTCGCGTTGCCGATCGTGCTGAACCATCAGCTCGGCGAGCGCGCCGGCGACTGGGGACACGTCCGGCTCTCCGCGGACTTCCTCGTGGCACACGGGCCGCGCACCGACCAGGAGCGCTGGGAGAACGTCGCCGGCTTCTCTCCTGCCACGATCGCGGCGGAGATCGCCGGGCTGGTGTGCGCGGCGGACTTCGCTCGTCGGCACGCTGACCCGGCTCGGGTGAGGACATACCTGGCGAAGGCCGACGAGTGGCAGCGTTCGATGGAGCACTACACCGTCACCAGCAACGGACCGCTCTCGGCTCGCCCGTACTACCTGCGGATCACCGACAACGGCGACGCGAACACCGGTGCGAAGATCCAGGTGTCCGACGGCGGCCCGCTCATCGACCAGCGTCGGGTGGTGGACCCGAGCTTCCTGGACGTCGTGCGGCTCGGAGTGAAGTCGCCGACCGATCGCAATGTGCTCTCGACTCTGCCGGTGATCGACCGGGTGCTGCGGTACACGACGCCGAACGGGCCGTTCTGGCACCGGGCCAGCTTCGACGGGTACGGCGAGCGGCCGGACGGCAGCCAGTGGGAGTCGGTCGCGGCGGGTTCGCGCGAGACGCGCGGCCGCGGCTGGCCGCTGCTGACGGGGGAGCGTGGCGAGTACCGCCTTGCCCGCGGACAGGATGCCCAGGCCTACCTGGACACGATGGCCCGCTCGGCGGACGACTCCACGCACCTCCTCGCCGAGCAGGTGTGGGACAACCGGGCCCCCGCGAACACCGGCGACCCCGCCTTTCGTCCGGGCGAGAACACCATGTCCGCCACGCCGCTGGCCTGGACGCACGCGCAGTTCATCCGACTGGCCCGCGGCATCGACGCGGGTGCGCCTGTGGAGACACCCCGCGTGGTGGCGTGCCGGTACGTGCGGAGCTGCGGCTGAGGCGACCGGCCGGAATGCCTTTCTCCAATGCCTGTGGACCATTCGGGCCTCCAAGGGCCTTCCGATGGCATCCCGACAACACCCTTGACGGCATTCATCGCTCGTCCATATGCTCAAATGCCATTCCCTGCAGGAACGGCTGAGCGCAGGGAGGGGCGGCTCATGCTCGAGACGGACCCTCCTGCGGCCGCCGTACACGTCCGCGACGACGTCTCGGGCGATGAACCCGGCGATCTCGAAGACGCGGACTACGACCTCGAGCGGCTCCTCGCCTTCCGTCGACTCGACCTGCTGCTGGCAGCCGGGGTCGAAGGAGCTCGGCGTCGCTACGGGCCCGAGGCCTCGCGAGACAGCTACCGCGGGCTCTACGTGACGGAGGAGCAGGCGCAGCGCGCCTTGCGGCGGCAGGTGGCCGAGCCCCTCGGTGCCGTCCGGTCAGCGCCGCCGCTGCTGCCCGGTTGGGACCGGATCGCTGCCGGCAACCTCCGCTGGGCATGGCTCCGCGACCGCTATCACCTGACCGAGCTCGAGCTCGACATCGTGCTCATCGCTCTGGGCCCGGACGTCGACCGGCGCTACGAGCAGCTCTACGGCTATCTGCAAGATGATGTGGCCGCCCGCCGCCCGACAGTCAACCTGGCGCTGGACCTGCTCACGACCACGCCGGCCGAGCGACTCGCCGCCATGGCGGTCTTCGCCGCGGACGGTCAGCTGGCCCGTCACAGGCTCGTGCACCTGCAATCGGAGCGACGACACGAGGCGCCGCTGATCGCGAGACCGATCGCCGTCGACGAGCAGGTGACGGCCACCCTGCTCGGTCACCGAGGCCTGGACCACCGGCTGGGCGACACGTGCAGGGTCGTCGTTGCCGGCTCGTCCGCCGAGCGGCCGGTCTGGACCGAGCCGGACCGGCGCCTGGACGCCCTGGAGTCGCTCCTCGTCACTTCGTGGGGGAGGTCCCCCGTGCGGCTGTGTCTCCACGGCCCGCCGGGGACGGGACGACGCCGGACGGCGTTGACCCTGGGCGAACGGCTCGCCAGGCCTGTGCTGCTGCTCGCCGGCTCCGTCCTGGCACGCGAGCCGGCTGCTGTGCCCGACCTTCTTCGCCTGGCCCTGCGGCAGGCGGAGTTCGACGACGCCCTGGTCTACCTCGAGGACGCGGATGCCCTCCTCACGGCGTCGGGGCAGGTCGGTCCCGACGTCCTGGTCTCCGCGCTGGCGGCCCACCCCGGGGCGGTCGTGCTCGGAGCCCAGCAGCCATGGTCGCCCTCACCGCGCGAGCCGCTCGGGGTCGTCAACGTCCCCCTCAGCGCGCCCACTGCGAGCAACCGGCGCAGGGTATGGCGGCGCGAGCTCGGCGCGGCGGGGGCCAGCGCGGCCGCGGGCGACCTGGCCGCCGTCGCCGACCGGTTCCGGCTCTCCGAGCGACAGATCAGGGATGCCGCCCTGATCGCGACCGGCGAGGCCGGGCTCCGGCGGCCGCCTCGCGGCTCGTCCGTGCGACTCACCAGGCACGACCTGTTCTCCTCCGCGCGCAGCCAGACCGGCCACCAGCTCACCGCGTTCGCACGCGGGATCCGTCCGGTCCACCGTTGGGAGGATCTCGTCGTCCCCGAGGACGCCCACGTCCAGCTCAGGGAGCTCGCGGCCAGGGTCGAGCACCGGACATTGGTGATGGACGACTGGGGCTTCCAGGCGCGACTGCCCGGCGGGAGGGGCGTGACGGCACTCTTCGCCGGCCCACCCGGCACAGGCAAGACGATGGCCGCGTCGGTGATCGCCGCCGAGCTCGGACTGGACCTGTTCGCCATCGACCTCTCGACGGTCGTGAGCAAGTACATCGGCGAGACGGAGAAGAACCTGTCCCGCGTGTTCGGAGCCGCCGCGGACACCGACGCCATCCTGCTCTTCGACGAGGCGGACGCGTTGTTCGGGAAACGCTCCGAGGTGCGTGACGCGCACGACCGGTACGCGAACGTGGAGATCGCCTACCTCCTCCAGCGGATGGAGGAGTACGACGGGCTCGCGATCCTCGCCACCAATGTGCGTCATCACATCGACGAGGCGTTCATCCGACGGCTCGACCTGATCGTCGACTTCCCGTTCCCCGACACAGCGGAGCGGCTCCGGATCTGGCGGTCCTGCCTTCCCGAGGCGTTGCCGCTCGACGACGGCGTCGACTTCGCCGCCCTGGCCAGTCACCGGCTCGCGGGAGGCAACATCCGCAACGCGGTGCTGGGGGCGGCGTACCTTGCCGCTCAAGCGGGCGGTCCGATCGGGCAGAGCGAGTTCGTCGCGGCCACCCGGCGCGAGCTCGTGAAGATGGGCAAGCTCCTCACCGAGACCGGCCCCGACCCTCCCGCAGGCAGCTGAACCAGCACGGCTGCAGCGCATCCGACGGAGCGACCCGAGGGAGGGGCAGGTGTTCGACGACATGGACGCGAGCCTGGCGGCCCTCCTCGCTGACGGTGCCGCGCCGCAGGAGGTGCGCACCGCGGACGTGAGCTTCACGGTGCCGGACAAGGACTTCGCGCCCGCTCAGGCCACGCTGGACCTGTTCCTGCACGAGGTGCAGGAGAATCGCGGGCTGCGAGAGCTCGCACCGACGATGCAGCCACTGCCCACGGGCGGCTGGGGGAGCGAGCGGCCTCCGTTGCGCGTCGACTGCACCTACCTCGTGACTGCGTGGTCGCCCAAGACCGGCGCCATGCGGGCGGCAGAGGAGCACCGGCTGCTGGGCCGAGCGCTGCTGTGGCTCGGCCGGTTCCCGGTCATCGCCGACCAGTACCTCAGGGGAGCGCTCAAGACACCGCCCCAGCCCTTCCCGCTGGCCACGAGCGTGGCGCAGACCCGGGAGGGCCAGTCGATGGGCGAGTTCTGGACCGCGCTCGGGATCGCGCCGCGACCTGCGTTCTCGCTCACCGTGACCCTTGCGCTCCAGCCTTTCACCGAGACCGAGACGTTCCCCGCCGTGACCGAGATCCAGCTGCGCACCGGCCTGTTCGACGAGCCGGAGCTGTTCGGGCGCGTCCTGGACAGCCGGCTCGACGGCGTCCCGGGGGCGGCCGTGACCCTGGTCGAGGCATCGCGCACCGTGACCGCCGACGCACTCGGCGAGTTCCGCTTCACCGCAGTCCCGTTCGGCTCCTACACCCTCGCGGTGACGGGTGCCGGACATCCCGACAGCAGCAGACAGATCGAGTACCAGAGCGCCATGCAAGCGCATGACGTCGTCCTGACCGGGCCGTGACCCGGAACCGCCGAGGGGAGAGGGAATGGTCGACTACGAGACCAAGGCACCGGGCGTCTACGTGGAGGAGGTCGTCGCCGCCGGGCCGATCGCCGGTGCCAGCACGAGCACGGTTGCGCTGATCGGGACGCCGGTCGCAGCCATCCCGAACGGCACGGCCGGCGTCCCGGTGGCCGTGACCAACTGGACGCAGTACACCGACCAGTTCGGCGCCTACAAGACGGGATCGCCGCTGCCGTACGCCATGCGTGGGTTCTTCGACAACGGCGGATCCCTCGCCTACGTCGTGCCCGTCAAGGACGTCACGGACAGCGCGGGCATGGCCGCGGCCCTGGACGGCCTCACCCGGGTGCGCGACGTGAGCCTCGTCTGCGCGCCCGGATTGGTCGATGCCGACGTGCAGAGCACGGTCCTGACCCACTGCGAGCAGATGGGGGACCGGTTCGCCATCCTCGACGGTGCCAACGACGTCACTCCGATGAAGGCCAACGGGCCGCTGCTCACCCAGCGTGGCGCGCTGCTCTCCGAGGGCGGCTGGGGTGGCCTGTACTGGCCGTGGATCGTGGTGGACGATCCGGCACCGACACCGTCCTCGACGACGACGGTCCCGCCGTCCGGGCATGTCGCCGGGATCATGGCTCGCGGGGACGCGCAGGTCGGCGTGCACAAGGCCCCGGCGAACGAGCCGGTCCGCGGCGCCCGGGCGCTGCCCTACGTGCTCAACGACACCGAGCAGGGCCAGCTCAACCATGCGGGGATCAACGCCATCCGGATGTTCCCGGGCTCGCCGCCCCTGCTGTGGGGCGCCCGCACCGTCACGGACGGAACGGCCTGGCGCTACGTGAACGTCCGCCGCCTGGTCGCCTACATCGAGGACTCGCTGCTGCAGGGGCTGCGCTGGGCGGTGTTCGAGCCGAACAGCACGGGGCTGTGGAAGAGCCTCGACCGGACGATCACCGACTTCCTCACCCGGGTCTGGCAGGCAGGAGCGCTGTTCGGGCGCACCGCCAAGGAGGCCTTCTACGTGCGGATCGACGAGGAGCTCAACCCCGCGTCCGTGCGCGACCTCGGTCAGATCATCATCGAGATCGGGGTCGCCCCGGTCCGGCCCGCGGAGTTCGTCGTCGTGCGGATCGGTCTGTGGGACGGCGGATCCCAGACCACCGAAGGCTAGGAGACAGAGATGGCACAACCAGGTCAGCGGGTCGACCCGTTCCGCAACTTCAACTTCCTCGTCGAGATGGACGGCCTGACCCAGATGAGCTTCAGCGAGTGCAGCGGGCTGTCGTCGACGACCGAGGTGATCGAGTACAGGGAGGGCGGGAACAACACGACGGTGTTCAAGCTCCCCGGCAAGACGAGCTACGGCGACATCACCCTCAAGTGGGGGACCACCGACAGCCTCGACCTGTGGCAGTGGCGCCAGCAGGTGGTCGACGGCAACGTGCAGCGCAAGCACGGGGCGCTGATCGTCTTCTCACTCGATGGCGGCACCGAGGTGGCGCGCTGGAACTTCCTCAACGCCTGGCCGTCCAAGTGCGAGCTGCCCTCGTTCACCGCCAAGGGCAACGACGTGGCGATCGAGACGTTGGTGCTCGCTCACGAGGGACTGACCAGGGCGTGAGCGCGTTCGTCACCGAGGTCGAGTTCGAGCTGCCCAAGGGGTACGTCGACCCGACGGGCTCGGTGCACCGGACCGGCGTGATGCGTCTCGCCACGGCCGCGGACGAGATCTACCCGTTGAAGGACGTGCGGGTGCGCACCTGGCCGGCGTACCTCATCGTCCTGCTGCTCGAGCGGGTGGTGACCAGGCTGGGCAGCCTGCCCGAGGTGCACGCGGGCGTCATCGAGGGTCTGTTCTCCGAGGACCTCGCCTTCTTGCAGGACCTCTACAACCGGACCAACGGCCTCTCACCCCCGGTGCTCGCGGTGACCTGCCCGCACTGCGGATCCGAGCACCACGTGGAGGTGCCCGTGCTGGGGGGATAGCGGGCTACCCCGTGGACCGGGTCCACCACGAGGTGGCCTTCCTCGGCAGACACGTCCACTGGACCCTCGAGGAGGTGCTGGGGCTCGACCATGCCCAGCGACAGCGCTGGGTGGCCGAGGTCGCCGCGCAGCTGGAAGGAGGCCGGACACCGTGACCGACGACGAAGCGGTGGTTCCGCTGGGCCGGCGGATGGACGCGCTTGCGCGCGCCCGGATGGCCGCGTGGGCTCCCCGGCCGGCCTGGGCGGCCCCGCTGGCGGTGGCGCTGCGCCACATCGAGGAGGTCGCCGACGTCCTCGGTGAGCGGTTCGAGCGCACCGAGACCCGGCCGGGATCGGAGCAGACCGTCCAGGTGGGCCTGCCGGCCGCGCCGCCTGTCGTTCCAGGAGCCCGGGACGAGCTCCGGCTGCCGGGGGAGGAGCGGGGCGACGACGACGTGCGCGAGGTCCCCGCCGATGTCCGCTCCCGGCTGCGTCGTGAGGTGGGGCCGGCCGCCGACCTGATGCGGGTGCACGCCGGCCCGCACGCCGACGCGCACGCCCGCGCCGCGGACGCCGACGCGGTCACCCTGGGCAGGGACGTCTACCTGAGGCAGGGCCGCTGGGCCCCTCGCCGGGAGGAGGGCGTGGCCCTGCTGGCCCACGAGGCGACCCACGTCGCAGCGCTCGTCGACCCTGGCGTTGCCTGGCGCAGGGCGGTCGGCGGCGTTGCTGAGGAGGCCCTGGCTCGGGCCCGTGAGCGGTCCCTGCTCCCTCCGGGAGCCGCACCGTCGCCGACCTCTCCCGGAGGCGGCACCAGATCGTCCGGGAGCTCCCCGGGGGGCGCCGACCCGGGGTCGGCGGCGATGGCCGCGCCCGGGTACGCCGCGCGCCCGGGACCCACCGCGGCTCCCTCAGCGTCGTCGGTGCCGCCCGCTGTCGCCGTCCGAGGTTCAGGGATGCGGGCGAGCGTCGAGCGGGACCTGACGCCTGCTCCTGCGCCTGACCTGGACTCGCTGCGCCGGGACGTGATCGTCGAGGTCATGCAGCGGTTGCGCTCCGAGATCGAGCGGGGAGCCTGACATGCCCGAGCCGACCGTCGTACGCCGCACCGCCCCTCTCGCGGCGACCAGCCTGGAGCTCGCCAAGGCGACGATCCTCAACACGTTCACAGGCGAGAGCCTCCGGGTGATGTACAACCCGGAGGAGCTGAAGCTGGAGCAGGGCAACACCTTCGCCGAGGTCGGCATCTCCGGGCTCGGCACCCCGCCGGTGCAGTACGTCCGGGGCAAGGCGCGCACCCTGTCCATGGAGCTGTTCTTCGACACCTACGAGACCGGCGAGGACGTGCGCACCCGGACCGCCCCCGTGGTCCAGCTGCTCGACAAGGACTCCCGCGAGCTGGCCCCGCCGGTGCTGCTCTTCTCCCTGGGCCGGCTGCAGTTCCAGTGCGTGCTCGTCGACGCCGGCCAGCGGTTCACGATGTTCCTCAGCGACGGCACCCCGGCACGGTCCACGCTCTCGGTCCGCTTCCAGGAGTACGTGCGGCTGGACGTCGACATCCACCAAGGGCTGTTCTTCGGATCGCCGACGGTGTCGGCAGCGGTGAACGCGGCCGGCGCCGTCGTCGGCATCTCCAGCACGGTGCACGTCACCAGCGCGGGCGAGACGCTCAGCGGGCTGGCGGCGGCCTACCTCGGCGACCCCGCACTGTGGCGGCTCATCGCGACGGCCAACCGGATCGTCGACCCGTTCGACCTCGGGGTCGGCCGGTCGCTGGTCATCCCACCCCGCGGCACGAGCAGCACGTCCAGTGGGCGGAGCACGCAGTGACCGAGCCCTTCTACGCTCCGCGCTTCGAGATCCTGCTCTCGGGCGTGACGATGGCCGCGGACCTGACCGAGCAGGTGGTGAGCCTGTCTGTGGAGACCGACCTCGACCTGGCGGGCACCTTCAGCCTCGTCCTGCGCAACCCCGACAACGTGCTGCTGGACTCCGCGCTGCTGGACATCGGGAAGAACGTCGAGGTGCACCTCGGGTACGGCGCCGACCTGGTCCCGGCCTTCCTGGGGGAGGTCGCCGCGGTTGAGCCGTCGTTCCCGCAGGACAGCCCGCCGACCATCCAGGTGACCGGCTATGACAAGTCCTACAAGCTGCGGCGCAACCGGCCGGACCCCACGACGTACACGTTGACGACGGACAGCCTGATCGCGGCCCGGATCGCGGTGGAGAACGGGCTCATCCCCGTGGTGGACCCGACACCGGAGCTGCCGGAGGACCTCACCCAGAAGGAGAGCGACTTCGCCTTCCTCAAGGCTCGCGCCCAGCGCTACCACTTCGACGTCCGTGTCGAGTGGGACCGACTCCACTTCCAGTTCCCGCGGCCGGCGTTCGCCGCACCCGTCCTGGAGTGGGGCCGCAACCTCTCGAGCTTCACCGCCCGCATCTCCGGCGCGGGACTCGCCGGGCTCGAGGTGGTCCGCGGGTACAACCAGGAGCTGGCCCAGAGCATCTATGCGGCCGTTCTCGCGGTCGACCTCGACTCCGGGAATCTGCTGGAGCGGCTCGGAGGCAGCGTCACCGACCTGCTCACCTCGCTCGTCCGCTCGGAGTTCCGCGGGCACTCCGTCAGCAACCCGCTGGACGCGCGGGAGCTGGCCACCGCGTTGCTGGCGGACCTGCTCGAAGGGCTCTACGAGGGACAGGGATCGTGCGTCGGGCTGCCGACGCTGGCCGCCGGCCAGTACGTCGAGATCCGCGGCGTCGGGAAGCGTTTCTCGGGCACCTACCGGGTCCGCAAGGTGACGCACCGGCTCGACTCCTCCGGGATGCGCACCGACTTCGTGATCAGCCAGAGCGGGCAGTCGAGCCTCGTCGGCATGCTGCGTGAGAACGTCGTGGAGACGCCCTCACCCAAGCAGGAGCAGAAGTTCTTCGGCGTCCTCGTCGGTGAGGTCGTCGACAACCACGAGCTGGCGGCGGTTCCGCCCCAGGCCCCGCTGTGCCGGGTCAAGGTCCAGTTCGCGGACCTCTCCGACAACGTGGTGACCAAGTGGGCGCCGTGCGTGCAGCCCGCGGCCGGTGCCGACAGCGGCTTCTACGCCCTGCCGGACAAGGGCGACCAGGTGCTGGTCGCCTTCAAGAGCGGGAACTTCGGCGAGCCCTACGTCCTGGGCAGCCTCTGGCACGCGAAGGCGCGCCCGCCCGAACGCAACGAGGGCGGCGCCAACACCCGGCGGGTGATCAAGACGAAGGGCGGCCACACCATCGCCTTCGACGACAGCGCCCAGGGCAAGTCGCTGACCCTGCGGGACTCGGCGGGCAGCGAGGTCGTCATGGACTCCACGAACGGAGCCCTCTCCCTGACGGCCCACGGCGCGCTGACCATCTCGGCCGAGGACGACATCTCCATCTCGTCCACCAGCGGCACGGTCACGCTGAAGGCAGCCGCCGGACCGACCGCGATCGCCATCTCGACATCCGGGGTGGACGTGTCATGAGGGGGCGCCGATGACCGACGAGATCTACGGGCGCGGGCTGAGCCACCCGCTGCGGCTGGACCTCACCGGCCTGAGCGTCTCGTCCGGCAGCCGCAAGGTGGAGGAGTCGATCCGGCTCATCCTCGGCACGCAGTACGGCGAGCGCGTGATGCGGCCCACGTTCGGCTCGAACCTCCGCACGCTCGCCTTCGCGCCGAACAACTCCTCGACCGCCAACCTGGCGCGCTACTACGTCGCGGAGGGCCTGGCCCGGTGGGAGCCGCGCATCGAGGTGCTCGACGTGGCCGTGGCCAACTCCGCCACGGAGCCGCTGCTGGTCATCTCGATCACCTACCGGCTTCGCGCCACGCTGGACGTCCACAACCTCGTGTACCCCTTCTACCTGGAGCCCGCGTCATGACGTTCGACGCACAACGGGGCCGGATCGTGGCGCCCGACCTCGACGACCGCACCTGGCAGGACCTCGTCGACGAGATGCGGGCCCTCATCCCGCAGTACGCGCCGGGGTGGACCGACCACAACCCGAGCGACCTCGGCATCACCTTGCTGGAGATGTTCGCCTGGCTCGCCGAGGGCGTCGTCTACCGGCTGAACCAGGTGCCGGACAAGAACTACATCGCCTTCCTCAACCTGCTCGGGATCACCCGCGACCCGCCGACGCCCGCGCGCACCTTCCTGACCTTCGTCAGCGGCGCCGGGCCGGTGGACGTGGCCGCAGGAAGCCAGGCCTCGACGGTGTCCCGCGAGGGCCAGCCGCCGGTCGTGTTCGAGACCGACGCGGACGTGCACGTGCTGCCACAGCGGCTCGACACCGTCGTGCAGCTGGGTCCCTTCGCCGGCGCCGGCCTCGTGCCGGGCGCCGACGTGACCGTCCCGCTGGTGGGGCCGCCGGCCGCCGCCGCCCTGTTCAGCCTGCCGGCGGGCCAGACGGCGCAGTTCTGCCTCGGCTTCGACACCGTGCCCACGGAGCCGTTGCTGCTCCAGGTGCGGCTGGTGCGGCCAGCGCCTCCCGGTGTGACGGCGACCTGGACCTACTCGACCGGCAGCACGGAGCCCTTGACGTGGCAGGTCGTGCCGACCCAGGCGGCCGGTCCCGATGCGCGACCGGCGCTCGTCGACGGAACCGCGGGGCTGACCCGCAACGGTGCGGTCCTCGTCACTCCTCCACCTGACTGGGCAGCGCAGCGTGCCGTCCCTGCGCCGAACGGCGCGGCGTCGACGGCATGGACGACCATGGCCGTCCCGGCGACCGCGGCGGCGCCGCGCAGCGACCCACGGTTCTGGCTGGGGGTGAGACTGGTCAACACCGGCGCGGCTGCCGCGGACCTCGGCGTCGAGCGGCTGCTGTTCAACGCGGCCCCGGCGAGCACCGCTCTCACGCTGCGCACGCCGGAGATCCTCGGGACGAGCACGGGCCAGCCGTTCCAGACCTTCCAGCTCTCCCAGCGCCCGCTGTACCGCCGGCCCGACCTGCGCGCGCCGTACGGCGACCTCCTCGTCGAGGTCGGCAGCGGAGTGCATCCCACCTGGCAGGCCTGGACGCGGGTGGACGACCTGCCTGCGGGGCCGGGCAACGTCTACCTGGTCGACCCGGTCACCGGCGAGCTCACCTTCGGCGACCACGACCCGCAGAGCCTGAAGGGGCACGGCTCGGTGCCGCCAGCGGGCAGCTCGGTCCGGGCGCGGTACCGCTACGTCGCGCAGGGCGCCGCGGCGAACGTCGCCGCCGGGCAGGTGGTCGTGCTGGGCACCGCCCCGAGCGGCGGCGGGCTTCCGGGCCTGACCGGCGTCAGCAACCTGGCTGCGGCGGGGGAGGGCACGGACGAGGAACCGGTCGAGGACACCCTGCGCCGGGCTCCGGAGCAGCTGAAGATCCGGGACCGGGCGATCACCGCGGAGGACTACGAGTTCCTCGCGCGGGAGGCCAGCAACGAGGTCGTGATCACCCGGTGCCTGACTCCGAAGGTGGCCGGCGACGGGACGCCATGGAGCTATGCCGCCCTCATCCGCGCTCCCGGCACGGTCAACGTCGTCGTCGTCCCCGACCAGGGACCAGGGGTGAGCCGGCCCACGCCGACCCCGGAGCTGCTCGCCGACGTCCTGGCCTACCTCGACCAGCGGCGCGACGTCGGCGCCCACGTGCAGGTGACCGGTCCGCGCTACTGCCCGATCATCGTCAGCACCGAGATCGTCGTCTGGCGCGACGAGTTCAAGGACCCCGTGCGCAGCCAGACGCTGGACCGGATCACGGCGTTCCTGCATCCCACCCGCGGCGGCCCCGGCGGTGCGGGCTGGCAGGTCGGGCAGCCGGTGTTCAGCTCCGACCTCTTCCAGGCGATCATGCCTGCCGCGGACCTCGGCTACATCTCCAGCCTCCAGATCAAGCCCGGTGTCCCGCCGTACGTCGGCAGCGCCGACCCGACCGTGGCGCGGCCGTTCTGGCAGCCCAATTTCGCTGCCTCCGTCCGGCTCACCGACTACGAGCTGGCCTGCGCGGCCGACCGGGGCGCGCACACGGTCACGGCGATCACGCAGGCGCTGTAGGGAGCGCGGCGATGAGCGAGCCGAGCTCCTACCTGGGCTACCTGCCACCCGTCGTGTGGCAGGACGACGACCCTGCCTCGGGGCTGTCCGTCGGTGGCTGGCTGCGGATCGTGGAGAAGGTCCTCACCGGGATCCCCGACGGCGTGACCCTCCGGCACGGCGACCACGAGCACGCGGCCGTCGCCGACCTCATCGCTCGCATGGACACGTTCTTCGACCCCTGGCGAACACCCGCACCGTTCCTGCCATGGCTCGCGTCGTGGGTCGCTCTAGGCTTCCCGACCGTCGAGGGAGAGCCGATCTGGGACGAGTACCAGCAGCGCCGGGTGACCTCCCGGATCGCGCAGGCGCACCGCGGCCGAGGCCTACGATCGGGGCTGCGGACCTATCTCGACCTGTATGCGCCCGGCTCGATCCGGACCCGGGTGGCCGTGGACGACGGCAGCCGGCTCCTGTTCACGGTCCCGCGGCCGGACCAGCCCGCCCCGATCGGTGTCCTCGTCGGGCAGGGCCCGCAGCTGCGGGGGTCGACCGTCATGGCCGAGGGTGTGGTGCGGCCGTGGTGCGTGGCGATCGCGAGCACCGGCGACTTCTTCGTCGGCGACACCGGGGTCCCCGCCGCGATCCCGCACGTGCCGGTCACGCTGCCCAACCGGGTCTGGCAGATCTCACCCTCGGGCGCCTACCGGTTCACCGGCGCCCCGCCGGTTCCGCAGCCCACGGCTCCCACGAGCAGCTTCGGTCCGGTGGTGGGGATCGCGGTCCGGCCGGAGACGGGAGGCGCGCCGGAGACGGTCTACTGGGTCGACTTCCGGGGCGCGCTGCTCGCCGTCCCGGCGCCGTTCGACGCCGCGAAGGCGACCGCCGTGGCGACTCTCACCGTCCGCGCTGCCGGCAACCAGCTGATCCCCGTGACCCCGGTCGCGATGGCGCTCGACGTCAACGGCGACCTGCTCGTCCTGCACCACGGCAGCGGTCTGGGCACGCCGGACCCGCCCCGGATCGTCACCGTGAGCCTCGGGGGCGCAAGTCCGACGATGTCCGACCACGCACTCACCACGGTCGTGGAGCCGATGGCTCTGTGGGTGCGCCCGGACGGGAGCGTCGTCGTCGGTGACGGCGGCCCCCAGGAGCCCGCCACCGCGGACGACCTGCACGGCAACCTGGTGGCGGTCGACCGCAGCACTGCTCCGGCATGGACCGAGAAGGCCCTGCTCCCGGTCGACAACCCGCTCGTTGCACCGACCGCCCTGGCGGAGACCGGGGACGGCGGCCTGTTCGTGCTCGACGTCGGGCTCAAGCCGTTCGCGTCGACCAGTGACCCGTTCGTCCGGGCCGTCGCCGAGCCGGCGGCCGTCCACCGCGTGGACCTCGGCGCCACCCCGCAGGTGACCCGCATCAGCGAGCCGGGCTCGATGGTCTTCCCGACCGGCATGGTGCGGGACGGCGACCGGCTGGTGATCTGTGACCCCGGGCTGCCGGCGCCCCCGTCGGTCAACCCGGTGTGGCCGCGGCTCGACCCGTTCCGGTTCGACGTGGTCGTCCACTTCGTCGGGGCCGACCTTCCCGACGACCCAAACGAGCGGTCGCTGCTCCTGCAGCGCGTCGTGGCCGACATCGGCGACGTCGTCGAGCAGAACCGCCCCGCCCACCTGTACTGGGCGCCCATCACCGAGGCCTGAGCCAGGCCGGACAGGAAGGAGACGCGATGACCGAGCAGGCGCTCAACCGGCTCGCCGAGCTGCAGCGAGAGTACGAGGTCGGCCAGCGACGGCTCCAGGAGATCGTGGCCCAGGAGGTGTCGATCCGCGAGACCCTGCTGCGGATCAGTGGTGCCATCCAGATCCTGCACGAGCTGACCGGGGAATCAGGCTCGTCGGCCCCCGCACAGGACAGCGAGACCTCTGCGCCCGGCACCGTCCTGCGGGTCGACTGATGGCCGGCGCGGCGGTGGTCGTCAGAGCTGCCTCCTTGGCATGCAGCCACCAGGGCAGTGCGACCGTCCTGTCGGTCTCGTCGCGGCTGAGCGTCGGGGGGAAGGGAGTGCTCCTGAAGGGCCAGGAGTCGAGCCTGGACTTCGCGGGATGCATCAACCAGACGACGAGCAGCCCGAGCTCCCCGGCACCCTGCGTCAGCGACGCGGCGACCGCCGGGGTGGCCACCAAGCTCACGGTGGGCGGTACGGCGGTCCTGCTCGCCTCCGCCGACGGAACGACCCATCCGAAGGTGACGCCGGCAGCCATCGGGACGTGGAGCGTCAGTGGCGCGGGCCAGAACAAGCTCAACGCCGGCTAGACCCAGCAACGGAACAGACGAGGTGACGTGATGAGCCAGACTCCGATGACCCGCACTCAGTACTTCAACGTGGCGACGGGAACCGTCCGCGCCGGCAGCACGAGCCACGGCGAGAGCCTGACCGACGTCGAGAGCGGCCTGCTCCCGCTCGCCCGCGCGACGGCGGCCAGCCTGCACGCCTGGGGCGTCGCCGAGGGTCTGAGCGTCACCGCCACGACAGGACAGCCTGAGGTCACCGTCGCGCCCGGGGCCGCGCTCGACTCGCTGGGCCGGCTCGTCGCGCTCGTCCCGGGCGGCGTGGCGATCATCGATCCGGCGGCCGATCCGTCCCAGGTCGTGAACGTCGACACCGTGCCGGTCGGCGACGGCGGCGTCGTCGTGGCCACCGACGGACTCGGTCCGGCGACGTTGCTTCTCACCGCCACGTTCCGCGAGGTCCAGGACCAGGCGCAGGCCGGTGCCCCGCCGGTGCTGCTGCATGCGCCGTGGCTGCGGCTGCGAGTCGAGGCATCAGTGCCGGACGACGGTGGCGAGGTGGTCCTGGCCCGGGTCACGCTGGACGCCGGGAATGCGGTGACGGCGCTCGACGCCGTACGACGCCGCCTCGCTGGGCTGCCGGCAGCCCGGCTCGAGCTCCGCCGTCCGGTGGCGACCGGGGGTGCTTCGCCGTCGGTGGCACAGCAGGCCGCGGCCGTCCTCGCAGTCCCGGACGCCGGAGGCGTCTCGCTCACCGGCACCGATGGCGGCCCGGAGGTGCCACTGCTCAGCGTCGACGCCACGCTCGCCGCCGCCTCGCTGCTGCCCGCGGGCGGCCGCGTCACCATCGGCACCGCCGGCGCGCCGAGGACCGTGCTCCACGTCGAGGGCGACGAGGGCGTGCACAGCGGCGGCACCGGAGGCGGGCTCTCCTTCGCGGATCGCGCTGTCGGCGGGTTCGTCGACGCGCCCACAGCGGGCGAGCGCTGGGTCTGGTACGCCGACGGCGGGACCGCCCGGTTGTGGTCCGGACGGGACCTGCTCACGGTCGGGACCACGGGCGAGGGCCTCGGGCTCGACGTAGCGCGTCGGATGCGGGTGCGCCAGGGTGGCGACGCCTCGGCCGGACTCTGGTTCTTCCAGGACGGCACGGCCTCAGACCGGGCGTTCGTCGGGATGGCGAACGACAGCCAGGTCGGCTTCTTCGGGGTCGGGGTGGGCTGGGGCCTGGCGATGGACGTGAACTCGGGTGCGCTCTCGTTTGCCGGCGACTACGGCACGCCGAACGGGCCATCGACGCTGTCGCTGTTCGGCTCCCGGATCGGAGACGTCGGGGGCGGCACGCTCTTCCTGCGGTCCGGCGGCGGCGTGGTCGCCTTCGACGGCAACGACTCCGTCCAGATCGGCACCGCGAGCGCCCCGGGCCAGCTCGGCGTGGAGAGCACCGGGACCGCCATCTCCGCGACCAACAGCAAGGACGGCCTCTTCGCGTCCGCGATCTTCGCCAACGGCATGATCGGTGTGCTGTCCCAAGGCCGCACGACGGGAGTCTGGGCCGCCGGGAGCAACATCGGCATCGTCGGCGCGGGCCCGACCGCGGGCCAGTTCTTCGGGGACGTCTCCATCAGTGGCGCGCTGACCAAGGGTGGAGGCGGCTTCCGGATCGACCACCCGGTCGACCCGGAGAACAAGCTGCTCTCACACTCGTTCGTCGAGTCACCGGAGATGCTCAACGTCTACCGCGGCACCGTCACGACCGACGAGTCCGGCGACGCCGCCATCCCGCTGCCCGACTACGTGGAGGCGCTCAACGAGCACTTCACCTACCACCTCACGGTCCTGGGCGAGCCAGGGGTCGCGGCAGTCACCCAGCCCGTGCAGGACAACGGCTTCCGGATCCGGTCGCAGCGGCCGGGAGCAGAGGTCTGCTGGCTGCTGCTCGGTGTCCGTCGCGACCCCTGGGCCGCCGCGCACCGCATCCCGGTGGAGGAGGACAAGGAAGCCGACGCCCGCGGCCGTTTCCTGCACCCGGACGTCCACGGCGACGGCCCGCAGCTGTTCGCCGACCCGGAGCACGAGGACCTGCTCCGGCGGACCAGGCAGTGACGGGCGGCGCCCGTCCCGGACCGGGCCCGTGAGCGACCACGCGGCACCAGTCTCCGAGGTCGGCCCGACCCGTGCCCCGGCCGCCCGCCCCGCGACGACCGAGTCGCTCCACGACGAGCTCGCCGACCTGAGCGACCTGCAGCAGCGGCTGGGCAACCGGGCCACGGCGACCCTCGTCGAGAGGGCCCTCGCCGGGGGCGGGCAGCCGCTCGGCCCGTCGTTGCGGGCGGAGATGGAGTGGCGGTTCGCGCACGACTTCGCGCAGGTGCGGATCCACACCGACGGTGTCGCGGCCGAGTCCGCCCGAGCGGTTCAAGCGCTGGCATACACGGTGGGACACGCCATCGTCCTCGGGGCCGGTCAGGAACCCCACTCCCAGCCGGGGCGCGACGTGCTGATGCACGAGCTCGGTCACGTCGTCGAGCACGGGCCGGGGCCGTTGCCGCGCGGCGGCCCCCTCGTCGTCGGCGGTGTTCACGACCGCGCTGAGCGCGACGCCGACCGGGTGGCGGGTGCCGCGCGACGGCACGGCGATCGTGGCCCGGACGGTGTCGGGACCGCAGCACCACGAGGCGGACGTCCCGGCAGGCAGGCGCCGACCGCGGGGGACGCGGGGACACTGCGTCGGCAGGCCGCACCTCCTGCGCAGAAGCCTCAGGTGCCGGTCATCCCGAGACCGCCCGAGTCGGGAGTGGTGCGCGAGGTCACCGACTTCCTGGGCAGGGGATACAGCATTCCTGCCGCACGCGCCGGTGTGCTGGTGATCGGTGGTCGGACGATGCGCCTGTACCGGAACGGGCAGCGGGTGGGCACGGTCCGGCTGGCAGCGAGCTCCTACCCCGTCGGGCCGGGCTACTACGGCCCCGGACGGCGCAACCCCGACGGTTCGCACGGCCTGACGCAGCTCTTCCAGGGTGACCGACAGGACTGGCTGCCCATCAGCCGCACTGACGTCGACCCGGCGCTCAGCAACCGCATCGACCTGGCCGTCCCCGCCGACGAGGCGGCCTACAAGGGGTTCCTGGACTCCGTCGACAGCCCCGTCGTCTGGGCGGTCCTGCAGCTTCCGCGGACCGGCTCCGTCCAGGACAGCGGGGACGGCGGGGGCGACGGGGCGGAGGAGGAGACCGCACCCGTCCCGGCCTGGGCGACCCGGATCAACACCCTCGTGCAGGCTCGGCTGAACAGCGAGCATCTCCGGTTGGCCGCGCTGGCCAAGGACACGATCGGCGACCTGCGACCTGAGACGCTGCGTCGGATGTGGGCCGCCGAAGGTGTCCCGAAACGGCTCGCGCTCGGCCGCAGCGGCACCACCCCCGCCGAGCAGGTCACGGTCGAGCGGGCGAAGGACGCGGGCACCGCAGAGGCCTCGGCCGCCGTCCGGCTGGCTGAGCACGACCAGGCTGACGTCGTCTGGGAGCGCATCCTCACGGCCGGCCGGTCGCTCTACGCCGCCAAGGAGCAGGCCGGCGCAGCCCCAGCAGCCGGCCCGGACCCCATCGGCGTGCCGGGCGAGGGCCAGGTCGACCCGGACGCCGTACCGCCGAACCAGCCGGCGTTCCCGTCCTCGATCCGCTACTACGGCCCTGCCGTCGGCGTCACCGACGTCGCGTCGCACTTCACCATGAACCTCGACTGGAACATCGACGGCGAGTTCGCCGTCTTCGGGCCGATGGCCCTTCGCAGCTACGCCTGGCGCTTCGTCCGCATGCAGGACACCGGCGGGACAGCTGTCGACGAGGCGGCCCGCCGAGCACATCGCCGGGAGGCCGGGGCAGCCAAGCTGGAGAAGGGGTTCGAGGACATCGGCGAGGACATCGAGTCCTCGTCCGTCGGCGAGCTGCTCGCGGCCCACGACCTGGTCTCCGTGGACGCGGTGGTCCGCGGCGCCGGCACCCTCATCCGCAGCTTCGTGGCCCTCGCCAGCCAGCCCGACAACGAGCAGGTCATCCGGTTCGACCGATCCGGCGTCTACCTGGTCACCTGCGTGAGCTCCCACGGCCCGGTCCACGCCACCAAGGACAACCCCACTCCCTTCGTCCGGGCGCCGAGCGTCGCGGCGTACACGCTGCGGGTCCGGTCGCCGCAGGAACTGGCCCGCAGCATGGTCGCCCCGACCCAGCTGGAGGACGCCCGGGCGTCGCTGGTCGAGCTCGCCGGCCAGGCCCAGCAGGCGCCCGCGGACCAGCAGGCCGACGCGCAGCAGGCGGTCAGGGACCAGCAGGCCCTGGTGGACCGGCTCGTCGCAGTCGACCGCTCCACCCTGCCGGCCCTCCTGCGGACGCAGGCGGAGTCCACCCGCCAGCAGATCGAGCTGGTGCGCCGGTTGATCCAGCTGGAGTCCGCGGGAACGCCCCCGACGACCTGGACCGACTACGAGGCGCGCGTCCTGCTGGTGGACCTGCAGATGAAGCACCTCACTGCTCAGGGGGAGCTCACCAGGCTTCAAGCTGCGGTCGCCCAGCTGGAGGTGCAGCAGCGGACCCTCGGGGAGGTCAGTGACCTCAAGGACGCCGGCTTCCACCCGCAGGTCGCCTTCGTCCCCGACGCCGACGGGCGCGCCCTGCCCGTCGTCATGCAGCTGGCGGAACGGTCCGACAGCACCGACGCACACCAGCGCTGGGTGCTCGTCGACGTCTCGGTGAGCGGCCACCGCGACCGGTACGAGGGCAGCAGCAGCACCAGGGGCGCGGCCGGGAGGGCCGAGGCGATCGCTCACGCGTTCGAGGACTTCGCCGGCACGGTTCCCTACGGCCGGGGCGAGATCGGGATCCGGCTGCCGGACATCCTTCTGGAGCAGCTGGAAGGCAACCAGGTCCCGACCAGGCTGCGGGCGCACCCCGGAGCCAGCGAGCGGTTCTGGCAACGGCTGGAGAGCCTCGCGACCGCGGCCGCCATCGCCGGGCTCGTCGTGACCGGGCCGGCGGCAGTCGCGCTGGGAGTCGTCGGCGGCGTGGCGGGTGGGTCGGTGGCCGCACACCGGATGTACCGACGGTACGAGGGTGGCTACCTGGAGCTGGACCTCACGACGGCGATGGACGTGTTCGCGATCGTCGGGGCTGCTGCCGGCATAGCGGGGCCGGTCGCGGGCAGCGTGTCGGCCTCGTCCAGGTTCGTGCGCACGGCGGACTGGGTGGAGCGCGGCGTGGAGATCTACGGCTACGTCCAGCTGGGGGCCTCGATCATCATGGTGCCCGTCAGCTACGTGCAGCGACTGAAGGCGATTCCCGCGGACGCCTCCCCCGGCGAGCGGGCGGCGCTGGCGGCGGAGGCGTTCCTGGATGCAGCCAACCAGTCGTTGCAGCTCGCCGTCTCCGCGGCCCAGATGATCCAGCACGCGTCGACCCCTCGGGAGGGCAGGCGTCCGGTGGAGCCGGACCTCCCCCCGACCCGGGAGGGTCCCGCCGCCGAGCCCACCAGCGCCGCCGACCAGCCGGCGTCGTCGCAGCACGACAGTCTGGAGCAGCAGGCGATCGAGCACGGCATGGTGATCATGGCCCCGGAGGGCCGCAGCCTGTCCCGTCGATACGCCACCGAGCTGTTCGGCAACGCGGTCGGGTCCACGCCGTACGCCGAGGTCGCCCTGTTGCGCAACGTGGACAGCGGCGACTTCGTCGTCGTCATCGGGGACGAGGCGGCGGTGCAGCTGGGGGAGTCCAACCCCGACTGGCACGAGATCCTGCCCGAACGGGCCCGCGCCGGGCGCTGGGTCCTGGAGGAGCACAGCCATGCCGCTGACCCCCTGACCCGGCAGACCCCCAACCGTGGCCGGTGGCCCAGCGGGCCGGACGGCGACTTCCTGGTGGTCGTGGCTGAAGCCCGGCGGACCGGGAGGGAGGCGCGGGGCAGGATCCGGGTGCACACCGCGAGCGGACAGCAGGTGACGGAGTTCGCCTACCACCCCGGGACCGCGCGACCGTACGAGGTGGACATCGCTCTGCCCGGCGGCAAGAGGTATCAGAAGAGATACGCCACCATCGAGGACTACCTGGCGGACTTCTCCGCGAGGACCGGGGAGCCGGTCCCGCAGATCCCCGACGACTTTCCGGGCGCCCGGCGTACGCAACCCACGCCGCCGCCCGCTGCCCGGGGGCCCGAGCCGCCCGCCGGCGAGGGCGGCACCGGGGGGCCCCAGCCCGTCAGGCCCGGTCAGGACGTGCCGTCCCCGGCCCGAGTCCCGGGGACTCGCACCGGCGAGCCGCCGCCTGTGCGCAACCGGCGGCAGGAGCTCACCGCCCGCGAGCAGGCCGCCCGGGAGGCCGCGGAGACCGGTGACCCGGCCAGGATCGCCGAGGCGAACGAGCGACTGCTCGGGTTCGACCGGGAGCTGCGGGCCGGCCTGGAGGGCACCGGGTTCAGTGCCCAGCAGTCCGCCCGGATGGCCGACGCCGGACTGGACGTCGCCCAGATGCGGGCCTTGCGCGTCTTCGCCGGGGAGCGTGCCAACGCCGTGGTCGACCGCTCCCCGATGGGGAAGCTGCGTGACGTCGGGGAGTTCGCCGCCCGGATCGAGCCGCTCCTGGGCGAGCCCACGACCCAGGCCGCGATGGCGCACCTGCAGGAGGCGGGCACGACGAACCCGGCGACGGTCGCCGAGCATCTGCGAGGCGTCCCTGCCGACCAGCTCCCCGCGCTCCTGCGCGTTCTCGCGGATCCCTTGCTGAGCCTGCGGGGACTTCAGGAGCAGCACTGGAGGCTGCTGAGCAGTCCGGACGTCGTCGCGCTCGTCGACACCTACGGCTCGGCCATCTGGCGTGAGCTGTACAGGTCCGAGCCGCGCGGGCGGAGCCACGCCGTGCTCGAGCGGCTCGCCGCACGGGTGGCGGCGGCGCCGGCCGAGGGTGAGGCTTTGGTCGAGGCGGTGCTCAAGGCCCGGACGCCGCGGGCGCAGGAACGGGTGCTGGACATCCCGGCCCCACCCAGAGCGCCGCGGCAACAACGCGGTCCGGAGATCAAGGCGGCGCGCGACGACGCCCTGTGGTCCGGGTTCGTCACGGACGCCCAGACGTTCGTGGACACCCATCACGAGTGGCGTGCCTGGGCCACGCGCGGTGAGAACCCGCCGGTTCGCGGGGAGCTCATCGAACGCGTCGCGACCATCAGCCAGATCCGGTCGCTGGCACGGCGAGGGCAGTACGACCACCTGACCCGAGAGCAGCGCCTGACGCTTCTGGACGACTACATCCGCTTCACCCGGGAGACCGGGTTCACCGGCGACTTCGTGGGGCCCGGCAACCAGGCGTCCGGCGCGCTGAGCGAAGCCTTGTTCCTGCCGCCCGGGGCCCGCCGTGGCGTCCGGTTGCCCCACACGCCGCTGGACGCCTCGGTCCCCATCGACCCGGGCAAGCGACTCGAGACCACCCTCCCCGACTACGAGATGCCCTCGTCGGACCGGGTGGTCCCGGGCGTACGCAACTTCGTGGAGCAGAAGTCCAACCGCCTGTCGGCGGACAGAGGCACGGACGTCGACGCCGGAGACGTCAACCTCGCCAAGGGACACCTGACCGACGCGAAGGAGGACCAGCCGGGCATCGCCGCCGCCATGGCGGAGACCCTGCCAGGGTTCGAGGCGCCGGCCGGCGGTGCGGTGCACCTCATCGAGTACGTCCGGGTGCCCAACCAGGCCACCCGGGAGGCGATGTACGACGTCCTGCTCGGTCCCGACTCACCATTGACCGCAGTCAAGTTCGGCGACCTGCCGTGGATGACCCGGCCCCAGTGGGCTGCTCAGCGCGCCCTTGCCACTGCCGCACCTTGAGCGCTCTCCGGGGCACCTCCGCGGCTCGACCTGAAGATCGTCGGCTGCGCCTTCCATTCCCGTTGCGACTCTGCGATGGAGCCGTGCCGTCGTCAGCAGTGGTGAGATGGTGGCCTTGGTCGGCGAGTCCGGCTGCGGGAAGTCGACCACCGCTCAGAGCATTCTCGGTTCCGTGTCGCCGATGAGCCGGGTTCCACGCTGGACGAAGGAGCTCCCATGCGCATCCTGCAATACGAGGTCCGCGAGATCGACATGCCGCTCGTGGTCCCGTTCCGGACGTCCAAGAGCTATGAGCCATCACGCAGAGCGCTCCTGGTGAGGGTCATCACGGACGACGGCGAGGGATGGGCGGACCTGAGCACTGAGTGAGCTGCATCCGGACTTCGGGCACGAGTTCATCGCCGGCACGTGGGTGTCGCTGCGTGACCTCCTTCTCCCTGCATTGGGCCTCGGCGAGATCACAGCACCTCAGGTGGCGACTCGAGTTGGGCACGTCATCGGTCACCAGGCCGCCAAAGCCAGCTTGGAAGCGGCCGTGCTCGACGCTGAGCTTCGGGTGGCGGGGCTCTCTTTGGCCTCCTACCTCGGTGGGACCGCAGAGAGGGTGCCGGTGGGAGTGAGCGTCGGAATCACCGACGGTCTTCCCGAGCTCATCGGTCTGGTGGGCGAATATGTCGAGGCTGGCTACTCACGCGTCAAGCTGAAGATCCAGCCGGGTTGGGACGTCGAGCCGCTACGGGCTGTCAGAGCCGAGTTCGGCATCGAGCTCGACCTGCAGGTCGACGGGAACGGCGCCTACGGGAGCAACCACATCTCCTTGCTGGCCGGCCTCGAAGACGTCGGGCTCACGATGATCGAGCAGCCGTTTCCCGCCGCCGACCTGCGTAGCCATGAGCGTCTCGCGTCCGTGTCGTCCGTCCCGGTCTGCCTCGATGAGTCGATCAAGTCTGCCGTGGACGCAGCAGCAGCGATCGAACGAGGAGCATGCAGCATCGTCAACATCAAGGCAGCACGAGTCGGTGGATATCTCGAAGCGCGACGCATCCACGACGTCTGCCAGGTCCTCAGCGTCCCCGTCTGGTGTGGCGGCATGTTGGAGTCCGGCGTGGGCAGAGCCGCCAACTTGGCGTTGGCCTCGCTGCCGAACTTCCTCTACCCCGGCGACATCTCGGCCACGTCGCGCTACTTCGCTCACGACATCACTCGACCGTTCGAGCTGCGGGACGGGAAGCTCGATGTGCCCACGGGCCCCGGCATCGGCGTTGCCGTCGACCTCGAGGCCGTCGACAGCTTCACTGTCCGACGCGAGACCTTCGGACCTCAAGAGATCGCCGTGGCCTCGTGAGCATCGACATCCAGATACGTGAGCTGTCGACCGTGTCCGACCTCGCCGCTGCGAACGAGGTCTTCGAGCAGGTGTGGGAGTCCGCCGACAGCGTCGTCCAGGTCGATCTGCTGCGCGCGATGGCTTTGAGCGGTGGGTATGTCGCCGGCGCGTACGTCGGTGACAAGATCGTGGGGGCGGCGATGGGATTCCTCGCCAAGAGTCGACCTGACGACGTGGTTCACCTCCACTCCCATCAGGTCGGGGTGCTCCCCGAAGCTCAAGGCATGCACGTCGGTCTGAACCTCAAGCTTCACCAGCGGTCCTGGGCTCTCGAGCACGGCATCGACGATGTCCAGTGGACCTTCGATCCTCTGCTTGCACGCAATGCGAGGTTCAACCTGGCGCGACTC
This sequence comes from uncultured Nocardioidaceae bacterium, assembly GCA_964237315.1. Lineage (GTDB taxonomy): Bacteria > Actinomycetota > Actinomycetes > Propionibacteriales > Nocardioidaceae > Nocardioides_B. The sequence continues at coordinate 32,619 of CAXSHL010000005.1, forward strand.
GGTGCGCGACCCATTGCATATCACGTGGACTTCTACGGTCAGATGCTCGATGCCGTCAACGCCGGCGTTGACTCTGACCGACTTCTGGTGACCTGGCCTCTGACGTCCCTCGGTGTTCTCTCGGCTCTTGCCGGCAGCCTGCCCACGGTGACGGAGGCACCCCATGTCGGCCTCTCGGTCGGCCCCCGTCGTGAGCCGGTCACCCATGACAACGAGGGCGCATGCCCGCAGGTGTGGGCCATCCCACCAGACATGGCGGCCATCCGACGAGAGGCACCGGCGATCGCCCAGGAATGGCGTGAGGTCACGCGGCACCTGTTCATGACCAAGCTCGCCGAGCGGGCAACGTTCGCGTTCCTGCCCGGACGTGGCTACCTGGTCTGCACTGAGATGAAGGTCGAGGAACCATCATCGGCGACGACCTCGAGCAGCTGAGCGCGACCTACCAAGGGGTGTTGCGTACCTCCGGCTGGTCTGCGCGGTCGCCGAGCTCGGATGATCGCGATGGCAAGCGTCATGGTGTCTCCTGCTCAGGGCAGAACCGGGTCGAGAGGGCGTACCTCAGCAGCACCACGTCGCCGATCGGTCGCACCTCTGCGAGCCTCGCCCGCCGTCCCGGATGCCAGGGGAAGGCGCCGTCGCCGACGAACCGGCTGGCGCGGGAGTCGCCGACGAAGAAGGGTGCCACGACCAGCTGCAGCTCGTCGGCCAGGTCGGCCACCAGGAACTGTGTGTGCGTCACGCCGCCCCCTTCCACCATCAGCCGCCGGACGCCGCGGCCGTGGAGGTCCTCGCTGAGGTGACGTACGTCGACCTCGCAACCGCCGTCGACCACCGTGGCCACCCGGTCGAGTCGTTCGCGAACCCGTTCCACGGCAGGAGTGGCGCAGTAGACGAGCTTCTCGCCGTCCCCGGTGGTGAAGAAGTTCGCGCCCGCATCCAGATCACCGCGTCGGGTGAGCGTGACCTTGGCAGGGGTGGCGCTCAGCCCGCGCGAGGTCCGCGCCTGGGTCCGCGACGGTGTGCGCACCGTCAGGCGAGGGTCGTCGTTGCGGATGGTTCTCGCGCCGACCAGGATGGCGTCACATCCGGCGCGGACCGTCTCGACACGGTCGAAGTCGGCCGCGTTGGACAGCAGCAGCCGCTCCGGTGTCCCGCCGTCGAGGTAGCCGTCGAGGGACATGCAGCAGCTGAGCAGTGTGTAGGGCCGGTCAGCCACGTGCCGCCACCCGTCCGGCCGGCTCCGGTGTACGTGTCGGCTGCGTCATCGCGTCGGGCCGCAGCGAGGTGACGAGCAGGACGGCGGCGCCAGGGAGGCCCGCGACGAGCCCCATGACGCCGTACACGACGGCGGTGGTGACGCCCTGGGCTGCGCCGAGTCCCGCGGCGGCGAAGGCCCAGGCGGCCACCCCCTCCCGCGGTCCCCAGCCGGCGACGTTGAGCGGGATCGTCATGGCCAGCAGCACCAGCAGGGCCAGGGGCAGCAGCCGGAGCGGGGACGCGGTCACGCCGGCGGCCCGCGCTGCCACCAGGAACGTCGCGAGGTGTCCGGCCACGGCGCCGACGGAGGCCAGGGTGGCGCCCGGCCAGACGCCCCGGGCGAGCAGCCCGTGACGCAGGTCGGCACGAACGCATCTCCACATCCGCGACCGACGCGGCCCCCCGACCGACGGGACGAGCCGGAGGACGAGGGCGGCGACGGCGCCCACCCCCAGGACCCCGACGACGACGTCGGGCAGGGACGACCGCACAGGCGAGGGCACCAGCACCAGGACCACCAGGGTCGCGGCGACCTGCACGACCTGGCCGGCCAGCCGCTCCCACGCGACGGCGCGCAGGCCACGCCCGGTGTCACCCGCGAGGCGGCCCTGGCGCACACCGCGGTGCAGGTCCCCGAGCACGCCCCCCGGCAGCACGGTGTTCAGGAACTGCGAGCGGTAGCACGCGGCCACCGCCGCAGGCAGCGGGATCCCGACGCCCAGACCGCCCGCGACGAGCCTCCACCGCCAGGCGCAGCAGACCGTGACGGGCACCGCGAGGGCAGCGCCCGCCACGAGCGGCCACCCCCCCGCCAGCCGCACGCCGTCGAGGAACGGTCCGCCGCCCACCCGCCACAGCAGCACCCCGAGGACCGCGAGCGCTGTCAGGTGCGGGGCGAGCCCCCGCCAGGTGCGGTTCATGCGGCCACCTCTGCGAGCACCCGGGAGATCCGGCCGGTGGTGCTGCCCCAGCCGGGCAGCGTCGTACGACGTGCGCGGGCCGCCTCGCGCAGCGACTCCCGCAGGGACGCGTCGCGCAGCCACCGACGCAGGGCGGACGCCAGGGCGGGCACGTCGTCGGACGGGACCAGCAGTCCGGGTCGGCTGCCGTCGGCCAGGCGGCCGACCGTCGCAGGCAGCGCCCCGGTGTCGGTGGCGAGCACCGGGATCCCGTGGGCCAGGGCCTCGGCGACCACCATCCCGTAGGTCTCGAGCCGACTGGGCAGCACCAGCAGGTCAGCAGCGGCGTACGACGCGGCGAGGTCGGGGCCCGTGCGAGGACCCACCAGGTCGACGCGGTCGGCGACGCCGCCGTCGCGCGCGAGCCCCAGCACCCGCGCGACGTGGCCAGGGTCGCGGTTCAGGCTTCCGACACAGACGCAGCGCCACGTGAGGTCCTGGAGACCGGCCAGCGCCGCAAGGAGCACGTCGTGCCCTTTGCCGGGCACGACGGCGGCGACGCACAGCAGCCGATGACCGCCCGGTGTCCCCGGCGCCGGGTCGACCCGGTCGACACCCGGCTCCGCGACGTGCACCCGGTCGGGAGGCAGCGGGTAGCGCTCCAGCAGCCAGGACCGGCACCACCCGCTGGTCGTCACCACTGCAGCCGCCGACGTCAGCACCGCGCACTCCCGAGCACCGACCTCGAGGTCGTCCGTGGTGGCGGCGAGGGGCAGGTGCAGCAGGATGACGAGACGCAGCCGCGCCGCCTGAGGAACCAGCACCTCCGGCACGGCCGACGCCACCAGGCCGTCGACCAGCGCGACAGCTCCTCGCGGCATCCGCGACAGCTCGTGTGCCAGCGCCGTGCGAGCCCGCGGTCCGGCCTCGGGCCACGCCCCGGCGACCGGGTGCTCGTGCACCGCCCAGCCGGTGGCTGCGAGCCCCTGGCACACCCGGCGGTCGTAGACGTTCCCGCCACTGGGTCGCGCCGGGTCGTCGGTCCCCTCGGGAACGACGACGTGCACGACGCTCACGGCGCCCGCTCGTAGCTGGCCCAGGCGACGTGCGACTCGTGCAGGGTGACCACGATGGCCGCGAGATCCCGGGCCGCCTCGCCCAGCGCCCCCGCTCGCACACCGTCGGCAAGCCGGTCGGCGACGACCCGGGCGATCTCCTCGGTCGTGCTGTTGATCCCCGCGAACGCCGGCTCGTCGTCCAGGTTCCGATAGGTCAGCCCCGCCACGACTCCGCGCAGGACCTCGGCCGCGCGGCCCAGGTCGACGACCACCCCGTCCGCGTCGAGCTGCGTCCCGCGGAACGTCGCGTCAACGATGTACGTCGCACCGTGCAGCTGCTGGGCGGGCCCGAAGACGTCGCCGCGCAGGCTGTGGGCGACCATCAGGTGGTCGCGTACCGTCACGCTGAACACGGCCCGGCCTCCTGGTCGTAGACGAGGGTGTGGCACAGGGCGGGGAGCCGCCCGCCGGCGAGCCGGGCCATCACGTCGGGCAGCTCGTGGAACGGCGACTCACCGGTGAGCAGGGCGTCGAAGGCCGGGTCGCGGAGCAGCTCGAGCGCCAGCTCCAGGCGCTCGCGCGACGAGCGCCTGCCTCGCCGCGCGGGAGCGACCATGCCGACCTGGCTGGCCCGGACCGTGAGGCGTCCCCAGTGGAAGGCGCCGCCCAGCGCGACGTGGGTCTCCGCGTCGCCGTACCAGCTCAGCTCGAGCACGGTGCCCTCGGCCGCCAGCAGGTCCAGGGACGTCTGCAGCCCGGCGGACGTGGCGCTGGCGTGCACGACGAGGTCCAGCCCCGCAGGAGCCGCGCCGGGCGCTGCGAAGCCGACACCCAACGCTGCCGCGACGTCGGCGCGGGAGCGGTCGACGTCGACCAGGGTGACAGTGGTCCCAGGGATCCCCGCCAGCAGCCGCGCGACGCAGCAGCCCAGCATCCCGGCACCCACGACCGCCACCCGGTCCCCGACCAGCGGGCCGGCGTCCCACAGCGCGTTGACAGCGGTCTCGACGGTGCCGGCGAGAACCCCCCGGGCCGGGGGTACGTCGCGGGGCAGCACCGTGACAGCACCGGCGGGCACCACGTAGGCACTCTGGTGCGGGTAGAGGCAGAACACCGTGCGGCCCCTCAGCTCGGGCGGGCCCAGCTCGACGACGCCGACGTTGAGGTAGCCGTACTTCACCGGGCCAGGCAGGTCGCCCTCCTGGTGCGGGGCGCGCATCACGGCGTACTGGCTGACCGGGACGTGTCCGCCGAACACCAGCGTCTCGGTGCCCCGGCTGACGCCGGACCGCAGGGTGCGCACCAGGACCTCACCGGGTCCCGGCTCCGGCACGGTCTCGCGACGGATCTCACCAGTGCCGGGGGCGCGCACCCAGAACGCGAACGCCTCCCGTGACATCGACCCACTCCGCTCGGTTGGGGTTGAACCGCAGGGTCCGGTCCTGCGTCTTGTTGTGCGTGCTGACCTGGTGAACGGAGGACGCATGGATCCGGTTCAACGAGTGTCGACGACCGGCCTGCTGATGTGCTCGCTGCTGCTCACCACGCTCGACGCGTCCGTCGGGCTCGACAGCCGTGGGTGGGCGGTGGGCCTGCTCTGCTCAACCGTGCTGGTGATCGCCCTGGGGCGCGCGTTGACGTGGTGCCAGGTCGAGGCGCTCGGCCCCGCCGACCGAGTGACGCTGACGCGTGCGGTCCTGGCCTGCGGTGCCGCGGGACTGGTCGGAGGCTCCTTCGACGGCCACGCGGCGGTGCCGGCCCTGGTGGCGCTCAGCGCTGTCGCACTCGTGCTCGACTGGGTCGACGGCCAGGTCGCCCGGCGGACCGGGACAGCCTCTCGCTTCGGCGCGGCCTTCGACATGGAGGTCGATGCGTTCCTGCTGCTGGTGCTGAGCGTGTACGTCGCGCAGTCGGCCGGGTCCTGGGTGCTCCTCGTCGGCGCCGCCCGCTACGGGCTGCTGGCCGGCACCTGGGCGCTGCCGTGGCTGCGCCGGCCGACACCGCCGCGCTACTGGGGAAAGGTGGTCGCCGCGACCCAGGGGGTCGTCCTCGTGGTCGCCGCGACCCGAGTCGTCCCCGCACCGGTGATGGACTCCATGCTGCTCGGTGCGCTGGGCCTGCTGGCCGAGTCCTTCGGTCGCCAGGTGTGGTGGCTGTGGCGGCATCGTGCCCCGGCAGCACCTCTGGTCCTTCCCGCGCACGAGATGGCGACATGAGCCGCGCTTCCCGTGGCTTCCGCGGACCGGCCGGCCGACGACCGGTCGGCCTGAGACGCGTCGGCGCGACGGTGCTCACGGCGCTGGCCCTGGCACTGGTGTGGTTCGGCGTCACCGCGCCCAACCGAGTCGACGACCTGACCCCGTCGGCGTTCGTGCGGCTGCCCCTGGAGGTGGTCCTCTTCACGGTGCTGGTGCTGGTGCTGCCGGACCGGGCGCGCCGCGTCGCGGCGGTGTCGGTAGGAATCGTCCTCGGGCTGCTCACCGTGGCCAAGCTGCTGGACATGGCGTTCTTCTCGACGCTCGACCGGCCGTTCGACCCGGTGGTCGACTGGGGCTACCTGGGACCGCTGACCGGTCTCGTCGTGGACTCCGTCGGTCGGACGGCCGGCGTCGGCGTTCTCGCGTCGGTCGCGCTGTCGGTGCTGTTCTGCGTGGTCGCGATGCCCCTCGCGGTGCTGCGGCTGACCCGCCTCGCCGTGCGGCGACGTCGCCGGTCCTGGCAGGGCGTCGTGCTGCTCGGCGTCGTCTGGGTGGCGTGCGCGGTCCTCGGACTGTCCCTGGTGCCCTCGACGCCGCTGGCCTCGACGAGTGCGTCGTCGTACGCCTATGGCGAGGTGAGCGGGGTCCGGACCGGGATCCGGGACCAGCAGGCGTTCGCGCGGGCGACCACCCACGACCCCCTCGGCGCCACCCCCGGCGGCGGCCTGCTCACGGGGCTCCGCGGCAAGGACGTGCTGTTCGTCTTCGTGGAGAGCTACGGGCGCGTCGCGGTCCAGGGTTCCGGCTTCTCGCCCGGCGTCGACGCGACCCTGGACGCCGGGACCCGGCGGCTGCGGGCCGCCGGCTTCGCCGCCCGGAGCGCGTTCCTCACCTCGCCCACCTACGGCGGCATCAGCTGGCTGGCGCACTCGACCCTGCAGTCGGGACTGTGGGTCGACAGCCAGCAGCGCTACGACACCCTCCTGGGCAGCTCCCGCCCGACGCTGGCCTCGATCTTCGGGCAGGCCGGGTGGCGCACGGTGAGCGACGTGCCCTCCAACACCCACAGCTGGCCGCAGGGAGCGTTCTACCACTACGACCGGTTCTACGACGCTCGCAACGTCGGGTACGTCGGGCCGCGGTTCGGCTACCCGACGATGCCGGACCAGTACACCCTCGACGCCTTCGACCGCCTCGAGCTCGCCCGGCGGCCGCGCCGACCGGTGATGGCGGAGATCGACCTCGTCACCAGCCACGCCCCGTGGTCGAGGACCCCACGGCTGGTGGCTCCGCGGCAGGTGGGAGACGGGTCGGTCTTCGACGGGATGCCGCAGCGAGAGCCCTCCAAGACCGTCGTGTGGCGCTCGCCGCAGCGGATCCGGGCGGCCTACGGCACGTCGATCCGGTACTCCCTGGATGCCCTCGTCTCCTTCGTCCGCACCTACGGCGACAAGGACACCGTGCTCGTCGTGCTCGGCGACCACCAACCCGCCAGCATCGTCTCCGGCCGGCGAGCCGGCCACGACGTACCGGTCACCATCGTGGCGCACGACCGGGCCGTGCTCCACCGGGTCTCGGGCTGGGGCTGGGAACCGGGCCTGCGCCCCCGCCCGGGTGCGCCCGTGTGGCGCATGGACGCTTTCCGGAACCGGTTCCTCACCGCCTTCAGTGCCGCGCCCGGCCCCCCAGCGCTCGGCGCAGGGCCACACTGAACCGACAGGCGTGATCCTGCGTCTTCCTGGTGGAGGTGTCATGTCCGACAACGAGGTCCTGCTCATGCGGCAGCTGCACGACGAGCATGCCACCGCGCTGTGGCACCACTGCCTGCGCCTGACCGGGTACGACCGTGCGCGGGCCGAGGACCTCGTGCAGGAGACCCTGCTGCGTGCCTGGCGGCACCGCACCGTCCTGGACAGCTCGTCACCCTCGGTCCGCGCCTGGCTGATGACCGTCTCGCGGAACCTGCTCATCGACGAGTGGCGCAGCCGTCGCTCGCGCAGCGAGATGACGATGGCCGAGGTCCCGGACCGGGACGAGCCGGTCGACCGGACCGACCAGCTGCTGCAGTCCTGGGTCGTCGCCGAAGCGATCACCAAGCTCTCCGCCGACCATCGCGCCGTCCTCCGGGAGTGCTACTACGACGGTCGGCCGGTCGCTGAGGCGGCGCAGCGGCTGGGCATCCCGGAGGGCACGGTGAAGTCACGCACGCACTACGCGCTGCGCGCGCTGAGGCTGGCGCTGGAGGAGATGGGGGTGAGCGCATGAGCTGCGGCTTCGCCCATGACGACGCCTCCTACGTCCTGGGCGCGCTCGCGCCCGCCGAGCGACTGGAGTTCGAGCAGCACCTGAGCACCTGCACGGCCTGCTCACGGTCCGTGCGTGAGCTCGCCGGCCTCCCCGGCCTCCTGTCCCGGGTCGATCCAGCAGTCCTCGAGGAGTCCCCGGGCACGCCGGTCCCCGCCACGGTGCTGCCCGGGCTCCTGCACGCCGTGCAACGGGCGCGCCGGCGCCGCTCCCTGGTCACCGGCGGACTCGCAGCTGCCGCGGTGGCCGTCGTCGTCACCGCGCTGGGGCTCTCCGGGACCCTCTCCGGCGACCGCAGCCCCGGCGCAGGCCCCTCGGTCAGCAGCTCGGCGCCGACCGCCTCCGCGGGCCAGGTGATGGCCCCGGTCGGCGACGTCCCGGTGCGGGCCCGGGTCGCCTTCTCCTCCGTCGCCTGGGGCACCCGGCTGGACCTCACCTGCACCTACAGGGATGTCGGGGAGGACTACCACCTGGCCCCGAGCGTCACCTACGGACTGTTCGTCCGCACCCGGGAGGGTCGCAGCCAGCAGGTCGGCACCTGGCGAGCCCTTGACGGCCGGACGATGCGCGTCACCGCCGCGACGTCCGCGGCCAGACGAGACATCGCCTCAGTGGAGGTGCGGACGGCCGACGGCCACCCGGTGCTCGAGCTGACGTCCTGAGCGCAGCGGGGTCTCGCCGGCCACCAGGACAGCACCGGCCACGAGCGCCACGACCTCGGCGATCGCCGCGGTCCACACGTAGCCACCGGCCCAGTGGTCGTGGACCCCGAACAGCCCGACGGTCGTTGCGAGGACGAATGCGCCGAGCGTCGAGGCACCGAACCCCATGGCGAGCAGCGGCGGCACCCAGTGCCGCCACGTCATAAGCAGCACCGCGATCAGGACACCCCCGGCAGCGTTGAGCAGGAACGCCGGACCGACCGACTGGTGCCGCACCCCGTCGAACCACATCACGAGGTGCACGACGGCCGAGACCAGCACTCCTGACGAAGCGAGAAGTCGTGTCCGCATGGCTGCCTCCAGAGGTTGATGTGACCCGCATCCGCGCACGGGTCTCCTGCAGATGAAGACGTCATCGGGTCCCAGGGAGTTCAGTGATCTCGGCTCTGGAGATAGATGAGCACCGCCCGCACCCGGCGGTGCTCGTCGTCGTCGACGACCAGGTCGAGCTTGGCGAAGATGTTCGAGATGTGGTTCTCCACCGTCTTGCCGGACAGGTGGAGCCGCTCGCTGACGGCCTTGTTGGACAGGCCTTCGACCGCAAGTCGAAGGATGTCGTGCTCGCGAGGTGTCAACCGGTCCAGCACGCTGCCCGTGCGCGATCGGGACAGGAGCCGGGCGACCACCTCGGGGTCGACCGCGAACCCGCCGCGGGCGACACGGTCCAGCACCTCGAGCAGCTCCTCGACGTCGACCACGCGGTCCTTGAGCAGGTAGCCGAAGCCGCGTGGGTGCTCGCGCATCAGGCGCAGCGCGTAGGTCGCCTCCACGTCCTGGGAGAGGAGGACGATCCCCACCGCCGGGGTCTGCCGGCGCAGGGCGACCGCCGCACGAGCCCCCTCGTCGGTGAACGTGGGTGGGAGTCGTACGTCGAGAACGGCGACGTCGACGGCGGGCCCGGCTGCCAGCGCCCTCTGGAGCTCGGGCTCGTCGGCCGCCGTGGCCACCACCTCGTGGCCGGCATCTGTGACCAGCCGGCACAGCCCCTCGCGCAGCAGGGCGGAGTCCTCGGCGATCAGCAGCCGCACGGAAGCCTCGCGGTGATGGTGGTGCCAGCTCCGAGCCGGCTCTCGACGAGCACCCGACCACCCGCAGCAGCGGCCCGGTCCTGCAGCCCGGTGAGGCCGGACCCTCGTCGTGCGTCCGCGCCGCCACGGCCGTTGTCCCGCACGGTCATGACGACCTGCCCGGCATCGATCCGCACATGCACCTCGATGCGCGTCGCACGGGCATGCTTCACGGCGTTCGTGACGGCCTCGCACGCCAGGTAGTAGGTCGTCAGCTCGACCTGCCCGGGCAGGTGCACCGGGACGTCCAGCACGAGCGGCACCGGCGATCGGGCGCCGAGCGCCTCGAGCGCTGCGTCGAGGCCGTGGTCGAGAGCCGCCGGGTGGATGCCCCGCGACAGCTCTCGCAGCTCGCGGGTCGCCTCACCCAGCTCGGCGACCGCCTCGTGCATGGCCGCAGCCTCCGCACCGCTGCCGGCGCGCCGCGCCGCGAGCCGCAGCCGCATGGCGAGCGCCACCAGCCGCTGCTGGGCACCGTCGTGCAGGTCGCGCTCCACCCGGCGGCGCTCGGAGTCGGCTGCCTCGACGATCCGAGCCCGCGATGCCTCGACCTCTGCGAGCTGCTCGAGGAGCTCCGCGTGCAGGCGGGCGTTCTCGGTGACCAGCCCGGATGCCCGGGCCACCGCACGCAGCAGCCTCGGGTCACGGTCCAGCTCCGCGGTGTGCACCACCACGGCGACCGGCTCGCCATGCATGTCCAGGAAGGTCGCTGAGCGACCCGACTCCGGACCGGGGAGGGGCAGGGGGCGCCCGTCGGTGCCGACGTAGGCACCCGGCCGGCGGAGCCAGAAGCCGAGCTGGAGATCCGGGTCGCGAAGCACCTCGGCGAGCATCTCGCGCACGGCCTCCGACCGTTGAGGCTGCTCGTGCCAGCGAGCGCTGAACTCCTGGACCTGGCGGGTGGCGTCCCAGGCCCGTCGCCCGAACAGTCGATCGACGTGGTCCTGGATCGTGCGGCGCGCCGGGGCCGCCACCACCGCTGCTGCGACGGTGGCAGTGCCCACCACCCACGGTGAGACCCACCCGGTGTGCACCACCACCCGGCTGACCACCAGCACGACCAGCACGTAGGTCGCCACCAGCACCGCCGACAACGCGCCGTAGACCACCGTGCGGTTGACCAGGAGGTCCAGGTCGTAGAGGCGGTGCCTGGTGATGGCGATGACGACCGCCACGGGGAGACCGACATCCATGAACACCCAGACCGCGTTGCCGGCGATGTTCATCGCCCCGGGGCTGCACAGCTCGGCGACGCCGATGGCGACCAGGCCGAGGGGCACCCCGAGCGCGAGGAAGCCGATCCAACGCAGCTGCTGTCGCTCCACGCCCGAGCTGTGGCGGAACCGGACGACCATCGAGGCGACCACCACGACGGCGAGCAGGCCGGCTGCCGGCAGGAACAGGAAGTGCAGCGCAGAGCCGCCCAGCCAGCTCCTCCCCAGCGGGTTCGCCAGGCCCCGGAAGGGCGCCTCCTCGAGCGGCTCGGGGCGCAGCAGATGGTCCACGAACCACGCGCCGAAGACGATGACGAGGGCCCAGCTGAGCGGCCGCCAGCGGCGCGTCGGGACCCGGCCGGTGGGGAAGACGGCCAGAACGGCCAGCGCCACCCCCATCTCGGGACGCTGCAGGCTCTCCGACAGGACTGCCCAGCCGGCTGCCGTCGTGGCGTCGTGGCCGGGCACGTGGAGCCCCACCAGGGCCAGTTGCGCTGTCAGGGCCTCCGTGCCCTCGAGCAGCCCGAGCAGCAGCAGCAGCCAGCCGACAGGGTGCGTGCGCCTGCGTCGTACGACGGTGATCGCGAGCGCGACCAGCAGGAGGTAGAGCAACACGGAGGACACCAGGTCCCACCGGCCGTCGGCGTAGGCAGGAGCGGTCCGGGCGAGGTCGACGTTGAGCGCCACCACACCTGTCGCGGCCAGGAAGGTGACCGCGCAGGTGCCGACGGCCACGCCCCAGAGCAGGCGGCCACCGTCGCCGCTGCCGTCCTCAGGGTCTCTCGTGGTGCCTGCCGCCAGCTGACGGAGCGCGACCTCACCGGTCATCGGGCTGCTCCAGGAGTGCAGCGAGGGTGGCGCCGTCGAGCTCGGACTTGGGCAGGAAGCCGACGGCGCCGCAGGAGGCCACCCGCTGCGCCAGCCCGGTCCAGTCGCGACTGGACACCAGGACGACGCGGGGTCGGCACTGCAGGGAGACCAGGCGTCCCGCGACCTCGAAACCCTCCGCGTCCGGGAGTGCGACGTCCAGCACCACCACGTCGGGACGCTCCCGGCCGACCAGCGTGAGCGCGCTCGCGCCGTCGCCGGCGGCCCCGACGAGGTCGAAGCCCTCCGCCGCCAGCAGCTCGCCGGCGAGGGTGCGGAACGCCGCCGAGTCGTCGACGATGACCAGCCGTGGCGCCATGACGTCATCGTGCCACCGCGCGCGGACGGTGTCCTGGGTGCAGGCCCCCGGACCCGACTCCCGAGCGACGGCAGTGCGGACCCTCATGGCGCAAGGCGTCCAGGTCCCTAGCGTCAGAACCGCCAGGAGGTCCTCCGGCGCTCACCCACCAGGAAGGAACACACCATCATGACCAGCTCGATTCGCACCCGGACAGCTCCGCCTCCGAGGCAGGCGACGGACCCGACCTCGTCGTGGCACCGCGTCGGCGGAGCCGTTCTCGCAGTCGGCGGCTTCACGCTGCTGACCGGACTGCTCGTCGTCCCCGGCCCGTTCGTCGCGGACGTCGGCGCCTCCACCTGGGTGCCGGGACACGCCCTCAACGTGGCGGGCTACCTCCTGCTGGTCATCGGCCTGCCCACCGTGGCGGGGTCGCTCGGCCCGCGGCTCCGCTGGACCGGTGCCGTCGGCTACGCCGCGCTCATGACGCGGTTCGCGCTGTCCTCGGGAAGCCATCTCTACTCGATGTGGCTGCTGCCCCAGCTCGCCCCGCATCGCGAGCTGCACGACGACCTGACATCCGCCGGCCCGCTGGCGAGCATCTACTCCGGTCACGGTGACCTGATCAACCTGGTGCTCGCGATCGGGCTGGTCGGGCTGGCCTGGACGTTCTGGCGCTGTCCTCGCCACCTGCGGATGGTCGCGGTCCTGCTGCTGGTCACCGCTGTCGCGCAGGCCGCCAGCAATCCGCTCGCACTCCTGGGCTACGCCGTCCTCGCCATCTGGCTGGGTCTGCGCCTCGCCGTGCGCGGCCGCGTGGAGGCTGCGCTGGTCGTACGGCGCTCCTGATCGCGGGCCTCCAGCTGCCTGCCCTTCACTCGAGCGGGTTCGCTTGCAGGAACCGCACCTCCTCGATGTCGAGGCGAGCCTGCACCCGGCGCAGCACGATGTCGTCGATGCGCTGCTGGTCGCGCAGCTCGAGGAGCGCCTCGCGCCGCCGGCCGATGAGAGCGAGTGACAGGCTGGCGTACTGGTCGTCGTGCTGGACGACGGGGTCGCCTTCTGCACCACCGGCCGCCAGCAGCCTGCGCTGCTTGTCCAGCTCGTGACGCACTCGCTCGACCACCGTCCTGCCGCTGCCGAGCTCGTCGGAGGTGGTGTCGAGAGCCTGGATCGCTGCGTCGAGGGTGTACTCGTCTGCGAACTGGAGCTCCTCGGCGACCGAGGTGTCGACCGGCAGTCGCGCGAAGCGCACAACGGACGGCAGCAACAGTGCCTGGAGGAGGGTCAGAAGGATCACGCCGCAGGTGATCAGCACGATCAGGTCCCGGCCGGGGAACGGGGCGCCGGAGTTCAGTCTGTGCGGGACGGCGAGGACCGCTGCGAGGGAGACGGCGCCGCGGAACCCGGCCACCGCGTTCACCGTGCGCTGCCGCGCTGGGACCCGGCGCAACCGCTGGGCCGGACGGCGGTCGAGCAGCCGGATGAGGTACGGCGTGGTGTAGAGCCACACCCACCGCACCCCGATCACGACGGCGGTGACGACGAGGACGTAGACGAGCGCACGCCAGGTGGAGGTGCTGTCCAGCCCGCGGAAGGCGGACTGGGCCGAGAGCCCGACCAGCACGAACAGCGAGCTGCTGAGGACCGTGGTGGACAGCCCCCAGAACGGGATGATGATCTGCCGAGTCACCGCACCGGTGATCCGTGGCGTCACCTGGCTCATGAACAGCCCACAGGCCACGACAGCCAGCACGCCGGACGCGTGGGCGACGTCAGCCAGCAGGAACGCAGCGAACGGGGTCACCAGCATCGCGACGCCCTCGAGCATGGGGTCGTCCATCCGGCGGCGCAGCTGCCAGCTGACCAGCCCGGTCAGCACGCCCGCGAACAGCCCTCCGCCGTACGCCAGCACCAGCAGCGAGGTGACGTGCCAGCCGGTGAGGTGCTCCTCACCGACCGTCACGCCGACGGCCAACCCGTAGAGGACCAGGGCAGTGCCGTCGTTGACGAGGCTCTCGGCGCGGAGCACGGTCACCGTGCGACGCGGCAGGTCGCGGGCCAGGACGCCGACCGCAGTCGCGTCGGTGGGCGCCAGTGCGGCGCCGAGGACCCACGCCGGCCCCCACTCCAGGCCGAGCCCGTGCGCAGCGGCGGCGACCGCGGCGGCGGTGGCGACCACCAGTGCCGTGCTGGTCAGGACCACGACCCGCAGGTTGTTGCGGATCTCCCGCAGCGAGGTCGTCAGGCTCTCCCAGTACAGCAGGGCGGGCAGGAAGACGAGGAGCACCACCTCCGGCGGCAGCTGGGCCTGCCGCAGGTGCGGCACGAAACCGACCAGCACCCCGACCAGCACGAGCAGGATGGCCGGCGCGATCGGGTAGCGGCGCGCGAGCGCTCCGCACGTGACCAAGGCGACCCCGAGCACGACGACCATCTCGAGTCCAAGCACGGAGTCATCTTGACCAGGCTCGTCCCCGTCGACCGCCTCGGACCGTCAGGTGGACCAGCTCACGGCTGTGCATCGGCTTTCAGCTCCTCGGCGAGCATCACGATGATGCCGCTGGGGCCGCGCACATAGGTGAGCTTGTAGACGTCCTCGTAGGTCGCGACGCCGCGCAGCGGACGACAGCCGTGCCTCGCGGCGATCTCGAGTGCCTCGTCGATGTCGTCGACCGAGAAGGCGACGCGGTGCATGCCGATCTGGTTGGGCAGGGTGGGTTCGGTCTCGATCGCGTCGGGGTGGATGTACTCGAACAGCTCGAGGCGTCCGTTGCCGTCCGGCGTCTGGAGCATGGCGATCCTGGCGTGGTTGCCGTCGAGGCCCACCGCCGTGTCGGTCCATTCTCCGCTGACCGTGTCACGGCCGAGAAGGGTCAGCCCGAGATCGGTGAAGAAGGCGATCGTGGCTTCCAGGTCCCGGACGGCGATCCCCACGTTCTCGAGCTTGATAGGCATGCATGCACGCTACCCGTGTCCGTCACGCGCGGACTGTGCGGCGCCTGGCGCCGGATGCGCTCACCGCATCAGCTGCCCTCGTCCCGCGCCGTTAGTGGGGTCCTGTCACGTTCTCGACTGTTCTGCCCACCGTGAGGACGGTGCCACCTAGCATCAGGGAGCGGCACCACCCGCGGACCGACGGCTCCGCCGCGGCCGGCTCCACCGACCGCGTCGAGGTGCAACTCGTGAGCTCACGGAAGCACACCGGCTGGCGGCTGCTCGTCCTCCCCCTCGGCACGGCCGTGCTGGCGGGCAGCACCCTCAGCGTCGTCGCGATGATCGCAGTCCGCCAGGACCAGCACACGGTTCGGCGGGACGCCGCCGGTCGAGTGGAGTCCAACGCGGACGCCGCCGGTCGAGCAGTGGCCCGCCAGAGTCAGGACTACATCCGCGCGGCGCAGGCCGCTGGCGCCAGCTCCGCGATCGTGGCCGCCCTGGTCGCTCCTGGCCCGGGCACCCGGTCCGCGTCCCTCGAGCCGCTCACGACGGCCGCCAGCGCGAAGCGCGACCCCGCCGTCTTCCTGACCGACCTGGACGGACGGTACGTCGTGGGATACCCGAACCGGTCCGCGCTGCGCGGCGACGACCTGGCCTCCAGCGACTGGTTCCGAGGCGCCGCGTCCAGCGGCCGACCGTACGTGTCCCGAGGGTTTCGCTCCGCCACCGCCGGGCACCCACTCGTGGTCGCCGTTGCGACGCCGGTGTGGGACACCGGTCGTCGGGTCGGCTACCTCGCCATGCTGTGGCAGCTGGCGTCCATCCGCGCGCTCGCCGAGGGGTCGCGCCGCGACGACGGAGTTCGCGGTCTCGGTGACCGACCAGGGCGGTCGATCCCTGGCCATCGCCTTGCGCGCCACCGACAGCGGCAGGCTCGAGGACGCCGGCCGCCTTCACCCGCCGGCCGACGCGGTCGCCTCCGCGACCCGCCAGGCCCTCGCCGGGCATGCGGTGAACACTGTCACGGGCGGCAGCTTCGTCGCTGCCGGGCCGGTTCCTGCGCTCGGCTGGACCGTCAGCGCAACCCTGCCCGCTGTCACGGCCATGGCTCCCGCCGGGGCGTTCCGCCGCAACCTCCTGGCAACGCTCGCCCTGGCTCTCCTGGTCCTGCTCGGTGCACTGGCATTCGCTGTTCGAGTGGCGCTCCGCAGCAGCAGGGACCGGTCAGCCCTTCTGATCAGTGAGGAGAGCTTCCGGCAGGTGTTCGACGAGGGCCTGACCGGGAAGGCGCTCACCGACACCGGCGGCGTGATCCTGCACGCCAACCGGGCCCTGACCACCCTGCTCGGCACGGGACCCGGCGACCTGGCCGGCTGCTCCCTGGACAGCCTCTTCGAGTCCCCGGTCGACCAGGACGATGTGCGGGACCTGGTGAGGGCCGGCGAGGGTGACCTTCGGACCGAAGCGGCCCTGCACGGCTCGACCGAGGAGGAGCGATGGGGCCGGGTCGCTCTGCACTGGCTGCGGCAGCCGGGCGGACGCCGTGTCCTCCTCGCCCAGATCGAGGACGTCACCGCCCGACGGCTCGCCGAGCAGCGGCTCATCGCGCTCGCGCTGCACGACGACCTCACCGGCCTCCCCAACCGGCGGCTGCTCATGGAGCGCTGCGAGCAGGCCTTCGCCGTCGCCAGGACGGGCAGGTCCGGCAGCGGTGTCGTCGCCCTGTTCATCGACCTCGACGGGTTCAAGGAGGTGAACGACCGCGCGGGTCACCACGCGGGGGACCAGCTGTTGTCCGACATCGCCGCGGACCTGACCGGCACCCTGCGTCCTGCCGACACGGTCGCCCGGGTCGGCGGCGACGAGTTCGTCGCGCTGCTGGGCTCGGACGAGGGGCTGGACCAGGCGCGGGTGGTGGCCCACCGTCTGGCTGAGAGGGTCACCAGGCAGATCCCGATCCGAGGAGCGTCGCTCGCCATCACGGCCAGCATCGGGATCGCCAGGATCGACCTCGCCGTCGAGCCACACGCCGTACCCGAGCTGCTGCTGGGTCGCGCCGACGCGGCGATGTACCGCGCCAAGGAACGCGGAAGGGGCCGACAAGACGTGTTCGACGACGACCTGCGCGCGAGCACCGAGGCACGCTATGCGCTCGAGCAGGCCGTGCGGGACGGTCTGACGCACGACCGGATCCGGCTGGTGTACCAGCCGGTGGTGGACCTCGACAGCGGCACGGTCCTGGGCGCTGAGGCGCTGATGCGGCTCCACGACCAGGACGGCAACCTGCTGCCCACGCTGCCGGCCATCATCGCCGCCGAGCACGCCGGACTCGCGCAGGAGGTCGGCGACCGCGTCCTGCAGCTGGCGCTGGAGACACTCGGCACGTGGCCGAGCTGGATGTCCGTGGCCGTCAACGTCAGCGCCCGCGAGCTCACCGGTGACGACTTCCGGCGTCGCGTCGAGAACGCCCTGCGTCGCAACGGCGCGGACCCGGACCGGCTCGTCCTAGAGATCACCGAGTCCTCGATGCTGCACGCCGACCGTTCGGCGCTCGGCGCACTCGAGGCGCTGCGGTCGGCGGGTGTCCGGGTCGCGATCGACGACTTCGGGACCGCGTACGCCACGCTGCAGAACCTGACGGTGCTGCCCGTCGACCTGCTCAAGGTGGACGCGTCCTTCACCGCGGGACTGTCGCGGGACCGGGCAGCCACCGCAGTGATCCAGGGCGTCATCACCATGGCCAAGGCGATGGACGTGCCGTGCATCATCGAAGGGATAGAGACGCAGGCACAGCTCGACGCGCTGGTCGGTCAAGGAGTCCTCGGTCAGGGCTGGCTCTGGGGCAAGCCGGAAGGCAAGGACGTCACGCCCTCGATCCCCCGCCAGCGGCGGGGTGTCGCCGGGCTCCGCCCGGTCACGCTCGGCCCGACGCGCGTCGAGTAGGGAGCGTTCTGGCCTGGATCGTGACGGGGGAACGAGCCGACCTCAGATAGCGTCACGCAATGACGATCGCCATCAGCCAAGCACTTGTCCGTGCCACCCATCGATTCCTGACGTCGGGCCGAGCCGAGTGAGTCACCCCGTGGAGAACGAAGCCATCGACTTCCGTCAGTGGGGGAGTCGAGTGTCCAACTGGGGCCGCTGGGGGGCACGTGACGAACGCGGAACTCTGAACTGGATCACGCCCGCGCAGGTGGCCTCAGCAGCTCGACTGGCGGAGACCGGCGAGGTCGTGTCCCTGGCGATCCCGCTCGACAAGGACGGGCCGCAAGCACCCGGCAGCGCGCGCACCAACCTCGTCCACGTCATGACCCGAACCGGGCGAGTCCAGCCCGAACGCGGTGGTTTCCAGTGGATGGACGACTTGGTGATCATGTATCCGCAGGGCGCCACCCAGGTGGATGCGTTGGCACACGTCGGCTACGACGGGTTTCTCTACAACGGGTTCCCGACCGGGACCGTCGATGAGTTGGGCGCGCACCGACTGGGTGTCGACACGCTCTCGGGAGGCATCACCGGTAGGGGAGTGTTGTTGGACCTGCCACGCCACCTCGGGATGCAGAGCCTGCCTCCGGACCACGTCGTCACGCCAGTGGACCTGGACTCGTGCGCGGCGACACAAGCCTGCGAGATACTCGAAGGAGACATCGTCCTGATCCGCACCGGGTGGATGCAGGAGCTCAGCGCTGGCGGGCCCGAGGCCTACCTGGCGAGAGAACCCGGGATCGACCTTCCCGTCGCAGGGTGGCTGGCAGACCACCATGTGGCGTTCCTGGCCTCTGACAACTGGGCGGTCGAGGTGGTCCCGTCCCTCAGCGACGCGAGCATGCCCGTCCACTGCGTCGTCATCCGCGACCTGGGCATGTGCCTGGGGGAGATGTTCCAGCTCGATGACCTGGCCCGGGCCTGTGCCCGGCTCAACCGTTGGTGCTTCCTGTTCGTGGCTCAACCTCTCCCCATCACGGGCGGAGTCGGCTCACCGATCAACCCGCTGGCGATCCTGTGACCGCCAGGGCCAGGTCGTCTCACTTCGCCGCGAGGTACCCACCGTCAGCCACGATCGTCTGTGCGGTGATCGCAGCGGACGCGGGGGAGGACAGGAAGACGACGACCTCGGCGATGTCCGTCGGCTCCATGAGTCGGCGCTGCGGAGTCTGGGCGATCCAGGTGGCCATGGTCTCCGGCGAGTCCGCTCCCACCACCTTGAGCAGCTCGGTGTTCGTGTAGCCAGGGGCCACGGCGTTGACGCGCACGCCCTGAGCAGCCCACTCGACGCCCAGCGTGCGGGACAGTGCCGCCACCCCGGCCTTGGTCGCGTCGTAGCCCGCGTGGATCTCCGGCCTGGTCACTGCGAAACCAGCGATGGAGGAGATGTTGACGACGGTGCCGCGGGTCTTGAACAGCTCGGCGGCGAACTCGCGGCACATGTAGAACGTCCCGCTCAGGTTGAGATCCACCACCCGCCTCCAGTCGGAGTCCGGATGCTCCGCGCTCGGCGAGCTCAGCGACATGCCGGCGCAGTTGACGAGGTGGTCGACGCGCCCGAACCGGTCCACGACAGAGCGCACGAGAGCGGCGACACTCGAGGAGTCGGTCACGTCGACGCCCAGTCCGAGCACCGCAGCGTCTGCGGAGTCGTCGAGGGAGCCCGCTGCTGCCACGGCGGCATCTTCGCGGACGTCGCTGACCACCACGTTCACGCCCTCGCTGGCGAACCGCTGCGCGATCGCCATCCCGATGCCGCCAGCGGCACCCGTCACGACCGCAACGCGTTCGGCGGGTGTCACCTGTTCGTCGAACTCCTGCTCTGTGCTCATCGAGGTGTGCTCCTCATGTCGACATGCCGTGACGCCTCACCACTCGACGGTGGCGAGGAGATGCCCTCACTTCGCGGTCCGGGTCAGTGGAAGACGACGCCTCCGTTGACGTCCAGCGTCGCGCCGGTGATGTAGCGCGACGCCGGCGAGCTGAGAAAGGCGATGGCGTCGGCGATCACCTCGGGCTCGCCGGCCACACCGAGCGGGATCTTCCCCCACTCGACGGCCTTCATCTCCTCGAAGGTGATGCCTCGGGACTCAGCCTCGCTGGTGAGCGCGTTCCGGTGCATGCCCGTGTTGATCTGCCCCGGGGCGACACCGTTGACACGGACTCCCGAGGGCGCCAGCTCGCCGGCCAGCGTCTGCACGAGGGACAGCACCGTCGACTTCGAGGCCGAGTAGGCCGCGAAGAGCGGAGGGTTCGTCCGTGCCCAGTAGGAGGCCACCGCAACGATGGTGCTCTCCGGCTGCCCCTTGAGAAGTGGGATGAACGTCTTGGCGGTCAGGAAGACGCCGATGGAGTTGACTCCGAAGACTCTGTTCCACTCCTCGAGCGTGAGCTCCTCCACCGATGCCGCGGTCTGGACCACTCCCGCGACGATGGCCAGGTGGTCGACACGACCGAGCTTCTCGAGGACACCGTCACGTACGTCGGCCAGCGCATCCTCGCTTGTCACGTCAGCGACGAACGACTCGAAGCGCACGTCAGCGAACTCGGCCGCAAGCTTCTCGCACGCCGCGTGGACGGAGTCGCTGGCATCGACCATGGCGACGCTCGCGCCACTCTCGGCGAACCGCCGGGCGGTCGCGAGTCCGATTCCGCCGCCGGCGCCGGTGATCGCTGCAACGGCACCGTCCTGGAAGGACACTGAGGTCATCTCTTCATCTCCGCATCGGTTCTTGATCGCCCGGACCACCCGTTGACGACGTATGACGACGTTCACTCATGCTGCACAGCAAGCGAACATGCAACCGCGTGACCGTGCCATTGTCAAGGATCAGACCTGAGCGGGATCGACCAGTCATGCGATGAATCGTGTCGAAAGAGACCCGCATGGGCGGGCTTGACACCATCCCGCTCCCATGTGTTCACTGAGTGTCCCAAGCTGTTCACACCAGTTGAACCTGTGGGCCTGACGGCGCAGTGCCGCTGTCCACCACGCGTGGTCGATCACAGCACTCCGATGCCGTCGACCGCGCTCGAAGCGCTGCGCGACCCCATGTGATCGGCAGGAGAAGTGGGTCACTCGGCGGGGTGGTCGCGTCGAGGAAAGGATGACAATGGACACCGACAGACGACGTGCCCGACTGAGGTGGGCGGTCGGCGCGGCAACAGCGGCGACCCTGCTGGCTGCGTGCGGCGGGCAGTCGGTCGGTGACGGCGCGAAGATAAAGCCCAGCGGCACCTTGGATGGTCACGGCAAGACGCTGATGGTCTTCATGCCCTCGACCTCGAACATCTATCTGCGGGACTTCCTGACGGCGTTGAAGCGAGAGGCCGCGTACTTCAACCTCAAGACGCATGTCATCCAGAACAACTACGACCAGAGTGAGGAAGACCAGCAGGTCCAGCAGTACATCGCGACGGGGCAGAAGCCGGCTGCCTTCGTCTGGTGGCCCAACGACGCGAAGGCCGGGATCAACTCGGCACGGCAGCTGTCCCGGGTGGCCCCGGTGATCCAGACCGACCAGAACGTGACGCCGGGAGCGGAGCACACCGTCACCTTGTACTCGGGCGTCGATCAGGGCAAGGTCGCCTTCGTCGCCGGTCAGCAGGCGCTCAAAGCGCGGGCAGCCGACGAGAAGGCGGGAAAGAAGTTCCACTCGCCGAACGGCAACCTGTTGGAGTTCTCCTTCACGACGGGCTACCAGGCCGGCATCGACCGGCACAAGCAGTTCCTGGCCGCCACCAAGAGCAGACCGTTCAAGCTGCTGCACACCGAGCCGGCGCCCACCCTGGACGCACAGGGGGGCTTCACCGCGGCGAGCCAGGTGATCCCCAAGTACAAGTCCGCCGGGATCGACTTCGTGTTCTGCCAGAACAACAACATGTGCGGCGGTGTGGTGAAGGCGCTGCAGCAGAACGGGCTGACGCCGGGCAAGGACGTCACAGTCATCGCAGGTGACCTCTCGGGGGACCAGACTCCGTGGAAGACCGGCGAGATCTACTCGGCGGTGATCCAGTCGCCGAAGATCGAGGGCGAGATCGTCGTCGACAGCGCGATCCAGTACCTCGCGACGGCGAAGGTCGTCAATGGCAACCAGCAGATGCCGATCTCGGCGAGCAAACCGAAGGTCGCGATGAGTGCTCCACACTTCAACACCTTCATGCCGCTGCAGCCGGCCTATGTCGACAACATCGACCAGCTGCAGCTCTGGGGCCTCAAGTACGGCAGCTTCGGCGCGGGCTACTGACTCATTCAACCGGCGTCGCGCCTTCTTTTCGACGAGTGCGCCGCCACGGCATAAGCGGGAGCCGATGACAGACCACAACGAGAACGTGCTACGACTCGAGGCCGTCGGGATATCGAAGTCCTATGGTGCGGTCAAGGCTCTCGACGACGTGCGGTTCGAGGTGCGCGAGGGCGAGGTCATGGCGCTTCTCGGCGAGAACGGAGCCGGGAAGAGCACGATCGTCAAGGTCATCTCCGGACTGGTCTCGCCCGACTCCGGCCGGATCCACCTCGACGGGGAGGCCACTGACCTCACGAGCAGCGCGCGGGCCCAGCAGGCAGGGATCGCGGTCGTCCAGCAGGAGTACAGCTCCGTCCCGACCATGTCGATCGCGGAGAACCTCGCGCTGGGCAAGGTGGACTCCGGCGCCATCTGGACCCGGCGCAGACTCGCGGCCGACGCTCGCAGGCTGCTGGAGCTGGTCGGGCTCGGATCGCTCGATCCGAGCACCCTGGTCTCCGAGCTGTCGGTGGCCGAGATGCAGCTCCTCGAGATCGCTCGCGTCGTCGCCCGAGATGCTCGCGTCGTCGTGTTCGACGAGCCCACCGCTGCTCTGTCCGACGCCGAGATCGTACGAGTGCTCGACGTGGTGCGGAACTTGGCTGGCCGTGGCATCAGCGTCGTCTACGTGACGCATCGCCTGCCCGAGGTGTTCGAGGTCGCCGACCGGGTGACGATCTTTCGGAACGGGCGCAGCCTCGCGCCGGTCGCGACCTCGGACGTCAACGTCGATGACGTCATCACGATGATGCTCGGACGCGAGCTCAGCGCGATGTACCCCGCCAAGGCCGGGCAGCTCGACGAGGCGCGGTTGCAGGTGCGCGACCTCAGGGTCGCCGGCATCCGGGACGAGCTGACCCTCACCGTCAGGCGGGGCGAGATCCTCGGGCTGACCGGCCAGCTCGGGTCGGGGACCGACGCGCTGATGGAGTCCCTGGCGGGTATCCGCCCCACCACGGGCGGCGAGGTCCTCATCGACGGTGCGCCCGTCACACTGCGCAGCAGGATGGCCGGGATCCGGGCCGGCATCGCCTACTGCTCGGACGACCGGAAGAGGGACGGGATCTTCTCCGAGATGTCGATCCAGGAGAACCTGTCCTCGTGCTGGCTACCGTCGGTGACCCGTCTCGGCTTCGTCTCCGGCCGCGCTGAGCGCGGACGTGCCTCGGACATCGCGTCGCAGTTCGCCATCGACGCCAGTCGCCTGCGAGCCCGCGTCGGCACCCTGTCCGGAGGCAACCAGCAGAAGATCGCCCTGGGCAAGTGGGTCGGAAGCTCTCCGAAGGTGCTGCTCGTGCAAGAACCCACCAGAGGCGTCGACGTAGGGGCACGAAGTGAGATCTACCGAAAGCTCCGAGAGCTCTGCAGCCAGGGGATGTCGGTCATCATCTCCTCCTCGGACACAGCAGAGGTGTTCGGACTCGCAGACACGATCGCCACGTTCTACCACGGCCATCTCACCGCCCTGCGGTCGGTGGAGGAGTGGACCGAGGAACAGGTGGTTCGGGCAGTGATGCATCGAGAGGTGACGGCGTGAACAGCAGAACTGTGACTGAGGAGCCTGGTCGCGAAGCTTCGCAAGCACCAGTCACCAACGACAAGAACCGAGTGCGCCGCGGCGTCGCCCAGGTCGCCCTGCCGTTGTTGGTGCTGATCGTGATCCTCGTCGCGGCGCTGACGACTCCGTCCTTCTTCACCCTCAACAACGCTCGGGCCGTGCTCATCAACTCCTCCGTCGTCGGGATCCTCGCCGTCGGCATGACGCCCATCACGCTGTCCGGGAACTTCGTGTCACTGGGCGGTCAGGGCACCGTGGTGCTGGCCACGATGACGCTGCTGGCCCTGCTGAACGCCGGCGTGCCCATCTGGCTCGCGATCATCGCGGTCCTGGCACTCCAGGTCGTCGTGGCCGTGCTGCTGGGGGCGATCGTGTCCGCGGGGTTGAACCCCGTGATCACCACGCTGGCCGCGGGCTCAGTGATCTACGGAGTGCTGACCGTGCTCACGAAGAGCAGCGTCGTGACCGCGCCGGGATCGTCCGTCAGGTCGTTCGCCACCGCAGCCGTCCTGGGGCTTCCTCTGCCGGTGTACCTCTTCATCTTCTACACACTCGCGATGGCGCTGCTCCTCGGCCGGACGCGACTGGGTCGGCAGGTCACCCTCTTGGGTGCCAATCCGAGGACGGCAGCGCTCAGCGGCATCTCCGCACGATCCATCACCGTCTGGGCGTTCGTCTCCTTCGGTGTCGCGGCCACCCTGGTCGGCGTCATCGAGGCTGCAGAGCTCGGTCAGGTCACTGCAGGCGATCTCTCCGAGCTGACGATCGACATCGTCGCCGCAGTTCTGGTCGGCGGGATATCGATCAAGGGAGGCGAGGGCTCTGCCTTCAACTCGGCGCTGGGCGCGGTGCTGATCGCCGTCTTCGACAACATCCTGTCCCTGAAGGGAGTCGACGTCGGGGTCCGGGCGACCTTCGTCGGGCTGCTGGTCCTGGTCGTCGTGTCGACCCTGCACACCATGCGAAGGAGCTTCACGTGAAAGGGAACACCCGACGGATCACCGTCGACTACGGGATCCAGATCGTCGTCCTCGCGGTCGTCGTGATCGGCCTGTCGGTCTTCTTCCCCGCGGTCGTCAACATCTCATCGGTCTTCGGGGTGTTCAACCAGTACGCCTCCGTGGGCGTCGTGGCGCTCGGGCTCGGGGTGACCATGATCGCCGGTGAGCTGGACCTGTCGGTCGCATCGCTGGCCACGGTCTCCGGTATCGTCGCCATCCAGGTCGCGTCGGCGTTGCCGACGTCGATCGGGTTCGTCGGCTGCCTCGTGATACCGGTCATCGCGGGCACCGCGTTCGGGGCCCTTCAAGGCTGGCTGATCCACCTCCTGCAGATCAACTCCCTGGTGTTCACCATCGGCACGCTGATCTTCCTCCAGGGTCTCGGCTTCGTGATCAGCGGGAGCGACCCCGTCAACCTCACCGACTACACGATTCCGGACGCATATGCGGTGCGGTGGGGATTCCTCTCACCGAGCATCCTCATCGCCTTCGGCGTCTTTGCCGTGATCGGTCTCTTCCTGTCCTACGTGCGCCTCGGCCGAGAGATCTACGCCATCGGTGGTGCGAGGCCCGAGGCGATCGCCGCCGGCGTCCCACTGCGACGTTCGTTGGTGCTGAGCTTCGCGATCTCGGGCGGCTGCGCTGCGCTGGCCGGTGCGCTGGTCTCGATCAAGAACGCGAGCGGCAGTCCCCTCGCCTTCGGGGACCTGCTCGTGACCGCGATCGCGGCGGCGCTGATCGGTGGGGTCAGCCTGTACGGCGGTCGCGGCTCGATCTGGAACATCGCGCTCGGGGTGGCGATCGTGTCGGCCCTGAGCACCGGAATGCTCATCGGCGGCGCTCAGCCCTACGTGGCGACGCTGGTGACGGGGGTGATCCTGTTCGTCGTCGTCCTCATCGAGCTGTTCCGCGACAAGCTGCTCGCTCGCTCGCGGCTGAGGCAACCCAGCGTCGAAGCCAACCTGGCCTGACGATCGGCTCGGTTCCTGGCCCTCGGCGCCGGCGCCGACCTGGTCACTCGGCCGCCGGCGCTTCGTCGTAGGGCGCGAGCCAGGCCAGCGTCACGTCGAGGTAGCGGCTCAAGCCTTTGTACTCGACCAGCTCCGGCGGGAGGCGCTTCAGCACTCGGTGCAGGCGCTGGCCCCATCCCGGCACCGTCACCAGATCCTGCAGGCTGATGAGGTAGCAGCGGATCGGGAACACGATCGCGTTGGACCGCGGCAGCCGGAAGAAGGTCTGCAGCTCCACCCGGAGATGCACCTTCTCCCCGACGTTGTCCGCCGTGACCGTCGATCGGTCGACACCCCACGTGTGGTAGTTCTCGGGGCTGGTGTCGAGTCGCGGGTTGATGGTCATCGTCCAGTTCAGCCGGCGCGCCGCGCGGCTCTGCTGGAGGTTGAGCAGGTACTTCAGAGCCCGGTCGAAGATGCCCATCTCGTGCGCGAGCGGGACGGGCCCGTGCCACTCGAAGAAGTTCATGCCGATATCGAAGTCCAGAGACCAGTCAGCCTGGGTGGTGGTGATCCCCGCGTCCATCCAGAGGTTGTCATCGCGCTGGTCGAGCAGGCAGAAGTCGCCCTGGCTCTGACGGGTGACGTACTCCATCGGCCCCATCGGATCGCCGCTGGCGTCTCCTGGCCGCGGTGGGAGCGTCGACGTCTCGCCGAAGGTGAACGTGTCGTCGATGCCGAGTGGCCGGTTGCTCCAGTGCCAGCGGTCCGCGGGCCCACGCTCGAGCGTGAAGTGGTCCGGGTAGTCCGAGGCCATGTTGGTCATGAGCAGCTCGAGAAGGTCCCAACCCGCGAGGTCCATGTGCGGCAGCGACTGGCAGCGCAGCGGGTCCTCGGCAAGGACCAAGGCGCGGTCGCGCATCTCGGAGACGTAGTGCTCGTCCACGTCGATGGGGAACTCGAGCACCGAGCCAGGAGAACCGGGCGTATGGGTCTCGAGGTTCACGCTGTACATGTACTCGTCCCGGTCGAACGGGAAGGGAAAACGAAGGATCGCCTCGCGGCTGTTGTAGAACGTGAAGTCGTCGCGGAACGTCTCCTCGTGGAAGTCGAGCGTCATGGTGGCCTCTTCTCTGTGTGACGGACATGACGGACACGGCGGACGGACGGCGGGGAGCGCCCCTGTCTCAGAGGTCGAGGGTGAGCTCTCGACCTCGGAACCGCGACATGCAGATCATCAGGTGCTCCCCGGTGTCGCGTTCCTCGGGGGTGAGGAAGTGGTCGTTGTGGTCCAGGACACCGTCACAGCTCAGCACGCGCGTCTCGCACTGACCGCAGACACCGCCCCTGCACAAGTAGGGTGGGTTGACTCCGGCAGCCTCGACCGCCTCGAGGACGCTCTCGTGCTCGCCGACGTGAACCCGGAGCTCCGACCGTGCCAGGCGTACGTCGAAGGGTTCACCCCCTGGAGGGGCGAGGAACCGTTCGCAGTGCAGGTTCTCCTCCGGCCACCCCGCGAGTCTGCCGGACTCCAGCACGCTGTCGATCATCCGCTCCGGGCCGCAGACGTACAGATGCGTTCCGAGTGGTTGCTCGTCGAGCAGGTCGGCCATCGGGATGCGCTCCCCGAGAGTGGTCCGGTAGGTGCTGACCCGGTCGCCGTACCGCTCTTCCAGCGCTCTGGCGTAGGCGCCGGACGCCTCAGTTCTCATCGCATAGTGCAGCTCGAAGTCGTGCCGGAGAGCGGACAGCTGGGCGGTCATGGCCATGAACGGCGTGATCCCGATGCCACCGGCGACCAGGATGTGCCTGCGCGCCAGGTGGTGCACCGGGAAGAGGTTTCCCGGCGGGGTGATCCACAGCTCGCTGCCGGGCCGGACACGGGTGTGCAAGTAGTGCGACCCGCCGCGAGACTCCTCTACACGCAGCACGCTGATCTCGTAGGCCTTCGTGCAGGCCGGTGAGCTCACGATCGAGTACGGGTTGCGGATCCGACGCTGACCGTCGTCCATCATCACCGTGATGTGGGCGCCTCCGGAGAACGCGGGCAACGAGTCACTGTCGACGGGGACGAGGCGGAAGCGCCTGACGCGATCCGCGACCTCCACGACATCCTCGACCTGCACCCGGATCTCCTCCCGGTGGCTCATCATCACTGCGGGACGGCTCATGCGTAGGCCTGCTCCGGCACCGGCCGCTCCGTGGGATCCTCCGCGTTGACGCAGACGCCCTGGAACGCAGCGTGGCGTCGGGAATAGTGGTCTCGGACGAACAGGAGGACGCCGCACCCCGCACACTCGAAGACGGATGTCGTGACGTCCTCGGCCACGTGTTTGCAGTGCACACACTGCACGCGTCGCGCGTGGGAGCCGCTGTGCTCGGTGAGAACCGACTTGTGGTCGATGCGATGACCGATGGCCAGGGTGACGACGCGACCGACGAAGCCCTCGGTGCCCGCTGCGTACAACCGGGTGCTCATGGTGGCGGTGGCGAGCACGCTGTCGAGCATTCGCAGGACGTCGTCGGCACCGGGAAGCACGTCGAGCCGACGCGTTCCGGCCGAGCGCAGTCGGTCCAGGTCGTTCCCCGGGGACTCGCCCGTCGCGGCGTAGAGCACGTGCGTCCGCTCGGCGAAACCGGGGGGAGCATCCGAGATCATGCGGAGCACGGCGCCGATGCCCTCACCGTGGGCAGCGACGACATGGTGGCGGGCGGTCGTCACCGCGCGCAGACCTGGGTACTGCGGCCTGCTCCTGATCGTCGAGGGCGGCAAGGGGCCGCTCGCAGGTTCCCCTTCAGCCACGGGCAGTTCGCTTCTTCTTCTCCGGGTCGTCGAAGGGCAGCGTGTGCGCGATGGCCGGGCCGGTCACCGAGGCACCGCGGACCTCGAGGGCTGACCCGTGCACCGCCTTGTCGACGTCGAGTCGGGCAATGGCCATGGACCGGCCGGTCAGCGTGGAGTACATGCCGCAGGTGATGACCCCCACCTCACGGTCGCCGGCGTAGAGCAGATCTCCTTCCGACGTCGGCTCGTCACCGTCGACGAGGACGCCGAAGATCTTGAAGCGCTCCTTGCCCTCGCGCCCGTAGTGCGCCTCCGCGCCGCGGAACCCGACCTTGCCGGGGCTGACCGTGAAGTCCAGGCCGAGCTCCCACAGCGAGTCGCCAGGGAGGTCGTGCTCGAAGGGGTACATCTGGGAGTTGTCGTAGGGGTAGAACAAGAGATAGCTCTCGACGCGCAGCATGTCGAGCACCGTGAAGCGGCAGGGGATGATGCCCAGGTCCGCGCCGTCCTCCAAGATCGTGTCCCAGATCAGCGGCGCGTCCTCCGCCTTGCAGAAGACCTCGTAGCCGCGCTCACCGGTATAACCGGTGCGTGAGATGGTCACCGGGCGGTCGAACAACCGGGTGGCGGTGTGGTGGAAGTACGGCAGGTCGCGGATCCCCGGCACGTGCCGAGCGAGGTAGTCAACGGCGAGCGGCCCCTGCAGGGACAGGTCGTGCAGGTCGTCGTCGAACAGGACGGCGACGTTGCGTCCCACCGCTGAGCGGGTCAGCTGCTCATGACCGCTGCCGCTGCCGTGCACGACCATCCACGAGTTGGGGCCGGTGCGGTAGAGGATGCAGTCGTCGACGAAGAGTCCACGGTCGTCCAACATGCAGGCGTAGGAGGCCTTGCCGGGGTAGATCTTGGTGACGTCGCGGGTCGTCGCCTGGTGGAGCACCGCGTGCGAGTGCGGCCCGACGAGGTGGACCTTCTTCAGCCCGGACACGTCCATCAGCCCGGCCTTGGTCCGGATCGCCACGTGCTCCTCGTGGATGTCCTTGTCGTAGGTCCACGCGGTCGGCATCCCGCTCCAGTCCTCGAGCTGGGAACCGAGGGCGCGATGCCGGTCAGCGAGTGCGGTGGTTCTCCAGGAGAAGGTCAACGTGGGCTCCGATCCTCAAAGGAGTGATGTCCAGACCATAGCCAGTCCGAGGGACGCTGAGTAGTCTCACCGCATACACCTGTCCGCCAACGTTACGGTCCGGAGGCAGCAGTGTCCAAGATCCTTCCGACAGCCGAAGCGGCAGCGCAGCCTGACGCTGACGACCCCGGGATGAAGCGCTCCATCGGATGGACGGGTGGGTTCTGGATCGCCAGCGGTGTGCCGGCACTGGTTCTGTTCTCCATCGGGTCGATCGCAGCGGGGGTCGGTGCTGTCTCACCATTGGTCTGGACCGTGTCGGTGCTGCTCGCGCTGATGCAGAGCTTCGTCTTCGCCGAGATCGCCGGTCTGTTCCCTCAGAAGTCGGGTGGAACGTCCGTGTTCGGAGCAATGGCCTGGGCGCCGTACTCCAAGTTCGTCGCGCCGATCTCGGTGTGGTGCAACTGGCTGGCGTGGTCGCCGGTGCTGACGATCGGCTCGGGTCTGGCTGCCGGCTACGTGCTCACGGCGCTCTTCCCCGCTGATGCCGCGATCAACACCTGGTCGGTCGAGCTGGCGGACCTCGGCCTGCTCAAGGGCGGGTTGGAGCTTCGGTTCAACGCCACCTTCCTCATCGCTGCGGCCCTGCTGCTCCTCGTCTTCGCGCTGCAGCACGGTGGGATCCTGCGGGCCGCGAGAGTGCAGAGCGTGGTCGGCCTGGCGGTGATGATCCCGCTCCTGATCGTCGGTGTGGTGCCACTCCTGACCGGTGACGTGATGTCGACCAACTTCACCCCGTTCGTCCCCCTGAACGGCGCCTGGGACCTCGACGGGCTCACGCTGATCGCGGGCGGGCTGTTCCTCGCTGCCTGGTCGGCGTACGCGTTCGAGACCGCCATCTGCTACACCTCGGAGTTCAAGAACCCCGGTCGGGACACGCCCAAGGCTATCTTCTCCGCGGGCCTGCTCTGCCTCGTCGCGTACACGCTGGTGCCCTTCACATTCCAGGGTGCGCTCGGGGTGAAGCGGCTGAGCACCCCTGGGATCGTCAACGGCAACGGTGTCGGCGCGGCGATGGCGCAGATGGTCGGCCGGGGGGCGTTCCTCGGCAACCTGCTGATCGTCATGCTGATCCTGGCGTTGCTGCTGACCATCATGACGACCATGGCCGGCTCGTCCCGCACGCTCTACCAGGGCTCGAAGGACGGATGGCTCCCGCGCTACCTCGGTCGCACCAACCGCAACGGCGCCCCGACCCGCGCCATGTGGACCGACCTGGTGTTCAACCTGGTCCTGCTGCTGTTGAGCGACTACATCTTCGTGCTGGCGGCCTCGACCGTGTGCTACATGGTCTTCAACTTCCTGAACCTCAACGCGGGTTGGATCCACCGGATGGACCGCCCCGACACGCCCCGTCCGTGGCGGGCGCCGACCGTCATGATCGGCGTAGGGGCGGTCCTGGCGTTCTTCAACGCGCTGCTGCTGGGATGGGGGGTCAGCGTGTGGGGGTCAGGTGCGCTGGCGACAGGGCTGATCGCCGTCGCGCTCATCCTGCCGGTGTTCTGCTACCGGCACTTCGTGCAGGACAAGGGTGTGTTCCCCGCCTCCATGTACGACACCGCCCTGGAGAGGAGCACCCCCTCGACCACGGGTGCCGCGGCTGGAGCTGCCGTGGGCCAGGTGGGCCCGCCGACCAGGCGGGCCGGGGTGCTGCCCTACCTCGCCCTGGCCGGAGGTGCCGCCACCGTCGTCATCGGCCAGCTGCTCGCAGCGGCGTCGCGCTGACCGGACCAGCAGCGCCCTACTCGGCGTGCAGCTCCCACCGGGGCAGCTCGCCCAGTGCGAGCGCATACCGCCGACGATGGATCGGTCTGACCAGCATCCCCCACGCCAGGAGCGCGAACGGCAGGAGGATGAACAGGGAGAAGCTGTTCCCGGTGAGCAGGAAGAACAGCGCGACCAGTGAGGTCGCAAGGCCCAGAGCGACGGGTAGCGCCCGGAACCGCAGCTGCACCCGTCGCAGCCGGGCGTACTCGTCGGCGTTGATCTGCGAGGTGTTCCAACGCCGACCACAGACGCAGTCCCATGTCTCCCCGTAGGCGAGCCCCCGTCGCTCCCCGCACTCGCAGTGCACCGTGATCGGCGGGCCCTTCAGGGCAGTCCTGGGCCGCTCGTGGCCGGCAAGACGCTCGCGCAGCGACGCCCTGTCGACGGGAGGCCGGCCGGCGCGCGCCATCAGCCGGTGCCCGTGGTCGCGGGCGCGCTCGGCGGGACCGCCGGCGTCGGCTCACGCCACTGGATGGTCGTCCGATCCTCGACGATGCGGCGGTAGAAGTAGAGCACCAGCGCGATCACCAGCACCGAGGCGCCGATCAGGGTCTTGCTCAAGCCGTAGCCGTACTCGTCGGCGAACAGGAAGCCTCCCGCGACGACGAAGAGCAGGTTCGCCGCAGCGAGGACTCCGGCGATCGGGACCCAGATGCTCGACAGCCGGATGGGACGCGGCCAGAGCTTGCGGTCACGACGAAGCAGGACGAACCCGCTCAGCGCGAAGACGTGCGCCAGCATGTAGCCGAGGTTCCCCGCAGCGAGGATCTCGATCGCGGACCCGAAGAACACCACCAGGAAGATGTTCATGACGGCGTCGATCGCCATCCCGCGTCCAGGCACGTTGAACTTGTTCAGGTGGTCGAACCACTTGATGGTCATGCCGTCCTTGGCGATGCCGTACAGCGCACGCGAGCCGTCGAGGGTGGCCGTGCTCATCGTCAGCACGATGCCGCACACCATGCACACGACGAGGATCCCGCCACCGAAGCTGCCGGCGATCTTGTCCAGGACGTCCTTGTAGAAGACGATGAACGTCGGGTCGGCGGCAATCGCCTGGGTCCCCAAGGTGCCGCCGGCGCCGAGAGGCAGCAGTGCGTAGACGAAGACCGAGAACGCCGCCGCGCTTCGCAGCGCCTTGGGCGTGTCCGAGGCGGTGTCCCGATACTCCGGAGCCACGGTGGCGCACGCCTCGAAGCCGTACGCCGACCACCCCATGAAGTAGAGCCAGGTCAGGGCCAGTCCGAGGCCGCCGTTCCTGCCGACGTCCCAGCTCATGTTGGAGGCGTGCCAGTCACCGGTGACGTAGGGCAGCAGCATCATCACCAGGAGGGGGATCATCAGCAGGATCCCGGTGATGTAGGAGAACCAGACCGTGGACCTGATGCCGCGAGCGTTGAAGGCCCACACGAGCAGGAGCATCACGATGGCGATCAGGACCGGGGCGTTGATCGTCAGGTGGGCGGCTGTGGTCGAGAAGGTGAGGCGCGGGAAGAACTCCGCGACGATCAGGGTGCCGCAGATGAGCCCACTGATGGACAGGACGGTCGACCAGGCGAACCAGTAGCCGAACGTGGCGATGGCACCGATGGGGGAGAAGTACCTCCGCCACGCCTCATGGGCGTAGACGGAGATCCCGCCCGACTTCTCCGGGAACATCGTGGCCAGCTCGGCGTAGATGTTGTTCTGGAGACTGCCGATCAGGACCGACACCAGCCACAGGACCAGCGCTCCGGTGGTGCCGAGGCTCGCGATGGAACCGCCCAGCGCAGCGATCAGGAAGCCGGGGTTCGCCAAGGCGATCATGAACCCGTCCCACCACGACATCGCCTTCAGGAGCTCGCGCTCCTCCACCTCGGCGATCGCTCGGCCGCTGCGGTCGCCGGCCGGGTCGGTAGCTGCCATCGGGCTTCTCCTCGCTCCATTCCGAGCATGCTGAGGCGCGCGCTGATCGACATACTGGCCCAGTCCACGGATGATGTAAAGCACCTCGAACGGCTCTGGTCAGTACTCTTCGGGCCTGCGGCCATCCGCCATCACCTGCGCGTCACCCTTCCGCAAACCGGTTCACCGGTAGTAATCTCCGTCTCCTGCACGTCGCACGGTCGCCCTGGCTCTGTACGGCGCACGCTCGCGGAGGTAGGTGTCGTGACCATGTCGGACTCCCCGGTCGCCACCCGCACGCCCCGGGGTCCGCTGCTCCCCGGCCTGGTCCTCCCCTCGGTCGGTCTGGAGACCTACTGGGTTCGTCCTGGAGGGGTGACGGGTGTCCGGTTGCTGGCCGGGGACGAGATGACGGTGGTGGACCGCTTCGGTCGACAGGCGGCCGAGGTGACGGTCGTGGGCGAGGACGACTCGGGACACGGGGCTGCGCTCGGGGTCGTCCTGGACGCTCCCGCGACGACGCTCCGATCACTGGCCGCCCTCGGGAACGTCAGCGAGCCCCTGCTCGCCGACCTGCTGGCCCAGGGACTTCGGCCGGACCAGATTCGTGCGGTCCAGCTGTTCGGGGAGTGGTCGCCGGCCGGCGCGCGCGAGAGCTTCTCGGCAGTGGAGCCCGCTACCGCACTGGTGGCTGCGCCGGCCACCAGGATGCGGGTCGACGACACGTCCGCGAATCCCCCTTCAGACCTGTTGATCGAGGTACGACGGGGCAGTAGCCCGCAACCGGCTGAGACCAGGCTGCCGGCTCCGCTGGCCGAACCGGTGCTGGACCTGCGGATCGACAAGTCGACTGCCTGCAGCTATGAGGTCAAGGCGGGCCAGTACATCCAGGTGATCGACGTCGAGGGCCGCCAGTGCTCGGACTTCCTGGCCTTCCGCTCCCATGCGCTGGACGAGGGCATCGAGCGTGGCCTGGACAGCACCGTCACCCGCTCGCTGATGGCCAACGCCTACCCGCAACCAGGGCTGCACGGGAAGTTCTACGACCAGGACATGCAGCCGCTCGTCGAGGTCGTCCGGGACACGGTGGGCAGGCACGACACGTTCGCCCTGGCCTGCCACGCCAAGTACTACGAGGACATGGGCTACCCGGGCCACGTGAACTGCACCGACAACTTCAACGTCGCCATCTCGCCGTACGGCATCGCCCCGCGCAGCGGATGGCCGGGACTCAACCTCTTCTACAACACCGCCTTCGACGCCCAGAACCTGCTGGTCGGCGATGAGCCATGGTCACGGTCCGGCGACTACGTGCTCATGCGAGCCATGACCGACCTCGTGTGCGCGAGCTCGGCCTGCCCCGACGACATCGACCCGTCGAACGCGTGGGTGCCCACCGACATCCATGTCCGTGTGTACGACTCGAAGCGAAGGTTCTCGATGGCGATCTCAAGCCGGGTGACGCCGGAGTCACCGCCGCAGCTCACGAAGGAGACGGCGTTCCATCCGCGCACGTCGGCGCTGACAGCCCAGTTCACCGAGTATCGCGGATACTGGCTCCCCACCAGCTACGACGCCTACGGGACCATCGAGGAGTACTGGGCGTGCCGCGAACGCGTGGCCGTCATGGACCTGTCACCGCTGCGCAAGTTCGAGGTGCTGGGCCCCGATGCCGAGGCGCTGCTGCAAGCGACCGCAACCCGCAACATCCGCAAGCTCTCGCACGGTCAGGTGGTCTACTCGGCGCTCTGCAACGAGACGGGCGGGATGATCGACGACTGCACCATCTTCCGACTGGGTGACGCGAACTTCCGGTTCGTCGGTGGTGACGACTACGACGGCGTCTGGTTGACCGAGCAGGCGCAACGGCTGGGCCTGGAGCGCGTCTGGGTCAAACCGTCGACCGACTCGATGCACAACCTGGCGGTCCAGGGACCCGCGAGCCGGGAGATGCTGAGCACGATCATCTGGACGCCACCGACACAGCCTTCGTTCCCGGACCTGGGCTGGTTCCGGTTCTGCATCGGGCGGCTCGGTGACGCGAACGGCATCCCGCTCGTCGTGTCCCGCACCGGCTACTCAGGCGAGCTCGGCTACGAGCTGTGGTGCGCTCCGGCCGACGCGTTGGCGGTCTGGGACGCCGTGTGGGCGGCCGGTGAGCCGTTCGGTCTTCGACCACTCGGGCTCGACGCTCTCGACATCCTGCGGATCGAGGCAGGTCTGGTGTTCGGCGGGTACGACTTCTCGGACCAGACCGACCCCTTCGAGGCCGGCATCGGATTCACGGTGCCGCTCAAGACCAAGGACAGCGACTTCGTGGGACGCGAGGCGCTGCTGGCCCGCAAGGCCAGCCCGCAACGAACCCTCGTGGGCCTGGAGCTCGCTGGGAACGAGGCGGCGGTCCACGGCGACGGCGTCTATGCCGGTCGCTCCCAGACGGGGGTGGTCACGAGTGCGACGCGGTCCCCGCTGCTGGGCAGCAACATCGCCCTGTGCCGACTGGCTGTGCAGTACGCCGCTCTGGGCACCGCCGTCGAGGTCGGAAAGCTCGACGGCCAGCAGAAGCGCATCCCCGCCACCGTCGTCCCCTTCCCGTTCTACGACCCGGACAAGAGCCGGGTGCGAGCCTGATCCATGGAGCCCGTCGGAGTCCGGTCGCTACCGTCACCACACACGAGAGAAGTCACATGACACGTGTCGCAGTCATCGGCGCCGGCCCCAGCGGTCTGGCTGCCCTGCACGCCTTCGAGCGGGCCAGCCGGCAGGGCGTGGACATCCCCGAGGTTGTCTGCTTCGAGAAGCAGAGCGACTGGGGCGGTCTGTGGAACTACACCTGGCGCGCCGGGCTCGACGAGCACGGGGCACCGGTGCACGGCAGCATGTACCGCTACCTGTGGTCCAACGGGCCCAAGGAGGTGCTGGAGTTCGCCGACTACACGTTCGAGGAGTGCTTCGGGAAGCCGATCCCGTCGTTCCCACCGCGCGAGGTGCTGCGTCACTACATCACCGCGCGGGCGGAGAAGGACGACCTGCGGCGCTTCATCCGGTTCAACACCGCCGTCCGTTGGATCGCGGCGAGATCGACGGACGGCGGTTTCGAGGTCACCACCGAGGCCACCGCCGATGGGCACACCACGGTCGAGCAGTTCGACCACGTGATCGTGGCCACCGGCCACTACTCCGTGCCCAACGTCCCGGAGTACGAGGGCTTCGCCACCTTCCCGGGACGGATCCTGCACTCTCACGACTTCCGTGACGCGCACGAGTTCGCCGGCAGGGACCTCCTGGTGATGGGGAGCAGCTACTCGGCCGAGGACATCGCGCTCCAGTGCAAGAAGTACGGCGCGGGCTCGGTCACCATCACCCACCGCAACGACCCCATGGGGTTCGCCTGGCCGGAGGGCATCGAGGAAGTGCCTCTGCTGACCAGCGTGGAGGGCCACACCGCACACTTCGTCGACGGCAGCTCCCGCCATGTCGACGCGATCGTGCTGTGCACCGGCTATCGCCATCACTTCCCGTTCATCGAGGATGGGCTGCGGCTGCGAACGGCGAACGAGCTGTACCCACCGAACCTGTACCGGGGCGTCTTCTGGCTCGACAACCCGAACCTGATGTACCTCGGGATGCAGGACCAGTACTACACGTTCTCTCTCTTCGACGTGGAGGCCTTCAACGCGCGCGACTACGTCCTGGGCCGGTTGCCGTTGCCGTCGAGGACGGAGATGGCCGAGGACATCGAGTCGTGGCGCGACCGGCAGGCCGCGTTGAGCAACGCGTTCGAGGACATCGACTTCCAGGCCGACCACCTGTTGGCCCTCAGCAAGGACGTCGACTACCCGGTGTTCGACCTCGATCTCACCCGCGAGCAGTTCCGCCGGTGGGAGCACGACAAGGTGGAGAACATCCTGTCCTACCGTGACAAGAGCTTCGCCTCGGCGGTGACGGGTGTTGCGTCACCGGTCCACCACACGCCCTGGTGGGAGGCCTTCGACGACACGATGGTCACGTTCATGGGCGACGGGCCAGCCCCAGCGTGAATGCTTGAGAGTTGCTGGACACACAAGGAGGGATCTCGGTGGAGGACGAACAAGAGGCGATTCCCGCTCAGGTGCTCGCGGCTGCCGAGGCGGTCTTCGATCCACAGGACGAGGCGGCCGAGGCGAGTGTGGTTGCGCAGATGAACTCGCTGTACAAACGGGACCTGGCGATGGCGACCGCGTTCGTGGTGGCCCTTGTGGTCGTCCTGCCGTTCCTCGTCATCGCGTTATGGTCCGTCATGCCCAGCGCGGCGACCAAGGTGGTGGTGATCGTCTTCGTCGTCCTGCTGCTCGTCTACAACGTCACCTCGATGGTGTACCTGGTTCGCAACTATCGCCGCGACAAGAACTTCATATATCGACGGGACGTCGCGCACCTGCGTGAGCTGAGGGTCGCTCGCCGGTTGGAGAAGAAGGAGGTGACGTCCACATGAGCATCCGGACCCCGGCTGCCGGCACCGACCACTACGTCCCGCCGAAGCAGAGCAAGCGAGGCCAGGTCTTCGACTCGGTGTTCATCTTGGCCCTGCTGTTCGCGGTGCTGTTCGGAGTGACCTACTACAGCAACTCGGACGCCGCCCCGACCTCGGCGACCGCGAAGCCTCTGGCCGAGCTGCCGATCACCCAGACCGAGCGCCAGCAGTACCAACGGGCGATCGACGAGGGGCTCGTGGACCTCAAGGGCGTCAACGACCAGGTGGCGGCGAGCACGTCCAAGTCGGGGTCGAAGCAGTACCCGATCAGCCCGGTGGCGCTCGTGATCACCTTCGGGGTCATCGGCGCCTACCTTCTCTTCGTGTACCTCATGTCCTTCCGTGAGTATCGCGAAGTCATCCGTGAACGGTTCGGGCCTTCCGCCGGTTCACCGCCATCCCCACCCGGAAGGGGTACAGCATGATCGTGCACGTGGCCGAGTATGCGGCCTGGATCATCAGCGCGCTGTTGGGCGGGTGGATGGTCCTCGATGCGGTGAAGGTCTCCCGCGAGCACGACGAGGACTTCCTCACCACCTCGGTGGAGGGCACCGACGAGCTGCTGACCTCACCGGCTCCCGGGCAGCAGCCGATCCCGGGAGAGGAGACCTCGTGACCAGCGTCGCGCCGGGAGGCCCGAGCCCCAGGGAAGTCGAGACGGCAGATCAGGCGCAGACGCCGAAGAGCCACCTGACGCTGAAGAAGGTCCTGGGTCCGGCCCACATCTGGGGGCTCGGAGTCGGGATCGTGCTGGTCGGGGAGTACATGGGCTGGAACTTCTCCGTCCAGAAGGGCGGCATGTTCGGGGCTCTGATCGCGGCCTGGGTCGTGGGCGTCCTCTACACGTGCGTGGCGATGATCGACTCCGAGGTGACGTCGACGGTGGCCGCCGCAGGCGGTCAGTACACCCAGGCCAAGCACATGATCGGACCGCTCATGGCGTTCAACGTCGGGCTGTTCCTGGTCCTGGAGTACACGATGCTGGAGGCGGCCGACGCGAACGTCATGAGCTACCTGGTGTCGACGATCGCCAACCATCTGGGCTACACCGGCGATGTCAACCAGTACGCCTTCATCATCCTCGCCATCATGGTTCTCGCCTTCCTCAACTACCGGGGGGTGCTCGCGACCCTGTCGATCAACATGGTGATCACCGCCATCGCCGCGATCGCGATCGTCGTGCTCTTCATCTCCCTCCAGGGATGGAACCCGGAGGCCCAGCTGCACTTCCAGGGCCTGGCCTCGTCGCACTCGAACGCGCTGCCCTACGGGTGGCTCGGAGTGCTCGCCGCCTTCCAGTTCGGCATGTGGTACTACCTGGGCATCGAGGGCACCTGCCAGGCGGCTGAGGAATGTCGGTCGGCTGCCAGGTCGATCCCGCTGGGCACGATGACGGGGATCATCACGCTCCTGCTCGCTGCGGCCCTCACCTGGTACGTCTGCGCCGGCACGCTGCCGTGGCAGTACCTCGGCGTGTCGATCACGCCCTTGTTCGACACGGCACTGGTGAACGCGGGTGGGGCGGTTGCGTCGCTGCTCGCGATCGGCACGGTGTTCGCCACCCTTGCCTCCGCCAACGGCTGCATCAACGACGCGTCCCGCGCGTGGTTCTCGATGGGTCGTGACAACTACCTGCCCGCCTGGTTCGGCGCCATCCACCCGCGCTACCGGACTCCCTTCCGGGCGATCCTGTTCCTCGTGCCCGTGGCGATCGCCTTCGCGATCCTTCCCGTGCTCCTGGACAAGCCCGAGCTCCTGGCGACGGTCATCACCTTCTCCATCCTCTCGGCGCTGTTGATGTACTCGTTCATGGTCCCCAACATGTTCCGCTTCAGGAAGCTGTGGCCGATCGGGGTGTTGCATCGCGGCTACACCCACCCGCTGCACCCGCTGCCGGCCCTCACCCTGGCCGTCATCGCGGCGCTCGTGCTGTTCGCCACCTTCCTCGGCTACGGCACGACGCTGATCACGCTGGTGATCTTCTACCTGCTCGCGTCGATCTGGTTCGTGCTGTTCCGCTACAAGTACGTCCGAAGGGGGCAGCAGTTCACGATGCCGTGGCCCCGTCCCAAGGGCTACTGAGCAGCGTGGCGGCCCTGGCAGTCGTCACGGTCATCGGCATCCTCCTGGTCAGGATGCAGGTCCAGCACGTCCAGCGCGTCACACTCGAGCGCCGGAACCTCCTGGCCGGCGTGATCGACGTGGTGGAGCAGCCGCAGCTGGCGCAGCGTGGAATGGACTATCCCGTGCTGACCGGGGTCTATCAGGGGTCACCGGTCTCTGTCGCGGTCATCGTCGACACCTTGAGGGTGCGCGAGCTGCCGACACTCTGGCTGTCGGTGACTGTTCGCCGGCAGCTTCCACTGCCGGGTCCGGTGGACATGCTGCTCCGCCCGAGCAGCGCGGACATCGTGTCGCCGGGGGAGCGGTTTCCCGCCGAGCACTCCGCGCCGACGACATGGCCCGACCACATCCGCGTAGCGACACCGTCGGGGGACAGGCCTGATCTCGAGGCGCTCTCCGCCGCGCTGCCCCTGCTGCACGACCGCGCCACCAAGGACGTGCTCGTCACCTCGACCGGAGCGCGCGTCATCAGCGAGCTCGCCCGAGCGGAGCTCGGCCACTACCGCATCGTCAAACGCTCGAAGTTCGACGCGCGGCTCAGTGCCGAGCAGCTCACCGTGCTGCTCGACAGTCTCTGCGTCATGACCGAAGGCATCCGACAGAGGGCCGGGTAGTGGCGGAGTTTCTCATGCGTGGCAACGCTTGTGCTGCGGAGAGAGCTGGCGTAACGTCCCGAAATCACCCGCCCACGCGCTCGGGCGTGCGGGCCACGAGCACAGAGGGATGACATAGATGATCGATGCTCGCGCAGAGGCTCTGAAGAAGCGTGCTGAAGCAGACGGGATCGAGTTCTTCTTCGCGATGTTCGTCGACATGCACGGCAAACCGTGTGCCAAGCTGATGCCGGCGGAGGCGTTCGACGTCATGATGAGTGGCGGAGCCGGCTTCGCTGGTTTCGCCGCCGGACCGATGGGCCAGACGCCGTCGGATCCGGACCTGGTCGCGGTGCCGGACCCGGACTCCTACGTACGCGTTCCCTGGCAGCCGGGGCTCGCGGTGCTGCAATGTGACATCCACGTGGAGGGACAGCCCTGGGGCTTCTCACCGCGCGTGATCCTCAAGCGCCAGCTGGCGCGGCTCGAGGAGCGGCAGCTCACCTACAAGGTGGGCACGGAGGCGGAGTACTTCCTCGTCTCGCGCACACCGGACGGCGGCGTTCGGGTGGCGGACGTCCTCGACACCGCGAGCTCTCCCTGCTACGACGTCAAGGCGCTCACCCGGATGTATCCCCACCTGACAGCGGTGGCGCGCTACTGCAACGAGCTCGGGTGGGGCAACTACGCCAACGACCACGAGGACGCGAACGGCCAGTTCGAGCAGAACTTCCACTACACCGACGCGCTCACGTCTGCCGACCGGCTGATCTTCTTCCGCTACATGGTGCACACGTTGGCACACGAGGCGGGGATGGCCGCGACCTTCATGCCGAAGGTCTTCTCGCACAGCACGGGCAACGGCCTGCACATGCACTCGAGCCTCTGGCAAGGTGAGGAGCAGGCATTCCTCGACGAGTCCGACGAGCGGGGACTCGGCATGTCGAAGCTGGGGTACTCCTTCGTGGGCGGCCTGGTGGAGCACGCGCGCGCTTCCATGGCGGTCACGTGCCCGACGGTCAACAGCTACAAGCGGATGGGTGTCGGTGCGCCGGTCTCGGGCGCGACCTGGGCGCCCGCCTATGCGACGTACGGCGGCAACAACAGGACGCAGATGCTCCGGATCCCGGACGGGGGTCGGGTCGAGCACCGCGGCTGTGACGGCTCCGCCAACCCCTATCTCGCCCTCACCGTGATGCTGGCCGCCGGTCTCGACGGGATCGACCGTGAGCTCGACCCCGGTGAGCCGAACACCGACAACCTCTACAACCTCTCCGTCGAGCAGGTCGCGGAGCGAGGCATCCAGAGCATGCCGCCGACGCTCCTGCATGCTGCCGAGGCGCTCGTGCACGACGACGTCCTGCGGGAGGCGTTGGGCAAGGAGTCAGGCGGGGACTACATCGACTACTTCGCCCAGGTCAAGGAACAAGAGTTCCGCGACTACCACTCGGTGGTCAGCGACTGGGAGATCGACCGGTACCTCTCACTCTTCTAGAGGGACGCGGGCCGTCAGTCCCTGTCGGGGCGGTCCGGCCACGCGGGACCGCTGGCGCCCGCCACCACGCCGAGATCGGAGCCGGCGGCCAGCAGCGACTGCTGGAGGTAGCGTCCGCTCGACCGCTCGCAGTGGACGAGGTAGGAAGGCAGCCCCTCGAGGTCGTCGCGGACCAGGTCGGTGACCACGCGAGCCAGGCTGGTCCGCAGGGCCGAGCCGTTCGGCACCAGCCGGTCGTCGAGATCAACAGCGGTCACGCGTCGCAGCAGCGCCATCGTCTCCGGCCCGCTCACCCGCAGCAGGGCTCGACCATGGGTGACATCGACCACCGACGACGGACCGGAGGTCAGCGGACGGATCGCGTCCCCCACCTCGCGGGCGATCTCGGCGGCGCGCCCGGGAGGTCCTACGACCAGCCACTCGTCGGGGCCCGACCCGATGACCAGACGTCCGTTCACCCACGCTGCCCGTCCGAACCGGGTGCCGGTCGCTGCATGGACGGCTTCGTCGGCAACCGCGCGGACGTGGACCTTCGCCATCGCGGATCGATCGGCCACCACGACAGGGCCGGTGTGCGCTCCGGTGGAGTACTCCCACCCGTCGATGACGGTTGCTGTGCCCGCCGGTGCCAGAGGGCTCCGTGCCACCGGCGCTGGAGGGTTGTGGTGGCCGGGTTGCCGGACTGCCTCAGACACGAAGACGTTCCCCTTCTGCATCGAAGTGCGGCAGGTCTGCGCAGACCGTCGCCTCTATGACGGAGCCGTCGGGTTGCAGGACTCGCACAGTCGACCCCGGCTGCGCGTTCTCGGACCGCAGCTGGGCCAGGCAGATCGAGCGCTCGAGCGTGGGCGAATGGCGCGAGGACGTCACCCGTCCGAGAATCTCCGACCGAGGACCGATGATCTGGCTGGCCTCCGGGGGTACGACGGTCGGGTCGTTCGGCTGCAGTGACACCAGCACGGACTCAGGGCCGGCCTCGTGCTGCCACCGGAGCTCAGGAGCCCCCGAGAAGTCAGGCTTGTCGAGCTTCACCGCCCAGCCCAGTCCGGCGCTGTAGGCCTGCGTGAGGCCGTCGGTGTCCTGCCCGATGATCAGGTGACCCTTCTCCAGGCGCAACACTCGCTGTGCCTCGATGCCCACCGGTCGCACCCCGAGGTCCGATCCGACCCTGATCAGCTCCTCCCACACGTGGAGCCCGTAGCCGGCGGGGACGTGCAGCTCGTAGCTCAGCTCGCCGGTGAAGCCGATCCGCCACAGCACGACGTCGGGCACGCCGGCCACCGAGCCGGTGCGCACGTTCATGTAGCCGAACTCGTCCGGGTCGAGGTCCAGGTCCGTCAGACGCTGCAGGAGCTCGCGCGAGCGCGGGCCCGCGCAGTTGATGCTCGCGTAGGAGGTCGTCACCGGGGTGCACACGACGTCCCACTCAGGGTGTGCCGTCTGGAGCAGCTCCTCGACCCACTCCCAGACGGCCGCAGCACCGCTCGAGGTGGTCGACATGAGATACCGGTGCTCCTCGAGGCGTCCGGTGACCCCGTCGTCCATGACGACGCCGTCGTCGGCGCACATCACGCCGTAGCGGACCTTGCCGATCCCCAGCTTCTGCCACTTGTTCACGTACATCCGCTCGAGCAAGGCCGGCACGTCAGCGCCCTCGAGCAGCAGCTTGCCGATCGGGGTGACGTCGATGAGCCCGACCGCGTTGCGCACCGCGCGCACCTCGGCTTCGGGGTCGCCGTAGTGGTCAGGTCGGATCCACGCGCCGGCCACGAGGGGTCGCGCGCCGTGCTGCTCGTGCCACTCCTGCATCGGTGAGTAGCGCACCGGGTCGAGCTCGCGGCCCGCCAGAGCGCCCAGGGTCGTGGGCGCGTAGGGCGGACGCCACACGGTGGTGCCGGTCTCGGCGATCGTCGCCGCGTTGGCCTCCGCGATCACGGCCACCGCGTTGATGGTCTCGAGCTTGCCCTGGAGCGGGCCCATCGTCGCCGTGGTGTAGCGCTTCGCGAGCTCTGCTGAGTCATAGCCCTCGTGCACCGCGGTGAGGAGGTCCTTGCTCGAGACGTCCTCCGAATAGTCCACGAAACCGTGGGTGCTGGACCGGAACAGCTCGGGGTGGGTGTCCCGCGGCAGCTCCGGGATCTCGACCGCCGACTCGTCGAGTGCCATCGGCTCGGCGTCGTCGGGCAGGGTCGGCGCGACGGAGGCAAGCCGAGTCAGCACGTTGTGTGCGCGGCGGGCTGCCTCGCGACCCGTCGCCCTGGCATGCTGCAGCAGCTGCTCGGTGTCGCCGTCACCGACGATGCCCCCGGTGGCCAGCACGTCGTCAGGCAGCGCCGAGGGGAAGAAGCGTGCCGCCCGGGGCGAGTAGGTGGGCCGGTCGCCGGCCATGTTGAGCAGCGACGTCGGGGCCGTCCAGCCGATGGCGGTGACCAGGAGGTCCGCGTCGACGAGCTGGCCGGTGGAGATCTCCACCTGCCTGAGCGCGCCGCGGCCACGAGCGCGTACGACGCGGTCACCCTGCCGAGCGTCGACGACGGCGGCGATCTCCACCCCCGCGCGCCGGAGGTCCTCGACACCGGCG
Source organism: uncultured Nocardioidaceae bacterium (assembly GCA_964237315.1). Taxonomy (GTDB): domain Bacteria; phylum Actinomycetota; class Actinomycetes; order Propionibacteriales; family Nocardioidaceae; genus Nocardioides_B. The sequence goes on from CAXSHL010000005.1 coordinate 77,148, forward strand.
TCGCCGTGCGCGTTGGCGGTGAGGACGACGGCTCGATGACCGGGCTTCACGGCGTACCTGTTGATCAACCGTCGTGCGCCGGTCATCAGCATGACGCCCGGGAGGTCGTTGCCCTCGAACACGTAGGGACGTTCGACCAGCCCGGGCGCGACGACCAGCGACTTGGCCCGCACCTTGACCAGTCGTTCGCGGCCGTGCTCGCCTCGCACGATGACGCCGAGCCAGTTGTCGTCGTACCGCGCGATCACGACGGAGTTCGTCCGGACCTCGATGCCGGACGTGCTCCTCACTTCCTCGCGCAGCGCGGTGAGGTCCTCCAGGTGCTCCGGGCCGGACCACAGCCAGTGACCGCCGAGCTCGTGCTCCTCGTCGACCAGGAGCACTCGGGCGCCGACGCGTGCGGCGGCCACCGCAGCCGCCATCCCGGCGGGACCGCCGCCGGCGACGACGACGTCGGGATGGACATAGGTCTTGTCGTTCTCGACGTGCGGCGTCTCGGTGTCGATGCTGCCGGAGTGCACGAACCGCTTGAGGACGCTCTCGTAGGCGGGCCACAGCGATTGAGGCTTGATGAACGTCTTGTAGTAGAAGCCGGGTGCCAGGAACCGGCCGATCACGGAGTTCACCGTCTTCACGTCGAACCGCAAGGACGGCCAGACGTCCTGGCTGTGCACGTCGAGCCCCTCGACCAGCTCGCGGTGGCCTGCTCGGACGTTCGGCTCGTTGCCGACCTGCACCATGAGGTTCGGGTCCAGCCAACCGGCGGTGAGGATGCCGCGCGGCCGGTGGTACTTGAAACTCCGGGTGAACACCTTCACGCCACTGGCGGCCAGTGCGGACGCGATGGTGTCGCCGCGGTATCCCTCGAAGGACCGAGCATTGAACCGGAAGCGGATGGGTGCGTCGCGATCGATCCCTTCGCCAGGCTGCACGGGCAGCCGCAGGGACTCCAGGCCGGCGCTCATACGGTCACGCCTTCAGCATTGACCTCACCGGGCATGGCCTGCTCCTCACCACCGCTGTTCACAGCACCGCGGGCAGGAGGACGGGTCTCGAAGACCGTGTTGTCCGTGGTGTCACGGACGGCCTCGAAGTAGCGTCGGCAGCCGGCGCGGTGGTACCACCCCTCCTCGAGCCGTCCAGCCGGGTTGCTGCGCAGGTAGAGGTAGGTGCGCCACTCCTCTCGCGTGGTGGTGGCCGGATCCGGCCGCTCGAGCAGCTCGCCGAGGTAGGCGAACTCGCTGACGTTCCGGTAGCCGCACCAGGGACAGGCAAGCTGCATCATCGGTTGTGTTCCATTCTGCGAGAGGAGTGCCGACCGTGCACACGGGACATCAGGCCGCCGGGGGAGTCAGTGACCAACGGACGCGGCACCCTTCTCACCCACGAGCTGACCGGCGAGGAAGCGCCGGATGTCGAAGGGCTCGATGAGGGCAGGCGTCCGCTGCGTCGCGATCAGCGCGGCCATCTGCTCACCGGAGACCGGTCCTGCCTTGAACCCGTAGGTGCCCCAGCCGATGTCGACGAGGAAGCCCTTCACCTCCGTCGTACCCATGATCGGGCTGTAGTCCGGGGTCATGTCGCACAGTCCGGCCCACTGCCGGAGCAGTCGCATCTTCGACAGGCCGGGCATCAGCGCGAGCACGTGCCCGGCGAGGCCCTCGATGAAGTCGAGCGAACCGCGCATGGAGTACTGGGCGAACGGGTCGACACTGGCGCCGAACACGAGCTCCCCACGCGCGGTCTGGCTGACGTAGACGTGCAGGCTGCCCGAGACGATCACCGCGTCGAGAAAGGGCTTGACCGGCTCGGTCACCGCAGCCTGCAACGGAGAGGTGATGATGGGCGCCCGCACGCCGACCATGTCGTTGATCAGCGAGGACCACCCGGCCGTGCAGTTGACCACCGTGCCGGTGGAGATGTCACCGCGGCTGGTGCGCACGGTCGTGACCTCCCCGGCCGAGGTCTCGATGCCGAGGACCTCCGTCTGCTGGTGCAGCTCGACGCCGTAGAGGTCCGCACCCCGGGCATAGCCCCACACGACGGCGTCGTGGCGGATGATGCCTCCCGGCGGGTGGTGCAGCGCCCCCAGGATCGGGTAGCGGGTGTCGGCGGACACGTCGATCGGTGGCGCGAGCCTCTTGATCTCGTCGGGACCGATGACCTCGGAGTCGATCCCCTGCAGCTTGTTGACCTCCGCGCGCCAGCGCATGGTGCGCAGGGACGAGTCGTTGTGCGCCAACGTCATGTGACCACGCTGGGAGAACATGATGTTGAAGTTGAGCTCGGCCGACAGGTTCTCGTAGAGCTTCAGCGAACGGTCGTAGAACGCCACCCCTTCGGGGGTGAGGTAGTTCGAGCGTGCGATGGCGGTGTTCCGACCGGAGCCGCCGCTGCCGAGGTACCCCTTGTCGAGCACGGCGACGTTGGTGATTCCGTGACGCGAGGCGAGGTAGTACGCCGTCGCCAGCCCATGGATCCCGCCCCCGATGATGACGACGTCGTAGGAGCGGGCAAGGTCATGGTGACGCCACGCGCGTGGCCAGTCCGACGTCGAGCGCAGGCCCTGCCGCAACAGCGACGCGGCCGAGTAGCCCGAGATCCTGGTCGAGGGACGTCCGCCGCCTACCTGCGCCCGTGACTTCATTGTGCTCCCTGCAGTGGAAAGGCCTGGACAGAGCCTAAGCGACCGAGCAAACGGTGTCTACCGTCAGTGGACCTGCATCGACAGCGGTCACGCTCAGCCTCACGAGCTCACGGCCTTGACCGACAGCATCCTTATCGGCAGCTCGACCAGCTTGCCCGGCCCGTGCATCAGCTCGCCCAGGAGCTGCAGGGAGTCCCCCGGCTCGAGCAGGACGACCCGCCGTCCGTAGCAGTACTCGAGCTTCCCGCTCACCACGTAGATCAGCTCGCTGCCACCGTGCTGGTACATCGGGAAGGTCTCGTCGTCGCGCTCGATCGTCACGAGCGTCGGCTCCAGCCGGTCGTGCGGAAAGCGCATCCGTCCCAGCGACTGGTAGTTGCGGCCCGCCCCAGAACCCTCGTGGTGGATGTCGAGGCCCTGCCCGGCCTTGACGTGCAGCATGTCCTGCTCGTCGTCGAGCCCCCTGAAGAACGCCGTCACCGGAACGGCCAGCGCGTCTCCGATCCGCGACAGCGTGGTCAGGGCCGGCGTCGTCTGGGCGTTCTCGATCTTGGACAGCATGGCCTTCGAGACCCCGCTGCGCCCGGCCAGCTGGGCCATGGTCCAGTCGAGGTCCAACCGGTAGTCGCGCAGTCGCCGGGCGATCGTCGCCCGCATGGCGTCCTGGGACGAGGAGCGATCACCCGAGCCGCTCTCGTTGCGTCGTGTCACCTCAGGCCTCCACGCCGTTCGCTAGAGTCCCACTGTGGCACGCTCCGTCTCGCCGATCAGCACGAGCGTCGCCGTGGCGCGGCATATCCGTGACCGCATCCATGTGGGTGAGTACGCACCCGGCGACCGGCTTCCTCCTCAGCGAGAGCTGGCCGGGCTGCTCGGAGTCTCGCGCGTGAGCGTGCGCGAGGGCCTGCGACTGCTGATCGAGGACGGCTACCTCACGGTCAGGCGCGGGTCAGCCGGGGGCGCCTTCGTGACCGAGCTGTCGCAGCCCGCCGAAGCATGGCGAAGCCGCCTGCGCAGCCGGGTGGGCGAGCTCGACGACCTCGTCGACTTCCGGATCGCCGTCGAGAGCCGCGTCGCCTACCTGGCGGCCATGCGAAGCACCCGAGCGGACCTGACCCGGATGCGGGCGGCGATACGCAGCATGCGGGGCATCGCCGACGCGTCCACCGGACACCACGCGTTCCGCGTCGCGGACGCCGACTTCCACATGGCACTCGCCCGTGGCGGGCGCAACGAGCGTCTCACCAGGGCCGTGACGGAGGCCCGCAAGGAGATGTTCATCCCCTACGACATGCTGAGCTTCGACGAGCCGCGCGAGGCCGTCCTGGCTGATCATCAGGCGATCTACGAAGCGGTGCGGGAAGGAGAGTCCGTGGCCGCGGGTGACCTGATGGCCGAGCACATCCAGCGGACCAGGGCGCAGCTCGTCTCGTTCGTCGCGGACGGTCCTCTCGGCCGTTGACCGGCGCCGCGGACGCCGGACCCGGGGGCCGCGTCGGATCCTGGACTTAATGTCAATCGACGGTCGCGAGATCGGTGCCTGCTGGTGTATTTTGGTCTTCTATTGGGACCATTAGAAGGGTCCCAGGGCGCAGCGAACGCGTTGAGAGAGGCTGTCGACATGTGCGGGATCGTCGGACTTCACCTGAAGGTGCCGGCCCTTGAGCCGGAGCTGGGCGCCCTGGTCACGCCCATGATGGAATGCATGGGGTCGCGCGGCGCCGACTCGTCGGGCCTCGCCATCTTCGCAACGCCGCTTGCCACTGGTCGCTTCCGCTACTCGGTGAGGGTCGGCTCGACGGCGGGGTCCGACCCCGAGGCCGAGCTCAGCGCCCTGGTCGAGGAGCTCGCGACTGCCACGGGTCAACCGGTCGAGTGCGAACGGAGCAGGCCCGACGGTGCCGTGCTGACGGCCACCGACGACGCGGACCTGGTGAGCCGGGAGCTGCACAGACTCCGCCCGGATGCAGTCGTGATGGGCTTCGGTCGCTCTCTCGAGATCGTGAAGGACGTGGGTTCGCCGCGCGAGGTCTGTGACCGCTTCCGCATCGGTGACAGAAGCGGCTTCCAGGCCGTCGGGCACACCCGGATGGCCACCGAGTCCGCGGTCACCATCGACCACTCCCATCCTTTCGCGCCGGCCCACGACCTGGCGGTCGTGCACAACGGTTCGTTCTCCAACCCGGCGACCGTCCGCCGCAGGCTCGAGGAGCAGGGAGTCAGCTTCGTCACCGACAACGACACCGAGGTCGCAGCCCGGTTGATCGGGCTCGAGCTGAGTCGCGGAAGCGACATCGAGGCGGCGCTGAAGGAGGTCGGGAACCAGATGGACGGCTTCTACACGCTGCTCGTGGCCACCGACCATCAGATCGCCGTCGTGCGGGACTCGTTCGCGTGCAAGCCCCTCGTGGTGGCCGAGACCGACGAGTACGTCGCCTTCACCTCGGAGTACATCGCGATGGCCACCCTGCCCGGAATCGAGTCCGCCCACGTGTTCGAGCCGAAGCCCGAGGAGATCCACGCATGGACACGTTCGTGACCTCGGACCCGGTGATCGAGGTTGCCGGTCTCGAGGACCGCACGGTCCTCGACTGTGAGGAGCTGACGACCCGCGAGATCAACAGGGCCCTTCGCGCCATGCCGGCCGGCTCGCGCGTCACCATCGCGAACCCGTCAGGTCGCCACAACCTCGCGGTGGGCCTCGTGGAGCACCTCGACATCGTCATCGACGGGCACGCCGGCTACTTCACCGGCGGCCTCGGGTCCGGACCCGACATCACCGTGAACGGGTTCGTCGGCTGGTCCGTCGGGGAGAACCTGATGACCGGCACCGTCCGGGTGCGCGGCGGCGCCTCCGAGTGCGCGGCCGCCAGCAGTCACGGAGGCACCGTCATCATCCACGGGTCCGCGTCCTCACGGGCGGGCATCTCCCTCAAGGGTGGAACGGTGATCGTCGGCGGCGACGTCGGCCACATGAGCGGGTTCATGGCGCAGGCGGGCACGATCCTCGTCGGTGGGGACGCCGGGCACGCGCTCGGCGACTCGTTGTACGAGGCGGTGATCTATGTGGCCGGGTCCATCTCCTCGCTCGGCTCGGACGCCAGGGTGGAGGATCTGACCCAGTCCGACGTGGACACCGTGTGCAGACTGGTCGACCTGGCCGGGTTCGACCATGTATCCGCGCAGAACGTCACGCGCGTGGCCTCTGCGAAGCAGCTGTACAACTTCGACGCTCTGAAGGGCCAGGAATACTGATGATGTCGTCTCGCCCGTCCGGGGCCGAGGACGTGCCGGAGGTCCGCGACTTCGACCTCGAGGAGTCGGGCAGCCTGCCACCGCAGAAGGTCGCCCAGATCCAGCAGATGGCCAGGACGGGGATCTATGAGATCCGTGGAGCCGGCGGCAAGCGTCGGGTGCCGTCCTTCGACGACCTCTCGTTCCTCACCGCCTCCGTGTCCCGGTATCCGCTCGAGGGCTACCGGGAACGCTGCGACACGACGACCGTGCTCGGGTCCCGCAACGCCGAGAAGCCGTTGGAGCTGGAGATCCCGATCACGATCGCGGGCATGAGCTTCGGCGCGCTGTCCGCGACGGCGAAGGAGTCGCTGGGTCGAGCGGCCACGTTCATGGGAACGTCGACGACGACCGGTGACGGAGGCATGACGGAGGAGGAGCGCCAGGCATCGAGCAAGCTCATCTACCAGTGCCTGCCCTCGCGCTACGGGTTCAACCCGCGCGACCTCCAGCGTGCCGATGCGATCGAGGTCGTGGTCGGGCAGGGAGCGAAACCCGGCGGTGGCGGAATGCTTCTCGGCCAGAAGGTCAGCGAACGCGTCGCCGCCATGCGCACCCTGCCTCCGGGCATCGACCAACGGTCCGCGAGTCGGCACCCTGACTGGACCGGCCCCGACGACCTGACCATCAAGATCACCGAGCTGCGGGAGGCGACCTCCTGGAAGGTGCCGATCTTCGTGAAGATCGGCGCCACCCGGGTCTCCAACGACGTGAAGCTGGCCTGCCACGCGGGCGCCGACGTCGTCGTGGTCGACGGCATGGTGGGTGGCACAGCAGCCACCCAGGAAGTGTTCATGGAGCACGCCGGCATCCCGACGCTGGCAGCCGTGCGACAGGCAGCCGACGCCCTCCGAGAGATCGAGATGGACGGCAAGGTCCAGCTCGTCGTCTCGGGCGGCATCCGCAGCGGAGCGGACGTCGCCAAGGCGCTCGCGCTCGGAGCGGATGCGGTGTCCATCGGGATGGGGGCCCTCGTTGCGCTGGGCTGCAACTCGGCCAAGGTGATGATGGACGGCGAAGAGATGGACGTGACCGACGACTACGCGCGTCTGGGCACCAAGCCGGGCTACTGCCACCACATGCAGACGGGTCGCTGCCCGGTGGGCATCGCCACCCAGGACCCGGATCTGGAGAAGCGTCTCGACTCCGACCTCGGTGCCCGTCGCGTCAGCAACTACCTCAAGGCGCTGGTGATGGAGCTGACCACGCTGGCCCGCGCGTGTGGCAAGTCAGACGTGCACAACCTCGAGCCGGAGGACCTCGTGGCGCTGACCATCGAGTCCGCCGCGATGGCGCGCGTGCCGCTCGCCGGGACGTCGTGGATACCGGGCGAGGGGCGCTTCTAGCCTGTGCGCATGGTCGGTGACGTGGAGTCCGCACATCGCTGCCGCACACCACGTTCGCGCTCCGGAGCCCGGCTTCTGACCGTGCGACGAGCCGTCGCCCGTCTCGGGTAGCGTCGAGGTCCACCCTAGACAGGAGGCACCATGGACTTCGCTGCGTCTGCGCAGGCAGAGGACTACTCCGCACGCATGTGGGACTTCATGCGCGAGGAGATCTTCCCCGCGGAGGGGGAGTGGGCCGAACATCTCCGAGCCCATGGCGAGCACACCCATCCGCCGGTGATGGAGCGACTCAAGGCGTCGGCGCGGGAGCGCGGCCTGTGGAACCTCTTCCTGCCGAAGCTCGCCGGACTCACCAACGTGGAGTACGCCGCCATCGCCGAGATCTCTGGGTGGTCACCGGTGATCGCACCGGAGGCAATCAACTGCCAGGCGCCCGACACGGGGAACATGGAGACCCTCGAGCTGTTCGCGACGCCCGAGCAGCGCACGCAGTGGCTCGAGCCTCTGCTGGCCGGCGAGATCCGCTCGGCGTTCGCGATGACCGAGCCCGACGTCGCCTCGTCCGACGCCACCAACATCGAGACGAGGATCGTGCGGGACGGCGAGGACTACGTCCTGAACGGTCGCAAGTGGTGGATCACCGGCGTCGCAGACGAGCGGTGCCGGCTCCTCATCGTGATGGGGAAGACCGATCCTGACACCGAGGCACACCGGCAGCAGTCCATGCTGCTCGTGCCGATCGACACCCCGGGGGTCGAAGTGGTCCGGCACCTGCCGATCTTCGGCTATCAGGACCAGCACGGCCACGCCGAGCTGGCGTTCCACGACGTGCGGGTCCCGGTGAGCAACCTCCTGGCGGGCGAGGGCGACGGCTTCGTCATCGCCCAGGCCCGTCTGGGTCCCGGACGGATCCACCACGCGATGCGGGCCATCGGCATGGCGGAGCGAGCGCTCGCGCTGATGGTCGACCGGGCCAAGTCCCGGGTCGCCTTCGGCAAGCAGCTCTCCGACCAGGGGGTGGTCCGTGACCTGATCGCCCAGTCCCGCATCGAGATCGACCAGGCCCGGCTCTACGTCTACAAGACCGCGTGGCTCATCGACCAGTACGGCGCCAAGGGCGCTCGCACCGAGATCGCCGGCATCAAGGTCGCCGCGCCGGCGATGGCCACCCGCGTCATCGACCGGGCGATCGAGGTGTTCGGTGGCATGGGGGTCAGCAACGACGTCCCGCTGGCGTACTTCTACGCGTGGGCGCGCGTGCTGCGGATCGTCGACGGGCCGGATGCGGTGCACCGCCGCTCCATCGCGCGCGAGGAGCTGCGACGCGTCCCGCCGTACGTCGGATGAGCAGATGTCCGACGACACCCGGAGGGAGCCCGTCGTGACCGATGTCGACATGTGCGCGGTGGACCATGGCTGAGCTCACCTCGCAGGAGCTGGCGGCCGTCGCCGACCTCCTGACCGGCGCCGGTGCCGACGTGGTGGGGCCGCTCGACGCCTCCCTGATCGCCGGCGGACGCTCGAACCTGACCTTCCGGCTGAGCGACGGTGTGTCGCGCTGGGTGCTGCGCACCCCACCCCGGGCCGGCCGCACCCCCTCGGCCCACGACGTGGCACGGGAGTTCCGCGTCACCAGCGCGCTCGGCGCGGCGGGTGTCCCGGTGCCACGGGCTGTCGTGCTGTGCGAGGACGAGGACGTGATCGGAGGCCCGTTCGTCGTCGCCGAGTTCATGGACGGCACGACGGTCCAGACCCGCGCCGATCTCGACCTGCTCGACGACGTCGCCGTCGGCCAGTGCGTCGACCGGCTCGTGGAGGTGCTGGCCGAGCTGCATGCGGTCGATCACGTGGCTGCCGGCCTGGAACGCTTCGGGCGGCCCGACGGCTACTTCGGCCGCCAGCTCCGGCGGTGGGCATCCCAGTGGGAGATCGTCGGCGACCCCGCGCTGAAGGCGCTCGCGACCGAGACGGCGCAGCTGCTGGAGGCCCACGTGCCCGATCAGCGCGCGGTGGGTGTCGTGCACGGCGACTTCCGCATCGACAACACCATCTTGCGCCTCGACGACCCGATCCGGGTGGCCGCGGTGGTCGACTGGGAGCTCTCGACGATCGGCGACCCGGTGGCCGACGTGGCGCTGATGTGCGTCTACCGGCACCCTGCCCTCGACCTGGTGCTCGGCTCACCGAGCGCCTGGACCAGTGACCGGCTGCCGGCGCCCACCCAGCTCGCGACCGAGTACGAGGCGGCCGGAGGTGTCGAGCTCACCGCCTGGGATCGTCATCTCGCGCTCGGCTACTTCAAGCTCGCGGTCATCGCCGCCGGGATAGACCACCGGCACCGCGCAGGCGCCACTCACGGGGCCGGCTTCGACACCGCGGGCGACGCCGTGGCACCGCTGCTCGAGGCCGCGCGGGAGAACGCCCGTTCCCGGTGAGGTGAGGGGCGCCTTCCCGCGCCCCCACGTCGCAGCAGGTCGCCGCCGTTCGGCTCAGCACCGAGCGGGAGGCGTCGTCGCCGGCTCAGCGCGCCGACACCTCGACGTCTGCACCCTCGTCGAGCATGCGGCGGGCCAGGTTGTCGAGGGCCTCGCTGAGGAGGGCGTCGTCCTCCGCTCCCCAGTCGCCGAGCTCGCGAGCCAGCCACCTCCGGCGGGCCGCGACGAGCAGCCCGATCTGCTGCTCGCCCAGCTCGGTCAGCCGCAGGTGGTTGTGCTCGTCGAGCAGGTAGCCACGCCGCAGCGCGGCCGCGAAGGCGGGAGCCAGCACCTCCGCCGGCACCCGCGACCGGCGGGCGATGTCCTCGAGCCTCGGAGGACCGGTGAGCCGGGAGCGGACGTGGACCTGGGCCAGGCACCAGGCGTCTGCGAGCGCCAGCTCGGATCCTGCCTGTCTCCAGAGGACGGCCAGGTCGTCGCGCGTGGCGGTCCCGCGGAGCCGCCCGATCGCGAGCTCGAGGCGTCGTACGCGGTCGCTGTCCTCCGGCATCCCGAAACCGTCCCCGACGTCGGCTGCGCCGGCACGGCTGCTGCCGCGGAGGGGCACCTCCTTGAGGAACCAGGCGAGCACGAACGCGGCCGCCGCCACCGGCGCGGCCGACAGGAACACGACGTGGAGCGAGCTCGCGTAGGCGTCCACGATGTGCACGATCGAGCTGGGCGGATAGCGGTGCAGAGCCTCGGGGGTGGTCGTGCGGGTGGGGTCCACCTCCGGTGACTGCGCGTACGCCGCGGGCAGCCGGCCGCTGAGGACGTTGGCGTAGATCGTCCCGAAGATCGACGCTCCGAACGAGCTGCCCAGGGTGCGGAAGAAGGTCACCCCGGAGGTCGCGACCCCGAGGTCCCGGTAGGCGGCGGTGTTCTGAACGATGATCGTCAGCACCTGCATGCTGGAGCCGATGCCGGCTCCCAGCACGAGCATGTACGTCGCCCGCAAGGCCCACGGGGTCGAGGCGTCCATGGTGGACAGCAGCCACAGGCCGACAGTCATCAGCAGGCCGCCGACGATCGGGAACCACCGGTACTGGCCCGTCCTGCCGATCACGGTTCCGGCGGCGATGGAGGTGGTCAGCAGGCCCACGACCAGCGGGAGCGTCTGGAGGCCGGACTCGGTCGCCGACACCCCGTCGACGTACTGCAGGTACGTCGGCAGGAACGTCATGGCCCCGAGCATCGCGAAGCCCACGATGAACGCCAGCACCACCGAGATCGTGAACACCGAGGATCGGAACAGTCGCAGCGGCAGGATCGGGTCGGTGGCACGGGCCTCGGCCCACACGAACAGCGCCAGCGTCAGGACCGAGACCACGAAGAGGCCCACGATCGTCGGGGACCCCCAGGCGTACTCGGTGCCACCCCACGAGACCGCCAACGTCAGGCAGCCGGCTCCGACCGTGACGAAGGCGACGCCGAGGTAGTCGATCACGTGCCTGCCGGCGGCCTGGATGCGCGGCATGGTCACCGCGGCCAGGGCCACGACCGCGACTCCGATCGGCAGGTTGATGTAGAACGCCCACCGCCAGGACAGGTGGTCGGTGAAGAGGCCACCGAGCAGGGGGCCGAGCACGGTGGTGACCCCGAACACGGCGCCCAACGCGCCTTGGTACTTGCCCCGCTCACGCAGCGGGATCACGTCGCCGATCACAGCGGTCGCGGTGACCGCGAGGCCGCCGGCCCCGAAGCCCTGGACGGCCCGCCAGGCGATCAGCCACGTCATGTCCTGGGCGAGACCGCACGCTCCCGAGGCCACCACGAAGGTCGCCGCGGAGATCTGGAAGACCAGCTTGCGCCCGAACAGGTCGCCGAACTTGCCCGCCAGCACGGTCGCCACCGTGTCGGTGAGCAGGTAGGCCGACACCACCCAGGACAGGTGGCTGGCGCCTCCCAGGTCACCGACGATCGTCGGCAGCGCGGTCGACACGATCGTCTGGTCGAGCGCCGCGAGCAGCATCCCGCCCACCACGGTGGCGAACACCAGGTTCATCCGGCGTCGGTCCAGCCCGTCGTCGGGTGGAGTCGGGACCGCGTCGCTCGCTACCACGTCACGTCTCGGGCTCGACCGATCGATCAGGTGGTGTCGGTGGGTCGCTGGGGCCGTCTTGGTCGAGAAGCCGAGCGAGGTGGGGTCTGGCTCGGGCCGTGGCACTGCGCCACGAGGTAGTCCTCGATCTCGGCGATGCCCTCGGCAGCCTCCCGGGCGACTGCTCGCGCCTCCGTCGCCCGGTTCGTCGACCCGTGTGCTTCGTTCCGGATGGCGGTCAGAAGGTCGGCGTTGCCGTAGAAGGAGGCGCCGACGATGGCGAGATCACGCAGGGCGCACCACATCCAGCGTCGCAGGGCGGTGTGCACCCGGCGGCCGGAGCACGACCACAGGAACACCATCGCCCACCTCCGCCTCGCGGATCGCTTGCGTGTTACAAGGACGTTACCGCGTACGACGCATCACGGTAAAGCCTCGCAGGCTACCCGTCCTCGCCGCACGCGGGTCCGCACGGCAGCTCGCCGCGCTAGGAGTCCGTCACCTGGTGCGCGGTGACGACCTGGTGGTCCGCAGCCCACTGGGAGATGTCGCGTCGCTCGATGGCTGCGGCCATCAGGTCCGGGAACAGGTCCGGCGTGCAGGCGAAGGCGGGGACGCCGATGTCCGCCAGGGCGGCTGCGTGGTCGGCGTCGTACGACGGTGCGCCGGAGTCGCTGAGGGCGAGCAGCGCGATCATGGTGGCTCCGGAGCCCACGATCTCGGCAGCCCGGCGGAGCATCTCCTGCGCGATGCCGCCCTCGTAGAGGTCGCTGATCAGCACCAGGACCGTGTCGGCCGGCTGCTCGATGAGTCCCTGGCAGTAGGCGATGGCGCGGTTGATGTCGGTGCCGCCGCCGAGCTGGACACCGAACAGCACGTCGACCGGGTCGTCGAGTTCCTCGGTGAGGTCGACGACCTGGGTGTCAAACACCACCAGGCGGGTGGCGACGGATCGGAGCGAGGCCAGCACGGCTCCGAAGACGCTCGAGTAGACGATCGACTCCGCCATCGAGCCGGACTGGTCGATGCAGAGGATGATCTGCCGCTCGACCTGAGTGGTGCGTCGGGCGAACCCGAGCAGCCGCTCGGGGATGACCGTTCCGTAGTCGGGTTGGTAGTGCTTGAGGTTGGCGGCGATCGTGCGGCGCCAGTCGATGTCGGAGTGCCGGGGGCGGCGGGTGCGCGCGGCGCGGCTGAGGGCGCCGGTGACGCTCTGCACGGTGCGGGCGCGCAGTCGCTCCTCCAGCTCGTCGGTGACCGCCCTGACCACGGCGCGGGCAGAGGCCCGGCTGTGCTGAGGGATCACCTGGTTGAGCCCGATCAGTGTCGAGACCATGCCGATGTCGGGTTGGACGGCCTCCATCAGCTCCGGCTCGAGGAGGAGCTGGTGCAGTCCGAGCCGGTCCATCGCATCGGCCTGCATCATCTGGACGACCGAGGACGGGAAGTAGCTGCGGATGTCTCCGAGCCAGCGGGCCACCCGCGGCGCGGAGCGGCCCATCCCGGCGCGCCGCGACCCGTCGTACAGCTCGCGCAGTGCCTGGTCCCGTGCTGTGTCGTCCGCAGCCAGCGTGGCGCCGATCCCGTCGGCCTCCTCGCCGCCGAGGACCAGCCGCCAGCGGGTGAGCCGGTCGCGGGTCGCCTCGTGCGGAGGATCGTCGCTCACGGCACGTCCAGTCCGAGCAGCTCGGCCATCCGCCGTAGGGCCGGCTTGGCGCGGTCCCAGTCCAGGTGCAATTCCAGGTCGCGGTCGAGGTCGTCGGTGTGAGCCCCGGGCGGGTTCGCGTCGCGGTTCTTCAACCGGGTGCCCAGCTGGCGGCGTTCGGCGGGCTCGAAGCGGGAGAAGGTACGGCGGAGCAGCGGCAGCAGGTCCTCGAAGGTGGACTCCTCGACGTCCGCGACCCAGCCGTCGATGATCCCCAGCAGCTCGGCGTCGTGGAGGAGCAGCACGGCGTCACCCTCGAGGAAGCCGTCCAGCCAGGCCGCACCGACGCTCGGCAGGGTGCCCACCGAGAGCCGGCGGCTGAGCCGGCGGGCCACGTCCTCGGTGGTGAGGGCGCCGGAGTCGAGCAGGATCCGGTTCACGCGTCCGGAGACGAGCCCGTGGACCACGTCGTCGGCCGCGATCGCGAGCAGCGCCTCGCGCCAGAGGTCCGGCTCGGCCTCGATGAGGCTGATGCCCCGATCGGCAGAGTCGATGGCGGTGCGCATCCGAGCAGCGGCGTCCTCGTCGAGGGAGGCGCAGCCCGGGCGGAGATCCACCGCGGCGCGGATCACGACGGTGTCGAGGACCTCGGCGACCAGGGAGGTGTCGGCCTCGCGCACGTCCCCGTAGCGCCGGGTGCGAGCCAGCGGCTCGATGGCCTCGAGCAGTGCGACCACGTCCTGCTGGCGTGCGGTCTGGACGGCCAGGGCGGTGATCACGTCGGCGAGCGCCTCGGGCAGCTCGGCCAGGAAGCACTGCTCCACCAGGGCGCCGAGTGCGCTGAGGTCGTCGGCGCCGCGGGCCCGCTCGGCGACCAGCGCGGTGGCGGCGCTCAGCACGGTGGTGCCGTAGAGGCCCGCTTCGACGAGCGACACCGCGAGCTCGGGTCGCCACCGCAGCGTCCAGCCCTCCTTGAAGGTGCCGGTGGTGCGCCCGGCGTCGACCGGTGTGCCCCAGGGGATATCGAGCAGCCGGAGTCGGTGGAGCAGCGTCGACCTGCCGCGCTGGGACTCCTTGCGGAGGTCCAGGACGATCGAGCTCTCGGTGGCGGACGGCTTGAGCCGCAGTGAGCGCTGCAGCCGGTCGAGGTCGCGGGCCAGGGGCACCATCGGCGTGCCCTCCGGTACGCGGCCGAGGCTCTCACCGACGACGAGCGTGCGGTGCACGAGCTGCAGGGGGAGTGCGGAGCCCTCGCACAGGACCGACTGGGTCGCGTCGGTCAGCTCGCTGAGCCCCACCGAGGGCCGGTCGCGGACGGCGGCGAGCGCCTCGGCAACCCGGGTGGCCTCCACGACGGTGGCCGGCGCTGCGTCCAGCCCCTCGTCCCGCAGCGCGCGGGCGACCCGGGTGAGCCAGCCCGCGACGACGAGGTCCCGGTGGTCCTCGGGCTGTCGGTCCTGCTCCTCCCAGGTGAGGAAGAGATGCTGGTACCAGCCGGGGGAGGTCACTCCCGCGCCGTACCCGCTGGCCACCGCGAGGCGGTCGCTGGTCCACGGGGCCCAGGTCGCGGCGACCTTCGTGCGGGGCAGCTTCGCCAGCAGCCGGTTGTCGTGGCTGACCGGCGGGAACGCGTCTGGGTGCAGCACGGGCGCGTGGTAGGCGCCGCAGACGACGGCGACCCGATGGCGACCCTCCTTGATCGCGGCCCGGAGCACCCGGCGCATGGCCGCCTCACGACGCTGGTTCTCCCAGTCGTGGTCATGGTCATGGTCGGCGAAGGCGTCCTGGTGGCGGACCTCGGCCATCGCGTCGCGGATCATGGCGAACCGGTCGAGGGACGAGGTGTCGCGATGCTCGACGGCGTCCTCCCACCACCGCTCCGGATCGTCGTACCCGGCGGCGCGGGCGAGGATGCCGATGGCGTCCGGGGGATGGGTGGGTACGCCGGCGACGGCTCGGTCGGGCTCGACGGCCTCCTCCGACGGAGGGCTGTCGGGCGGCTCGGCGAGGGTGTGGACCGCGGGCAGGTCGGCGAACCGCACCTCGATGCCTCGCCGGAGGGCCCAGCGCATCGCGACCCACTCCGGGGAGAACGCCGCCAGGGGGTAGAAGGCGGCGCGGCGAGGTGTGTCGACGGCGTAGACCAGCCCGGCCACCGGCGGCACCAGATCGGGGTGGCCGGCCAGCGGCAGCAGAGCGTCGAGCTCCGGCGCACCCTCGATCACCACCAGGTCGGGGTCGAGCTCGGCGAGCGCGTGCGCCACGGAACGGGCCGAGCCGGGGCCGTGGTGGCGGATGCCGAGGACGTCGAAGGTGGTCACGGGTCAGCCGAGCTCCCGGCAGGCACGGTAGAGGTCGCTCCACTCGCGCCGGTCCTTGACCACGGTCTCGAGGTACTCCTGCCACACGATGCGGTCCTGGACGGGGTCCTTCACGATCGCCCCGGTCAGGGAGGCGGCGACGTCAGCGGCGCGGATCACTCCGTCGCCGAAGTGGGCGGCGAGCGCGACGCCGTTGGTCATCACCGAGATCGCCTCGGCCGTCGACAGGGTGGCGCTGGGCGACTTCACGGTGGTCCGCTGGTTGAGCGTGGTGCCCGATCGCAGCTCGCGGAAGATCGTCACGACGCGCTCGATCTCCGAGAGGGCCTCGATCTCTGGCGGCAGCTGCAGCGAGCGGCCGATGGAGGCCACCCGGCTGCGGACGATCTCCACCTCCTGCTCGAGGGTGTCCGGCAGGGGCAGCACCACGGTGCTGAACCGCCGGCGCAGTGCCGAGGAGAGGTCGTTGACACCCTTGTCGCGGTTGTTGGCGGTGGCGATGACGTTGAACCCCTGCAGCGCCTGCACCTCGCCGTCCTGCTCGGGGATCGGCAGCGTCTTCTCCGAGAGGATGGAGATCAGCGCGTCCTGCACGTCGGCGGGGATGCGGGTCAGCTCCTCGATGCGGACGATCGCTCCCCGCTCCATGGCGCGCATCACCGGGCTGGGGACGACGGCGTCGCGGGTCGGGCCCTCGGCCAGCAGCCGTGCGTAGTTCCAGCCGTAGCGCAGCGACTCCTCCGGGGTCCCGGAGGTGCCCTGGACGACGAGGGTCGAGTCACCGCTGATCGCGGCGGCGAGGTGCTCACTGACCCAGGTCTTGGCGGTGCCGGGCACGCCGAGCAGCAGCAGCGCCCGGTCCGTCACCAGCGAGGCGACCGCGATCTCCATGAGTCGACGCGAGCCGAGGTACTTCGGGGTGATGGTGGTGCCGTCCGGGAGGCTGCCACCGAGGAGGTAGGTGGTCACCGCCCACGGGGACAGCCGCCACTGCGGCGGCCGCGGGCGGTCGTCCGCGGCCGCGAGGGCGAGGAGCTCCGAGGCGTACTCGTCCTCGGCGTGCGCACGCAGCAGCGCGGCTGAGCTGGCTGCTGAGCCGCCGGCTGAAGGGCCGGCCGCGTCGGGGCTGGGCTCGGTCATGAGAAGGACTCCTGGATCTCGGGCAACAGGACGAAGAACTGGCTGATCGGAATCACGCGGCGCCGGACGTCGGGCTCGAGCGTGGCGGCCCAGGCGTCGAGGGCCGGCCGCGTGCGCGGGTCCAGGCCGGTGGCCAGCGGCACGATCAGGGCGGGGAGGACCGTGACCGCGTCCTTCTCAGCAGTGAGCCGTCGCAGGACCGCCCGGCTGAACCCCGGGCCCCAGGGGACCGGCAC